>NZ_MUJY01000153.1 GCF_002286785.1 Pseudomonas sp. PIC25 | reverse complement strand
TGGAATGCAGCCGTGGGCCGGAATGGCAGCGACCTGGATACGGTCTTCGTCAACCGCCCGGCCGACAACCATCAGCGAGTGATCTACCCCAATGAATAAGACCCGCTTCCTGCTCAATGCCTGTTTGCTGTCGCTGCTGAGTGTGCTCGCCGGTTGCGCCAGCAGTCGTGGTCACTCACTACCCTACGATTCTTGGTTTTTAGGCCTCTTCTCACCTGACTACATGGAGGTCTGGGTCGAGACCGTCGAAGTCGTAGACATCAAAAACCGTGGTTTTCTGGGCGTGATGGGAGGCACGGTCTCGATGGGCTATCCAACGGCGTTCAGCCAAGGCATTCCATCGCGATTCAAAGGTAATCCCAAGGGCTGGCCAAAGAGCCCCGGCGGCGGTAAAGGCAAGCACGTCCTTGGTGCTGACCTGCCCCGTGTGATCTACGTGAATTGGCAATCCCTGGTGGAGCCACAGGCCTACGAGGTCTATATCGAGATACCCGAGGAAGCGCAACAACTCATGCTCAAGCCGGAAAAAGCCTACTGCAACCTGGATGGCAAGTGGATCACCGGTTACCGCAACTTCCTGACCATCGGCCTAGCGCCGGGGGGGATCGCCAAAGTCTGGCTGCAAGCCCCCTGCCTCGCCCCCATCGAAGTCACCCGCGTCGTGGGCAAGGTCGATCCGCGTGGGCCATGGCTAGGTGAGTCGCCGGTGTATGACGAGCTGTCCGAGGAATCCAAGGCTTACATCGAGAAATTTGGCGTGCCCTATGGCTCATGGTGACGACTAGCTGGTTATCGACCAGCCGGCACCACCAGCGAGTGATCTACCCCAATGAATAAGACCCGTCGCCTGCTCAATGCCTGTTTGCTGTCGCTGCTGAGTATGCTCGCCGGTTGCGCCAACGGCCGTGGCCACCCGCTACCCTATGACGCTTGGTTTTTAGGCCTGTTCTCACCTGACTACATGGAGGTCTGGATCGAGACCGCCGATGTAACGGACATCCAAGGCCGTGTATTCCGCCAAGCGATGAGTGGCACCGCGGCGATCCAGACACCGCCGGACAACCGCGGCAATCCCAAAGGCTGGCCGAAACGGCCAGGTATCGGGGCAGGCAAACTCGTCATCGGTGCCGACCTACCCCGTGTGATCTATGTGAACTGGCAATCCCTGGTGGAACCGCAGACTTACGAGGCCTATATCGAGATACCCGAGGAGGCACGGCAGCTTATGCTCAAGCCTGAAAGGTCCTACTGCAACCTGGATGGCAAGTGGATCACCGATTACCGCGATTTCCTAACCATAGGGCTCGCACCGGGAGGTATCGCCAAAGTCTGGATCCGGGGTCAGTGCACAGCCCCCATCGAAGTCACCCGTGTCGTGGGCAAGGTCGATCCGCGTGGGCCGTATCTGGGGCGTTCGGGAGGACGGTATCGCCCGCTCAGCGATATCTCCAAGGCCTACGTAGAGAAGTTCGGCGTGCCCTATGGCTCGTGGTAACAACCCCGGCCTTAACACCCCAAGCTGAACCGAGGCGATAGCCGGTGGTCAGGTATAGGTGTTCGCTCGCATGACGTGATTCAGTCATCGTTACGAGGAGCCCTATGTCACCCAACCCGCTGTCCGCTGCGTTCCTGACCCGGCGCCGACTGCTCGGCGCGTTCTGCGCCGGCACCGCCGGCTGTGCCTTGTCGGCCCCCTGGCCGCTCAACGCGGCGCCACGGGACGAGACACTGGAGACGCTGATGCGGGTGTCGCGGCGGCTTACCGGGCGCGAGGCGCTGGAAGAAGTCATCGGTAAACGCATCCGCGACATCCTCGCCCAACGATATCCGGAGTTCCCCGACCTGCTGGGGCAATTGGCCGGCAGCCTGGAGCAGGACCCGTCGCAGTGGAGCGATCCGCTGCAGCGGATGACCCGCGACCTGCTCAGCGGCTGGTACCTGGGCTATATCGGCGACCCCGGCCAGACGGTGCTGGTCAGCTATGAGCTGGCACTGATGCACGGGCTGGTGGCCGACGTGCTGAAACCCCGTACTTATTGCGCGACCCGTCCCGGCGACTGGGCGACGCTGCCCGGCCAGGAGACCTGAGCCATGGCCGACAGCGATTACGCCGACTATGTGGTGATCGGCGCCGGGCTGGCCGGCGGCATGATCGCCCATCGCCTGGCCGAGTCCGGCAAGGATGTGTTGTTGCTGGAAGCCGGCCCCCGACTGAGCCGCTGGGAAATTCTCGAGCGCTTTCGCAACCAGCCGGACAAGACCGACTTCCAGGCGCCCTATCCGTCCACGGAACATGCGCCGCACCCCATGACCCACGTGAACAACGGCTACCTGATCCAGAAGGGAGACCATCCGTACAACGTCCAGTACCTGCGCCTGGTCGGCGGTACCACCTGGCACTGGGCGGCGGCGACCTGGCGCTTCCTGCCCAGCGATTTCAAGCTGAAAAGCCTGTATGGCGTGGGGCTGGACTGGCCGATCGGCTACGAAGACCTCGAGCCCTGGTATGCCCAGGCCGAAGCAGAGATGGGCGTCTGGGGGCCGAACGACGAGGACCTCGGCTCGCCGCGCTCCGGCCCTTACCCCATGGAGCCATTGCCGCTGTCGTACAACGACCGGCGCATCAAGGAGGTGCTCAACGCCCATGGTTTTCGCGTCGTCACCGAGCCGGTGGCGCGCAACAGCCGACCCTACGACGAGCGTCCAACCTGCTGCGGCAATAACAACTGCATGCCGCTGTGTCCGATTGGGGCCATGTACAACGGCATCATGCATGTGGAAAAGGCGGAAAAGGCCGGCGCCCGGCTGATCGCCAATGCCGTCGTCCACGGTCTGGAGCACGACGACAAACAGCGCATCCGTGCCGCGCTCTACAAGGACCCTGCCGGCGCCGAGCACCGGGTCGAAGGCAAGGTCTTCGTGCTCGCGGCCAATGGCGTGGAGACCGCCAAGCTGATGCTGATGGCAGGGGTCGGCAACCGCTCGGGGCTGGTCGGCCGCAACCTGATGGACCACCCCGGCACCGGCGTCAGTTTCTTCGCCGACGAACCGCTCTGGGCAGGACGCGGCCCCCAGGAAATGACCTCCCTGGTGGACTTCCGCGACGGTCCCTTCCGCAGCGAGTTCGCCGCCAAGAAGATCCATCCCTCCAATCTCAGCCGCCTCGACGAAGTGACCCTCGGCGAACTGCGCAACGGCCCGCTGCGTTTCGGAAAGGCATTGGAGGATCGCATCCGCGACCGCACCGCGCGCTTCGTGCGCCTGGACAGTTTCCACGAAATCCTGCCGCGCCCGGAAAACCGCATCGTGCCCAGCGCCACGGAGAAGGATGCCCTGGGCATTCCCAAGCCGGAGTTCACCTACGCCCTGGACGATTATGTGCGCCGCAGCGCCGCCCATACCCGGGAGGTCTATGCCGCCGCCGCACAGGCGCTCGGCGGCGGCGAGGTGCGTTTCCACGACGACTACGCGAACAACAACCACATCGCCGGCACCACGCTGATGGGCGACGATCCGGCCACCTCGGTGGTGGACGCCGGTTGCCGCAGCCACGACCACCCCAACCTGTTCATCGTCGGCGGCTCGGTGATGCCCACCGTCGGTACCGTCAACATCAGCCTGACCATTGCCGCCCTTTCCCTGCGCCTCGCGGAATCGCTCAAGGGGGAGGTCTGAGGATGTGCCGCCCCGTTTTTTTCTTCCTGTTGTGGATATTGGCCTTTCCCGGCGGGGCCGCCCCACGGCTCTCCGCCGAGGATGAGCTGGCGTCCCAGGCCGATTCGCGGCTGTTCAGCCGCGGCGAATACCTGGCGCGTGCCGCGGACTGCGCCGCCTGCCACACGGCCAGCCCGAACGCCCCCTTCGCCGGTGGCGTGGGTCTGGCGACGCCGCTGGGCGCGGTCTATTCCACCAACATCACTCCGGACCCGAAGACCGGCATCGGCAACTACAGTTTCGAGGATTTCGACCGTGCCGTGCGCCAGGGCATCGCCAAGGGCGGCCGGCGCCTTTATCCGGCAATGCCCTATCCGTCCTACGCGAAGCTGAGCGAAGACGACGTGCGCGCGCTCTACACCTATTTCCTCCAGGGCGGCGTGGATGCCATCGCCCGGGAAAGCCGTGAAAGCGATATCCCCTGGCCGCTGGACATGCGCTGGCCGCTGGTGGTCTGGAACTGGCTGTTCCTCGACGAGAAGCGCTTCGAGCCGCGCACGGACAAGAGCGAGCGCTGGAACCGCGGTGCCTATCTGGTCCAGGCCCTGGCCCACTGCGGCACCTGTCACACGCCACGCGGGTTCGCCTTTCAGGAGGTCGCCCTGGACGAGCGCCAGGAGGGCTTCCTCGCCGGCGGCAGCCTGGGCGGCTGGGATGCCTACAACATCACCTCGCACCCGAAGGCCGGCATCGGCGGCTGGAGCGACGAGGAACTGCTCCGCTACCTCAGGACCGGCTCGACGCCCGGCAAGGCCCAGGCCGCCGGGCCCATGGGCGAGGCGGTGCAGCACAGCTTCCGCTACCTGAAAGACGAAGACCTGCGGGCCATCGTCGACTACCTGCGCAGCGTTCCGCCTGTCGACGACGGCCGCCCCAAGGCCCGCTACGAATATGGGGCACCGGCGAACGACGTGGTGAAGCTGCGGGGCACGCCCGTGCGCCAACCCGGCCAGGCAGGGCCCGACCCGCAACACGAGGGTGCCCGGTTGTTTCTCGGCAACTGCGCCAGTTGCCACCAATGGAGCGGCGAAGGCGCTGCGGACGGTTTCTACCCGGCGCTGATGGGCAACACCGTGCTCGGTGCGCAGAGCGCCACCAACCTGCTTCAGGTGATCCTCAATGGCGTATCCCGTGGCGACGAAACCAGCCGCAACGCCGCCTTCATGCCGGCCTTTCATGACAGCCTGGACGACGCCCAGATCGCCTCGCTGGCCAATTACCTGTTCGAACGCTTCGGCAATCCGCAGGTGAAGGTAAAAGCGGAGGATGTTGCCCGGCTGCGCCCGAGGTGAGGGCAGCCGGAACCGGGTCAGCGTGCCTGGCGCTTGTAGGCCCAGGCGATCAGGCCGAGTCCGCCAAGGATCATAGGCAGGCAAAGCACCTGCCCCATGGTCAGCCAGCCGAAGGCGAGGTAGCCGAGCTGCGCATCCGGGACCCGGACGAACTCGACGATGAAGCGGAAGATGCCGTAGCAGAGGGCGAACATGCCGGAAACGGCCATGGTCGGCCGGGGCTTGCGCGAGTAGAACCAGAGGATGCAGAACAGCGCCACCCCCTCCAGGGCGAATTGGTAGAGCTGGGAAGGATGGCGCGGCAGTTGCTGCGGGTCGGTGGGGAAGATCATCGCCCAAGGCAGGTCGGTGGCCTTGCCCCACAGCTCGGCATTGATGAAGTTGCCGATCCGCCCGGCGCCCAGGCCGATCGGCACCAGCGGCGCGATGAAGTCCATCAGTTCGAAGAAGCTCTTGCCGTTGCGCCGGCCGAACCACCAGGTGGACAGCATTACGCCGATCAAGCCGCCGTGGAACGACATGCCGCCCTTCCACACCTGCAAGATCAGGCTCGGCTGGGCGATATAGGCCGGCAGGTCGTAGAACAACACATAGCCCAGGCGTCCGCCGAGGATCACCCCGAGCGCTACCCAGAAAACCAGATCGGAGAGTTTCTCCCGGCTCCAGGCCGGGTCGAAGCGTTCCAGGCGCCGGGCGGCCAGCCACCAGGCGCCGCCGATGCCGATCAGGTACATCAGGCCGTACCAGTGGATTTTTACCGGTCCGAGGGCAATGGCCACCGGATCAATCTGGGGATAGGGCAGCATCGGAACTCCTTAAACAAGAAAGCTCACGCCCACGCACAGCAGCAACAGTGCGAACAGGCGCTTGAGCACGCGCGGCGACAGCTTGTGTGCCAGGCGCGCGCCGAAACGGGCGAAGAACATGCTGGTGAGGGCAATGCCGACCATCGCTGGCAGGTAGACGAAACCCAGGCTCCATTCCGGCAGGTGCTCGTCGTGCCAGCCGAGCACCATGAAGCTCAGCGCGCTGGCCACGGCGATGGGCAATCCGGTGGCCGACGAGGTGGCCACCGCCTGCTGCATGGGCACGCTGCGCCAGGTCAGGAACGGCACGGTCAGCGAGCCGCCGCCGATACCGAAGATCGCCGACGCCCAGCCGATCACCCCGCCGGCGGCGGTCAGGCCGACCTTTCCGGGCACGTCGCGGCTGGCCTTGGGTCTGAGGTCAAGGCCCATCTGAATCGAGATGACGATGGCGAACACGCCGATGATCTTCTGCAACATCGGGCCCTGGATGGCCGCCGCGGTCAGCGAGCCGAGCGCCGCGCCGAGCAGGATGCCGAGGGTCATCCAGGCGAAGATCGGCCAGCGCACCGCACCCTTGCGCTGGTGCTCCAGTACCGAGTTGATCGAGGTGAAGACGATGGTCGCCAGGGAAGTGCCGACCGCCAGGTGGGTCAGCACCGACGGATCGAAGCCCTGGGCGGTGAAGCTGAATACCAGCACCGGCACGATGATGATGCCGCCACCGACGCCGAACAGGCCCGCCAGTATGCCGGCCGCCGCCCCCAGCACCAGGTAGAGCAGGAATTCCATGGCTACCCCCGAAAAAGCAAAGCGGCATGGTAACGGAAGCATCGCCTTCCCCTCCACCGCCGGCCGCGTCACCCGCGCCGACTTTTTTCGACGGGGTATTGCCATGCGGACATTCATCGCCTGATTTCACCATTCGCACCAGAACCAGCCCAAAGAACACACCGAAGGGGCAGCGCGCTTCCCTCGAATCGGGCTAGGCTGTGGCACACATGCCGAGTTCGGATCGGCATGGCACTCGGCAGCCCGTCTGGTCTCATGAATTGCCGTTGTTCACGGAGGAGTCGCTATGTGTCTGATCGCCTTCGCCTGGCGCCCCGGTCACGCCGTACCCCTGGTGCTGGCCGCCAACCGCGACGAGTTCTACGCCCGCCCGGCCTTGCCGCTGGCGGCCTGGGAAGAGTCCCCCTCGCTCTATGCGGGCCGCGACCTGGAAGCCGGCGGTACCTGGCTGGGTATCGCGCCCGGCGGCCGCTTCGCCGCGCTGACCAACATCCGCGATCCGCGCCAGCCGCCGCGCGGTCGGTCGCGCGGCGAACTGCCGGTACAGTACCTGCGCGGCGACTTGTCCCCGGAGGCCTTCGTCGCCGACGTGGCGGAACGGGCCAACGATTATTCGGTGTTCAACCTGATTCTCGGCGACGATCGCGAGCTCTGGCATTTCAACTCCCGCACCGGCAGTGCCCGCTGCCTGCCAGCGGGCCTGTACGGGTTGTCCAACGCCGATCTGGACACACCCTGGCCCAAGGTGCAGCAGGCCAAGGCGGTGTTGCACCACTGCCTGGGCGAACCGCGTCCGGAGGCGCTGCTCAACCTGCTGCACGACGCCGAGCAGGCCGACGACGCCATCCTGCCCGACACCGGCATCGGCCTGAACACCGAGCGCCTGCTGTCGAGCATCTTCATCGCCACGGCCAACTACGGCACCCGCGCCAGCACGGCGTTGATCATGCAGGCCGATGGCGTGCGGCATATCGTCGAGCGCAGCTACGGGCCCCATGGCGGGCATTTGGGCGAAGTGAGTTTGCGGGTGGATGCGCAGGGAAGGACGCTCGTCTGAACCTCCGTCGCCGGACGCGACGGAGCGCTCAAACCTGAATAGTGGCGGCGGGGTTGATCACCCGGCCGAGGCCCAGGTTGCGCAGGGCCAGGTGCAGGGAGCTGTGGATCACCTGCGGGTTGTCGATGTTCATCAACTGGGCGAGCAGCTCGCGCGCCTTGCCCAGGGTGATCTGGCGCAGCAGCCACTTCACCTTGGGCAGGTTGGTGGCGTTCATCGACAGGCTGTCGAAACCCATGGCCATCAGCAGCACCGCCGCCGACGGGTCACCGGCCATCTCGCCGCAGATGCTCACCGGCTTGCCTTCGAGGTGGCAATCATCCACCACCTTCCTCAGCGCCTGCAGCACCGCCGGGTGCAGGTAATCGTAGAGATCGGCGACCCGCGGGTTGTTGCGGTCCACCGCCAGCAGGTATTGGGTCAGGTCGTTGGAGCCGACCGACAGGAAGTCCACTTGGCGCGCCAGTTCGCGGGTCTGGTAGACGGCGGCGGGAATCTCGATCATCACACCCACCGGCGGCATGGGGATGTCCACTCCCTCGTCACGCACTTCGCCCCAGGCACGGTGGATCAGGTGCAGCGCTTCCTCCAGCTCCTGGGTGCCGGAAATCATCGGCAGCAGGATACGCAGGTTATCCAGGCCCTCGCTAGCCTTGAGCATGGCGCGCACCTGGACCAGGAAGATTTCCGGGTGATCGAGGGTCACGCGGATACCGCGCCAGCCGAGGAAGGGGTTTTCTTCCTTGATCGGGAAATAGGACAGGGCCTTGTCGCCGCCGATGTCCAGGGTGCGCATGGTCACCGGCAGCGGGTGGAAAGCGGCGAGCTGCTCGCGGTAGATCGCCAACTGCTCCTTTTCGCTGGGGAAGCGCTCGTTGATCATGAACGGCACTTCGGTACGGTACAGGCCGACGCCCTCGGCCCCGCGCTCCTGGGCACGCGCCACGTCGGCGAGCAAGCCGGTATTGACCCACAGCGGCATGCGGTGGCCGTCCAGCGTCTCGCACGGCAGCGCGCGCAGGGCGGCGAGGCCCTGGGCCAGTTGGCGTTCTTCCTCGACCACCTCGGCGTATTGCTTGCGCAGCAGCTCGCTGGGGTTGGTATAGACCTCGCCATGGTAGCCGTCGACGATCAGCTCGATGCCGTCTAGCTTGGAATACGGCAGGTCGACCACGCCCATGACCGTGGGAATGCCCATGGCACGGGCGAGGATCGCGACGTGGGAGTTACCCGAGCCGAGCACCGAGACCAAACCGACCAACTTGCCTTCCGGCACCTCGCCGAGCATCGACGGCGACAGTTCCTCGCTGACCAGGATGGTGTTGTCCGGGTAGACCAGATTCTGTTTGCGCTCCTGCTGCAGGTAGGCGAGCAGGCGGCGGCCGAGGTCCTTGACGTCCGCCGCGCGCTCGCGCAGGTAGGCGTCGTCCATCAGCTCGAAGCGCTTGACGTGCTCCATGACCACATGCCGCAACGCACCCTGGGCCCACTGCCCGGTGCGGATGATGCGCTTGACCTCGAGGCCGATGGAGGCGTCGTCGAGCATCATCAGATAGACGTCGAACAGTGCCCGCTCTTCCGGGCGTAACTGGGTGGCGAGCTTGGCGGACAGCGTCCGCATATCTTCGCGAACCCCCTCCAGCGCCTGCTTGAAGCGCTCGACCTCGGCCTCGATGTCATCGACGGTCTTGTCCGGTACCACTTCCAGGTCGGCCGGCGGCAGCACCACCAGCGCGGTGCCGACGGCGGCGCCGGGCGCACCGGGCACGCCGACGAAGCGAGCCTCCTGGATGCCCTTGCCCTGCCGGCCCAGGCCACGGATGGAGCCGGTGGCCTCGGCATGGGCAATGACCCCGGCGAGCTGGGCGCTCATGGTGACCAGGAAGGCTTCCTCGCCTTCGTCGAACTGGCGGCGCTCCTTCTGCTGCACCACCAGCACGCCCATCACCCGACGATGGTGGATGATCGGCGCGCCGAGAAAGGAGGCATAACGCTCCTCGCCGGTCTCGGCGAAGTAGCGATAACGGGGGTGGTCGGCGGCGTTCTCGAGGTTGAGCGGCTCCTCGCGGGTACCCACCAGGCCCACCAGGCCTTCGTTGGGCGCCATGCTGACGCGGCCGATGGAGCGCTTGTTCAGGCCCTCGGTGGCCATCAGTACGAAACGGTTGGATTCGGGATCGAGCAGGTAGACCGAGCACACCTGGCTGCCCATGGCCTCCTTGACCCGCTGCACGATGATCGCCAGCGCCGTCTTGAGATCCTTGGCGGCGTTTACTTCCTGGACGATCTTACGCAGCGTGTTGAGCATGCTCGGGGTCCGTCAATCGCGCGCCGGCAGGCGCGGGGCAAGTTCTTTCAGGGCTCTTCGGTAGACTTCGCGCTTGAAGGTCACCACCTGGCCCAGCGGGTACCAGTAACTGACCCAGCGCCAACCGTCGAATTCCGGTTTGCCGGTCACGTCCATCCGCACCCGCTGTTCGTCGGACAACAGACGCAACAGGAACCACTTCTGCTTCTGACCGATGCACAGCGGCTGGCTGTGGGTGCGCACCAGGCGCTGAGGCAGACGATAACGCAACCAGCCCCGGGTGCAGGCAAGAATTTGCACATCTTGCTGCTCGAGACCGATTTCTTCGTTCAATTCGCGATACAGCGCTTCTTCAGGTGTCTCGGCAGCATTGATGCCTCCCTGCGGAAATTGCCAGGCATCCTGATTGATGCGCCGCGCCCAGAGCACCTGCCCCACATCATTGGTCAGGATGATGCCGACATTCGGGCGAAAACCATCAGGATCGATCACGGCTGTCAACCTCGTAAACGCATGTTTCGGCATTGTTCCACAAAGCCTGTAAGAGCAGCAACGCAAGGGCTGGCGCAATGGGCATGCCGGCGAAAAGGGGCTACTCTAGCCGCCCTCCTTTTATACCCAGCAAGAGATATCACCCGTGCGTTTGGCTCTGTTCGATCTCGACAATACCCTGCTGGCCGGCGACAGCGACCATGCCTGGGGCGACTACCTGTGCGAGCGCGGCATTCTCGACGGCGTGGCCTACAAAGCGCGCAACGATGCCTTCTATCAGGACTACCTCGCCGGCCACCTGAACATCCGCGACTACCTGAATTTCTGCCTGGAAATTCTCGGCCGCACCGAGATGGCCCAGCTCGAGCAGTGGCACCGAGAGTTCATGCGTGACTGCATCGAACCGATCATCCTCGCCAAGGGCGAAGCGCTGCTGGAAAAACACCGCGCCGCCGGCGACAGGCTGGTGATCATCACCGCCACCAACCGCTTCGTCACCGGGCCGATCGCCGCGCGCCTGGGCGTCGAGACCCTGCTCGCCACCGAATGCGAGATGCAGGATGGCCGCTACACCGGTCGCACCACCGACGTGCCCTGCTACCAGGAAGGCAAGGTCACCCGTCTGGAGCGCTGGCTCGGCGAAACTGGCCTGAGCCTGGAGGGCAGTTACTTCTACAGCGACTCGCGCAACGACCTGCCGTTGCTGGAGCGGGTCAGCCATCCGGTGGCGGTCGATCCGGACCCGATCCTGCGCGCCGAGGCGGAAAAACGCGGCTGGCCGGTAATTTCCCTGCGCTGATAGGAACGCGGCCATGAGCCTGCCGGTCCGCCAGCGGGCGCCGGGGAAACGGGCGGAGCGCTGGCACACCCAGGCGCTACTACTTCCGCGTCGAGCGCCTGGACCGCGATGTACACCGACTCTGCCCTTCGAACAGGACAGCGAACCGATGACGGCACGCACCGACCGGGCGCGGCTATGTCAGGGGTTTGAGATCGTTCCCACGCTCCGCGAGGGAATGCAGCCTCGGACGCTCCGCGTCCGTTTGCAGCGAGCGGGACGCGGAGCACCCTGGCAGGGGTTCCCACGCGGGAGCGTGGGAACCATCGGCTTTTTTGCCCTGGGAGTCTCATGCCCCTACATGCCCTTCCCTACCATCAGGAAGAAGATCATGACGAAGGCGATGAACGCCGGCCAGCCGAGGATGAACCAGAGGCGCATATAGCGGTGCGCCAGCGGTGGCAGCGGTGTGCCGTTCTCCAGGGCTTCGCAGGCCATGTCGCGCACGCGGATCTGCAGCCAGACCACCGGCAGCCAGCAGAGCCCAGCCAGTACGTAGAACCCCAGGCTCCACAGCAGCCAAGGCTGGGTCAGCGGCCAGCCGGCCAAATGCACCAGGCCGAGGCCGCTGAGGGGCTGGAACACCGCGGTGGTGGCGATGAACAGCCAGTCGGCGGTGACCAGATGGCGGAAGGTCACCGCGATCACCTCGACGCGCCCGCTCAGCCAGGCGCGCAGCGCGTAGTAGGCCGAACCAAGCCCGGTGCCGAACAGCAGGGTGGAGGACAGGATGTGCAACGTCTTCAGAATCAGGTAGGCACTCATCGCCTTATCTTCTCGCCAGCAGACTCGGTCCAAAGCAGCCAAAGCGTGGCCACCATGAGCACGAGGTTCTTCAGTACCGCCCCGTAGGGGTCGAACCAGTAGTGCGGCAGCAGCAGGCTGATCAGCAGCATGTAACCAAGCATCAGCGCCAATTGTCCGCGCAGGGCCCAACGACGCCAACGCGGCAGCAACAGGCCGACACCCAACAGGCCATCCAGCAGGGCTCCGCCGATCACCGCCAGGCTCGCCAGCCAGCCACTGACCCCGGCCTCGCCCATCAGCCGCAGCCCCCAGCCATAACCGGGCCCGAGGCAGACCAGCGCCGTGCCCAGCCAGACCAGCACCAGACTCGCCAGCAACAACGGTCGCAGCGCCGCAGTGACACTGACGAGCGGGTTCGGCCAGCCGTGCAGGCGGTCCGTCAGCGATGCGGCACGGAAACCGCAGGCTTGTTCAAGGGACTCCGCCGACGCCAGGTTGTCGCGCCGGGCCAGCCGGACGGTCTGCGGGTTCAGCGCGCGCCAGCCAAGCAGCGCGCCCACTCGCGCACCGATGGCTGCCAGGGCTGCCGGAACGCGCAGGTAGCGCGCCGGCCCCCAGCCCTGAGCGGCGCGCAGACGGTCGATCAGTTGCGGTTGGGTCATGGGTTCCGGGCCCACCAGCGGCAACACCATGGGTTGTTCCGGCCAGCAACGCAGCAACGCCAGGACCGCACCCACCAAGTCATCCACGTGCAGCGGCTGGACTCGGGCACGGGTGTCCAGCAGCGGAATCAGTGGCCAGGGCGACAAACGGGAAAACCAGCCGCTGCTGGCGCCGCCCTCGCCCAGCACCAGCGATGGGCGCAGCACCACGGCGGGAATGCCGAGGCCGAGAAGATAGGCATCGGCGGCCGCCTTGCTGGCCAGGAAGGGAATGTCGGGCTGCTCGCCCGCGCCGAGGGCAGAGAACTGCAACACCCGCGCGCAGTGGGCGGCGGCCAGATCGAACAGGCACCGCGCGCCGCTGTCCTGCACCCGGGCCAACTCGGCGGCGTCGCTGCCGAGGATGCCCGCCGCGTTGATCACCAGCTCGACGCCTGCCGGCCAGGGAAAATGCGTCGAATCTTCGGACAGGCGGGCCAGGTCGAGCGCTCGCCATTCGACGTCGGGAAAAGCGTCGGCCCGTGGCCGGCGTGCCGTGGCCACCACCTGGTGCCCTGCGCTACGCAGCGCCTCCAGCAGCCGCCTGCCGATGAAGCCACTGGCCCCGACCAGCAGGATGCGCATCCGTGCGGTTCCAGCCTCAGCCAAGGAACAGCCGGTAGGCCGGGTTGTCGCTCTCGTCCCAGAAGGGGTAGCCGATCTCCTCCAGCGCAGCGGGGATCAGGTGGCGCTCCTCCGTCGGCACTTGCAAACCGGCCACCACGCGACCGTCGGCGGCACCGTGGTTGCGGTAGTGGAACATGGAGATGTTCCAGCGCCCGCCGAGCTTGTTGAGGAAGTTGAACAGCGCACCGGGCCGCTCGGGGAATTCGAAGCGGAATACCAGCTCGTCACTAACGCCCGCCGCATGTCCGCCGACCATATGGCGGATGTGCAGCTTGGCCAGCTCGTTGTCGGTCAGGTCAAGCACCGGGAAGCCCTGCTCGCGCAGGCTGGCGACCAGTGCCGCCCGCGGATCGCTCTCCGGGTGAGTCTGCACGCCGACGAAGATGTGCGCTTCGCGGTCGGTGTGGTAGCGGTAGTTGAATTCGGTGATCTGCCGCTTGCCGATGGCCTCGCAGAACGCCTTGAAGCTGCCCGGCTGCTCCGGGATGGTCACGGCGATGATCGCCTCGCGCTTTTCGCCCAGCTCGGCACGCTCGGCCACGTGGCGCAGGCGGTCGAAGTTGACGTTGGCGCCGGAGTCGATGCCCACCAGCACCTGGCCCGCCACGCCGGTGCATTCCACGTATTTCTTGATACCCGCCACCGCCAGGGCGCCGGCCGGCTCGGTGATCGAACGGGTGTCGTCGTAGATATCCTTGATCGCCGCACAGATTTCGTCGGTGCTGACGGTAATCACCTCGTCCACGTAATGCTTGCAGATGTCGAAGGTATGCTGGCCGATCTGCGCCACCGCCACGCCGTCGGCGAACAGCCCGACCTGTGGCAGCACCACCCGCTCGCCGGCAGCCATGGCCTGTTGCAGGCAGTTGGAGTCGTCCGGCTCGACGCCGATCACCTTCACGTCCGGGCGCAGGTACTTCACGTAGGCCGCGATGCCGGCGATCAGGCCGCCGCCGCCCACGGGTACGAAGATGGCGTCCAACTGGCCGGGATGCTGGCGGAGAATTTCCATGGCCACGGTCCCCTGGCCGGCGATCACGTCCGGGTCGTCGTAGGGGTGGATATAGACGAGACCCTTTTCCTCCACCAGCTTCAGCGAATGCGCCAGCGCCTCGGGGAAGGCGTCGCCATGCAGCACCACCTTGCCACCGCGGGCGCGCACGCCCTGGACCTTCAGCTCGGGGGTGGTGCGCGGCATCACGATGGTCGCCTTGATCCCCAGCTCCTTCGCTGCCAGCGCCAGGCCCTGGGCATGGTTGCCGGCCGACGCGGTGACCACGCCGCGCGCCTGCTCCTCGGGCGAGAGCTGCGCCACCTTGTTGTAGGCGCCGCGAATCTTGAAGGAGAACACCGGCTGCAGGTCTTCGCGCTTGAGCAGAACCTGGTTGCCCAGCCGCTCGGAGAGCTGGCGGGCCGGTTGCAGTGGCGTTTCCACGGCGACGTCGTAGACGCGCGAGGTGAGGATCTTCTTGACGTACTGTTCGAGCATCTCGGGCTTCACGGCGGGGAAATAGGAATAGGCGAGTCTACTCCGCCGAGGCCGCATGCGGCCACCCGCTCCAGCCGACCAGCGGAACGGAATCTTTTGCCGCTTCGCCAGTCAGCAATTCAGGCTCCCGAGCAGTGCGCCGCCTCCCCCAACCGTATGAGGATTCATCATGCCTACCGGCATCTCCCGCCTGCTCGTCCAAGGCAGTTCGAACGACGACCTGCTGGTTGCCCATCCCGAGCCCAGCCGTCTGGTCGGCGGCGAAGGCAACGATGTGCTGATCGATGGCCCCGGCAGCGACTCGCTGCTCGGCGGCGCTGGCAATAACCGCCTGTTCGGCGGGCTCGGCGATGACTACTACACCTACGATGTCTACTCGGGCAGCCGCGACGTCATCTTCGACTTCGACCCCACACCCGGCAATATCGACACGCTGACCGTCGGCGAAAGCCTGGAAGAGTTCGGCCCGTTCGAGCGCTATCAGGACGATCTGCTGATCGGCCTGCACGGCGAAGCCGGCGTCATCACCGTACGTGACTTTTTTCTCGACGCCGCCTTTCGCATCGAGCGCTTCCGCTTCGGCGCCACCCACGTAACCGACAAGGACATCCTGCGCCACTTCCACTTGGACCCGGACGTCCCGACCGGCCGCACCGCCGACGACCCGCCCAGCTATACCGGCGAGCGCATCCGCCTGACCGGCAAGGAGTGGGCCGACCGGCTGGTGGCCGGCGACCAGGCGACCTACCTGCTCGGCCGCGGCGGCAACGATCTGCTGATCGGCAGCCGCTACAGCGACGTACTCAACGGCGGCACGGTCAAGCCGATGTACTTCGGCGACAACCACTGGAACCTGCTCTACGGCGGGCCGGGCGACGACTATTACCAGGTCGACTATTCCTGGGAGTTCAGCGACCACACGATTTATGACTACGACACGACGCCGGGCAACGTCGACACCCTGCACATTCGCGGCCCCCTGGAGCCGCAGTACGCGCGCTTCCGGGGCAGCGAAGGCGGTTCGCTGTACATCGAGCTGGACAGCGAGCAGCGCATCGTCATCACCAACTACTTCCTCGACAAGGCGTTCGTGATCGAGAAGATCCGCTTCGATGACGGCTCCGTGCTGGACGAGGCCGCCATCCGTCAGCGTGTGGGCCTGCCGGCGCCCACGCCGCCACAGGCAACGCTGAGCACACCCCTTCCTCACTGGGCCGGCGAGATGCCAGAGCCGGCGACCGATGGCCTATTGAGCGTGCTGTTCAGCGTTGGCGCCGCTCTGGGTCATAGCGGCGGATGAGAAGCACTGCGGCCAGCCGGGCCGGATGGCTATAATTGCGGTTTTTTCCAGCCCGGCAGAACGTCATGACCCAGGATCAGCTCAAGCAGGCGGTGGCCCAGGCCGCTGTCGACCACATCCTCCCTCACCTCGACAGCAAGAGCATCGTCGGCGTCGGCACCGGCTCCACCGCGAATTTCTTCATTGACGCCCTGGCCCGGCACAAGGCCGACTTCGACGGTGCCGTGGCCAGTTCCGAAGCCACTGCCCAGCGCCTCAAGCAACACGGTATTCCGGTCTATGACCTGAACACGGTGAGCGAGCTGGAGTTCTATGTGGACGGTGCCGACGAAACCAACGAGCACCTGCAACTGATCAAGGGCGGCGGCGCCGCGCTGACCCGCGAGAAGATCGTCGCCGCGGTGGCCAAGACCTTCATCTGCATCGCCGACGGCAGCAAGCTGGTACCGGTGCTCGGCGCCTTCCCGCTGCCGGTGGAGGTCATCCCCATGGCCCGCAGCCATGTCGCCCGCCAACTGGTGAAGCTGGGCGGCGATCCGGTGTACCGCGAGGGCGTGCTCACCGACAACGGCAACATCATTCTCGACGTGCATAACCTGCAGATCGTCGACCCGGTGGGCCTGGAAGCACAGATCAACGCCATCGTCGGCGTGGTCACCAACGGTCTGTTCGCCGCGCGCCCCGCCGACCTGCTGCTGCTCGGCACCGGCGAAGGCGTGAAGACCCTGCGTCGCTGAAACGGTGGCGCCTCAGCGCGGCACCTTGCGGAATAGATAGAAGAGGTTCGGCTCGGACACCAGGTAGAGGTTGCCGGCGTCGTCCATCGCCACGCCTTCGGCCTGCGGCACCGAGCGTTGCAGGCCGTGCATTCCACGCAACAGCGACAGGCTGCTGATCGGCCGGCCGTCGCTGTTCAACTCCAGTACCAGCCGCGACTCGTCGGACAGCGCCAGCAGGTGGCCGCTGCGCTGGTCGAAGTCCAGGCTGGACAGGTCGCGCACGAACAGCCCCTCGTCCCGTCGCGGGTCGTCCACCACGTGGACAGCGAACGGTTTTTCCGGATCGGTGTGCGGAAAGCCGTGAACCTCGTAGATCGTTACCGGATCGCGCTCCTTGGCAACGAACAGGCGCTTCCCGTCCAGGTCGTAGGCCAGTCCCTCGAAGCCCTTGTTGCCGGACCGGCCGATGCCGAGGGAGAGCTGCTGCGCCTCGGCGGCGTCGACGAAACGGGTAGCGTCGTCCAGGCGCACCTTGATCAGGCGCTGGGCGCGCTCGTCGGTGATCACGTAGATGCCCGGACTGATGTACTCGATGGCCTCGGGATCGCCGAACCCCACCAGCGGAATGCGCCGCAGGATGCGGCCGTCCAGCGACAGCTCGATGATCTCCGACTTCTGGTTGGTGACGGTCAGCAGGCTGCGCCGGTCGGGATCGAAAGTCAGGGCGGAAACGTCGTCGGCCAGACCCTCGATGGTCTGCGCCTCGATGGCCACCTCGTAATCCGGCAGCCAGATCGACCGCTCCCGCCACTCCTCGGCGTGGCGCCATTCCTGCACGATGAACCAGCCCCGCTCGAACAGGCGGAACTCCTGGGCGACCAGTGCCAGGCCAAACAGCAGCCCCAGCAGCAGCATGGCGAGCAGGGTCTTGAGTGTGAGGAATCGGCGCATCCGGGTGAACTCGAGTATCGGGGCGCTAGAAATAGCACATCCAGGCTGAAGCGAAGCTGAATAGCGAAGCGGCCACGGGCACGCTCAAGGGCAGCCTGGCGCGGAGGACAGCCAGTGGCACCGCAGCGCCCGTCCCCTGCGCCGTCTCACCTGCAACGGATGAACACCAGCTACCAGCGCCTGCTCGATGAAGTCCGCTACGGCAAGGCACCGCCACCTGCCCACCCAGACCGATCTGCCGATCTACCTGATCGTCGAGTAGTTCAGCGACAGCATAGCGGCCAATTTCCGTCACGACTTCCAACGCTGGCGCGCCGCCTCAGCCGAACCAGCCCTCCCGCCCGAACGGCGGAACGTCGCTGGCAGCCTGGAGCAGGCGGTAACGGTCATAGCGGTAGATCGGCCCGTCCGCCCCCTGAGTGCAGTCGTCGCAGACACCACTCCGGCAGGGCAGGCAACAGCCCGCCGCGATCCAAATCCGGTTGGCCGGCACGCCGCGCTGCAACCACTCCTCCGCCGTTGCCAGCAGCATCGGCTCTGGCCCGCTGCAGAGCACCGCGTCGGGCATTTCGCCGGCACACAGCTCGTCGAGGTAATCCAGGGGAATGCCCCGGCGCCCCCGGTTCGTCGTCTCTTCCAGTGTCTCGATGAAGGGCATGATCAGTTTCCAGCGGCGCCGCTGCCGCCCCAGTACCTGGGCGTCGGCACGGCGCGCGCCGTAGACGACGCTCAGCTGGAACGGCATGTGCTGGCTGGCGGCAGCCTCGATCAACGCGGCCAGAGAGGCCAGCCCGCAGCCGCCGGCGACCGCCAGTATCCGCTGGCTGCTGAAGAACAACGGCCAGCCCTTGCCGAAAGGGCCACGGTAACCCAGCACAGTGCCGGTCGGCAGCTCGAACAGCGCGCCGGTCAGGTGGCCGACCCGGCGGATCAACGCATCGAAGTGGCCGTTCCGGTCCGGCAGGCTGACGTAGCTGAACGGCGCCTCGCCGCCTTCGGGCAAGGACAGCATGAAAAACTGGCCGGGAACCGCCGCCAAGTCGCGGGCCAACGGCTGGTCGATACGAAAGGTGAAATGCCGGGCGCCGTCGCCATCCGCATAGCTATCCAGCAGATAGAGCTTGCGTGGGCTCGGGTCGCTCATGACGGCAGGCTCCGCGGCGACGGGATGCCACCACGGCAACGCCCCTCCTCTGAAAGTGCACGCATTCTGAAACCTCGCCTACGGCCATGGGCCGGCGTGGTGCCCCGGTCCATGCGGCTGGTTCGAGTGAAGTCGAGCGGATGCCCGGTTACGTCTTGACCGCCAGGATGCTGCACGGCACCCGGTACAGGACATGTTCAGTGGTGCTGCCAACCAGTTTCTCCAGCCCCTTGCGGTGCACGCAGCCCATCACCAGCACATCGGTCTGGTTCTCGCTGGCGAACTCGGGCAGGGCCTGGATCGGCGGGCCCATGACGAAATGCTGCCGGTCCAGCGGCACGCCGTAGCGGTCCGCCAGACGAGTGAAGGACTCCCTCAATGACTGGCGCAGCTCTTCGGCGAAATCCGCCGCCCAGGCGACCGTGCCGGCGGACGCATCCGAGAGATAGGCGGGCGACAAGTCGTAGGCATGCAGCAGATGCAGCTCGGCATTGCATTGCAGCGCCAGCCCGTTGGCCGCCTGGATGATGCGGTCGTTGAGTCCCTCGATCTGGTTTTCCGGACGGGACGGATCGACCGCTGCCACCACCTTGCGCGGCAGCGGATGGCCCGCCCCGCTCAGCAGATGCAGCGGCACGGGACATTCGCGCAGCAGGTGCCAGTCCAGCGGGGTGATGAAGGCGCGCTTGAGCGCCGGTTCGTGCTGTACGTCCTTGATCACCAGGTCCGGCTGCATTTCCGCCACATGGCGAAGGATTTCCCGCAACGGCTCGTGGGTCCAGCAGGCCTCGGTGGTGACGTCGATACCCCGGCTGCGCAGCAGCCCGGCCTCGTCCTTCAGCCAGGCGCGCTGTGCGTCCAGGTAGCTGTCTCGGGTCCGTTCCTGAATGGCCTTATCCAGCAGTGGCAGGGGCATGAGCGGCCCGGCGAACGAGGTGATGTGCAGCGCGGCACCGCTGGTTTCGGCCAGGGCGGCGGCCCGTTGCAACGCGGCGGAATGGCGCATGCCCGGGTCGGCGATGAGGAGCAGGCGTTGGTACTGACTCATGGGGCACCTCCTGGAAAAGGTTCAGGCGCCACCGCAAGCCATCCGCAGGGAGCCATGACCGGACGAGCGCACCGGCATGGCAACAGGTTGCGACCAGTTGCTCGATCAGGCGTTGATTTGCATCAAACCGAGGGGCGATCTTCCCCGGCGCCAAGGTGGCGCAGGAACCAGCCCCCAGCCAGGCGGCAGACCTCTTCCAGCGTGCCGGGCTCCTCGAACAGGTGGGTGGCGCCCGGCACCACCGCCAGCCGATGCTCGCAGCGTAGCTGGCGGCCGACCTCGCGGTTCAGGTCCAGCACCACCGGATCGTCGCCGCCGACGATCTGCAGGGTCGGTGCCTTCACCTGCTCCAGGGCCGGGCCGGCCAAGTCGGTGCGCCCGCCGCGTGATACCACCACGCTCACCCGCTCCGGCCGCTCCGCCGCCGCCAGCAGGGCCGCCGCCGCACCGGTGCTGGCACCGAACAGACCGAGGCGCAGCCGCTGCAACTCGGCCCGGGTGCCAAGCCAGTCGATCACGCCGAGCAGCCGACGGGTCAGCAAGGGAATGTCGAAACGCAGCTCGCGGGTGATCCGGTCGACCTCGTATTCGTCTTCGGTCAGCAGATCGAACAGCAAGGTCGCCAGCCCACGGTCGCTGAAATAACGCGCCACTTGCCGGTTGCGCGGGCTCGACCGGCTGCTACCGCTGCCGTGGACGAACACCACCAGCCCAGTGGCCTCTTCGGGAAACAGCAGGTCCGCCGCCAGTTGCGCGTCTCGCAGCGGCAAGGTCAGCGGTGAGGATAGGGTTCGCATGGCATGCCTCCCCGGTCAGGACGACCGCTCCGTTTCCCGCTGCCAGGCACGATGCAGCAGGTCCAGCACCTCCTCGTCCGTGGTCTGGGAGAAATCCACGTACCAGCGGCCGATGGCGCTCAGGTACTCCGGCTGGAACGGACAGACCACCTCGTCGGCGAGGGTTTGCAGACGCAGGACGGTTTCCGGCGCGCCCACCGGCACCGCCACCACGATGCGCGCCGGCGATTGCCGCCGTACCGCCTCCACCGCGGCCTGCATGGTGGAACCGGTGGCAAGACCGTCATCCACGATGATCACCTGGTTGCCGCCGAGCGCCGGAAACGGCCGCTCACCCCGGTAGACACGATCGCGACGGCGCAACTCCTCTCCTTCCGCCTCGGCCACCGCGTCGATGGTCGCATCGCCGATGTGCAAGTAATCCACCACGTCCCGGTTCAGCACCCGCACATCGCCGCTGGCGATGGCACCCATGGCCAGCTCCTCGTGCCCCGGCACGCCGAGCTTGCGCACCAGCATCAGGTCCAACGGCAATTCCAGAGCGGTGGCGATCTCATAGGCCACCGGCACCCCGCCGCGCGGCAGGGCCAGGACGATGGCGTTCGGGTTGCGCCGGTAATCGTCGAGCAACCGCGCCAGGGCCTGGCCGGCGGCGACCCGGTCGCGGATGGGTATTTCGAGGCTTTCCTGAGCCATCTCTCCGACCTCGCTGGGCAGGTGATTGAAAGATGCTGCGCCAGTTTTTTCGCGCTCTCTTTGATCCCGATTAACAGTCAAGGCGACAAGTTCCCCCGCAGCGAAGGGTCGCTTAGAACGGTTGGCACGAACGCCCGCCGATTTCCCTATAAGCCTCGGAGGCGGGCCCACGTGGAAACCGAGACGGCGGATACGCGTCCCTCACGCCCCCTCACCCACCGCGTGCCATACCCCTCCGGGTCGGCTAGGCTGTGCGTTTCGCGAAACGACCGCACCCGGACAGACAAGGAGGCGCCGTGTCACCGGCCATCTCGATTCAACAGGTAGCCAAGGTCTACGCCTCGGGGCACCAGGCCCTCAAGACCGTCGACCTGGATATCCGCAAGGGCGAAATCTTCGCCCTGCTCGGCCCCAACGGGGCGGGCAAGACTACCCTGATCAGCATCGTCTGCGGCATCGTCAACCCGAGCGGCGGACGGGTGCTGGTGGACGGTCACGACATCATCAGCGACTACCGCGCCGCCCGTGCCCGCATCGGTCTGGTGCCGCAGGAGCTGACCAACGATGCCTTCGAGAGTGTCTGGTCGACGGTGAAGTTCAGCCGCGGCCTGTTCGGCAAGCCGGCGAACCCGGCCTATCTGGAGCAGGTGTTGCGCGATCTGTCGCTGTGGGAGAAGCGCGATGCGCGCATCTATCAGCTTTCCGGTGGCATGAAGCGCCGGGTGATGATTGCCAAGGCGCTATCCCACGAACCGGAAATCCTCTTTCTCGATGAACCCACCGCCGGGGTGGACGTGGAGTTGCGCCGCGACATGTGGGAAATGGTCCGGGGCCTGCGCGAGCGCGGCGTGACCATCATCCTCACCACCCACTACATCGAGGAGGCCGAAGAAATGGCCGACCGCATCGGGGTGATCAGCAAGGGCGAGATCATCCTGGTGGAAGACAAGGATGTACTGATGCGCAAGCTCGGCAAGAAGGAGCTGGTGCTGCAACTGCAGCAGCCGCTGGAGCACCTGCCCGAGGCGCTGGCCAACGGCGATCTGCAACTGCGTGCCGGCGGCCACGAGCTGGTCTACAGCTTCGACGCGCAACGCGAGCATACCGGCATTGCCGAGCTGCTGCGCACGCTGGACCAGCACGGCATCGGCTTCAAGGACCTGCAATCGAGCCAGAGTTCGCTGGAAGAAATCTTCGTCAGCCTGGTGAGGGGGCGCTCATGAATTTCTATGCGATCCGCGCGATCTATCTGTTCGAACTGGCGCGCACCTGGCGCACGCTGTTGCAGAGTATCGCCACGCCGGTGATCACCACCTCGCTGTACTTCGTGGTGTTCGGCTCGGCGATCGGCGCCAACATGAGCCAGGTGCAGGGGGTGAGCTACGGCGCCTTCATCGTGCCGGGGCTGATCATGCTGGCGCTGCTCACCGAGAGCATTTCCAATGCGTCCTTCGGCATTTACATGCCCAAGTATTCGGGGACCATCTACGAGGTGCTGTCGGCGCCAGTGTCGTACCTGGAGATCGTCATCGGCTACGTGGGGGCGGCGGCGACCAAGTCGGTGATCCTCGGCCTGATCATCCTGATCACCGCCCGTCTGTTCGTTGACTTCGAAATCGTCCACCCATTCTGGATGGTGGCCTTCCTTTTGCTGACGGCGATCACCTTCAGCCTGTTCGGCTTCATCATCGGCATCTGGGCGGACGGCTGGGAGAAGCTGCAGATCGTCCCGGCGCTGATCGTCACGCCGCTGACCTTCCTCGGCGGCAGCTTTTATTCGATCAGCATGCTGCCGCCGCTGTGGCAGACCCTTACCCTGTTCAACCCGGTGGTGTACCTGGTCAGCGGTTTCCGCTGGAGCTTCTACGGGGTATCGGACGTGAACGTGACCGTCAGCCTGGGCATGACCCTGGGCTTCCTGCTGCTGTGCCTGATCGCGGTGTGGTGGATCTTCCGCACCGGGTATCGGTTGAAGAACTAGGTCGTCTGGTAAAAGCCCAGTGGGCGCATAAATGCGCCCTTACGACATGCCGGTGCGGGGTTCCCACACCGGCCATCGACTTGAAGGACGTAGGGTCGAATTCATTCGACCGCCCGACAGCATGGGGCGAATGGGCTCGCCCCTGCATGGAACGGCTCAGTTCCCCTCGCGGCGCAACGCCTGGGGGGTGAAGTCGCGCGGGCCGAGGTTGGCGTTGAAGTCGTACATCGGCTCGTTGTTGTCCAGGCCGTCGGCCATGTAGCGCCCGCCCTTGAAGTCGTAGAGCGCTTCCAGGGTGCTGTTGAACATAGGCGCGTCGTAGTAGCTGATCGGATGGCTTTCCTGCAGGCCGATCAGATCGCCCTTCTTGTCGTAGAGATCCACCACCAGAATCTGCCAGCTGTCCTCGTCCAGGTAGAAGCGGCGCTTGGCATAGGGATGGCTGAAGCCCTTGCGCAGGGTCGCTTCCACCACCCAGACACGGTGCGGCTCGTAGCGCAGCAGGTCGGGGTTGACCGTCTTCGCGCGGAGAATCTGGTCGTAGGGAATGCCCTTCTGGTGCACGGCATAGCTGTTGTACGGCACCAGCATTTCCCGCTTGCCGACCAGGTTCCACTCGTAGCGGTCGGGCGCGCCGTTGTAGGAGTCCACCATGTCGGCGGTGGCCATGCCATTGGTGTCAGGCTGCAACGCATCGTAGGCCAGCAGCGGCATGCGCCGTACGCGGCGCTCGCCGCGGTTGAAGCGCCATGCCTTGCGGATCGCCAGCACCTGGTCGAGGGTTTCCTGCACCAGCAGCGCGGTACCCGCCAGCTTGGACGGCGCGACCACCCGGTATTTGTAGTGGAACAGGGTGTTGTCCAGGTCCTGCGGACCTACGCCTTCACGGCCGTAGACGAAGTAGACGTCACGTTCCTGCTTCAGCAGGGTGTAGCTGCCGTTGGCCAGTACCGCGGCCTGGTTGGTGACCATGTGAATCTGATCGCCCCGGTAGCGCATGATGTGGTTCCAGATCGCTTCCTGGCCGTTCTGCGGCAGCGGGAACGGAACGCCCGCGGCGACGCCGCTCACGCCGTTGCCGTTGGCGATCAGCTCGGCGTTCAGCGCATTGAAGCGGGTGGCGTCGTAGATGCGCTGCGGCGCCGCGGCACTGCGGTGGCTGGGAAACACGCGGAGCCGGTAATCCGGATAGGTGCGCAGCAGGGTCTTGATGCCTTCGGGCAGCACATCCTGGTACTGCTCGAGATTGCCGGCATTGATCACATAACGGACCGGGTCCGCCGCATAGGGATCGGGATGGTGCATGCCGGGCTGGTAATTCGCCGGAGGGGTGGCGAGCCCGCCGTCCCAGGCCGGAATGCTCCCCGAGGCGTTGCCCGCCCGCTCGCCGCCCAGCGGCGTCAGGTCCTGCCCGAGGCGGGACGCCTGGACGGAATCGACTTTGGCCTGTGCCTGCCAGGCACTTGCCGCCAACAGCAGAATGCTCAGTTTTTTCAGCATGATTGTTCCCCGTAGCCTGCACCGCGCCCTGCCCCGAGTGGGGCGGGCGTTTATTGTTTAAAAACGGTGAGGAGTTGCGCCGGGTGATCCCGGTCTCTTTTGTCTTGCTTGTTGCCGTCCCGCGCCGACGTCAGTCGATGCGCTGGAACAGCAGGTCCCACACCCCATGCCCGAGGCGCTCGCCGCGCCGCTCGAACTTGGTCATCGGTCGATCGTCCGGACGCGGCACGAAGCGCCCGTCCTGCGCCAGGTTGCGATAACCCGGCGCTGCCTGCATCACTTCCAGCATGTGCTCGGCATAAGGCTCCCAGTCGGTGGCCATATGCAGCACGCCGCCGATCTTCAGTTTCTGCCGCACCAACTCAGCGAATGCCGGTTGCACGATACGCCGCTTGTGATGACGCTTCTTGTGCCAGGGATCGGGGAAGAACAGCAAGACCCGATCCAGGCTGGCATCGGCGACACAGTGCCGCAGCACCTCCAGCGCATCGCAGCTATAGACGCGGATATTGCTCAGCCCCTGGGCCTGCATGCCGCTGAGCAGCGCACCGACACCGGGTTTGTGCACCTCGACGCCGATGAAGTCCTGCTCCGGTGCGGCGGCAGCCATCTCCAGGGTCGAGTGGCCCATGCCGAAGCCAATCTCGAAGGTCCTCGGCGCTTGGCGGCCAAACACCTGGTCGAAATCGCGCAGGCCTTCTTCCAGCTCCAGGCCATACTTCGGCCAGCCCTGTTCGAGGCCGCGCTGCTGCCCTTCGGTCATGCGTCCGGCGCGCATCACGAAGCTCTTGATGGTGCGTTGCGGGCGCGCTGCGTCCTGCCCAGCCTGGTGCTCTTGGGTATCGCTCATTGGAAAACCTTGGAATGGCGCCCGGAGCGAGGACCGCTCCGGACGAGAGACATTAGCGGATCATGCCTTCCAGCGGCGAAGAGGCGCTGGCGTAGAGTTTCTTTGGCATACGCCCGGCGAGGTAGGCCATGCGCCCGGCGACGATCGCATGCTTCATCGCCTCGGCCATCAGCACTGGATTCTGCGCATGGGCGATGGCGCTGTTCATCAGCACCGCCTCACAGCCCAGCTCCATGGCGATGGTGGCATCGGAGGCGGTGCCCACGCCGGCATCCACCAGCACCGGCACGGTGGCCTCTTCGAGAATGATCTGCAGGTTGTACGGGTTGCAGATGCCCAGTCCGGTGCCAATCAGGCCAGCCAGCGGCATCACCGCGATGCAGCCCAGCTCGGCGAGCTGGCGCGCGATGATGGGGTCGTCGCTGGTGTACACCATGACGTCGAAACCGTCCTTGACCAGCACGTCGGCGGCCTTGAGGGTCTCGATTACGTTCGGGAACAGGGTCTTCTGGTCGGCCAGCACTTCCAGCTTGACCAGCTTGTGGCCGTCCAGCAGCTCGCGCGCCAGGCGGCAGGTGCGCACCGCTTCCGCGGCGTCATAGCAGCCGGCGGTGTTAGGCAGGATGGTGTAGCGGTCCGGCGGAATCACGTCGAGCAGGTTCGGCTCGCCCGGGTTCTGGCCGATGTTGGTGCGGCGCACGGCAACGGTGACGATCTCGGCGCCGCTCGCTTCGATGGCGAGGCGGGTTTCTTCGAGATCCTTGTATTTGCCGGTACCGACCAGCAGGCGCGACTGATAGGTACGGCCGGCCAGGGTGAAGGGCTTGTCGCTGCGAACTTGGCTCATCGGAAATCCTCTTGGGCGGCTAGCCGCCGCCAATGGCGTGCACCACTTCCACCCGATCGCCCTCGCGAAGCGCGGTGGCGGCATGCTGGCTGCGCGGCACGATATCCAGGTTGAGTTCGACCGCGACGCGACGCCCGGCCAGTTCCAGACGGTCGAGCAGCTCCGCGACCGTCTGGCCTTCGGGCAGCTCGAAAGGTTCGCCGTTCAACTGAATGCGCATGACAAAGCGGTCACAACATTTTGAGGGGTCGGCATTCTAGCCCGATCCCGGCAGCGGACCAAGGTATCCCGCTGCCATTCGTCTTCATTTTTTGACGCGCGGGTCAGATTCCTTGCGCGCGCCAGGCCGCCAGCCCCAGGCAGACCCACCCGGCGAGAAACGCGGTGCCGCCCAGGGGCGTGATGATGCCGAGCTTACCGAGGCCGGTCAGGGTCAGCACGTAGAGGCTGCCGGAGAACAGCAGGATGCCCAGGGCGAACAGGATGCCGGCGGCGCCCAGCACGCGGCTCGGCGCATGCAGCGATACCAGCGCGACACCGAACAGCGCCAGGGCATGAATCAACTGGTAGTGGACGCCAGTCTGAAAAACCGCCAGGTACTCCACCGAGAGCCTGGCCTTCAGGCCATGCGCGGCGAAGGCGCCAAGGGCGACACCGGTGAAACCGAAGAACGCGGCCAGCAGGAGACAGGCTCGAAACATGGATAACTCCCGGACAGAGCGGATGCGGCCGCTATAATGGCCCGCTCTCCCGTTCCGGCCAAGCCACGCATGCTTAGAAACCTACTCCGCCGCCTGATCAAACTAGTGCTCTGGTTCGCCGTCGGTTCGGCGCTGCTGGTGCTGGTGCTGCGCTGGGTACCGCCACCCGGCACCGCGCTGATGGTCGAACGCAAGCTGGAGGCCTGGGGCGACGGGCACTCGCTTGATCTCCAGCGCACCTGGCGCGGCTGGAATACCCTGCCGGACGATCTGAAGATCGCGGTGATCGCCGCCGAAGACCAGAAATTCGCCAACCACTGGGGCTTCGACTTCAGTGCTATCCAGCAGGCGCTGGCACACAATGCCGACGGCGGCAGCCTGCGCGGCGCCAGCACCATCAGCCAGCAGGTGGCCAAGAACCTGTTCCTCTGGTCTGGCCGCAGTTGGCCGCGCAAGGCGCTGGAGGCCTGGTTCACCGCGCTGATCGAACTGCTCTGGACGAAAGAGCGGATTCTCGAGGTCTATCTGAACAGCGTGGAATGGGGCGACGGCATCTTCGGCGCCGAAGCCGCGGCACGCCGCCATTTCGGTGTGGGCGCGGCTTATTTGTCTGCCCAGCAGTCGGCCCAGCTCGCCGCGGTACTGCCCAATCCCCGCGAGTGGAGCGCCGGGCGTCCCGGCGCCTACGTGCAACGCCGGGCCCGCTGGATTCGCCAGCAGATGCGCCAGCTCGGCGGCAATCATTACATCGATCAGTTGCGGCCGGAGTACCCTCACTGGTGGCCGCGCTGGCTGTGAAGCAACTTCAACGTTGCTGCAAGGCCCGCCGCGGGACGCCATGCAGCAACACCACTTCATCGTCCCGCAGGTGCGCGGTCAGGCCGAGGTCCGGGTAGACCCAGGCCTCGCCTTCGGCCAATTGCAAGCGCAGACGCGGCTGGCCAAGGCTGGCGCTGATCCGTTCGGCCGCCATGGGGGTTTCGGGCTTCAGATGCAGGATAGCGATGGCGTGGCTGCCGAGCTCATCGCTGACCTGGCGACTGAGTGGCTGCTCAGCATCGGTGGGCCGCAACCCGGTGGCTTTCGTCAGGCTGGCGCGCTCGCTATCGCTCAGCGCCAGCTCGGCTTCGAGCTGCCAGAGTTCGTCCGCATCGCCGACCTGGGCCCGGTAGAGCAGGCGCGGCTCGTCCAGGCGTGGCTGCAACCAGAGTTCTCCCTCCACCTCTCCGCTCAAGACGGCAAGCGTCAAGCGATCGTCCGCCAGCGGCGCCAGCAGGCGCTCCCGCCATTCCGCCATCCAGGGCAGCGGCTCGCCCTGGCGGGCCTGCATCAGCCAGACACCCCAGCCGAAGAACAGCATCGCCACCAGGGCGAAGACCAGCCAGTGCTGGGGGCGTAGCGGCGGCATGAGCATGGAAAAACCTCCGGGCAGAAAAAAGCCGCACTCAGCAGGCTGGGTGCGGCTTTTCATGTGGCTGTGGATTACGCCTGGATCGAGCCCTTGAGCTTGTTCATGGCGTTTTTCTCCAACTGGCGGATGCGCTCGGCGGAGACGTTGTACTTGGCGGCCAAGTCGTGCAGGGTCGCCTTCTCCTCGGCCAGCCAGCGCTGGTAGAGAATATCCCGGCTGCGCTCGTCCAGACCTTCCAGCGCTTCGTGCAGGTTGCTGGTGGAGCTGTCGCTCCAGTCGGCGTCTTCCAGTTGGCGCGCCGGGTCGTAGCGATGGTCTTCCAGGTAGTAGGCCGGGGACTGGTGGGCGCTGTCGTCGTCGGCATCGGCCGCCGGGTCGAACGCCATGTCCTGGCCGGTCAGCCGGCTTTCCATCTCGCGCACTTCATGCGGCTCGACACCGAGGCTCTCGGCCACCGCGTGCACTTCGTCGTTGTTCAGCCAAGCCAGGCGCTTCTTCTGCCCGCGCAGGTTGAAGAACAGCTTGCGCTGCGCCTTGGTGGTCGCGACCTTGACGATACGCCAGTTGCGCAGGATGAACTCATGGATCTCCGCCTTGATCCAGTGCACGGCGAAGGACACCAGCCGTACCCCCATCTCGGGGTTGAAACGCTTGACGGCCTTCATCAGGCCAACGTTGCCTTCCTGGATCAGGTCGGCCTGGGACAGGCCGTAACCCGAATAGCTGCGGGCGATGTGTACGACGAAGCGCAGGTGCGCGAGCACCATCTGCCGTGCCGCCTCGAGGTCCTGATGGTAGTAGAGGCGCTCGGCCAGTTCGCGCTCCTGTTCCTGGGTGAGCAACGGGATGCCGTTCACCGCATGCACGTAGGCCTCCAGGTTCGCACCGGGAGCCAGGGCATAGACAGGTTGCAAGGACGTGGTCATGCGAATCCTCCGATTCACTAAAGCTGGCGCAGTGTAGCACTGAGCTATCCGACTGCAAGGGGGCGTAAAAGTTTCGTTACACCCATTTCCAAATATTGCCTGAAAGGCCCTGAATACGGGCCCTTCGGGCATTCAGGTCCGCCTCAACGAGGCGCCAGCTCGCTCAGATGCCGCGCCACGGCCAGCCAGGCACCGATGTAACCCAGCAGCACCGCGCCCAGCACCAGGGAGACCGCATCTCCGAGAGGAACGCCGGCCAAGGCGAAGTCGCTACCGTAGAGGCCGGCCAGGCGCACCACCGCTTCGTTCAGCCAATCCAGGCCGAAGGCCAGAATCGCCCAGGCCAGCAGGCCGGCGCCCAGCCCGTAAAGTGCACCCATGTACAGGAAAGGACGCCGCACGTAGCCATCGGTTCCACCCACCAGCTTGATCACCTCGATTTCGGTGCGGCGGTTCTCGATGTGCAGGCGAATGGTATTGCCGATCACCAGCAGCAGTGCCATGACCAGGATCAACGTCAGGCCGAAGACGAAGCGCTCGCCGAGCTTGAGGATCGCCGTCAGCCGCTCGACCCACTGCATGTCGAGCTGCGCCTGCTGCACCTGCGGCAGCTCGGACAAGCGCTGGCGCAGGGCCTCCAGGCCGGTCTTGTCGATTTCCTCGGGAGTCACCACGATCACGCCGGGCAATGGGTTTTCCGGCAGCTCCTTGAGCGCTTCGCCGATACCGGAGTGCTGCTGCAGCTCGGTCAGTGCCTGTTCGCGACTGACCCACTCGGCCTCCGCCACGTCCGGCATGTCGGCGATTTCAGCGCTGAGCCGCTCGCCTTCGCTGTCGCTGGTGTCGAGCTGCATGAACAGGGATATCTGTGCGGCACGCTGCCAGGAACCGCCCAGCCGCTCGACGTTGTCGAGCAGCAACGCCAGCCCCATCGGCAGGCTCAGGGCGATGGCCATGACCAGGCAGGTGAAGAAGCTGCCGACCGGCTGCCGCGCCAGACGCCGCAGGCTATCGACCAGACTGGCGCGATGGCTTTCCAGCCAGGCGTGCAGCAGGGCCTGGAAATCCGGGCCGTCGTCGTCCTTCTTCGCCGGCTTCTCCGCCTTGGGCTTCGGCGTCGCGCCGACGCGCTCGGCCGGCTTCGTTGGCGGTACGCGGGTCGCGCTCATCAGCCAGCCTCCCCGTCGCCGATCAGGCGGCCGCGCTGCAGGGTGAGCATGCGGTGACGCATGCGCGCAATCAGCGCCAGGTCGTGGCTGGCAATCAGCACTGTGGTGCCCAGCCGGTTGATGTCTTCGAATACGCCCATGATTTCCGCCGCCAGACGCGGGTCGAGGTTACCGGTGGGTTCGTCGGCCAGCAGCAGGGCCGGGCGATGCACCACTGCCCGGGCGATGCCCACGCGCTGCTGCTGACCGGTGGACAGGTCGGCCGGATACAGCTCGGCCTTCTCGTGCAGGGCGACCCGCTCCAGCGCCGCGCCAACCCGCTGGGCGATCTCTGCCTTGGGCAGACCGAGAATCTGCAATGGCAGGGCGATGTTGTCGAACACCGTGCGATCGAACAGCAACTGGTGGTTCTGGAACACCACGCCGATCTGCCGACGCAGGAAGGGAATCTGTGCGTTGGTAATCTGCGCCAGGTCCTGCCCGGCGAGCAGCAGCTTGCCGGTGGTCGGCCGTTCCATCGCCAGGATCAGGCGCAGCAGCGTGCTCTTGCCCGCGCCCGAGTGACCGGTGACGAAGAGGAACTCGCCCCGGCGCACCCGGAAGGACAGCTCGTGCAGCCCGACGTGGCCGTTGGGGTAGCGCTTGCCGACCTGTTCGAAACGGATCATGCGTGCTCTCTTTCCGCGAACAGGGCCTGAACGAAGGCGTCCGCCTCGAAGGTACGCAGATCGTCGATACCTTCGCCGACACCGATGTAGCGGATCGGCAGGCCGAATTGCTTGGCCAGGGCGAAGATCACTCCACCCTTGGCGGTGCCGTCCAGCTTGGTCAGGGCCAGGCCACTGAGCGTCACGGCCTGGTGGAACTGCTTGGCCTGGTTGATAGCGTTCTGTCCGGTGCCGGCGTCGAGCACCAGCAGCACCTCATGGGGCGCCGTCTCGTCGAGCTTGCCGATTACCCGGCGAACCTTCTTCAGCTCCTCCATGAGGTTGTCCTTGGTGTGCAGGCGTCCGGCGGTATCCGCGATCAGCACGTCAATCCCGCGTGCCTTGGCGGCCTGCACCGCATCGAAGATCACCGAGGCCGAATCGGCGCCGGTGTGCTGGGCGATCACCGCGATGTTGTTGCGCTCGCCCCAGACCTGCAGTTGCTCCACCGCCGCAGCACGGAAGGTGTCGCCGGCCGCCAGCATGACCTTCTTGCCTTCCAGCTGCAGCTTCTTGGCCAGCTTGCCGATGGTGGTGGTCTTGCCGACGCCATTCACGCCCACCACCAGGATCACGTAGGGCGCCTTGGCCGTGTCGATCTTCAGCGGCTGCTCCACCGGGCGCAGCAGCGCGGTCAGCTCTTCCTGGAGCGCCTTGTACAGCGCGCCGCTGTCGGCCAGCTCCTTGCGCGCCACGCGCCTGGTCAGGCTCTGCACGATGGCGGTGGTGGCCTCGACGCCGACGTCGGCGGTCAGCAGCCGGGTTTCGATCTCGTCGAGCAAATCGTCGTCGATGGCCTTCTTGCCGAGGAACAGACTGGCCATGCCTTCGCCGAGGCTGGCGCTGGTCTTCGACAGGCCCTGCTTGAGACGGGCGAAGAAACCGACCTTATCCTCCGCCTTGGGCGGTTCGACGGCCGGAGGCGCCACCGGGAGAGGTTCGGCCGGCGCGACTGGCGGCTCGATGTGCTCATGCAGCAACTCGCTGCCGGCGTTGATACGAAAACGCGAGGTGGCCGGCCGGGGGGTGTCGCCATTCGCTTCGGAGGGAGCGGTCGGCGGCTGCTCCTGCGACACGGGCGCGACTGGCGGAGGCATCGGGGCGGCGGAAGTGGTTTCGGCCGGTGCCGGGGTCTGCGCCGCCTGGGGTGCGCTCGGCGTCAGCGGGGCGGCGGGGTCGCCACCGCCCTGCGCCGAGGCATCGGGCGTCGGCTCGGGGTGGGCCGGCTCGCCGGTCTGCTCCTGGGGCTTCTTGCGCAGCCAGCCAAACAGGCTTTTCTTTTCACCGGCCTCGGCCGGGGTCTTCTTGTCGTCGTTGGAACCAAACATGGAGACGGGTTTCTCAAGGGAGCGCCACGCGCAGCCTGCCTGAACAGCCGGCGCCGGGGTCAGAGGCAGGGTGAAAACGCAGTTTTGTGCTGGTTTTCAACGCTGCATGGCCAAGCACAGCAGCTTTAGCAGGCCCGAGACGTGGCCGCCAGGAAATCGGACAAGTATCCTAGCACCTCCCCGCCCGCCGACGCTAAGTCCACCGGGCCGCCGAAAAGAGCTTTATCCATGAATGCGATTGCCCGCCACGCCGCCGGCCTGCTGTTCGGCGCTCTCTCACTGCCGATGCTGGCAGTGGCCGCCGATCCCCAACCCACCCACGAATTCACCCTGGACAACGGCCTCAAGATCATCGTCCGCGAGGACCACCGCGCGCCGGTGGTGGTGTCTCAGCTCTGGTACAAGGTCGGCTCCAGCTACGAGACACCCGGCCAGACCGGCCTGTCCCACGCCCTCGAACACATGATGTTCAAGGGCAGCCGCAAGCTCGGCCCCGGCGAGGCCTCGCGCATCCTGCGCGAACTCGGCGCCGAGGAGAACGCTTTCACCAGCGACGACTACACCGCCTATTACCAGGTCCTGGCCCGCGACCGCCTGCCCGTGGCCTTCGAACTGGAAGCCGACCGCCTCGCCAGCCTGCGCCTGCCGGCCGACGAGTTCGCCCGTGAGATCGAGGTCATCAAGGAAGAACGCCGCCTGCGCACCGACGACAAGCCCAACTCGCTGGCCTACGAGCGCTTCAAGGCCATGGCCTTTCCCGCCAGCGGCTACCACACACCCACCATCGGCTGGATGGCCGACCTCGAGCGCATGACGGTCGAGGAACTGCGCGCCTGGTACGAAAGCTGGTACGCGCCGAACAACGCCACCCTGGTGGTGGTCGGCGATGTCACCGAGAAGGAAGTCAAAGCCCTTGCCCAGCGCTATTTCGGCGATATCCCGCGCCGCCAGGTACCGCCGGCGAAAATCCCGCGCGAGCTGAGCGAGCCCGGCGAACGCCTCATCACCCTGCACCTCAAGACTCAGTTGCCCAACCTGCTGTTCGGTTTCAATGTGCCCAGCCTCACCACCGCCGGGAACCCGCGGGAGGCCCATGCCCTGCGCCTGATCGCGTCCCTCCTCGATGGCGGCTACAGCGCCCGCCTGCCGTCGCGCCTGGAGCGCAGCGAAGAGCTGGTGAGCGGCACCTCCGCCTGGTACGACGCCTCGGCCCGGGGCGACAGCCTGTTCGTGCTGTCCGCCACCCCCAACGTGCAGAAGGGCAAGACCCTGGCGGACGTGGAAGCCGGCCTCTGGCGCGAACTCGAAGACCTCAAGAAGAGTCCGCCTTCCGCCGCCGAGCTGGAGCGCGTGCGCGCTCAGGTCATCGCCGGCCTGGTCTACGAACGCGACTCCATCACCAGCCAGGCCACCGCCATCGGCGAACTGGAAAGCGTCGGCTTGTCGTGGCGGCTGATCGATGAAGAGCTGGACGCCCTCAAGGCCGTCACCCCGGCCGATATCCAGGCCGCCGCCCGCACCTATTTCACCCGCTCGCGCCTGAGCGTCGCCCACATCCTGCCCGAGGAAGCCCGCCATGACTGAGCGTACCGGCCAGCGTCACGGCCTGTTCGGCCCCGTCCTGCCCCAGCTGATCGCGGCCCTGGCGATGCCCGCCATCCCGGCCGTCGCGGACACCGCCGCCCCCCGTATCGAATCCCTCGCCAGCCTTTCCAAGGAAGCTCCGGGCTACCGCAGCCTGGATATCCAGAGCTGGCGTACCGCCGAAGGCGCCAAGGTACTGTTCGTCGAGGCCCGCGAGCTGCCGATGTTCGACCTGCGCCTGACCTTCGCCGCCGGCAGCAGCCAGGACGGCGACACCCCCGGCCTGGCCACCCTGACCAACGCCATGCTCAACGAGGGCGTGACGGGCAAGGATGTCACCGCCATCGCCGAAGGCTTCGAAAACCTCGGTGCCGAGTTCGGCAACGGCGCCTACCGCGACATGGCGGTGGCCTCGCTGCGCAGCCTGAGCGCGAAAGACAAACGCGAGCCGGCCCTGGCACTGTTCGCCCAGGTGGTGGGCAAGCCGACCTTCCCGGAAGACTCGCTGGCACGCATCAAGAACCAATTGCTGGCCGGCTTCGAATACCAGAAGCAGAACCCCGGCAAGCTGGCCAGCCTGGCGCTGTTCGAACGTCTCTACGGCCAGCATCCCTACGCCCATCCCAGCGAAGGCACCGAACAGTCGATCCCCGCCATCGGCATCGATCAGTTGCGCGTCTTCCATGCCAAGGCCTATGCCGCCGGCAACGTGGTGATCGCCCTGGTCGGCGACCTTTCGCACAGCGAGGCCGAGGCCATCGCCGCCCAGGTCTCCAAGGCGCTGCCGGCCGGTCCCGCGCTGCCGAAGGTGGTGGAACCGCAGGCGCCCAAGGCCGGGCTCAGTCACATCGACTTTCCCTCCAACCAGACCCACCTGATGCTGGCCCAGCTCGGCATCGACCGGCGCGACCCGGACTACGTCGCGCTCTACCTGGGCAACCAGATCCTCGGCGGCGGCGGTTTCGGCACCCGCCTGATGGAGGAGGTGCGGGAGAAGCGCGGGCTGACCTACGGCGTCTATTCCGGTTTCAGCCCCATGCAGGCACCCGGTCCATTCATGATCAACCTGCAAACCCGTGCCGAATTGAGCGAAGGCACCCTGAAGCTGGTACAGGACATCGTCCGCCGCTACCTCGCCGAAGGCCCGACGCAGAAGGAACTGGACGACGCCAAGCGCGAACTGGCCGGCAGCTACCCGCTATCCACCGCGAGCAACGCCGACATCGTCGGCCAGCTCGGTGCGATCGGTTTCTATGACCTGCCGCTGACCCACCTGGAAGATTTCATGGAGAAGGCCCAGACGATGGATGTCGAACAGGTGAAGGCGGCCATGGCCCGTCACCTGGCCCCGGACGCCTTCGTCATCGTCACCGCCGGGCCGACCGTGGCACAGAAGGAACTGCCGCCGCCCACCGACAAACCCGTACAAGAGCCCATCGGGGTTCCGGAGCACTGATGCGACAGCCAGCAGCGAAACGGCACGGCGGCCAGGGCCAGCTCCGCATCATCGGCGGTGAATGGCGCAGCCGGCGCTTCGCCTTCCCCGATGCCCCCGGCCTGCGGCCGACGCCGGACCGCGTGCGGGAAACCCTGTTCAACTGGCTTGCGCCCTATATCCAGGGCGCCCGTGTGCTGGACCCCTTCGCCGGTAGCGGTGCGCTCTACCTGGAAGCCCTGTCGCGCGGCGCCAGCTTGGCACTGGCACTGGACCTCAATGCCGAAGCCATCGCCAGCCTGCGCAGGCATCTGGACACCCTGAACTGCAGCGCCGGACAGCTCCTGCAAAGCGACGCCCTGCGCTACCTGGACAGCCAGACCCCGACCCCGTTCGATCTGGTATTCCTCGACCCGCCGTTCAACCAGAACCTCCTCGCCCCCACCTGCACCCTGCTCGAAGAACGCGGCTGGCTGGCCAAGGACGCCTGGATCTACACCGAGAGCGAAACCCAGCCCTCCTCTCTCGGCCTGCCAGCCAACTGGCGCCTGCACCGGGAGAAGAAGGCCGGCCAGGTGTATTACGCGCTATGGCAACGCGGCAGTTGAGGATCGCTCAAGCGACCGCTTCGTCAGATAGAAAAAGGGCCTTCGAACGAAGGCCCTTTTTTGTGAGGCAGGGAGATATGACTTGGGTTTGTATGGCCTCGCCGAAGCGAGGCCATACAGCTCAGCTATTGCCAGTTAGCCGCAATAACCGCATTCAAGGCCTCCTTATAGCTCGGCGGCAAGGACGTCTGGCCAGCCGAAGGCGGAGCGAAGGCAGCCATCGCCTCAACGAGCTGGTCTACCTGGCTATCCAGCAAGACCCGGCCATCGGCGGTGCGGAACTGCTCGATGTGCTGAGCTTTTTCCCAACTACCGCCACCCCAGAAATCCCACTTCTCTATGGTCACCTTGTCTGAAGTGCCAACTACCTCGATTTCCAGATCGTGACCACTTCGGCGGAACCACAGTTGCTCGGCATTGATATCGGAACCGAACGACAGCGTATCAATGTGACTTGAATCAGGGTCGAAGTCATGGACAGTGTCCTGCCCATCACCTCGTTTGAAAACGTAGGTATCGCCACCGTAGTCCCCATTCAGGTAGTCGTTGCCAGCTTGGCCCTCGAGCCAGTCGGAACCTGAGCCACCGAACAAACTGTCGGCACCAGCACCGCCCAACAACGTGTCATCGCCACCAAGAGCATCGACCGTTCCGCCCAGAGCAGCGACGGCAAGCGTATCCGAGCCAGCAGTACCTACCACGTCACGCGGTGGCTCCACGACGATATTGAACAGATCGCTTGTAGACGCTCCTGACTTATCCGTCGCACTGACTTTGACTACCGAGGTTCCGGAGCTGGAAGGCAAGCCGCTGAAGGTTCGCGTCGCTCCATCGAACGTCAGCCAACCAGGAAGCGCCGCCCCGCTAGCCAGAGTAGCGCGATACGTAAGCTGGTCATTTGCATCGACATCCGAGAAAGATCCTGCTGGAACCTGGAGGTTGAACCCTCGGCCTTGCACCACCTTCTGATCGGGAATTGGTCGAGAGACCACTGGCGCATCATTGACGTTCGTCACCTTGATATCGAAGATGTCCGACGCCATCAGTCCCGCTTTATCCACAACGGTGACCCGTACGGAAAAGTTGCCGACGTCTCCATTGCTCGGTGTTCCGCTGAACGTACGGCTGGCCGCATTGAATTCCAGCCATGAGGGAAGAGGCTTACCATCCGAAAGGGTAGCCGTAAACGTCAGGGCATCTCCAGCATCAGGATCGTAGAAAGCAGTTGCGGGAAGTGCATAAACGAAGCGTCGATCTTCCAACGCCGCCTGATCGGCGATGGGTGTTTTTACTATGGGCTGCCGGTTCGGCACAGTGCTGAGCTTTGCGGTATCCCAAACCTTACCGTTGGCAAACTCGATTCGCTCAATGGCATGGCCACCAGCGGCCGACCATGGTGAGATGATCTGCTGTCCGTCGCGCAAACGGAGAATCATGCCCTGTTCTCCATGATCGACGGCAACATCTTTCTCACCGATGCCGGCGCCCAGCACAATCGAGTCTATGCCGCCCGATGCCTTGGACAGGTCCTCGACAATCCGGTCTTGCCCCTCGCCCGGGGCAAAGAGATACCGATCATTGCCCGTACCTCCCCTCATGTGATCATTACCAAAGCCGCCGATCAAAACATCATTGCCAGCACCACCATCAAGGAAATCATTTCCCGAACCTCCGCTCAGTCGATTTCCCAAGTCGTTGCCTATCAGCTCGTTGTCCTGACCGTTACCTGTGCCATTCAAAGCCGGCCCCGACAATACAAGCCTCTCGACGTGCTCAGCCAGAGTGAAATTAACAGTGGAAACGACCCGGTCGAATCCCTCGTCAACGGCCTCTTTCACCACATCGGCAATATTGTCGACGAAATAGGTGTCGTTACCCGTACCGCCTGCCATCGAGTCTGCACCCTGTGCGCCATCGATGCGGTTATCCGCGGCGTTGCCGATCAGCGAATTGTTCTCGCTGTTACCCGTTGCATTGATCTGTGCGACTCCTGTAAGGATCAGGTTCTCCAAATTATTCGCTAACGTAAAGGAAACGGACGACTTGACCGTATCGATCCCTTCTCCCGCCATCTCTACTACGCGATCCGCACCATCATCGATGATGTAGATATCGTTACCCTTCCCTCCGACCAGCACATCGGAGCCACCTTTACCATCCAGGACATTGTCGGCAGAGTTACCGACCAAGCGATTCGCCAAGCCATTGCCGGCTCCGTCGATCGCTGCCATACCCGTCAGTTCCAGCACCTCCACCTCATCCGGCAACACATAGCTGACGCTGGATTTGACGACATCATGGCCCCCGCCGGCCGTTTCCTTGACCAGATCGCCGGCGTCATCGATGACATAGGTGTCATCCCCGCTACGTCCTTCCATCGTGTCGGCGCCCTTGCCGCCATCGAGGACATTACCTCCCGCATCGCCGACAAGGAGATCGTCGACGAAAGAGCCAGCGATAAACGCCTTTGGAGTTTCTGCCACGTCGGAGAAGATGAAATTGGCAGCAGACAGTTGTTCGGCCTTCACTCCTTTCAAAGTGAGATAGTGCGTGCCGCTCGCCTGGGGCCCCAGCCATACGCGCAAATAATGCAGTCCATTGATGCTCAAGTCCGAAAACGCCAGATCCGAGAAAGCCCGGACCTTATGGAATTGGGAAAGATCGATTTTCTCGTCCAGGTTACCGACTTCGAAGTCTTCGATCAGATTCGCCATCAAGCCCTGAGAGGCGGTTTCCCGGTTATCCAGGACCACAATGAAACGATCACTCCCCGTACCACCGGATACAGCTGCTCCAGTCAAAGTAACGCCATCGATGGTGATACGCGGTGCCAGCAGCGTGGTGGATGCGTAATCAGAAGCCCCCTGATCTCCTTCCAGATAAAGGGTGTCATCTCCCGCATCACCGCCCAGGTAATCCAATCCATCGCCGCCATACAGCACATCATTCCCGGCACCGCCTCGAACCACATCGCTGCCCGCGCCACCTTTCAGCGTATCGTTACCACCGATCGCGCCGCTCGTTGAGTTCTCGCCGACCAGCACGTCATTCCCGCGCCCACCATAAACGGCGTCATCCCCCGTTCCGCCAAATACCCGCTCACCAACAGAACCAGCCCAATAGGCAATGCCTTTCACAGCATCCGGAAGAACCCGCTCACCGGAGCCCCCATTGCCGAAGCCGTGCCCAGAATGCCGGGCCAATTGGCTCACCTTCACTCCATCTTCCACATAGACGAGGCTATCGAGAGAGAACTTGGCCGCATCGACCTTGAGCAACCGTACGGACTGTCCGCCAGGCAGGTCGATACGCGTATCCAGGCCCTGCTTCGTCACCTTCAAGGCCGGATGTACAAGTGAACTGAAGCCAGACAGCACCAACCGATCGGTACCGATCTGAAAATCATTGATCACGTCAGTTTCGCCAGGATTCCTATCGACGACGAAATAGTCCGTCCCCGCTCCGCCCGTCAGCGTATCGTTGCCCTGGCCACCGATCAGCAGATCATTTCCCGCACCGCCCGAGAGAACGTCGTTACCGCGCCCTCCCATCAAAGTGTTAGCCGCTCCATTACCAATCAGGACATCCCCAAACTCGCCGCCAATCGCATTTTCTATCTGAGCAGGGTTCTGTATGGTCAACCGAGTCCCGGCCAGAGTTGCCACGCCGGTCGAAAGGTCGATTCGGCTGGCACCGCTTATTGCCGCAACGTTCAGGGTATCGACTCCGCCATCCGTGTCGTTCAGAACGTTGCGCTTTCCCGTCGCGGCCAACAGGGCGTATTCATTTGTATACACATACTGGTCGTCCAGGGTCTCTCCCTGGCCATAGATATTCAGGCTCCAATTGTTAAGCGTGCCGGTATCGCCTGTTACGGTATCGATGACTTGCAGTATCCACTTGCCCGTAGCTTGCTCCCCCCTCAACAACGCGGTGTCGAAAACATAATCCAGCGTATGTCCCCCGGCAAAGCTCTCATCTCCGCGCTCGGCAGCCGAACCAGGCAACGCTCTACCCGGACGGTCCATCAGAATTGACTCGGTTCCCGAAGGCGAAATCAGCTTGATGATCAGATCGCCGGGTCGGGCGTGAGTCAGGCTCACCCGAACCTCGGCATGCTCCACCAGCAAATCGACACCCTCTATCGCCAGGGTATGACTGAGGCCGGACGTCACTCCATCAGGGATAGCACTATCGAGGGGACCGGATCGCAGAGGGGCAACCAAGCGATATTCATTGTCATAGGTCTGCTGGGTATTCCATGTTTCCGCCAAACGCACGGCAGCGCGAGCATCGACTTCGCCGTAGCCATAGTCATGGCTCACATGCATGCCGCCACCGTTCCAATTCTTACTGCCGTTGTCCTTCCAAACGGTCGCCGGATCGATAACCTTTTTTGCGGAAAGTGCCAGTATCTGCTGCACATCCCGGTACCCCAAAGCAGGATTGGCTTCCAGCATCAATGCCACGATGCCGGAGACAATGGGAGTAGCAAAGCTGGTCCCTTGCGAAACCGAAGCATCGGCACCGAACGTAGAACCGTTGTCGTTCTGTACCAAGCGTGAAGTAGACGTCACGTTGGATCCTGGCGCGCTGACCAGGATACTGGCCCCTGGACTGGAAAACGGTTTGCCTCCCAGTTGCAAGGCGCCCAGGTCGGTAGACGCATTGATCGCGCCGACTACTATGCTGCTGCGAGTATTCGTCACGTTCGAATAATTGGCGTTGCCCCCTGCCGCCCGGTCGTTACCCGCCGCCGTGACAATCACCGTTCCCAAGCCATCCCGCCCCTCGCGCAGAGCACGACGGTAAGCATCTGGCATATTGCCCAGCTCGGCAGGCGTAAAGCGCAGGTCGAACCGGGAGCTACTTCCCCAACTATGGTTCACTACGTCGTAATCGCGCATGTGACCCAGGCTGGTGAAGTCATCCTTGTCGAGCCAATGTCCTCCGAGCGTTGCGTCGTAGGCCACCCCGACACCGCCCTCACCATTCCGAGCAGCCACCATGACGCCAGCCACCAGCGTGGCATGGTCGCTGAACTTACCCCCACTGCCTTCGCCTGCCATTTGCCCCGGCGTGGCATTCGCCAGCCAGTCCGGGTCAATGTTCCCTTTCAGATCAGCGTGTCGATAATCCAGAATTTCCTTGGTCGTGCCGAATGGGCCATTGGTCTCGAACTGGCCGATCCGCACACCTTTGCCCGTATAGTCTTTCCAGACAGGGAGGATATTGGCCTGAGTCAGATACCACTGATCGGTTACCAGCGGATCGCTGGGCAAATCCGGCGTTCGCAGAAATACCGCAGCGCGCATCACGGCATTTTCACCGCTGGAGCGATCCACGATAGTAGCGGCCTTGTTGCCCTTGGCGTCGGCCACGCTGTATTTGAAGCTCATGACGCCAGTGAAACCGGGGTCCGGTGTAAACTGCACATCCCCCGTCTTGGTCAGTACAGCCTTGCCACCGGTGACCTCGTAAAGTCCGACGATGCGTAAGGCATCCTTCTGCCAATCGATATCATTGGCCAGCAACTGATCCTTGCCGATCAGATGCGCACGGGTGCGTCCGAAAGCAGCCCCTGTCTTGTCCTTATCCAGCACATCCTTGGTTACCAGCGGATTTTCCATACCCGAACTGGCAGTGCCGGGGATATCCACCAGCTTCAGGTTCTTGAAATTGGCCTTCTCCACGCTCTTGACGAAGTCCGTACCATCCCGGCCCGCTACCGTGTCGCTGATCCAGACGCCTTCCTGGGTCTTGGTGAAGCGGTATTCGGAGAACTCGCCCGACAGCTCGATGACATCGGTCCCCTCCCCGCCGTCGAGCGTGTCGTCGCCCGCGCCGCCCATCAGCACATCATCGCCGGCACCGCCACTCAGATGATCGTCGTCCAGGCCACCGTCGATAAGGTCATCGCCCAAACCGCCCTGGATCTGGTCGCGCCCTCGGTGCCCGCGCAGCACATCGTTGCCGGCCCCGCCGTTGATCCAGTCATCGCCGTTTTCCCCGGACAAGGCATCATTGGCAGCCCCACCGATCAGCACGTCGTCGCCATCACCGCCGCGCATATAGACCGTGCTCGCCCCGCCGCCGATGAATACATCGTTCCCGCGCCCACCCTGGGCGATCTCCACTTCGGCCTGCGCCAGATTGAGGACGACACCCTGATCGCCAATGACCTGAACGATGTCGGTCCCGTCGCCGCCATGGATATCGAGCTGTGAGTCGTCGGCATCGATCAGCAGCACATCGTCGCCCGCGCCGGCGTTGAACGTATCGCTGCCTTGGCCGCCCGCCAGCCAGTTGGTCCCGGCATCGCCGATCAGCACATCGTCGCCCGAGCCGCCCGTGGCGTTATTCACTCCTTTCTGCGCAACGTCGATGGTTTCGCCGGTCTCCGACGAAGAGGCATAGGCGCTGACCGGAGCGGCTTGCCCACCGCCCTGGGTCGAGACGACAACGCCTGAGTCGCTCGCCGTGAAGGTATGGCCATTGGGGTTGGCCAGGAAATTGGCAGCAACGGCTTCCTTGGCCGAACCGTTCTGTACGAAGGTCCCCCTGGCCAGCACCTCGTTGCCGTCCCGCACCTCGCCGCTCTGCTCCGTATGGGCCAGGTCGATCCGGGAGATGCCAAGCGCCGACAACGATTTCAGCTCGCTCGCTTCGCCCGTATCTACGGCGCTGTTGCCGTTGACATCGTTCCAGCTCTTGCCGTCATGGTTGGCATCCACCCATACCTTGACGCTGGACCAGGCGGCGTCCTTGTCATCGAAAACAGCGTCGCCGTTGCTGTCCAAGCTCTTCAGCGCGTCGAATCCATTCTTGAAGCGCTTCTCGCCCGCACTCCCAGCACTGCCCGTCGCCCCGCCGAAATATTCGGAGAGGGTCTCGCCGATATGGTCGATCTTGCCATTGCCATCGCGGTCGACCACGACGATGCCGTCGCCCGAACTCACCCAGCCGGTTTCCTCCAGGCTGCCGCCATCGTTATCGATATCGAACAACACCGGCGCACTGACATAGTCGGTCAGCCGGACACCATCCCCATCCAAGTCGAGCACCAGCGGATCGGTCGGCAACGTCAACCGCGCCTGGGCATTGCCCGAATTGAGCAGGGCGCCGGATTTACGGGGATCGTATGAAAAACCCTGCATCGCACTGCGCAGGCTGAAATCGAATACGTCCTTGACGGTATTGCCATTACCCGGCCGGTAGCCGTCGGCGAGGATTTGGGTTGCGGCGGCGGTGAAGGTGTTGTTTATCCAATCACCTTGGTACTGGTTTGAATTGAGTTTGTTGGAATCGTAGCCAAGTTTCCAACCTCCACCACTCGAGACCAAGCCATTGCTAACTTGCGCAGCGGCAGCCTCATGATCGACAGGAGACTTCTCCTCTAAAACCGATACATTATTGACAGCCAAAGAGAAATCACTTTGGGGGTTGGAAGAAATTTCAGGAATTGAGCCAAACACCTTCTCACTTGCAAACCCAGCAGTGTTATCGAACAACTTGAATACGGGGTCCAATAACTGCTGCTCGCTTATCCACGAATTCAGCTCTTTAATCGGTCCTACCTCTTGGGGTAGCAATGCGACCGAATAGAAGGCATGAGCCATACCACTCATGACCGCACCAAACTGAGAAGACCCGGTTAGCTTAGTATAATAATCCCCCACCTGATTGGAGTATTCACCCACACGAGCATCCAGTTTATCGCCCCATTTCGAATCGATATAACTTCCAAGCTTGTACCCTACCGAGAATGACAGCGCCACCCTACCCAAAGCAACATTACTGGTCTTCAGCGCAATCAAGGCTGCGATATCTACATAACTATCCAACCCAGCCGTTCCGTTTGACAGTTTATAAATAGCTGTCGCCAGAATAAACGGCGCCGTCATGGTTGAGGCAACTGCAGCCACCTCTGGACCAAGCGCACTTGAAGCAGCGTTAATTATCGCCGCACCATCGCCAAAACTCCCCAATATATTTTTATCACCCCCTTCCAAAGCATCATTTACAGCTTTCCCCGAAAGAGCCGCATCAATAAGCCCAGCAATCTTTTCAACTTCTTCTATAGAAATAGACATACCCTACACCTTTATCAATACCGAGAAACAGCAAGATATACTATGCAGCTTATAAAGAGACCTGCCAGCATGAAGCCAAGCATGACAAAAGCCCCACCAACAAAACTCACAACTTTATTCTTTCTCCCAGAAAGATACATTCCTATCATATTCAGAATAAGAGTCCATACCTTAAGTGGATCATACATTCCTGAAAAATACCCCCTCCCTAGACCCAGCCCAAACAATGCGGCCAAGAACACGACCACACCAGTCGAGAAATAGAAAACGAAATACTTCAGATGATAGGTTTTATGCCCCAACTCTAGCCGCTTCAATCTTCAACCCCGCATCTAATCATGCCTAAAAAAGAACACCTCAACTCTTTTCCACTCTCACTCAAAGCAAAATCTCGGTCGCCGCCTGTTCGACCGTATATTTCTTCACATATCCCATGGCCTCGCTTGCGCCCTCCAGGCTGTACCGGACAACCTTGAACAAACCGGAGTTGATTGGAAAAGCGAAACCAATGACACCGTCCTGCTGCAAGACCTCATGAATCTGGCTTTGATCGTCCACCCTCAATTCATATTCAACCGAATTACTGGCACAGGACGTCTGGACGGACAACGCGGATGCAGGTGTATTGACCAATACCGGAACCGCCGCCCCCACCTTGCACTCGAACCCTGCCGAAAACACATGCACGCACTTCTGCGTATCGACGAAGCAACGGAATGCCAGGTAGCCACCCGCCTTGTTCTGCGTTATCGCTATCAAGTCCACGCTGTCCTTGGCATGTATCACGGACCAGTCCGAAAAGGTTTCGACAACTGCCGATGCCGCCGCCAGCGAAGAAAAAGCCACACCCACGATTGTCATGAAGAACTTGGTCATTAGTTACCCTTCAGATTGATTGACATCACTTCACCGATGAATCAGCGCTCATCCAAACTTTCATCCACATACTCCTTCAACGGACTCAAGAAGTAATCGATCACCCTGCGCTTATCCGTCTTCACTTCCGCCCGCACGGCCATGCCCGGCGACAGGGCGATTTCCTTGCCGCCGACTTGGAGGGTCTTTTCCTTCAACTGGATGCGCGTGCTGTATACGAGGCCGAGTTTTTCGTCTTCGATGGCGTCGTTGGAGACGCTTT
>NZ_MUJY01000152.1 GCF_002286785.1 Pseudomonas sp. PIC25 | reverse complement strand
GCGTTGAACTCGCAGATCAACGGCGCCAAGGGCGTTCAGTACTGAGGCTAATGCGACCCTCTCCTTGAGTAGGGTCGCAGTTTTACGGGTATGAGCAATTCTGGATCGTTGTAATCCGGTTCGGTTTGTTGAGCCTTCAGCTTGGGGGATTTATGAGCATTAGTGGAGCGGCTTTTCAAGCATTAAATGAGATTCGGCAAGAGTCTGACCTAACGCTTCGTAATTCTAAAAAAAATGCACAGATCTCGGCCGAGGTCTTCAGGTTGCTGCTGCGCACCAGTGAAAAGCGTGCTGCGGGCGCTGTTCTTCAGGATCAGCAAATCAAATTCCAGACCAAGGTCATCGAGGGGACGCGGGATATCCAGTTCTGACCGACTGGCCTGTGCCTCTTTCAAATCCAAGGCGGATTTCACTCTGTAATTGAGGTGACCGATGAAAATTACGAATGTAACGGGTGTAGCCTCCGGGCAAGGGTTGGGCACAGGGCCGTCGGCTGGAAAACTGGCCGACCCGGCTGGCTCGGATGTTTCCTGGTTCAGCGCGGCTATGCAGGAGGGCGGCGATCAGGCGCCGATGTCGCTCGAGAGCGCGAGCCGTCCCTTCAATGAGCTGTTCCAGAGCTTGCAGGGTAAGTCCGATGTTGCGGCTAGAAAGCTGAAAAAGGCGGCGGCCTCCGTGGACCCGAAGGACATCCGCCAGGCCAACAAGTCCCTGTCGTCGTTCTATCTGGAAAGCATGTTGTCGGCCAAGCTGGTCGGCAAGGCCGCCCAGAGCGTGGAAAAGCTCACCAACCTTCAATAAGCGGTCCTCTCCTATGCGCCCGAATCGCCTCAAGTTCCTGGTGCTGCTGCTCGCTACGATGTTGACCGCCTGCGGAGAGCGCATCGAGCTGCACAGCCAGTTGTCCGAGCAGGACGCCAATGAAGTGATTGCCGAATTGGCAGACAAGCACATTCCCGCGGAAAAGCGTATCGGCAAGGAAAGCGTGTCGGTGCTGGTGTCGTCGGAAGACATCAATCGCGCCGTGCATGTGCTGTCTGCTGCGGGCCTGCCGAAGCGTTCGCGCAACAGCCTGGGAGACGTGTTCCAGAAGGATGGTGTGATTTCCACGCCGCTGGAGGAGCGGGCGCGCTACATCTATGCGTTGTCCCAGGAGCTGGAGGCGACCCTGTCGCAGATCGACGGGGTGGTGGTGGCACGGGTCCATGTCGTATTGCCTGAACGGATCGCTCCGGGCGAACCGGTGCAGCCTGCATCGGCTGCGGTGTTCATCAAGCATCGGATGGACCTGGATCCGGATAGCGTACTTCCGCGCGTTCGCCGGTTGGTGGCCAGCAGCATCCCTGGCTTGTCCGGCAAGGAGGAGCAGAAGCTGGCCATCGTCTTCGTCCCGTCCGAGTCCTACCGGGAGGCGCCGAGAATGGTGCGTATCGGCCCGTACAGCGTGCCGGAAGAGCGCATCGAGCTGCTGAAGCTGCTGCTCGTCGTTGGCTTGTTGGGTGGCATCGTGATCTTGCTGATCCTCCTGGCGGTCAAGCCGGAGTGGCGGAACGCCTTGCTGGCCAAAATCCGTTCGCTCAAGTCTTCGTCCCAGGCTGCGTGAGGACATACAACATGATTCCCCATGCGGATTGCCTGCGATGGGCGCAATGGTGGGCGACCGGTTGGACCGGCGCGGATGAGAGCTGGCGTGTCGAGGCCTGTTTCGCGCCTTGGGAACGGTCGATGATCGAACAGGCTGCCTCCTTGCATCACGGAGCATTCGCGCGGCGCTTGGGATTGTCGCAAGACTTGCCTTCCCATCCCGATCAGGTGGTGCTGCGGTTGATCGACGAAACCGTCGAGGCGCGCCTGCATGCCTTGCTGCTGATCGCCGAGATTTTCGGCAAGGGGCGGGTCGTTGATCTGCCCGACGCCGAGGCTCAGTGGTGCCGGCGGATTGCCCGGGCGCTGCTGCCCGGGAGTTGGGTGCCGCCTGAATGGGGACGGGACGAGCCCCGTGTCGCGGGGCTTCGGTCGCTGTATGGCCGACTCGACGCGACGTGTTGGAAACGGGCGCGTTTGCTGTTTCCCAGGTCGCTTGTCGAGCAGGTCGAGTCCTGTGAGCCGGCGCCGCTGCCGGCTGCCAAACTCGCCACGCTCTGGGATGCAGTCATCTGGAAGAATCGATGCCTTTGGGAAAGGGGAGCACAGGCATGCTGACGCGTCGAACGGTAAGACTGAACGGTGCCCAGCCTGCCGAGGCCGAGCCCCTGCTGCGGCGCGAGCTGATCGAGCAGCACCGGGAAGCGGAAAGCGTCATCGAGACGGCGCGGCTTCAGGCCGAGGCGCTTCTCGACGAGGCGCGCTGCCAGGCGGATGCGTTGGCCAGGGATGCCCGGGATGCTGCCGTGGCGGAGTTCTGGCAGCAGGCGGAAGTCTTCTTTGAGGGTTGGCGCGAACAGCAGGCGCAGATGACTGAGGGCCTGGTGGACAGTGCCTGCCAACTGGTGAGTCAGGCATTGACCACCCTGTTGGAGGAGGTCCCGGACGAGGCACGCATCCGTGCCTTGCTGCGACAACTGCGCACCGCCCAGGCGGACGGCGCCGGTGGCGAGCTGTATTGCCATCCGCAGGCACGTCCGGCAGCAGAGGCATGGCTGAGCGAGCGGAGCACCTGCGACTGGCGCATCCGCGAGGATGAAAGCCTCGACGTCGGCAGCGTGCGCCTGGTGGCGGAGCATGGTGACTTCCTCCTGAACTGGGGCGACGCCGTGGCGGCGCTGCTGCCTCGGCATTCCTGAACAGGTTCGGGAACGCTTTTGCCGTTTCGTCCACTCACTGAATACCCCATTCGTTCGGAGGTTTTCAGTCATGTCTTTCGACAGAGTTCAACGCCGCCTCGATTCCGTTTTCCAGCGTTCGCAGACCCAGCTTGACCAAGCCGCGGTCCAGGCCGCCGAAGGTGCTTCGCTGGAGGACATCAGTGCGTTCACCGACGCCATGATGCAGCACTCCCGGGCCAACTGGGCGGTGAGCCGTGTCGGTGTGCTCGAGCACAACCTGGCCAAGGCCATCCTCAATGAAATCCACTGATCCGGGCGCGCTGCTGCAGGGCTGGCTCGACAGTGTCGAGCCGGAACTGCTCCTCAGCATCGATGGCGGTGATGTGGCGCTCCAGCGGGTCGACGGCGGCGTGCTGTGCAAGGCGGCCCTGGACATCGGCTGGAAAGGCCAGCCTGGCCTGCTGGAAAAAGCCTTGCGTTTGTCCTTGCCCAGCCTGGGCCAGTTCCGGGAGCGCGCTGCCGCGTTGTCCCTGGACCCGGCGGACGGACGCTTCTGGCTGTTGATTCGCGCCGGTGTCGACGCAGAGGACTCCCTGGAGGCGAGCATCGAAGCCTGCCTGGAGGCCCTGGTCACCCAGCGCGATGTCTGGAGCGAGCTGCTCCAACGCGAGGCAGGCGGACGCAAGACCGCTGCTGCCCAACCCCTGTATCCCTGGTCGCTCCGGCAACGAGGTGCTTATGCGTAACGTATTGCTTGCATTGCCGCTTCTGGCTGGTTTGTCGATGTCTGCTGTGGCGGCCGTACCGGCGGAGTGGCGCAAGGGCGCCTATGCCTATGAGGCCGAAGGGGCATCCCTGGTATCGGTATTGGAGGATTTCGCCCAGAGCCATGGCGTGAAGCTCCGGATCGGCAATGTCTCCGGCGCTGTGGATGCGAAGATCCGCGCCGACAGCGCCGAGGCGTTTCTCGACCGCCTGGCCCTGGAACACCGTTTCCAGTGGTTCGTCTACAACGGAACACTGTTCATCAGCCCCATCGAGGAGCTGACCTCCGTGCGCCTCGAGGTATCGCCCGAGGCGGCGCCCGACCTCAAGCAGGCGCTGACCGACATCGGCCTGCTCGACAGCCGCTTCGGCTGGGGCGAGCTGCCGGACGAAGGCGTGGTGCTGGTTACCGGGCCTGCCCGCTATGTCCAGCTCATCCGTCGCTTCAGCAAGGAGCGGGTCAAGGGCGACGAACGCCAGCAGGTGATGGTGTTTCCCTTGCGCTATGCCGCCGTCGCCGACCGGGAGATCCAGTACCGCGATCAGAGTCTGCACATCCCTGGCGTCGCTCGCCTGCTGGCGGGGCTAATGGGCACCGAGGGCGGCGGCAGCGGAGGGACATCGCCGTCCGCCTCGTTCGGCGGGATCAACGAGGCGCTCCAATCGGCGATGAGCATGGCCGAGAAGGCGGACAGTTCCGCCATGGGGCTGGCTGTGAAGGAAACTCCGCCGCTGGGTACGCTGAAAGTGGGCGGCTCGGGACGCTCGGGCAAGGGGCGTGTGGTCGCCGATGTGCGGAACAACGCGATCCTGGTCTGGGACGACCTGAAAAGACGGGAGATGTACCAGCAGGTGATCGATCGTCTGGATGTGCCGCAGAACCTGGTGGAAATCGATGCACTGATCCTGGACATCGACCGTGAGGAAATCGAGCGCCTGGGCTCGTCCTGGCAGGCTCGGATCGGCAACATCTTCGGTGGCACTTCGATTCCCGGCGGTGGCAGCTCGACGTTGTTCATCGGCGACTTCAAACGCTTTTTCGCCGAACTGCAGGCCCTGCAGGAGAAAGGTGTCGCCTCCATCGTGGCCAACCCCTCGGTACTGACCCTGGAAAACCAGCCGGCCGTGATCGACTTCAGCCGTACCGCGTTCATCACGGCGGTCGGCGAGCGGGTGGCGGACATCCAGCCGGTGACCGCCGGCACCAGCTTGCGGGTGATTCCGCGTGCCATCGATCAGGGGGGGCATAACAGCATCCAGCTCATCGTCGATATTGAGGACGGGCAGGTAGAACTGAACCGCGAGGGCGGGGCTTCCGGCATGAAGCGAGGGACCGTCGGCACCCAGGCGGTCATCGACGAACAACGTTCGCTGGTCATCGGCGGCTTCCACTCGGAGGAGAGCGGTGATCGCGACCGGCGCATCCCGCTGCTCGGCGACATTCCCTGGATCGGCCAGTTGTTTACCTCCACGCGCCGGGAAACCTCGCGCCGGGAGCGCCTGTTCATCCTGACGCCGAAGCTGATTGGCGACCAGACAAACCCGGTGCGCTATGTCGGCGCGGATGATCGCGAACGCCTGGACGAAGCCCTTGTCCGGGTACAGCGTCGGCATGGCAACGGCAACCTGCGGGCCAAGCTGGAGAACGTCATGCTCGACCTGGTGAAGGGACGCCTGCCGGCGGGGCTCGAGCCCGGGGCACCGAGCCTGGCCCTGGATACCCTTTGCCGCCTGCAAGCGGGCATCCAGTTCGATGCAGAGCGTCGACAGTGGTTCAGCGACAAGGAATTCAATGTCGGTGTCGGCGTGGTGCGCAACGCCGGTGACAAAGCCGTGCAGTTCGATGAGGCAGCTTGTGGCGGGGAGAATACGCTCGCTGTCACCCTGTGGCCGCGTAGTCGATTGGAGCCCGGAGAAGCCAGCGAAATATTCGTCGCCCTGCGCAAGCAGATCGTGAATACGCCGGCCAGGGCATCGTTGCTGGTTCCTTGAGTGGGGAGGGTGTGTCAATGCGGAAAATCATCTTGATTCTGGGAGGCTGCCTGCTGGTCAGTGCATGCTCGACCGGGCCATGCGGTTCCAAGGGCTGCGCGCGGCCATCGTCGGACGCTCAGCGGCTGGTGATCTGGTGGTCGCCGGAGCTGCGTAGCAATGCAGAAGACCATACGGTGGTGCCGGTACATGATTGAACAGCTCAAGACCCATTCCGATCACGAGAACTTTCTTGCGTCCGTCCTGGCGGGCGAGGCCAGCCGTTTGAGCTGGGCACCGGGGATCGACTTCATCTTCAGCGAGGAACGCGTCGGATGGGGGGTGGCCTTGAATATCAAGCGCCAGGTCCAGCGCCGCGACCTGTTCGCCAGTGCATTGGCGAAGCGTTTTGCCGATGCGTTGAGCTACGAGGGCTGCTACCTGTGCCTGGATAGCTGGGAGAACTTCATCGTCTGGCATGCCGTGCGGCAGGACAGTCACGATGTTGGTTCGCTGCAGCGCATCATGAACCGTCTGTTGGATCTCGCCGGTTTGCATCACTGAGCCAGCCACCTCGGTGGGGACCGTCCCACCGAGGTGTTGCCCTTCGGCGCGCCTTTCTGGGCGCGCTTTATCTTTCGGCGCTGTTTTCGCGAAGATCGAATCTAAATATCGAAAATTAGCGGAACTTTGCCCGAGCGGCTTCCACTCACTTAGCGAATCCTGTCGGAATGGACAGAGCCTTTGCTGGTCCTCTGCCCCATAAACCGACCCCCTTTCGGCGAGAGAGTGCGATCGATGGATGTGCAACGGGTCGTTCATGGTTTCGTGGCTCGCCTTGGCGAGCGCCTGGGTACGCCGCTGACGCTGCAGAACGGTGTGTGCGCCCTTTACGACGAGCAGGATCGGGAGCTGGCAGTCATCGAGATCCCTCTCCCGGGCAGTGCCGTCATGTTCTATTGCCGCCTCGGGCGGAGTGGGGCCGGCCTCGACCACCAGCGCTTGCTCGCGGCCAATTTCGACATGGGCTCGATGCGGGGCTGCTGGTTCGCCCTGGACCGCGGAGCGCTCTGCCTGTGTACGCAGCGGGAGATCGCCGATCTCGACGAGCAACGTTTCTGCGACCTGGCAATGGGGTTCATTGCCCAGGCGAAGACGATGAGGGGCACCTTGCCGTAAAGGGCGTCAACCCGTGCATGAAAGCGCCGGCCTCTTCTCGATGCGGTTGGATTGGGAGAGGAGTGGCTTGTCTATAAAACCAAATCAGGAGAGTCACCGATGGAGATCAAGTTCAACTTCAACACTCGTCCCGACGCGTACTCACCGCAATCGGATTCGCTGCCGGACTACAAACGGAGTCCCCTGGCCAACAAGAACAACGGTACGCAGGACGGAAGGTCGTTCGAAGAGTTCGCTGAACAGATCGCCATGGCCCTGGTCGCCGAGTTGTTGAAAGGCAGCCCGCTGCTCCAGCAGCTCCTGGGACTCGGCAATGGAGAGGGGAATGGCAAGGGCAGCCGTAAGAGCGACGGGCTGGACGGTGGCTCCAGTCTCGGACAGGACTTTGGCAGCCGCTTCAAGGACGCGCTGTTCTCCTTCCTGGATCGGATGTTGAGTGGCGAAGGCGGCAACGTGAAGGGCAACGCGCCCTCCGACGGTGCGGAGGAATCCAACTGGCCGAACAGCACGAACCAGTTCCTGCAAAACGGCGGCACGAGCCTGTTGAACAACTCGATCGCGCCCACCGAGGATGGCGGCGGACAGGTGCAAAACAAGGATGTTCTGAAACCGATCTCGCTCCTGATGGACAAGCATCCCGAGGTGTTCGGAACGCCCAGCCAGAAGGCCGAGACGCCTGCTACCGAATCTTCTGAAAAACCGTTCCACACGACCACCAGGAACAGCATGCAGAATGGCACGACGCCGCCATCCTTCGATCAGTTCACCAAGCCGGTCAGCCTGAGCCAGGTGCCGACCGGCGAAACGCCGGCGTCGACCCCGTCCAAGTCGGCGCCCGCGAAAGTGGACTCGACACGCAACGAGGGCAACTTCAATTTCACCAAGATCCAGGAAGGCGGCGCAGGCGGCAGCTCCGGGGTGAGCTTCCCGAAAGCCTCCTCCAACCCCAACGTGGTCAACGACACCATTGTCGTGAAGAAGGGTGAAGTGTTCGACGGCAAGGGCCAGACGTTCACTGCCGGCAGCAAGCTGGGCGATGGCGGACAGAGCGAGAACCAGAAGCCACTCTTCATCCTGGAGGACGGCGCCAAGTTGGAGAACGTGGTGATCGGCGATAACGGTGCCGACGGTGTTCACGTCTATGGCGATGCCAAGGTGAATAACGTGCACTGGACCAACGTCGGCGAGGACGCGCTGACCATCAAGCCGAACAAGGAAGGCAAGAAGGCCAACGTCGAGATCACCAACAGTAGCGCCCAAGGCGCCAATGACAAGATCTTCCAGTTGAACGCCGACGCCAACATCACCATCGACAACTTCAAGGCCAAGGACTTCGGTACCTTCCTGCGCACCAATGGCGGCCAGCAGGGCGACTGGAACATCAACCTGAAGAACATCACGGCTGAGGACGGCAAGTACAAGTTCGTCAACAGCGACTCGGAGGGCGTGAAGGTCTCGGCCGGCAACATCAACCTGCAGAACGTCCACGAACACTTCCGTCTGTCTAAATCCAGCACCCTGAATCTGGCCTGAGAGGAGTAAAGCGATGAAAGACACTACCAACCGTGTACTGACCTGGAATGATCTGCTGGAAGGCGATGGCTACCTCACGCCGTCACAGAAGGACTCCTTCGAGCGAGCCATCGGCATGGTCCTGCGCTGTCTGGACGATACCCTCGGCATGCCGGTGGAACCCCACTATGGCGCCTTCCAGTTCGAGTCCTTCGTCGATGATCTGGAGCCCCGGTTTCTGCATCGTCCGGCGCCGGACGAACTGGGCAGCGATGCGGCCCTGGCGGCCTACTGGGTGGTCCGCCACATCGCCGACGGCCTGCTGCGAAGCCGGGTGTTGCACTGACAGCGATCGATTGCGGTTGCGGCGGAAGGGCGAAGCGAAAGCTTCGCCCTTTCTTTTGGTTCTTCACGGATTACCGGGGAAAGCGGCTTTGATTTTCATGAAGAAGAAGCTGCTGTCCCGGTAGCCGTAGGCCATGCGCTTGATCACCTTGATGC
>NZ_MUJY01000151.1 GCF_002286785.1 Pseudomonas sp. PIC25 | reverse complement strand
GGCGGCATCATCCTCGGCAACGCGAACCTCCAGGGCCAGGCGGCGGGCCTGATCCTCAACGAAGTCACCGGCGGCAACCCCAGCCAGCTCGAGGGCTACACCGAAGTGGCGGGCAAGTCCGCCCACGTCATCGTGGCCAACCCCCATGGCATCACCTGCGATGGCTGCGGCTTCCTCAACACCCCGCGGGTCACCCTCAGCACCGGCAAACCGGTGGTTGAGAACGGCCGGCTGGACCGCTTCAGCGTCGACGGCGGCGAGATCGCCATCGAAGGCACCGGCCTCAACGCCAGCAACATCGACCAGTTCGACCTGATCACCCGTAGCGCCAAGCTCAACGCCGAGCTGCACGCGAAGCAGCTCAACGTCATCACCGGCCGCAACGAGGTCAAGGCCGGCGACCTCAGCGTCACCGCCAAGGCCGACGACGGCAGCGCCAAACCGGCCCTGGCCATCGATAGCTCGGCGCTGGGCGGCATGTACGCCGGGGCGATCCGCCTGGTCGGCACCGAAGCCGGGGTAGGGGTGAAACTGGCTGGCGACATGGCTGCCAGCGGCGGGGACATCCGCATCGACGCCAACGGCCGGCTGACCCTGGCGCAGACGGCTGCCAGCGGCGATATCGCTCTCAAGGCGCAGGACATCGAACTGACCGGCAAGACCTACGCTGGCAATAGGGTCGACGCCCAGGCCAGCGGCGAAATCGCCAACCGCCAGAGCCTCGCGGCGCGCAACACGGTGAGCCTGACCGGCGCCCAAGTGACCAACGGCGGCGTGATCGAAGCGGGCGTCAACCCGGACAACACACGCAATACCGTCGGCGACGTCAGCCTGACCGGTCAGGATGTGCGCAACAGCGGCACGGTAATCGCCAGCCGGAACCTGGATGCCACCCTCACCGGGACGCTGGATAACCGTGGCGGCACCCTGAGCGGTAAGACCGGCACCGCTGTCAGCGCCGCAACGCTGGATAACAGTGCCAAGGGCCGGCTGCTGTCCAGCGGCAGCCTGACCGTGGAGGTCGACGCGCTGAACAATCGCGGTGGCCTGATTGCCAGCGGCAAGGACCTGAACCTCACCAGTACGAACCATCTGGACAACCAGGCCGGGGAAATCTCCAGCCAGACTACAGTCGCCATCGAGGGCGGCAAGGTCGATAACCGTGGTGGCCTGATCACCGCCGGCAGCACGCTTGGCGTAACGGCCAGTGAGCTGGACAACAGTGCCCAAGGCACGCTGAGCAGCCAGGGCAGTCTGAAATTGGCCGAGGCGGCGGTGAATAACCAGGATGGCGCCATCGTCGCCGCCCAACGCCTGGACATTGCCGGCAAGACCCTGGACAACCGCGGCGGGCTGGTCAGCGGCAAGGCCGATGTGGCGGTAGCGGTGGATGCGCTGCTGGATAACCGGGAGCAAGGCACGGTCATTGCCGACGGCCAGCTCAGCGTTACTGCTGATGAGCTGCGCAACGGCAACGGCGGTCAGGTCGCTGCCAAAGGCGATACCACCGTTCGTGTCGGCAATCTCAGCCAGCAGGGCGGCGAACTGCTCAGCCAGGGCCAACTGACCCTCGATGCCGATCGGGTGGATAACCGTCATGCGGGCCTTATCGCTGCCAGCAAAGGGTTGGAGATCCGTGTCGGCGAATCTCTGCTCAACGGCGGCGGGGAAATTTCCACCCAGGGCAAGGCCAGCCTCCGCGTGCAGGCCGCTGCCGGGCAGCCGGCCGCGTTGCTGGATAACAGCAACGGCGGCCTGATCATCGGTGACCAGGGCCTGACCCTCACCGTGCAGCGCCTGCTCAACCACACCAAGGGCGTGCTGAGCGGTCGCGACGGTCTGCTCCTGACCGGTGACAGCCTGGACAACAGCGCAGGCGGCACCCTGAGCAGCCAGAAAACGCTGGGCGTGAAAATGTCCGGCGCACTGGACAACCATGGCCAGGGGGCGTTGCTCAGCGGCGGCAACCTGACGGTCGATGCGGGCAGTCTGGACAACAGCGCCGGTGGCTTGCTCTCCAGTGCTGGTGCCCTCGGCGTCAGCAACGGCAGCCTGAACAACCAGGGCGGCAAACTGGTCAGCGACGGCCAACTGAGCATCGCCAACAACCGTCTGGATAACAGCAACGGCGGCGTGATCAGTGCCGGGCAGGCGCTTTCCATCGGTACCGGGCAGCTCGATAACCAGCAGCAGGGCCTGATCAGGAGCGGTGCGGGCCTGACGATCACTGCGGGCCAGATCAACAACCATGACCAGGGGCAGATCGCGGCCAAAGGTGCCATGCAGGTCACCGCCAGCGGCCTCGACCAACAGAAAGGGGGCGAGCTGGTCAGCGAAACCGCACTGACCCTCGATCTCCAGGGCGGCGCCCTGAACAACAGCAATCACGGGCTGATCGCCACCCCCGGCGCGCTACTGCTGAACAACCTCGGCCGGGTCGATAACTCGGTCGGTGGCGAGATTTCCAGCACGCAGAGCTTTCTGCTCAAGGCCAGTGAGCTGAACAACGCTGCCGGTCGCGTCATCAGCGGCCAGGACTTGCAACTGCAGATCACCGGGACGCTGCTGAACAACCTCAAGGGCGCGCTCTCCGCCGCCAAGCTGACGGTGCAGGCCCGTAGCCTGGACAACTCCGCAGGCGGTGTGCTGGTCAGCCAGGGTGATATCGGCATCGACCTCAAAGGCAAGCTGGATAACCACGATCAGGGCCTGATCTCCGCAGGCACCGCGCTGACGCTCGACAGTGGCGAACTGGACAACTCCAACGATGGACTGCTGGCCAGCGGCACCGCGCTGCGCCTGACCACAGGCTCCGCTGACAACCAGGGCGGCATCCTGGCCAGCCAGGGCACGCTGGAAGCCACCGCCGGTAACCTCGACAACCGCAACGGAGTGATCAGCAGCCAGCGAGCGTTGAGCCTGACCGCCGATGCCGTGGATAACCGCGACAAGGGCCTGATCGCCAGCGCCGCCGGCCTGACCCTGACGGCCGATAGCCTGGATTCCAGCAATGGCGGCGAGGTCTCGGCCAAGGACGACCTGCGCCTGACCGTTGCCCGGTTGATCCAGCAGCAAGGGCGCCTGATCGGTGAGGCCGGTGTTCATCTCGACCTGCTGGGCGGTGACCTGGACAACCGTGGTGGCCTGCTCAGCGCCCAAGGGCCGCTTACCCTGGAAAACCTGGCCACGCTGGACAACCGTGGCGGCGAGCTTTCCAGCAGCCAGAGCTACAACCTGACCGCCAGCGCGATCGACAACGGCGACAAAGGGCGGCTGATCAGCGCCGGCACCCTCGGGCTCGAGCTGGGCACCGGCGAATTGCGTAACGCCAACGGGGGTTTGATTTCCGGCTGGCAAGGGCTGACGGTCGAGGCCGGCAGCCTGGACAACAGCGGCCTGGGCACTGTGTCCAGCCGCGAGGGCAGTGTCGGCGTCGCGCTGAGCGGTGCGCTCGACAACAGCGGCGAAGGTGCGTTGGTCAGCAAGGGCGTGCTGACCGTGGCGGCTGCCAGCCTGGATAACAGCGCCAAGGGCATTCTCTCCAGCGGGGACGACCTCGAACTGACCCTCTCCGGCGCACTGAACAACCGTGACGGTGGCCTGATCGACACCCAGGGCGGGCTGACCGCCAGCGCCGGCGCGGTGGACAACCACGCCGGGCAGATCGGCAGCCAGAAGACGGCCACCGTCACCGCGAGCAGCCTGGACAACAGCGCGGGCCAGCTTTCCGGCAACGCCGCGTTGACCCTGACGCTGACCGGTAACCTGCTCAATACACAAAGCGCCAAGCTGGCCAGCGCCGGCCCGTTGGTGCTCAAGGCGGCCGCCATCGACAACCGGGGCGGCAGCCTGATCAGCCAGAACCTGCTGCAACTGACGGCTGCCAGCCTGAACAACAGTAACAGCGGTACCCTCGCTGCGCGTAACGCCCTCGGCATCACCCTCAACGGCGCGCTGGACAATAGCGCCGACGGCTTGATTCACAGCCAACAGAGCAGCATCGGTATTCGGGCACAGAGCCTGAACAATGCCGACGGCACGTTGAGCAGCCAGCAGGACCTCGCCATCAACCTGGATGGCACGCTGAACAACCAAGGCGGCCGTCTCGAAAGCCGGGCTGGCAACCTCGACCTGCAAAAGGCCAGCAGCGTCGACAACAGCGGCGGCGTGCTCAGCAGCATGAACGGCTGGCTGAAACTGATCACCACCGGTTTGTTCGACAACGACGCCGGCACCACCCAGGCACAAGCCCTGGACATCACCGCGAACGGCCTCGACAACCGTGGCGGGCACCTCTCCGCACTGACCGGCGATGCCGACCTCGACCTTGGCACTGCTGCGTTCAACAACCAGGACGGCGGCCTTTACGCGCATCGACTGCTCGCCGTGGTTGCGGGTGATTTCAATAACCAGGGTGTGGTTCAGGGAGAGGGGGGACAGGTTGGTGCCCAACGTATCGACTTCGGTTTGTCCGGTGCCTTGCGCAACGGCTATGGCATCGTCGAAAGCGGCAGCACCCTGAGCCTTGACGCCGTCAGCATCGACAACCAGTACGGCAACCTTCGGGCTTTGGGCGTCAGCGGAGACACTCGGATCGCCAGCGGTACGCTGGACAATCGCAACGGCACCCTCGAAACCGCCAACACCAACCTGGCCATGAGCGTTGCCGGTCTGCAAAGCACGGGTGGCCGCATCCTGCATTCCGGCAACGGTATTTTCGGCCTGAGCGCAGCCCAAGTCATGGGGGCCGGCGGTGACCTCAGCACCAACGGCCTGCTGACCCTTACCGCGGACAATTGGACTAACAGCGGTGTCCTTCAGGCTGGGCAATTGGTGCTGAACATCGGCACCTTCACCCAGACCGCCAGCGGTCAGCTTCTGGCCGGACGATCCCTGACCGGTACCGGCACCCAGTGGATCAACCACGGCCTGCTGGCGAGCGATGGCACCGTCAACCTCACCCTGACTGGCAGCTACGGAGGCAATGGCCAACTCACCAGCCTGGGCGACCTGAGCCTGAGCGCGGCCAGCATCGACCTTGCCAGCAGCGCCCGTATTGCCGGTGGCGGCACGACCACCGTCAGTAGCACCGGCCTGCTCACCAATCGCGGCAAACTCACCTCGGCAGGCGACCTGGCGCTTACCTCCAATACTTTGAACAACTACGGCACCCTCGGCAGTGCGGGGAAGCTGCGCATCGAGGCGTCGGGACTGCTCAATGAGAGCGGATTGATCTTCAGTGGCGGCGACATGACGCTGCGGGTGAATGACTTCACCAATCTTCGCGCCGATGTATACAGCCTGGGCTCGCTATGGGTTTCTAAAGACGATGGGAATAACTGGTCGGCTTCGCTGGAGAATATTTCCGGGACTATCGAAAGCCATGGCGATATGCAGCTCCGCACGACGGTGCTGAATAACCGAAAGGAAAACTTCGAACTTTCGGATCGATTGGTTTCCGGCGAAATCACCTACGAGTGCAAAGAGCATGATGGTCACTGTGCGGGCAGTCACTACGACATCATGTATTACGTGGACGAGGTGATTGAGCGTGTCGTTCAGTCCGATTCGGCCGCGGCCAATATCATTTCCGGCGGAAACCTTTCGGTTTTGGGGGATACATTCGCCAACAGCCACAGCCTGGTTTCTGCGGTTGAAGATATCTCCATTGATGTCAAGGACTTCAGCAACGAGGGTGCTGCGGCGTCGACGGTAATTCGCCATCGGATGTTCCGTACGCCCGTTGACTCGGAGAGCGGTGCCCGGTTCTGGGAAATGGTCGAGCCCGGCGGAGCAATATCCGAATACGCCAAATACAACTCCCGCTATGTAATGAAGTATTGGAATGTCGAGGAGGACCCAGATGGAGGGGCGACCTGGAACACGACCAATTTCCGCAACGAACAAAGAACCAATCAACTGAATGCCTATTACGATCCCGATCGGCAGCAACCGGTGCCGAGCAGGATTCTGGGATACACACTTTTTTCCTCCAGCGAAACGGTAACGCCCTCGGGAACTGCCTCCAATGCAGTGGTACAGGCAGGTGGCAGTGTGCAAATCAAGGCCACCTCTTCGTTCAATAACAGCGTCCTGACTGAGAACACCAATGTAACGTCTGGCACCAGCAGGGTCGGCAGCACGGCAACCAGCGGTACTGGCAAGAGCTTTGTCGTCAAGTTGAATGCGCAGTTGCCGCCTGAGCTGCAACAACAGCAAATCAACCCATTGACACTTCCCGGCTTCACCTTGCCGCAAGGCGAAAATGGTCTGTTCCGTTTGAGCGGGCAAGGGGCGGCAAACGGTGCGGCGAGCGCTGTGCAGGGTGCGACCGACGGCAGTGTCTTGACGGGTAGCACCGTGGCGGTTGGCGATGGCCAGCAATCCGTAGGGCCGGTAGATGCTTCTGGTGTTGCCTGGAGCGTGCAAAACGGGCAAAGCACAGGCGGTACACCTACGGACGCCACCGCCCTTATGCCAGGTGGCGTGCAGAGCCTGCCCAACAGCACAGGCCCCAGCGTCAGTCACAAGTACCTGATCGAAACCAACCCGGCGCTGACCAACCTCAAGCAGTTCATGAGTTCGGACTACCTGCTGGGTAACCTGGGCTACGACACCGATACCACGCAGAAGCGTCTGGGCGATGGCCTCTACGAACAGCGCCTGATCCGCGAAGCCATCGTCGCCCGTACGGGCCAGCGCTTCCTCGCCGGATTGACCTCGGACGAGGCGATGTTCCGCTATTTGATGGACAACGCCATCGCCAGCAAGGAGTCGCTCAATCTCTCCCTCGGCGTCACCCTCACTGCCGAGCAGGTGGCCGCGCTGACCCACGACATCGTCTGGCTGGAAGAGTACGAGGTGAACGGCGAGAAGGTGCTGGTGCCGGTGCTCTATCTGGCCCAGGCCGAAGGTCGCCTGGCACCGAGCGGGGCATTGATCCAGGGGCGCGACGTGGCGCTGATCAGCGGCGGCGAGCTGAACAATCAGGGCACCTTGCGCGCCAGCGGCAATCTCGACATCACTGCCGGCAATATAAGCAATACCGGCCTGATGCAGGCCAATGAACGGCTATCCCTCCTGGCAACGGAGAGCATCCGCAATGCACAGGGCGGCATCATCACTGGCCGCGACGTCGACCTGACGGCACTGAATGGCGATGTGCTCAATGAGCGTACCGTCACTCGCAATGATTACCGTATCGGCAACCGGCGTTATATCCAGGACTACGTGGATAGCGCCTCGCGGATCGAGGCGGCCAGCGCTCTGGAAATCAGCGCGGGTCGTGACATCGCCAACCTCGGCAGTGTGCTGGAAAGCCGGGGCGATCTGGCGCTCTCTGCTGGCCGGGATGTCTCCATTGCTTCGGTAGAACAACTGCGCTTGCAGACCAAGGGCTCCCGCTACCGGGACGAGCATGTCGCCCAGATCGGCGCTCAGGTGGTCTCCGGTGGCGATATCGCCATCAGCGCCGACAGGGACCTGCAGATCGTCACCAGTCGCCTGGAGGCCCAACGGGACTTGGCCTTGGTCGCAGGCGGCGATGTGCTCGTGAGCGCTGCCGCCAACGAAGATCACTTCTATTCCAAGAGCAAGAAAGTCACCCAAAGCACCGACAGCGTGCGCCAGCAGTCCAGCGTCATCCAGGCCGGGCGGGATGTGACGGTCGAGGCCGGAGAAGACCTGACGCTGGTCGCCAGCCGGATCAAAGGGGGCAACGACGTCGACCTGGATGCCGGACAGGACATCAACGTCCTGTCCGCCAAGGATGAAAGCGCGTCCTTCTACTTCAAGAAGAGCAAAGGCTCCTTCGGACGGAGCAAGAGCAAACAGAAGGAGTCCTACGACAGCACCAACGTCGCCTCGGTGATCGAAGCGGGCAACGATCTGACGCTGAACACCAGTAAGGCGGAAGATGGCAGCCTGAACATCGACGGCGGTCGCAACGTGACCGTGATCGGCAGCCAGCTCGACGCCGGCAACGACCTGCTGGTTGGCGCAACGGGTGACGTAGCGATTCTCTCCGGCGTCGAGGAGCACGGCTCCTACAGCAAGAAGACCAAGTCCGGTTTCCTGGGCCTCTCCAAGAGCGGCAAGAGCCAGCTCAAGACCCACGCCAGCCAGGTTGCCAGCGAACTGGAGGCAGATAACGACGTTGTCATCGCTGCCGGCAACGATATCCGCCTGCGCGCCAGCGAGACGTCGGCCGGCAACGACGTGGAACTGCATGCCGGCCTGGTCAGCGAGACCGGCGACATCAATCTCGTGTCGGCCAACGACACCGCCTACAGCCTGACCAAGGAGTACAAGAAGAAGGTCGGCCTGTCCCTCTCCGATTCCGTCGGCATTGCCATGGGCACGCCCTCGTGGGGTGGCGACATCTCGCTGGCCTCGGCCAAGAAGGCCGGCAAGGAAGCGATCAGCTCGACCAACGTCGGCAGCCAGGTGACGGCGGAGCGCGACGCGACGCTGCAGGCCGAGCGCGACATCAACATCGTCGGCAGCGGTGTGAGCGCCGGGCGCAACGTCCTGCTCGATGCCGGCCGCGACGTCAACGTGGTCGCCGGTACCAGCAGCCAGCAAACCACGACTTGGGAGAACACCAAGACGTTCGGCATGCAGCAGGACTTCGACCGTAACGGCTACACCACCTTCATCGGCGAAGAAAAGCTCAAGGACAAGAAACTCGACACCCGGCAAACCGCTGCCGCCAGCCAGATCGATGCCGGGCTGGACCTCGACGTGAAGGCTGGCCGGGACATCGTCCAGCAAGGCTCGGACATGAGCGCCGGCTACGACATCAACCTGCAGGCCGGTCGCAACATCCTGATCGACGCCGCGCCCGAGCAATCGGTGACGGCCCGCGAACAGAGCCAGACGCGCACGGGGACGACGACCAAGGTCAGCCATAACGTCGGCAACATGCTGGATGCGCTCAATGGGGCAGGCAAAGGCGATAACGCCGTCAGCCAGGTATCCAGCGTGCTCCAGGCGGCCGATGCGGTCACGCAGGTGCTCAGTGGCCCGAGCTTCGCCGCGCATGTCGGAACAGGAAGCCAGAGCCAGAGCAGCAGCGAAACGGTAATCGGCAGCCGGCCGTCCACGCTGCAAGCCGGTAACGATATCAACGCGACCGCTGGTAATGACTTCGTTGCCAAGGGCAGCCAGTTCTCGGCGGGACGCGACATCAATGTCACCGGTCGGGACGTCAGCTTCGATGTGGCGCGGGGCTCCCAATCCAGCCAAAGCGAGCAAAGCCAAGGCCAGAGCGGCATCAATAGCGGCACCACCTTCAACAGCGCGCGTGCCGGTGTCGGTGGCAGCCATGGCATCGCAAGCGCGGAGCAGTCATTGGGGACGGCCGCCCCAACGCAGCTTCTGGCCGGTCGCGATATCAACCTCCAGGCCAGTCATGACCTGAGTTTGATTGGTACCCAGGCGCAGGCTGCCCGCGACATCAATCTGAAGGCCGCGAATGATCTGAACATTCGCGCGGCGCAAAACGACTCCCAGAGCGATTCCAGTCGCCGCAGTGGCGGTGGAGAAGTGGGTGTCGTGGTCGGTGGAAACGATTTCATCGCCCTGTACGCGAGCGTCGACTTTGGCAAGGGCAACCTCGACCGTGTAGGGGCCCGGCAGCAGGAAGCCTATCTCTATGCCGGACGAGGCTTGAACTTCGAGAGCGGCCGCGATACGACCGTCGCCGGAGCGAGGCTGGAGGGTGAAGAGGTCACCGGCAAGGTTGGGCGTGACCTGACAGTTTCCTCGGTTCCGAACACCGGCAAGGTGAGTGGCAAGGAACTCGATGCCAGCATGACCGTCACCATCGGCTACGGCTCGGGTAGCGTCAGCGGTTCGCTTGGGGTAGGCAAGACCACCGGCAAGACCGACTGGGTGGAAAACCAGACCTCCATCGTTGCGCGCGACCGGCTGGATATCCGCACCGAAGACCACACCCAGATCGACGGCGCGGTCATCGCCTCACGCACCGGCAACCTCAAGCTGGATACTGGCACCCTTGGCTTCCGCGACATCGAGGGCGAGGACAAGGAGCACAGCTACTACATCAACGCTGGCGGTAGCTATGGCTGGGGTGGTGCCAACAGCAATGCCCAAAAGGATAACCAGCCGGCTACGGGCGCCAGTGTCGCCGTCCAGGACAAAAGCCAGGAAGGCAAAGGCGAAGAGGGTGCCAATGGCTGGAGCCTGAGCGGCTACGACTACCGCAAGGAACGCGAACAGATCGTCCGCGCCACGGTGGGCGAAGGCGAAATCGTCGTCCGCAGCGATGCGGAAACGGGCAAGGATTCCACGGCGGGCCTGAACCGTGATCCCAGCAAAGCCTACGAGATCACCAAGGACGATGAAGAGCGCACCGACCTGTATGTGAGCAAGTCGTCGGTGGAGGCGGTAAGAAACCCGGTTGGGACATATAGCCAATGGAAAAGCCAGCTTTCGAACTATGCAAAAAATAGTGACAAGGCCGGCGAAAAAGCCAAGAAGCTTATCGACAAGAGCGGGGCTGCTGTTCAAGCCATATGGAATGAAATCCAGGCTCAAAACGTTTCGCTCGATAGCGTTCCCAATAATGCCAGAGATGCCTTGGGCGATGAAAAAGCGCTGGCCATGGCAAAAAACCTGGTTCGTAACGGAAAAAATCCCAGCGAACTGGCTCAGCTTGACGAAAAAGACATGGCGGCCGTTGCGAAGATGGCCGAAGTCTTTGAAGCGTTTGACTATGCGGTTGCTACGTGCCAAGCCAGCGGCCGCTGCCCAGTGGTAGGGCCGAACGAAAAAATCACCTCCAATGAGCGGGTTTATCAATACACGGATGCCCAAGGAGAAACGCACGTTGTTCGCTTGATTGGTCTGGATGCCCGGACATCTGGCGAAAAGATGCTTGCGACAACTGACAAATTCATGGGCTATCTGGATACCTTGCCCAAGGAGCAGGCCCAAGTGGTGCTGCTTGGAGTGCAGGCTTTTCTTGGCCCCACGAAAGCAGCCGTAGGCTTGGCCGGGAATTTCCTGATATCGCAGTTGTTTGGCGAGGAAATTGAAGCATACAAAAACAGCGCCGCATTGAGCATCGCGGACACCTTGACCCGTAAGGAGAGAGAGCAGCTATCGAACAGCGACGAGGCGTTGAAAGCCCTTAACGCAGAGGGGAAGGTCAACGAGACCGGAGATGCCTACGTTCGAGGGGCCTCGGGGCTGCTGGACATTGCGCTAGGGACTGTTGGAGGAATCGCCGGAAAGGTAGCATCGAAGGCGATTGGGGTTAATACTGGTCCAAAAGCGACTGGAAAGGATTATGTCGATATTCTTTCCCCTGAAGCTAAAAAACATATTTTGTATGGCGACAAGCCTGGAAGTGGTGGCCATATGTGGCCAGGTCAACCAGGGAAGACAGTTTTCCCTCAGAGTTGGTCGGCAGATAAAATAGTTCACGAGGTCGGCGACATTGCGACGTCCCCTAATACCAAGTGGTACGCCCAAACAGGAACTGGCGGGATTTATACAAGCAAAGGCGATCCTGCCAAATGGGTTGCTTATGAAGTGCGTGACGGAGTTCGTATGCGTGTTGTTTACCAGCCAGCTACAGGCACGGTGGTCACGGCCTTTCCCGACAATGCACCAATTCCACCCTATAAGCCCATAAAGTAGGTCTCTATGTTCGCTGATCGTATTGTCAAATTTGGAGAGCGATTCCAGGGGCGGCTAGATTCTACGCTGCTTCAGGGAGCATTAGATTATGTCGGATATAGTGAAGAGAGCCTGGCTTTCGAGATTTTGTGTGACCATATTTGCGAATATGATGTATCTATAAGTGATGAGGAATATGCCGAGGCTATTCAGTTAGCCTTGGATATGGGGTTCTCTTTGGAAGAGGGGCCATTCAAGCATCTGAAGGGCTTGAAGTCATAGATTTACAGTTGGTCCAAAAGCTAGTGTGGATGCGCCCAGCGGGGGCTTTGGACCAAGGGGGCATGGTGGGCCGTCAGTGTGGATGGGAATGCTATTTATCGATACTCTGATGGCCGTGATGGAACTGTCCACTGGTCTGGCAGTACAAATGATAGAAATGCACCGTTAGGACCGGAGAGGGTTCCAAATGAGGTGCTTAAGGAATTTGGTTTTAAGAGTAAGGGAAGTAAGTCTCCATGGTGATAGGTGATCCTTCAAAATTTGCTTTTGAGTGCCGTTTTTCGGATGTTAAAAGCCTCCTTGGGCGAGTGTATGTTTATATAGAGGGGAGGAGATTTGGTTCGAATATTGATTATGAGCTGGATTCTTTTGCTAGGGAACTAAGGGTGGAGGTTATTAATTGTGGTCTAAGGTTCTATCCAGAGCTTATTAGGTTTAGTGCAGCAGATGTTTTTTGGATAAGAGAGGAGCTTTCTGAAAGTGAGGTAGTCAGGGTTTCTGATACTCTTAATATCTCAAGTGATGATTTGGATAATATATTCTTATATACACCTAGTTATTTTTTGGATTCTTATGCGTTTGCAATGGTGAAATCTGAGTTTGCGGAGCGAGTGTATTTGTATAAGTCAGGAGAAAATTTGTTTTTCGATGTGCTGTTGGGTGTAGATGAGTTTGAATGTTGCTCTATGCAGCTTATTGAATATATAGAGAGTCGCTTTTAAGGGCTGTGCGACGCCGGTCGTACAGGGCAATACCAGTGGTTCGGATGGCGGCTATGGTGTTGTAGATGGCCAAGCCAGCGGCGCGACCAGTATCGTAGGTAATCAACCGGGCATGCGCAGGGGGCGACAAGCTATACGAACCCGGTGCATCAGGCGAATCTGGGGGCTGTGTATAACCAATCCGTTGGTAGTATGAAAGAATTCTTATCTAGCCCAGATTTTGGTCGTGAGTTAGCGATTGCAACCCAGAAAACGTCAAAAATTTACGATGGTCAAAGTGTTTATCAAGCAACTAAGGCTATTGGGGATAACATAAAGCGTGGCCGCCAGGTTTATCTTGATGGCTTGCATAAAGATCACTTGGAAGTATTTGATAAAGCGGGTAGGTTTAAGTTTGTTTTGAACTTGGATGGGTCTATTGATGACGCAAGACTAGATCTGCTGGGCAAAGGAGGCTGAAGTGAAAGATATTTATTTGCTTAAAAATGCCTTGCTTAATTTGTCTGAAAGGAACGGGCTGGTTTTGGCCGATTTTAGTGCTGACTATAGTCAGGATTGGGAGGAGGAGTTCGAAGCTAGATTTCACCAAATGCTCGGAGACTTGACGCATTTTATAGGGGCGTTGAATAAAGATGATCAAGTAGGTCAGTTGGCTGCGTTGCTTAGGTTGCGTGCGCGGCTTCTTGATTTGTCGAATTTCTTTTCGGATATTTATGAGGATGTTAATGGTTTGATTGAATGTGATGCAATATTAACCCGGCAATCAAATACAAGATATAATGGCGCATGAAAAAAAGAATTGATGCCCGAAAACTACCCAGAGATGCCCAAGACGAGATGCGTCGTC
>NZ_MUJY01000150.1 GCF_002286785.1 Pseudomonas sp. PIC25 | reverse complement strand
GGTGATCAAGCGCATGGCCTACGGCTACCGGGACAGCAGCTTCTTCTTCATGAAAATCAAAGCCGCTTTCCCCGGTAATCCGTGAAGAACCTTTTTTTATGTCCGTCCGGCACCCGGGCGTTTCACCCAGGGCGAGCCAAGTATGAGAAACACACACAGCCCCACCACACTCAGCAGCGCCAGACGCAGCCCGATATAGTGGGCCAGCAGGCCGATCAGCGGCGGTCCCAACAACAGCCCGCCGTAGCCCAACGTCGCCACGGCCGCCACGCCAACGGAAGTATCCACACCAGGGCGATTGCCCGCCGCACTGAACACGATCGGCACGATCACCGACAAGCCCAACCCGGCCAGGGCGAACCCGACGATGGCCCAGGGAGCACTCGGTCCGAACAGCGCCAGCAGCATTCCGGCAGTCGCCAGGATCGACAACCCACGGAGCAGGCTGACGTCGGCGAACAGCATCCGCAGCCGATCGCCGAACAGACGGCCAAACACCATGGTCGCCGAGAACGCCGCGAAGCCCAGTGCCGCGACACGCTCGGAGCTGGCGAACACGTCATGCAGCAGCAAGGCGCTCCAATCGGCGATCGCCCCTTCCGATACGAACGAACAGAGTGCCAGCAGACCCAGCCCGAGAACCGGCAATGGCGGCAAGACCAACAACGGCGCCTTGGACTCCACCGGCTTGGGCGGCGGATCGGGCAGAAAGCGCTTCCGGAACCAGGGCAAGGCCAGCAAACCCGGCACGGCAACCAGGGAAAAATGCCAAAACGGCGGCCAGCTCGCCAGGGCTGCGGCTCCCAGCGCCCCGACCAATCCGCCGAGGCTGTACATGCCATGCATGCCGGAAAGACAGGGACGCCCGAGCAGGCGCTCCACCTCCACGGCCTGGGTATTCACCGCCACATCCAAGGCGCCGCTGGCCATGCCGATCAGGAAGAGCATGGCCGCCAGGTGCCAGACATTCCCCACCAGGCCGAGCAGAGGGAATAGCAACAGCAGGACGAGGCAGGAAACGCTGAGGATCACGCGGGCACCGAGGCGACGCACCAACACGCCGGTCAGCGGGAATGCCAGCAAGGCGCCGAAGCCGAGCCCCAGCAACGCCTGGCCGAGGGCGCGCTCGTCAAGGGCGGCCTGCGCCTTCAGGGCCGGTATGCGCGCCATCGCGCTGCCATGCAGCAGCCCGTTAACGGCGAAGCAATAGGCGCAGGCCCAGCGAGCCCTCTGCGCCGGAGAAATCGAAGTCATGAAACCGCCTCTTCCGATGAGTCGCTGGACGAGAGCCGCTGCCGGGCAGGAAAAAACAGCCCAAAAACAAAGACCCCGCCAAGCGGGGTCTCGTTCGACACAACCGCGCGGATCAGGCGTCGGCTTTGTGTACCGCGTTCTTGATGAGCTGCTGCAGCTCACCCTTCTCGAACAGCTCCGCCATGATGTCGCTGCCGCCGACCAGCTCGCCGTTCACCCACAACTGCGGGAAGGTCGGCCAGTTGGCGTATTTCGGCAGGTTCGCGCGGATTTCCGGGTTCTGCAGGATGTCGACGTAGGCGAATTTCTCGCCACAGGCCATCACCACCTGCGCGGCGCGCGCCGAGAAGCCGCACTGCGGCGCATTCGGCGAACCCTTCATGTACAGCAGGACGGTGTTGTTGGCGATCTGTTCTTTGATGGTTTCGATGATATCCATTGGCTCACCTCGGCTGGACTTCCCGACCCCTGGGTCGGCACGGTGGCCGCATTGTAGCGGAAAGCCGAGCATGACGCTCGGCCTTACCGACCCCTGCATACCGTTTCAGGCCGCCTCCACTTCCACCGGGACCCCGTTGAGCACGGCATTGCCGGACAACGCATCGAGCCGACGCTCGTCGGTGAGGTCGTTGGCACTGGCCCCCGGCTGGGCGCTGGCAACGGTCATCTGCACGCCCGGTCGTGAATGCCCCCAGCCATGGGGCAGGCTGACCACGCCCGGCATCATCTCGTCGCTGGCGACGACCTCCACCTCGACGGCACCGACCCGCGAACGCACCCGCACCCGCTGCCCGTCTACCAGTCCGCGCCGAGCCAGGTCTTCCGGGTTCATCAGCAACTGATGGCGCGGCTTTCCCTTCACCAGCCGGTGATAGTTGTGCATCCAGGAATTGTTGCTGCGCACATGGCGACGGCCGATCAACATCAGCTCGCCCTCCTTGGGCAACGGCGCCGTAGCGAAACGCTGCAAGTCGGCCAGCAGAGGAGCCGGCGCCGCCTCGACCGCCTTGCTCTCGGTCTTCAACCGGGCAGCCAGGTTGGGCCGCAACGGCCCCAGGTCGATGCCGTGGGGATAATCGCGCAAGGTCGCCAGCGACAGCTTGTGCTCGGAGTTGTCGCCATATGCGCCCATGCGCAGGCCCATGTCGATCATTTTTTCCGGCGGCAACGTCGGCTTCAGCTCGATACCGGCGCGCGCGGCGAACGCCTTGGCCAGACCGACGAAGATTTCCCAGTCGTGCAGCGAACCCTCGGGCTTGCTCAGTACCGCTTCGTTGAAGCGGGTGACGTTGCGCACGGCGAAGACGTTGAAGGTGGTGTCGTAGTGGTCATGCTCCAGCGGCGCGGTGGGCGGCAGGATCAGGTCGGCGTAGCGGGTCGTCTCGTTGATGTAGAGATCGATGCTGAGCATGAAATCCAGACCATCCAGCGCCTGCTCGAGTTGCCGCCCGTTCGGCGTGGACAGCACCGGGTTGCCGGCGATGGTGATCAGCGCGTGGATCTGCCCCTCGCCCGGGGTGAGCATCTCTTCGGCCAGCGCGGAGACCGGCAGCTCCCCGCCGTATTCCGGCAGGCCGGAAACCCGGCTCTGCCAACGATTGAAGCGCAGCCCGCCCGACGAAGAAGCGACCAGATCCACCGCCGGCGACGTGCAAAGCGCTCCGCCCTCGCGATCGAGGTTGCCGGTGACCAGGTTGATCAGTTGCACCAGCCACTGGCACAGGGTACCGAACGCCTGGGTGGACACGCCCATGCGGCCGTAACACACCGCGGACTCGGCCGCAGCGAAATCGCGGGCCAATTGGCGAATTTCCGCAGCCGGCACACCGCAACGGCCGCTCATGGCCTCGGCGGTAAACGACGAAATCGCTTGACGTACCTCGTCCAGCCCCTGAACCGGCAAGTGGCTGGAACGGCTCAGGCCCTCCTCGAACAAGGTGTTCAGGATGCCCAGCAACAGCGCCGCATCCTCGCCGGGGCGCACGAACAGGTGTTGGTCGGCGATGGCCGCGGTTTCGCTGCGTCGCGGGTCCACCACCACCAGCCGGCCGCCCCTCGCCCTCAGCGCCTTCAAACGCTTCTCGACGTCGGGCACGGTCATGATGCTGCCGTTAGACGCCAGGGGATTGCCGCCAAGGATCAGCATGAACTGGGTGTGATCGATGTCGGGGATCGGAATCAGCAGACCGTGACCGTACATGAACTGGCTGGACAGGTGGTGCGGCAGTTGGTCCACCGAAGTGGCGGAATAGCGGTTGCGGGTCTTCAGCAGGCCGAGGAAATAGTTGCTATGGGTCAACAACCCGTAGTTGTGCACACTGGGGTTACCCTGGTACACGGCGACGGCGTTCTGCCCATGGCGCGCCTGGATGTCCGCCAGACGCTCGGCGACCAGCGCGAACGCCTCGTCCCAAGCGATGGCCTGCCATTCGCCGCCGACCCGGCGCATCGGCTGGCGCAGGCGGTCCGGGTCGTTCTGGATGTCCTGCAGGGCGACGGCCTTGGGACAGATATGGCCGCGGCTGAAGCTGTCCTGGGCATCGCCCTTGATGGAAAGGATCTGCTCGGCGCCGTTCTCCAGGGTCTCGGTCTCGATGGTCAGGCCGCAGATGGCTTCGCAGAGATGGCACGCACGGTGATGGAGGGTCTTGCTCATGGCTCGCCTCATTCTTATCTAGCCGACCGGTCTAACAGGCCGGTTGAAAAACTACCGCGTTGCTGATACCGCGTTAAAAACGCCCTCAAAATGCTCATTTACGGCATGTAAACTGCGCTTTTTCGGCCGTTTTTGCCTGCCTCAGCTGCCTCGCCAACGTTTTTCAACGACCTGTTATCGCCGGGGAAAGACCAACTATGGCGGCTAATGGCGAGCTCCGCCATGAGCGTTCGTCCCATGAATCGGTTGCTATCAGGCGAGCCGATCATCGCGCCCGCAGGGACCTCCGCCGCATTTACCCGCGCAGGCCAAGGGGGCAATTTGCACCAGCTCGTCATTTGCTTATAAGATCGCGCCTTCCCCGTTTCGTCGCCTCCGTGCGGCCCCCGCCGCTGGTCCCGTCCGTTTTTCCTCCGAAAACCCCGGCCCCAGGACCTTCGGCCCGTTGGAATAGGTATTACAAGATGAGCGTAAGGCACTTTCTCTCGTTGATGGACTGCACGCCCCAGGAGCTGGTCGGCCTGATTCGTCGCGGCATCGAGTTGAAGGACCTGCGCAACCGAGGCGTGCTCTTCGAGCCGCTGAAGAACCGCGTGCTGGGCATGATCTTCGAGAAGGCCTCGACCCGTACCCGCCTCTCCTTCGAGGCCGGCATGATCCAGCTCGGTGGCCAGGCGATCTTCCTATCCCCGCGCGACACCCAACTGGGTCGTGGCGAGCCGGTCAGCGACTGCGCCCAGGTCATGTCGCGCATGCTCGATGCGGTGATGATCCGCACCTTCGCCCACAGCACCCTCACCGAGTTCGCCGCCAACTCCCAGGCGCCGGTGATCAACGGTCTGTCGGACGACCTGCACCCCTGTCAGTTGCTGGCGGACATGCAGACCTTCCTCGAACATCGCGGCTCGATCCAGGGCAAGACCGTGGCCTGGATTGGCGATGGCAACAACATGTGCAACTCCTATATAGAAGCGGCGCTGCAATTCGACTTCCAGTTGCGCATTGCCTGCCCGGAGGGCTATGAGCCCAAGGCCGAGTTCCTCGCCCAGGCTGGCGACCGCGTTCAGGTCCTGCGCGACCCGCACGCAGCGGTGGCGGGCGCCCACCTGATCAGCACCGACGTCTGGACGTCCATGGGCCAGGAAGCCGAGGCAGCGGAGCGCCTGGCGCTGTTCAAGCCCTATCAGGTGACCCGCGAATTGCTCGACAGCGCCGCCGACGATGTACTCTTCATGCACTGCCTGCCGGCCCATCGTGGCGAGGAAATCAGCATGGACCTGCTCGACGACCCGCGCGCCGTGGTCTGGGATCAGGCGGAGAACCGCCTGCACGCCCAGAAGGCGCTGCTGGAATTCCTCGTCGAACCGGCCTATCACCACGCATGAGCCACGAACTGCTGCTCAACCTGCGCGACCTTGCCTGTGGCTATCAGGAGCATCGGGTCGTGCAGAACCTCAATCTGCACCTCAATGCTGGCGACATCGGTTGCCTGCTCGGCCCCTCCGGTTGCGGCAAGACCACCACGCTGCGCGCCATCGCCGGCTTCGAGCCGGTAGCGGAAGGCGAAATCCAGCTCGCCGGCGAAGTGATTTCCCGCTCCGGCTTCACTCTGGCCCCGGAGAAGCGCCGGATCGGCATGGTGTTCCAGGACTACGCGCTGTTCCCGCACCTGACCGTCGAAGAGAACATCGCTTTCGGCATCCGCAAGCACCCGGAACGAGAGCGCGTCACCGCCGAGCTGCTCGAACTGGTCAAGCTGCAGCAGCACGGCAAGCGCTACCCCCACGAACTGTCCGGCGGCCAGCAGCAACGTGTGGCCCTGGCCCGCGCCCTGGCGCCGGAACCACGCCTGCTGCTGCTCGACGAGCCGTTCTCCAACCTCGACGGGGAACTGCGCCGGCGCCTCAGCCACGAAGTCAGGGAAATCCTCAAGACGCGCGGCACCAGCGCCATCCTGGTCACCCACGATCAGGAAGAAGCCTTCGCCGTCAGCGATCACGTCGGCGTGTTCAACCAGGGTCGCCTGGAGCAGTGGGACACCCCGTACAACCTCTACCACGAACCCCTGACCCCCTTCGTCGCTAGTTTCATCGGCCAGGGCTATTTCATTCGCGGCCAGTTGCTCAGCCCCGATGCGGTCCAGACCGAACTGGGCACCATCAGCGGCAACCGTGCCTACACTTGGCCGCTCGGCTCGGCGGTGGACGTGCTGCTGCGCCCGGACGACATCGTCTACGCCCCGGACAGCCCATTGAAGGCACGGATCGTCGGCAAGACCTTCCTTGGCGCGGCAACGCTCTATCGGTTGCAGATGTCCACCGGCAGCCAGTTGGAATCGATCTTCCCGAGCCACGCCGATCACCAGCCCGGCGAAGACGTCGGTATCCGTGTGGCCGCCGACCACTTGGTGGCCTTCCCTGCCCTGGGCAGCGTCGCGGCCCAGGTCGACCTGCGCGACTCGGGTGTCCGGCGCTACAACAGCACCACCTGATCGCGACCACCATCCTTGGCCCGATAAAGCGCCTCATCGCAACGCTGCATGGCGTCTTCCCAGGCTTCCGGGCTGCGGTAGGCGCTGACACCGACGGACAGAGTCAAACGCAAACCTGGGCATTCATCCCACTGCGTGTTCGCCATCGTTTCGCGCAGGCGCTGGAGAACCCGTTGCGCGCCGTCCGCATCGGTGCGAGTCAGCACCAGGAGAAACTCTTCGCCACCGAGACGCGCAACGAAATCCGCATTGCGTATCGAGTATTTCAGCAGTTGCGCCAACTGCCGCAACACCGCATCGCCGCCAGCATGCCCGTAGCGGTCGTTCACCGCCTTGAAGAAGTCCACGTCGATCAGGCACAACATGAAGTCGTAGCCGCCCCGATCCGCCAACGCTTTCTGCTGGGCCAGCATGGTCTTGGCGAAACGCCGGTTATGCAGCCCGGTCAGTTCGTCGGTGATGGCCTGTTGCTGGATCTGCCCGAAAGCCCTCTGCAATTCGCGGTTGCGCAACTGCAAAGTCTGACGCAGCCCGCTCATTTCCAGGCCGAGCATGGATACCCCGAGCAGCAGCACGAAGAACTCCAGCGCCTGGATCAGCTCCTGGCGCAACTCGATGCCCTCGCGGCGCTGCAAAGCGATCAGCAGCAGCGCATAGCAAACCGCGCAGAACACCCCGACCCGCACGAAGCCCTTCAGGTCTAGGCGAAAGGCGCCGAACATCAGGACGACCAGCGCCATCATCAGGAACAGCGAGCGCAGGTTGCCGGCAAAATAGGCACTGACGAACACCACCAGAATGGACCAGCACATCTGCGGCAAGGTCAGGCTGGGCTCGCGAAAGCGCAGGTTGAGATCGAATCGGATGAGAAGAAAGAAAATCACGCAACTGGCTAGCACCACGAAGCTCAGCACCAGCATGCCCTGCAGGTGCAAGTGCATGTAGCCGGAGAGAAAGGCCAGCCAGCAGAGCAGGAGGTACAGCAACGACGCGCTGCTAGCCAGTAGGGTGCGGCGCAAACGCAGACGCTGCTTCTGGGAGGGCTGCATCGGCGCTCCTTCTAAGGGTGTGTGGGTGCACCGCAGTATAGCCAGAGGGCGGGCGTCAGCCAGCGGCGATCACCCGAGCCAGAGCGTGCCGCTGGCCACCAGCACCGAATGACCGGCGATCTTCACCCGCCCACCATCCAGTTGGCATATCAGCTCGCCCCCACGGGCCGAGCACTGGAACGCGGACAACCGGGTCTTGCCGAGCCGCTCGGCCCAATAGGGAATCAAGCTGCAATGCGCCGAACCGGTGACCGGGTCCTCGTCGATACCAATGGCCGGGGCGAAGAAACGCGAAACGAAGTCGTGGCGCACTCCGGGTGCGGTGATGATCACGCCTTGCCAGGGCAACCGGGCCAGGGCGGCGAAATCCGGCGTGCAATCACGCACCGCCTGCTCCGAATCCAGCACCACCAGCAGCTTGTCGGCCGCCAGCACCTGTTGCGGTGTTATCCCCAACGCAGCGACCAGCGCCGCGTCCGCCGCCACCTCCTGCGGCTGCAGCGCCGGGAAGTCGAGTACCAGCCGCCCGCCCTCGCGCGTCACCCGCAGCTCGCCGGACTTGCAGATGAAATCGATGCGCTCGCCTGGCTCCTGATAGCGATCGAACAGCACATGGGCACTGGCCAGCGTCGCATGGCCGCACAGCGGCACCTCCGCACGCGGAGTGAACCAGCGGATATGCCAGACCGCGTCTTCTTTCACCAGGAAGGCGGTTTCGGCCAGGTTATGTTCGGCGGCGACCTTCTGCATCAGCGCATCGTCCAGCCAGGCGTCCAGGCGGTAGACCATCGCCGGGTTGCCGCTGAACGGGCTGTGGGCGAACGCATCGACCTGATGAAATTCGAGGTGCATGGGACGGCTCTCCTTGGCAACGAAAAGGGCGACCAGCATGCCCTGTTTGTGCCTCATGCGAGCGGCACACTTTTCGTTTTTTCTTCCATAACAGAAAACTGTCCGTTTTTTACTTTGGTCAAGGACAGCCGGCACGTCCCCCCCCAAGCTTCGCCCCACCTGGCGAACGCCAGGATGACCCTCCAGCCGCCCTCTCCCACGGCGCATCGCTTCAGAAGGATCCTCGCCATGCCCACCCGCCTGCTTTCCCTCTTCCTGCTAGGACTCAGCCTCCTCGCTTCCGCCAGCCAGGCCGCTCTCAGCGATGCCGAAGTGCTGAACATGGCTGGCATGCAGCGCATGCTCAGCCAGCGCATCGCCAAGAATTACCTGATGATCGGCGCCGATGTGCGCACCGACCAGGCCGCCCAGCAGCTCGACGAAAGCCTGGCGACCTTCGAAAGCAATTACCAGGCACTGAACGTCTACGCGCCGACCCCGGACATTCGCCAGGCCCTGGCCAGCTCGGAAGAAACCTGGCGGACCTACCGGGAACTGGCGCTGTCATCCCCCGACCGGAAAAACGCCGTGCAGATGCTGGCCCTGAGCGACCGCCTGCTCGCCGACAGCGAACGCGTGGTGCAATTGGTCGAAGCTCATAGCGGCAATCGCGCCTCGCAACTGGTCAACCGCAGCGGCCGGCAACGGATGCTCAGCCAGCGTATCGCCACGCTATACCTCGCCCTGAGTTGGAAGCTGCCGGTGGACGGGCTGGAGGCGAACTTCAACCAGGCGGTGGCAGAGTTCGATCAGGCCCTGCACGACCTGATCGCCGCACAGCAGAACACCGCCGCGATCAACAAGGCGCTGGAACAGGCGAACGCCCAATGGCGCTACGCTCGCGCCGGCTTCCGCCTGAGTGCGGATTCGCGCTATGTCCCGACGGTGATCGCGACCACGACCGAGACCCTGCTCCGGCAAATGAACGAACTGACCAGCCAGTACGAAGGCGTCATGCGCAGCGGAAGCTGACGGCCGCCACACTACCGTAACGAAATCGCTACGGCGTAGCGATTTCGAAACAATCCCCTGAAAACCGCATGGTTTCTATGCCTTGCGCCGATACCCGAGGGCGGCTCCGCACCGCCGTAGCGAATTCGCTACAGCCAATTTGCTCGACCTCACCCCACAACAACTTAACTAATTGAATTTAAAAGAAAAAATTCAAATGGCACCCTGCTTGCTATAGCCGGACCAACGCTCGCGGTACCGACGAGCGAATCCAACGCCCGTCTTACCAATGGGCGAGTCCGACTGTTTAGGGAGTTCCCATGAGCGAGTTGCGTTTCACCGTCGATCACGAATGGCTGCGTCTGGAAGCCGATGGTCTGGTCACCGTCGGCATCACCCCCTTCGCCCAGGACGCCTTGGGCGACGTGGTCTTCGTCCAGTTGCCGGAACTGCGCGGCTACGCTGCCGGCGAGGAAGTGGCGGTACTGGAATCGGTGAAAGCCGCCAGCAACATCGTCATGCCGCTGGAAGGCGAAGTGGTCGAAGTGAACGGCGAACTGGAAGGCAGTCCGGAGCGTGTCAACGAGGCGCCGCTGACCGATGGCTGGTTCTTCCGTTTCCGTCCGGTGGACGCTTCGGCGGTGGCTGGCCTGCTCGACCAGGAAGCCTACGACCGCCTGCTGCAAGCCAACGCCCACGCCTGAGAAAGCCCCCGATGACCGACCTGACCACCCGTAACGAATTCATCGCCCGCCATATCGGCCCACGCGAGGCCGATATCGCCGCCATGCTCCGGCATCTCGGCTACGACTCCCTGGAAGCGCTCACCGCCAGCGTCATCCCGGACAGTATCAAGGGCACCAGCGTGCTGAACCTGCCGGAAGGCCTGAGCGAAGCCGACGCACTCGCCGAGATCAAGGCCATCGCCGGCCGCAACCAGTTGTTCACTCAGCACATCGGCCAGGGCTACTACCCCTGCCACACCCCGGCGCCGATCCTGCGCAACCTGCTGGAGAACCCGGCCTGGTACACCGCCTACACGCCCTACCAGCCGGAAATCTCCCAGGGACGTCTGGAAGCCCTGCTCAATTTCCAGACCCTGATCAGCGACCTCACCGGCCTGCCGATCGCCAACGCCTCGCTGCTCGACGAAGGCACCGCTGCCGCCGAAGCCATGACCTTCTGCAAGCGCCTGTCGAAGAACAAGGCCAGCAACACCTTCTTCGCCTCGAAGCATTGCCACCCGCAGACCCTCGACGTCCTGCGCACCCGTGCCGAGCCCTTGGGCATCGACGTGGTGGTCGGCGACGAGCGCGAGATCGATGACGTCTCCGCCTACTTCGGCGCGCTGCTGCAATACCCGGCCAGCAATGGCGACATCTTCGACTACCGCGCCCTGACCGAACGCTTCCACGCCGCCAACGCCCTGGTGGCGGTCGCCGCCGACCTGCTGGCCCTGACGCTGCTCAGCGCTCCCGGCGAATTCGGTGCCGATGTCGCCATCGGCAGCGCCCAGCGCTTCGGCGTACCGCTCGGCTTCGGCGGCCCGCACGCGGCCTACTTCGCCACCCGCGACGCCTTCAAGCGCGACATGCCGGGCCGCCTGGTCGGCGTCTCCATCGACCGCTTCGGCAAGCCGGCCTACCGCTTGGCCATGCAGACCCGCGAACAACACATCCGCCGCGAGAAGGCCACCAGCAACATCTGCACCGCGCAGGTCCTGCTGGCCAACATCGCCAGCATGTACGCCGTCTACCACGGCCCGGCCGGCCTTACCCGCATCGCCCGCCGCGTGCACCGCCTGACCGCGATCCTCGCCCAGGGCCTGGCCAAGCTGGGCTACAGCGCCGAACAGGTGCATTTCTTCGACACACTGACCCTGGCCACCGGCGCGCGCACCGCGCAACTGCATGCCCAGGCCCGGGCGATGCGCATCAACCTGCGCGAAATCGACGGCGAGCACCTTGGCCTATCCCTGGACGAAACCACCGACCAGGCCGGCGTCGAGCGCCTGTGGGAACTCTTCGCCGAGCCCGGCCAGAGCCTGCCGGACTTCGCCGAGCTGGCGAAGAACGTCGCCGATCGCCTGCCGGAAGCGCTGCTGCGCCAGTCGGCGATCCTCCAGCACCCGGTGTTCAATCGCTATCACTCGGAAACCGAGCTGATGCGCTACATGCGCAAACTGGCCGACAAGGACTTGGCGCTGGACCGCAGCATGATCCCGCTCGGCTCCTGCACCATGAAGCTGAACGCCGCCAGCGAGATGCTGCCGATTACCTGGGCCGAGTTCGGCAACCTGCACCCCTTCGCTCCGGCCGAGCAGAGCCAGGGCTACCAGCAGCTCACCGCCGAACTGGAAGCCATGCTCTGCGCCGCCACCGGCTATGACGCCGTGTCCCTGCAGCCGAACGCCGGGTCCCAGGGCGAATACGCCGGCCTGCTGGCGATCCGCGCCTATCACCACAGCCGTGGCGACCATCAGCGCGACATCTGCCTGATCCCCTCCTCCGCCCACGGCACCAACCCGGCCACCGCCAACATGGCTGGCATGCGTGTGGTAGTGGTCGGCTGCGACGCCCGCGGCAACGTGGACATCGACGACCTGCGCACCAAGGCCGCCGAGCACCAAGCCCGCCTCGCCGCGCTGATGATCACCTACCCGTCCACCCACGGGGTGTTCGAGGAAGGCATCCGCGAAATCTGCGCCATCGTCCACGACCACGGCGGCCAAGTGTACATCGACGGTGCCAACATGAACGCGATGGTCGGCCTCTGCGCCCCCGGCAAGTTCGGCGGCGACGTGTCCCACCTGAACCTGCACAAGACCTTCTGCATCCCCCACGGCGGCGGCGGCCCGGGCGTCGGCCCGATCGGCGTGAAGGCTCATCTGGCCCCCTTCCTGCCCGGCCATGGCCACATGGCGCGCAAGGAAGGCGCGGTGAGCGCGGCGCCGTTCGGCAGCGCCAGCATCCTGCCGATCTCCTGGATGTACATGAAGATGATGGGCGGCGAGGGCCTCAAGCGCGCCTCGCAACTGGCCATCCTCAACGCCAACTACATCGCCCGTCGCCTGGAAGAGCACTACCCGGTGCTCTACACCGGCAGCAACGGTCTGGTGGCGCACGAGTGCATCCTCGACATCCGTCCACTCAAAGACGCCAGCGGCATCAGCGTCGACGACGTGGCCAAGCGCCTGATCGACTTCGGCTTCCATGCGCCGACCATGTCCTTCCCGGTGGCCGGCACCCTGATGATCGAACCGACCGAGAGCGAGTCCAAGGAAGAGCTGGACCGCTTCATCGACGCCATGATCGCCATCCGCCAGGAAATCCACGCGGTGGAACGCGGCGAACTGGACAAAGACGACAACCCGCTGAAGAACGCGCCGCACACCGCAGCCGAGCTGGTCGGCGAATGGAGCCATCCGTACAGCCGCGAACAGGCCGTGTATCCGGCCGCCTCGCTGGTGGACGGCAAGTACTGGCCGCCGGTGGGCCGCATCGACAACGTGTACGGCGACCGCAATCTGGTCTGCGCCTGCCCGTCCATCGAGGCGTACCAGGACGCGTAAAGCACAAACGGGGCCGGCCATGCGCCGGCCCCGTTCCTCGCGCGCAGGGGCGTGACAGCCCCCTCACAACAACAACGAGAACCCCACCATGTTCAGCAAGCACGACCAACTGCAAGGCTACGATGACGCCCTGCTCGCCGCGATGAACGCGGAAGAACAACGTCAGGAAGATCACATCGAGCTGATCGCCTCCGAGAACTACACCAGCAAGCGCGTGATGCAGGCCCAG
>NZ_MUJY01000149.1 GCF_002286785.1 Pseudomonas sp. PIC25 | reverse complement strand
CGAGAAGAAGGAGTTCGGCGACGACGGCAGCGAGCTGATCACCACCTACCAGCGCGACAGCGCCGGCCGCCTGCTGGTGAAGACCCTGCCGGACGGCGAGCAGGTCCACTACGCCTACGACGGCCTCGGCCGGCTGGTCAGCGTCGACGACGGCCAGTGGCCACTGGCCTACCGTTACGACCTGCAGGACCGCCTGATCGAGGAGCACCAGGGCTGGGCCACCCTGCGCTACGCCTACGACGCCCTTGGCAAGCTCAGCCATTGCCGCCTGCCCGACGGCAGCCGCCTGGATTACCGTCACCAGCCCGGTGGCGCCCTGGCCGCCATCCAGCTCAACGGCCAGCCGCTCACCGCCCACCAGTTCACCGCCGGCGGGCGCGAGCAGTTCCGCCAGCAGGGCGTGCTGCTCAGCGAATACCAGTACGACGAACAAGGCCGCCTGCTCGCCCACCGCGTGCATCAGGACGAACGCCGCCTGTTGCAGCGTCAATACCGCTACGATGCCAACGGCAACCTCGCCGGCATCGACGACTCACGCAAGGGCAGCAAGCGCTTCCACTACGACCCGCTGGACCGCCTCGTCGCGGTGCGCGGCGACACCCCGGAAAGCTTCGTCCACGATCCCGCCGGCACCCTCCTGGCGCAGAGCGGCACCACCGGCTCCGGGCTGGCCAACGTCAAGGGCAACCGCCTGCTCATGCAGGGCGACCGCCATTTCGACTACGACGCCTTCGGCAACCTCATCCGCGAACGCCGCGGCGCCGGGCACAAGCTGGTCACCGAATACCGTTACGACGCCCAGCACCGCCTGATCGGCGCCACCCTGCCGGACGGCCGCCAGGTGCACTACCGCTACGACGCCTTCGGCCGGCGCATCGCCAAGACCCTGGACGGTCGCACCACCGAGTTCCTCTGGCAGGGCGAACGCCTCATCGCCGAAAGCGCGCCGGGCCACTACCGCAGCTATGTCTACGAACCCGGCACCTTCCGCCCCCTGGCCCTGCTCCAGGGCGAAGGCCCGCAGGCCCAGCCCTGCTACTACCAACTCGACCACCTCGGCACCCCGCAGGAACTCACCAGCCCCGGCGGCGACATCCTCTGGTCCGTCAAATACCGCGCCTACGGCAACGTCGCCCAGGTGGAAATCGCCGACATCGACAACCCCCTGCGTTTCCAGGGCCAATACTTCGACGCCGAAACCGGCCTGCACTACAACCGCCACCGCTACTACAATCCCAACACCGG
>NZ_MUJY01000148.1 GCF_002286785.1 Pseudomonas sp. PIC25 | reverse complement strand
GTTGGAGAGACATAAAAAATCCGATGCCAGAGACCTGGCATCGGATTTTCGGGGAAGCCCCGCCGGGGCTCAAATGCTTAAGTGAACAGCATTACGGCGCCAGGCCGGGCTTTCTGTTTCTCCGCCGACTCAGCCCAGGTTGACCAGCACCCGGCCCACCAGCTTGCCGGCCAGTATCCGCTCGATCGCCTGGGGCAGATCGTCCAGACCGACCTCATGGACGAGCCGCTCCAGGTCGTTCAGCTTCCACTGCACGGACAGGCGATCCCACATGGAAGCCTTGACCACCAGTGGCAGCTCCACCGAATCGACACCCAGCAAGTTCACACCTCGCAGGATGAACGGCAGCACGCTGGCCTGGAAATTCGCGCCGGCGGTCAGGCCACAGCAGGCGGCACTCGCGCCGCGCTGCAACGATTTGACCACATTGAATAGAATCTCCCCGCCCACCGTATCCACCGCACCGGCCCATTGCTCCTTGAGCAAGGGTTTCTCGGTTCCTTCCTGCAATGCGCTGCGTGGCACGATCTGGCGGGCTCCCAGTTTGCGGAGGAAATCGCCCTGCTCTTCTTTGCCGGTCGATGCAGCCACGTCGTAGCCCAGGCTGGCCAGCAACGACACCGCGATGCTGCCGACGCCCCCGGTTGCCCCCGTGACCAACACCGGACCGGCCGCCGGGTTGAGGCCCACCTGCTCCAGCTTGTCGACACAGAGCGCGGCGGTGAGGCCGGCGGTCCCCAGCAGCATGGATTCACGCAGGCTGAGCCCTTTCGGCCGTTTGATCACCCAGCCCGCCGGGACGCGGATGTATTGGCCAAAGCCCCCGGAGGTGTTCATACCCAGGTCATAGCCGGTGACGATGACCTCATCGCCGGTGGCGAACTCGCCGACACTGGATTCGGCCACCACCCCGGCCGCGTCGATGCCCGGCGTATGCGGGTAGCGCCGGGTCACCGCGCGGCTACCACTGGCGGACAGTGCGTCCTTGTAATTCAACGAGGAATACTGAACGCGGATCAGCACGTCGCCGGCCGGCAGGTCGGCGGTATCGCGCTCGACCACGTGCTGCTCGAAGGCGCCATCCGCCCCTTCACTGACCAGCAGTGCCTTGAACTTGCTCATCGCCACCTCCTATTGCCAGAAACGTTGTTGGTTGAGTCGGCCCCACCAGGTCAGGACGACCCGGTCCAGCACGACGCTCGCAGCCAGCCCGACACGCTCCTGCAGGCTCTTCTTCTCCACGAAGTGAAGCTGGAACAGTTCGGCATCGCGCGCCCGCTCGGCCAGGTATTCGTCGCTGGTCTTCAACTCGTCGACCAGTTGCTTGCCCAGTGCCGCCTGGCCCAGCCAGACCTCGCCGGTGGCGATCTCATCGATGGCCAGTTGCGGGCGATAGCGGGCCACGAAGTTCTTGAATAACTCGTGGGTGGTTTCCAAGTCCTCCTGGAACTTCTCCCGCCCCTTCTCGGTGTTCTCGCCAAAGACGGTCAGGGTGCGCTTGTACTCGCCCGCCGTCAGCACTTCGAAATCGATATCGTGCTTCTTCAACAAGCGATGTACGTTCGGCAACTGGGCCACCACGCCGATGGACCCCAGGATGGCAAAGGGAGCGCTGAGAATCTTTTCGCCGATGCAGGCCATCATGTAGCCGCCGCTGGCCGCCACCTTGTCGACGCAGACCGTGAGGGGCACTCCGGCCTGACGGATGCGCACCAGTTGCGACGCAGCCAGCCCGTAGCCATGGACCATGCCGCCGCCACTTTCCAGGCGTAGCACCACTTCGTCCTGGGGGGTGGCCATGGTGAGTAGAGCCGTGACCTCGTGACGCAGGTTTTCCACCGCCGAGGCACGCAGATCGCCGTCGAAATCCAGCACGAAAACCCGCGGCTTGTGCTCGCCGGACTTCTTCGCCTGCTTGGCCGCCTTGGCTTCGGCCTTGCGCGCCGCCTTGAGGCGGTCCTTGTCCAGCACGCTCTGTTCGAGGCGCTCGCGCAGGCCTTTGTAGAAATCGTTCAGCTTGCTCACGTCCAGGTGGCCGGCACCTTTGCTGCGGTGCCGGCTGCGCAAGGCGGCGAACGCCGCGAGGATCACCAGGATGGCGACCACCAGGGTCACCGTCCTGGCCAGAAAACCCGCATATTCGGAAAAGAACTCCACTGCATCCCCCCTCGTTGCTCTGTCACGCCCCAGACGGGGCGGGTCCGTATCCGGGCAAGCATACCGACGCCACCCGCACCCGGCCAGCGAACGAAGCACGGTGGTTACCCACCGTTCGACCGGCAATTCAAACAAGCGTATGTTTTTTCGTTGACAGGCCCTGCCTATCCTCATACCCTCGCGAAACTTTCTCAGACCGGGACAGCAGCGAACGTGGGCAGCATTTACCTGATTCGACATGGCCAGGCTTCGTTCGGTGCCGACGACTATGACGTGCTGTCCCCCCTCGGCATCCGCCAGGCCGAAATACTCGGCCGCCACCTCGCCGACCTGGGTATCCGTTTCGATCGCTGTCTGAGCGGCGACCTGCGCCGCCAGCAGCACACCGGCCAGGGTGTGATCGGCCAGCTTCGCGAAGCCGGCCATTCCATCCCCGACATCGAAGTCGATTCCGCCTTCAACGAGTTCGAAGCCGACGAGGTGATCCGCGCCCATCTGCCTGACCTCCTGAGCCTGGAACCCGACGCCTTGCACATCCTGCAGAATGCAGCGCACCACCGCGCCGAATTCCAGCGCCTGTTCTCCTTGATCATCAGTCGCTGGGTTTCCGGTGAGTATGAGAAGGACGGCCTGGAAAGCTGGCAGTCGTTCCGCGCGCGAGTGGAAGGCGGCCTTGCCCGGATTCTGGCGCAGGCCGAGAAGAAAGACCGGATCGCCATCTTCACCTCCGGCGGCACCATCACCGCCCTGCTCCAATCAATCATCGGCGTGCCCGCAATCAAGGCATTCGAGCTCAACTGGCAGATCGTCAACACCTCGCTGAGCCTGCTGAAGTTCCGCGGCAACGAGGTGACCCTGGCTTCCTTCAACAGTCATGTGCACCTGGAGCTGTTGAAGGCCCCGGAACTCATCACTTTCCGCTGAGTCCGGCCCCCAGCGGCCCGCAAGGTCGCGAGAAAAACCCGAAAACAAAGGATAGAAAACCATGACCACCGTTGCTGACATCGTCCAAAACATGAAAGCCAAGTTCAACGCCGGTGCCGCTGCTGGCCTGGACCTGGTATTCCAATTCAACATCGAAGACGGCGAGAACCACTATCTGGTGGTCAAGGACGGTACCTGCGACGTCCACCAGGGCGACGCACCGAACCCGAACGTCACCCTGATCATGGACAGCGAGACCCTGAAAGGCATCACCAGCGGCGAAACCGACGGCATGCAAGCCTTCATGGCCGGCAAGCTGCGCGCCGAAGGCGACATGATGCTGGCGATGAAGCTCGGCGAGCTGTTCCCGGTCTAAGCTGGGCAAGCACCACCAAGAAAACCGGAGTCGATGACTCCGGTTTTTTTTTGACCCTGCCAGCCATCCGAGTCTAATCAGGTCTCGTGATCGAGCGGCAACACGGCCGCCTATAACAGCCCGGGCAGCTTGTGAGGCTCAAGGCCGGCACATTAGATTAGCCAATAGTCTCGGGGCTCCATCATAAGTAGAAGGGATAAGAATGACGCTTGCAGATCAAACCACCCGTATCCGCGAAGGCGAAGAGCTCGACGCGAATGCCATTGATCGGTACCTCAAGGCCCATATCCCGGGCCTGGAAGGCACGCCCCGCATCAGCCAGTTCCCTGGCGGAGCCTCCAACCTGACCTATCTACTGGAATATCCCGGCCGCGAATTGGTCTTGCGCCGTCCGCCGTTCGGCCACAAGGCCAAATCCGCCCATGACATGGGCCGCGAGTTCCGTATCCTCAACCAACTCAATACCGGCTTCCCCTACTGCCCGAAAGCCTATGTGCACTGCACCGACGAGTCGGTGATCGGGGCCGAGTTCTACGTGATGGAACGGGTCAACGGCATCATCCTTCGCGCCGACCTGCCGAAGGAACTCAACTTCGATGCCGACCAGACCCGCGCCCTGTGCAAGAGCTTCATCGATAAGTTCGTCGAGCTGCACAACGTCGATTACAACGCCTGCGGCCTGGGCGACCTGGGTAAGCCGGAAGGCTATGTGCAACGCCAGATCGCCGGCTGGAGCGATCGCTACGAGAAGGCCATGACCCCGGATGCCCCCGCCTGGGAGCCGGTCAAGGCCTGGCTGAAGGAAAAGATGCCCGCCGATCACCACAAGCCCGGCATCGTCCATAACGACTACCGCTTCGATAACGTCATTCTCGATCCGCACAACCCGATGCAGATCATCGGCGTGCTCGACTGGGAGATGACCACCATCGGCGATCCGCTGATGGACCTGGGCAACACCCTGGCCTACTGGATCGAGGCCGCCGACCCGGCCCCCATGCAACTGATGCGGCGCCAGCCGAGCAATGCCCCCGGCATGCTGACCCGCCAGGAGTTCGTCGATTACTACGCCGAGCGCGCCGGCATCGAGATCAAGAGCATCGACTTCTACTACACCTACGGCCTGTTCCGCCTGGCCGGCATCGTGCAGCAGATCTACTACCGCTACTTCCATGGCCAGACCCAGGACAAGCGCTTCGCGCAGTTCGTTCAAATGAACAAGCTGCTGGAGGCCATGTCCCTGCAGGTCATCGACAAATCGACGCTGTAATCCGGCTCATCACGGTTTCATAAGAAGGGGAACCCCATGTCCAAGACCCATCTGTTCGACCTCGACGGCAAGATCGCTTTCGTCTCCGGCGCCAGCCGCGGCATCGGCGAAGCCATCGCCAGACTGCTGGCCCAGCAAGGCGCCCATGTAATCGTCTCCAGTCGCAAGATCGAGGGCTGCCAGGCCGTCGCCGAAGCCATCGTCGCCGAAGGCGGCAAGGCCACTGCGGTAGCCTGCCACATCGGCGAGATGGAGCAGATTCAGCAGGTCTTCGCGCAGATTCGCGAGCAGTTCGGCCGCCTCGACATCCTGGTCAACAACGCCGCCACCAACCCGCAGTTCTGCAACGTGCTGGACACCGACCTGGGGGCTTTCCAGAAGACCGTGGACGTGAACATCCGCGGCTATTTCTTCATGTCCGTCGAGGCCGGCAAGCTGATGCGCGAGCACGGCGGCGGCAGCATCATCAACGTGGCCTCCATCAACGGCGTATCGCCGGGCGAATTCCAGGGCATCTACTCGGTGACCAAGGCCGCGGTGATCAACATGACCAAGGTGTTCGCCAAGGAGTGCGCGCAGTTCGGCATCCGCTGCAACGCCCTGCTGCCGGGCCTGACCGACACCAAGTTCGCCTCGGCCCTGGTGAAGAACGACAGCATCCGCAACATGGCGCTGCAGCGCATCCCGCTCAAGCGCGTAGCCGACCCGAGCGAAATGGCCGGCGCCGTGCTCTACCTCGCCAGCGAAGCCTCCAGCTACACCACTGGCGTGGCCCTGAACGTGGATGGCGGGTTCCTCTCGTAACTGCTAGGTATGAACGAAAAAAGGGAGCCTCACGGCTCCCTTTTTCATTTCGGCGGACGGCTCACTGCCAGTCTTTCAGTGCCTGGGTGGCCGCCTGGTTCATCGGTTGAGCGAGCAAGCCGGTGGGCGACAGGCTCACGGTGAAGGCCGCACCGTCGGCCACCGGCAGGTAGGTCACCCGCTGCGCTTCGGGCTTGAACAGGAACAGATCACGCTGATTCAGCCGCAGCCAGCGCCAGAGATCGACGCCATACGGGCTCTGCGCCAGCTCCACCTGAGTGTGCTGCGCCAGCTCCTGCTGCTCGATGGCCAGGAAACGGCCGGAGAGGCGCTCAAGCCGATACCCGGGCTGCAACCCGATCAGATCGGCGAGCCCCATCCAGCGCAGCAGACGGACATCCAGTTGCCAGAGATCGCCCTCGAGCGTGACCTGTCGCTCTTCGCCGCTTTCCAGCAAGGTCACCCGATAGCGCTGCTCGGATTCCGCCTTGAAACTGATCGTCACCACCGGCTTGCCATCCGGCAGCGGTGAATAGGCCGTCAGGTCCTTGGCCACCAGACCAAGGAGCACCGCCAGGCCGAGAAAGGCCAGGCCACAAGTGCCGCGTAGCCAACCGAGGAACCAATGACGATTGAACAGAATGCGGGCGGCGACCAATGTCACCAGCAGCGCCAGCAGCGCCGTCGCCCAAGCCAGACCGTCATACTGCATGGAGCCATTCCTTCTGCATAAAAATGGCGGCATTATGCGCAGCTGCTCTGCTTCCGGCCAGCCGGAACGCCACACAATCGGACACAAGTCGACTTTTTATGCCCTTCCCCTTCGAACTCGCCGTCGAACCCGGCACTTTGGCCATCCTCGCTTTCGTCGCTTTCCTTGCCGGCTTCATCGATGCCATCGCCGGAGGTGGTGGCCTGCTGACCATTCCAGCACTGCTCACCGCAGGGTTGCCGCCCCATCTGGTCCTGGGTACCAACAAACTCAGCGCGACATTCGGCTCCGCCACCGCCAGCTACACCTTCTACCGACGCAAGCTGTTCTCTCCCGGACAATGGCGCAACGCACTCATCGCCACCGCCATCGGTGCGCTCTCGGGCGCGGTGATCGCGCATTGGCTGCCGGCCTCCTGGCTGAACCAGATGCTGCCGGCGGTGGTGTTCGGCTGTGGGCTCTACCTGTTGTTCGGCCGCACACCGGAAGCACCATTGAACGCCGAAGCACCGATCCCACGAGGGCGCCAATGGCCCCAGGGCCTGGGGCTGGGCTTCTACGATGGCATCGCCGGCCCGGGCACCGGTGCCTTCTGGACTGTCAGCAGCCTGCTGCTCTACCCGCTCGATCTGGTTAGGGCCAGCGGCGTAGCGCGCAGCATGAACTTCGTCAGCAATGCCGCGGCTCTGGTGGTGTTCATGCTGTCCGGACAGGTCGCCTGGTTGCTGGGTATCAGCATGGGCCTGTCGCTGATGGTCGGCGCGTTTCTCGGCGCACGCACGGCGATCCGGGGCGGCTCGCGCTTCATCCGCCCGGTGTTCATTCTGGTGGTGTTGGCGCTGACGGCGCGGCTAGCCTGGCAACACTGGTTCGGGGCGGCCTGAGCGCCGCGCCAGGTACAGCTCGATCAGGTAGCGCGCGATGGAGCGCGAGGCTGGCAAAGGCGGCAGGTCATCGAGGCCGAACCAGCGCGCATCCTCGATTTCACCGGGCTGAGGCACGATATCCCCGCCCGCGTATTCGGCATGGAAGCCAAGCATCAGCGAATGCGGAAACGGCCAGGCCTGGCTGCCGATGTATTGAAGATTACGCACCTCCACCCCCACTTCTTCAAGCACTTCGCGAGCGACGCATTCCTCCACCGACTCGCCCGGTTCGACGAAGCCAGCCAGAGTGCTGTAGACGCCCGGAACGAAGCGTGGCGAACGCGCAAGCAGTATTTCATCGCCGCGCGTCACCAGCACGATCATGCTCGGAGAGAGGCGCGGGTAATGGTGGACTTCGCACTGCGGACAGTGCATGGCGCGCTCGCCGGCCACCTGCAGCATGGGCGTGCCACAGCTTCCGCAGAAGCGATGCTGACGCGCCCAGGTTCCGATCTGAGTGGCATAACCGAGCATCCGGAAGGTATCCGCGTCCGCCTGCAGCATGAACTGACGCAGCCCTTGCCAATTGCAATCCGGCAGGTGGATCGGCTGCTCCACTTCGAGGACATGGATAGGATCGCCATCGAAATGGCCGATACCGTGCTCACAGAGAACCGGCAGGTCCTGGCGCTTCAACCACTCGCGAGGAAACAGCAGGCCGTTGCTGTCGCAGAGGAATTGCTGGCGGCAATGCGCCAACGCCCAGCCGCCGGCTGGCGCACCGTCGATCAGGCCGGGTTGCCAACGCGAATCGCTCATGCCGCCACCGGCAGCCCCAGGGCACGCACGCTCTCGGCTGCGAGGTCGAGCACGCTCGATTCACTGTCACGCCGTAACATGGCTCCGCCCTCGAGGAAATATTCAAGACTGGTCAGTGCATCCGCCAGGGTTTCCAGCATCTGCTCGGACGGCATCTGCTGGCTTTCCAGCATCTGTGTCTGGATATAGTCGGCACAGGAACCGACCAGTAGCGCGGCACGCTCCTGACCGAGGAACCACAAGCCGCCGCGCACCGCCTGGAGGCTGAAAGGCACGTTGGCTAGGTGCATCTTGTCGCCGTTCGACTCCAGGTAAGCCGTAATGGCCCGCTTGGCGAGCGCCAGACCCGCCTTGGCCTCATCGATGACCACGATACGCGCCTCGGTGAGCTGGTGACTGGCGAAGGATTCCGCCTCCTGCCCAGGCTGGGTTTGCGGCCGCGGCTCATGGCGCCCGCCACGCTCGAGGCTCGCCACCATGCCTTCCACGTACAGCACCGCATCCGCCAGCTTGTTGAGAGCATCGCCATCGGCCGAAGCCCCTTCGCTCCAGGAAACGACGATGGGCAACTGGACCTGCAATGCATTGCCTGCCGAGCTTAGGCCAACCATGCCCAGTGTCTTGGCCAGCTTGCCCAGTTGCGCATGCAGGGTGACGAGACTTTCCGGCTGCGCAGTACCTCGGCCGAGCAGGTCGAGGGAGTCCTTCACACTGGCCAGCTCTTCGCGGATGGCGGTGGACAGCGAGCGCATCACGGCTTGGCCGGGACCGGACAGGCGCTGGTATTCGTCCTCCAGCATCTGGTCGGTGAACGGCAGCGGTGTCAGGCCGAACACGTTGCGAACTTCGCTGGCCAACGGCCCACGGCTGTCGGCCAGGGCCACCAGATAGAGCAGTTCCTTGAGCAGGCTGCGCGGGACCTCGTATTGAGGATTGGCGAGAAGCTGCTTGAGTTCGCGGTCGACCCGGGAGAACAGCTGCTTGCGGGATTTGCGCGCCAGCAGTTGCCCTTCCACCTGGGCTTCCAGGGCAGCCGCCGCGACCCAGCAAAGCCGTCCGCGCGGATCGTTGGCGAACAGGCTGTCCAGGCGGGCCACGGCCCGCGCCATCAGTTTCAGGCTGGCCTGGATGCTCTGCTCGCGGATGAAGCCGAGCAGACCGACCTGATACATATGGCGCAACCGTCGGCCCTCTTCGACGCGGGCGGCGGAATCCAGCGTGGACGCGGCGATACGAGGACGTGGCTGATCCAGGCGGGCACTGAAGAAGAAGCTTTCCGGCAACGGCGGCTGGGCGCCAGCCTGTCGCAGGTCGTTGATCGCCGGGAGCAGCAGTTCGGGCATTTCCTGGCGGCTAGCCTCGACGTTCTCCAGGTAGCGGCGCAGCACATGCAGCGCGTTGCTGAGCGCCGATAGCTGACCGTCGCGCTCGGCCCCCGCCCCGGCTGGAATGTCGGTGGCCTGTTGCAGAATTTCCTGGGCCAGCAGTTCGGCACCAGCCAGTTCGATCAGGTTGAGCGTACCGCGCACCTGGTGAAGGCTTTCCACGGCCTGCTGCAGCAGGCTGCCGTTGTTCCGTTCGGCGATGAAATGCTCGAGGCTCTGCTCGGCCTCTTCCATGGTGACGAACAACTCGTCGCGCACCATGCTGAGGGACGTGGCTCCGGTGACCATAGGTCTATTGCGCCTCCCGCGCGTAGTTCTCGGACAGCATCAGTCGGCGAATTCCGGTTTCTGCTTGCTCATGTGGGCTGCCATGGCGACCCGCAGATCGGCGGATTGAAGCATGGCGGCATTCCAGGTGGCGATGTAGTTCAGGCCATCGTCGACACGATGGTCGCGCATGTAGCGAATCATTTCCTTGGTACCGCGAATGGCGATGGGGGATTTCGCGGCGATCTCGCGGGCGATGCCGAACACGCCATCGAGCAGCTCGGATTGATCGGCATAGGTGCGGTTGACCAGCCCGATGCGGAGCGCTTCTCCGCCATCGACAGTGCGGCCGGTATAAGCCAGTTCGCGCATCATGCCGTCGCCAATGATTCGCGGCAGACGCTGCAGGGTGCCGACATCGGCAGCCATGCCCATGTCGATTTCCTTGATCGAGAACTGCGCATCCACGGTGGAATAGCGCATGTCGCAGGCGGAAATCAGGTCGATTGCACCACCGAGGCAGTAACCCTGGATCGCCGCCAGAACCGGCTTGCGGCAGTTGTCCACCGCATTGAAGGAAGCCTGCAACTTGAGAATGGTACGGCGCAACGCCTCGGCATTGCGCCCGGTGTCCTTGCCGAGCTGGCTGCCCGCCTGGGCCAGGAGCATCAGATCGATACCCGAAGAGAAATGCTTGCCGGCACCGGATAGAACGACGACACGTACTTCGTCGGTCTCGTCGACCCAGCGGAAGACGTCGATGATCTCGGTCCAGAAGTCCGCATTCATCGCGTTGATCTTTTCCGGACGGTTGATCTGGACATGGGCGATCTTGTCTGCCAGTTCGATACGAAAAGCCTTGTAATCAGTCACGGCAGCGATCCTCGGCAACATCAGGCGAGTCGAAAAATGATGAAATATAAAACCGGGCAACTATAACAAGCGCACCACAAAAGTCGATGCCGGGCTTTGTGAACCAGGGCACGCCATCCGACTTAAGGAATCGTGCGGATATGGCGACTAAGCGCTTGATCTTTTTAAGGGTATCGACGAATTGCTCAGGTAATTTCCAGAAATGCCGTTACCGCTACAACCCAGCGGAGCGAGAGCGCCCGATCGCTGCCCGCACATCCGCCTCATTCGCGGATGCAATCCACGGTGTAGCAACGCCCATCCGCACTGTCCTGGTGCTGAAGGCCGTGTACCTCCGCATCGAACCCCGGAAAGCTCCGATCGAAACTCCGTGCGAACAGCAGGTAATCGATGATCGCCTGCGTCGCCGGCGTGAAGCGCTCGCCCGGCATGATCAGCGGAATGCCGGGCGGATAAGGCACCAGCATCACGGCGGCGACACGCCCCTGCAACCGCTCGATAGGCACCGCCTCGACCTCGCCGCGCACTAGGTTGTCGTAAGCGTCGGCCGGTTTCAGGGCGATTTCCGGCAGGGTCGTGTACATGCTCTTGAGGGCTTTCGCCGTGGCGTTTTCCCGGTAGCAGGCATGCAGTTGGTCACACAGGTCACGCAGCCCCATGCCCTGGTAACGCAGGCAATCTGCCTGCGCCACCGAAGGCAGGACGTCATTCAAGGAGGCATTGGCATCATAGTGCCGCTTGAACTCCAGCAGCTCGGTGAGCAGCGTGCTCCACTTACCCTTGGTGATGCCCATGGAAAACAGCACGAGAAAGGAATACAGGCCGGTCTTCTCCACCACCAGCCCGCGCTCCCAGAGGAACCTGCCGACCACCGCCGCCGGGATTCCCCGCTCGTCCAGCCGGCCGCCGGCCGTCAGGCCCGGTGTCGTCAAGGTCACCTTGATCGGATCGAGCAGCACGTAGTCGGCCGCCAGATCGCCAAAACCATGCCAGTCGGCGCCCGGCTCCAGCAGCCAGTCGTTCACGACCACCGCATCGACTCCTTCCGCTTGCGGCGGCTGCCAGATGCTGAACCACCAATCATCCGCCGTCAGGTTCTGCCGCAGGTTGGCCAAGGCCCGGCGAAAGCTCAGCGCCTCGTCGAAGGTTTCCTGGATCAACGAACGGCCAGCCGGCCCCTCCATCATGGCCGAGGCCACGTCCAGTGAGGCGATGATGCCGTACTGTGGCGAGGTGGAGATATGCATCATGAACGCTTCGTTGAAACGGTCGCGATCCAATGGGCGAGTACCGCCATCCTGGACATGGATCATCGAGGCCTGACTGAAAGCGGCCAGCAACTTGTGCGTCGAATGGGTGCTGAATACCAGCGGACTGCGGTCGTCACGACGAGTGCCCATGCCATAACGGCCGGCATAGAACTCATGAAAGGCCGCATAGGCGTACCAGGCTTCGTCGAAATGCAGCACATCCACGCTATCGTCCAGCGTCTGCTTGATCAGTTCCGCGTTGTAGCAAAGGCCGTCGTAGGTGGAGTTGGTCACGACTGCCAGCCTCACCCTGGGCTCCCGCCCGGCGGCCAGGGGGTTGGCGGCGATCTTTTCCCGAATCGACTCGGCACTGAACTCGCTCAGCGGAATCGGCCCGATGATGCCCAGCTCGTTGCGCTCCGGGCTCAGGTAGAGCGGAATGGCGCCGGTCATGATGATCGCGTGCAGCACCGACTTGTGGCAGTTGCGATCGACCAGCACCAGGTCGTCGCGACCGACCATGGAATGCCAGACGATCTTGTTCGCCGTCGAGGTGCCGTTGATCACGAAGAAGGTATGGTCGGCGCCGAAGTTGCGCGCCGCACGGGCCTCGGCTTCGGCCAGCGGCCCGGTGTGATCGAGCAGCGACCCCAGTTCGGGTACCGAGACCGAAAGATCGGAGCGCAAGGTGTTCTCGCCGAAGAACTGGTGGAACGCCTGCCCCACCGGGCTCTTCCGGTAAGCCACACCCCCACCGTGTCCCGGGGTGTGCCAGGAATAATTGGACTGCGCGGTATGCTCCACCAGCGCCCGGAAAAATGGCGGCAGCAACCCGGAGAGATAGTTGCGCGCCGCACGGGCGACCTGGCGGGCGAGAAAAGGCACGGTGTCCTCGAACAGGTAGAGCAGCCCGCGCAACTGATTGAGATCGGCCATGGCCTCAGCGGGTGCATTCTCGATGGTCACCTGTTCGCCGAGGGCGAAGATCGGTAGCTGTGGCGCCCGAATCCGGGCCACGCGAATCAGCTCGACCACATCCTGGAGCAGCCGCTGGTTCTCCCCCGCGCCTTCCGCCGCGACCAGCACGCAAGCCAGTCCATGGTGGGTGGAAGCGACTATCCGCCCCTCGGCGGAACTGGCGGTGGAAAGGATATTGAACCCTTCCTGCTCCAGCTCGCGGGCGATGGCTCGGACACGCTCACCCGCCACCGTGTCCGCCTTGATGTCACGGTGAACGATGAGCACGGGAAATTTCAGGTCTTTGTACATGAGGCCTCCCGGAGAGACCGGGCCGAAGCCCGGTCATATTCTCAGGGTAGACCGCCCGCTGCGGGATTCGCTTCCCGCAGCGTTTCAGACCTCGGCGGCAGGCTGTTCCAACTGCACCCAGAGCGGCGCAGAGCCGGCCGACTTCTCGATGGCCGCCAAACGCGCGGCATGGGCAGCCAGTTCCGCCTCGCTGGCGCGAATCACCCGGGTCTGAGTCCGATCGGCAGGCAGCCGTCGGATGGGGCTGGCCTGGGGGCGGCCGCTGGCATTGCCGTCGCTGCCCTCGCCCGCCAGCGACAGGTGAGTCTGGCCACCGGTCATGGTCAGATAGACGTCAGCGAGAATCTCGGCGTCGAGCAAGGCGCCGTGCAGGTCGCGACCGGAGTTGTCGACACCATAGCGCTTGCACAAGGCATCCAGGCTGTTGCGCTGGCCTGGATGGCGCTCGCGCGCCATTAACAGGGTGTCGAGAATCGAACAGTGCTCGCTGATATCGGCCCGGTCATGCTGGCCGAGGCGGGCGAATTCGGCGTTGATGAAGCCCACGTCGAACGCCGCATTGTGGATGATCAGTTGGGCGCCCTTGATGAATTCGAAGAACTCTTCGGCCACGTCCTTGAAGCGTGGCTTGTCAGCCAGGAATTCGTTGGTAATACCGTGGACCGCAATGGCGCCTTCGTCCACTTCGCGGTCGGGCTGGAGATAGACATGGAAGTGCCGTCCGGTGAGCCGGCGCCCCATCACTTCGACGCAACCGATCTCGATGATGCGGTGGCCATCGGTCACCGGCATGCCGGTGGTTTCAGTATCCAGTACGACGCTGCGCATGGTATTCCCTGCTGTTAAACGATGTGTTGACGTTTCGCTTCGACGACGCCGCGGTTGGCCAGCAGATCGGCGCGCTCATTGCCCGGATGGCCGGTATGCCCGCGCACCCATTCCCAGGTGACCTGGTGGCGATTGACCTGCTCGTCGAGCTGTTGCCAGAGATCGGCATTCTTCACCGGTTGCTTGGCCGCGGTTTTCCAACCCCGCTTCTTCCAGTTCGGCAACCATTCCTGCATGCCACGCATGACGTACTCGGAATCGGTGACCAGACGCACCGCGCAGGGCCGCTTCAGTTCGGCCAGCGCACGGATCGCCGCGGTGAGCTCCATCCGGTTGTTGGTGGTTTCCGCCTCTCCGCCCCAGAGTTCGCGCTCGACGCCCTTGAAAACGAGCAATGCGCCCCAGCCACCGGGGCCGGGATTACCTTTACAGGCGCCGTCGGTGTATATCTCGACAATGTCACTCATGCGGAGCTTGTTCTCTTACGGCTCGGAATTGCGCCGGCTCACCTTGGCCACCGGCAACGGCACCAGCTTGCCCATCGGCTCTCGACGGACCTGGCGCAGCGGCCGAAGGCCGACCACCAGCTTGCGTGCCACTAATAAATAGAAGCCTGCTCCTGGGGGCTGCCAGGTATCGCCCCAGGTTTCCAGACGCGCCAGACGCGCCTGCCAGGCATCGGAAGCAAGCGGCGGACGATAGCATCCGAAGCGGCGTTTCTCCAGCGCGAATCCCAGCAGGTTGAGCCAATCGCCGACCCGCGCCGGGGCAAAGCAGCGCGCCTGGCGCAGCCCATCGCCAGCGAAGTAGTGCCGCAAACCCCAAGCGCTCCACGGGTTGATTCCGACGATCAGCAGATGCCCGCCGGGCCGGACGCTCCGCGCCGCTTCACGCAGCAAGCCATGGGGCGACAGACTGAAATCCAGCCCATGCTGCAGCAATACCAGGTCCGCCGCGTGCTCGACGAGCGGCCAGGATTGCTCCTCGCAAACGATCTCCACATCGGGCGGTGCGCCCAGGCGCACGCTGCAATGAATCTGCGGCGCCTTCGGCAATTGCGAGGCAGGCGGCCCATAGTGAACCAGGTAACCGCCGAAGAAACGCGCCAGCTCCTCTTCCAGGACTCGGCGCTCCTCTTCCAGCAACTGGCGACCGAGTGGGCCGGCGAACCATTCACGGGCGACGCCGATCAGCGCCAGCCAGTCCGGGTCGGCCTGAGCGAAAGCCTGGTCAGTCATAGGGAACTCCTGCATGGCAGCGGGTAGTCTTCAGGCCTAAGATGCGCTTTTTTACGTTCAGCTGCGATAGGCCCCATCCATGATACAGATCGACGCCCTGCCCGCTTTCACCGACAACTACCTCTGGTTGTTGCAAAATGCTGCCACGCGCCGCTGTGCGGTGGTCGATCCCGGCGATGCCGGCCCGGTCCTCGACTGGCTTGCGGCCCATCCGGACTGGCAACTCAGCGACATCATCGTGACTCACCACCACCCCGACCATGTCGGTGGCGTGGCCAGGCTCAAGTCGGCGACCGGTGCTCGCGTACTCGGCCCGGCCAAGGAGCGGATTCCCGAGCGGGACCTGGCATTGGGCGAAGGCGACAAGGTTGATGTGCTGGGACTCACGTTCGATGTGATGGAGGTACCGGGACACACGCTGGGCCATATCGCCTATTACCATGCATCGCCTCGGAGTCCGTTGTTGTTCTGTGGCGACACCCTGTTCGCCGCAGGGTGCGGCCGATTGTTCGAAGGAACCCCAGAACAGATGTACCACTCGCTCAGCCGCCTGGCTGCGCTGCCGGACGACACGCGGATCTACTGCACCCACGAATACACCCTGAGCAACCTGCGCTTCGCCCATGCCGTCGAGCCGGACAACCCGGCCATCGCCCAACGGCTTGCGGAAGTCGGCGCCTGGCGTGATGCAGGCCGAATCAGCCTGCCGTCCACCCTGTCCATCGAGCGGGAAACCAACCCCTTCCTGCGCTGTGACCAGCCATCCGTCCGAAAAAAAATCGACGAACGGAACGGTATCGCTCAACGCTCCGCAAGCGCGGTTTTTGCTGGCTTGCGCAGTTGGAAGGATCACTTCTAGAAGCGCGGGCAACCGGCTGAAATCTGGCGAAAACTTGACCACCCCCGGCCTCGTTCCTAGAATCGCCCGATCTTTTTACCCGGAACAGCCAACCAGCCAATGACGTCCAAGCCGCGCAGGACCCTTGATCTAGACGCATTGGCACGATCCTCTCGGGTGCTGGTAGCGGTATGTGCCGCGGCTCTGGCGGGCTGCCAGAGCCTGGGACCCTCGCATGACCAGCCAGGCCGCGACACCGACAGGGCCGTCGGCCTCGAGCAACAACCGGAATGGCTGACTGAAACCCCGACGCCCGAAGCTCCGCAGGATATCTGGGAGCGCATGCGCAGCGGCTTCAAGCTGCAAGACCAGATTGATGTGAACCCGCGGATCGAGCGCCAGCGCCTGTGGTTCGTCAGTAACCCGTCCTTCCTCGAGAATGCCTGCGAACGCGGTGCCCTCTATATCCATTACGTGGTGGAACGACTCGAAGAGCGCGACATGCCGCTGGAACTGGCACTGCTGCCCGTCATCGAGAGCGCCTACAACCCCCTGGCCTATTCCCGCGCCCATGCGGTCGGCATCTGGCAGTTCATCCCGTCGACCGGACGCCATTTCAATCTGCGCCAAACCAGTTGGTATGACGGCCGCCGCGACATCACCGCCTCGACCAATGCCGCGATGAACTACCTCTCGCGCCTGCATGAGATGTTCAACGGCGACTGGCTGCTGGCGCTGGCCGCCTATAACGCGGGCGAAGGCACAGTCAGCCGGGCCATCGAACGCAACCAGAAACTGGGGCTGCCAACCGACTACTGGAACCTGCCGCTACCCCAGGAAACCCAGGACTACGTTCCCAAGCTGCTTGCGCTTTCCCAGGTAGTGATGGCCCCCGAGGCCTATGGCGTGACGCTCAATCCGATCGCCAACGAACCGTACTTTGAGGTAGTGGAGGTCAAGCAGCGCCTGGATCTGTCGCGTGTCGCCGCCATGGCGGAAATCGACGAAGACGAGCTGTACATGCTCAACCCCGCCTATAAGAAGCGCATCACCATGGACGGCCCACAACACCTGCTGGTGCCGACAGAAAAAGCCGAGCTGTTCGCCGCCAACCTGTCGCTGATGCAACCGCAGGAGCTGGTGGACTGGCAGGAATACCGCGTACGCGCCGGCGATAGCCTCCACGCCATCGCCAACCGCTACCACCTGACGGTAAATACGCTCAAGGAGATCAACCAGCTCAAAGGTAACGATCTGCGTATCGGGCAAACCCTGAGCATCCCGGTCCAGCCGGGTCTCAAACCCTCGCAGCCGTTGTTCCAGGAGCGGCTGGCCTCCACCGTCGAGCAGCCCAAGGTACTGCGCAGTTACCGGGTGAAGAGTGGTGACAATCTCTGGCAGATTGCCAAGGCGCACAACGTCAAGGTCGAGGACCTGAAGCGTTGGAACCGACTCTCCGGCAACAGCCTGAAGACCGGCCAGGTGCTCACCCTGCAAAGCAGCGCCGCCCCCGTCACCGTCGCCGCGCGGAACGATCGCCAGTCGGTAACCTATTACCGCGTGCAGAAAGGTGACTCGCTTTACCTGATCGCCAAGCGCTTCAAGGTGGACCTGCAGAATCTTCAGCGCTGGAATCCCCGTAGCGGTCACGCCCTCACCCCTGGGCAAACGCTTACGCTCTACCTCCCCCGCTGATCAGCGTCCCTTGCTGAGAGCCTCCAGGCACCGTCCGGTCAACTGAGTGAAACGCTGGAAGGCAACGAACTGCTCATGCTTCAACGCCCGCCCGGACAACCGGTTGTCGGCATACAGCACGCCGATCTCGCGAGCACCCGCCATCAACGGCGCGATGAAGAACATGCCCTGCCCGAGCCACTGCCGCATCGGCCCGGTCACCAGCTCGCTCAGGTTGTAGCTTGCCGGAACCCCCATCCAGATCGCCTCCTTGTGACGTAGGACATAACTGAAGATATGCGGCTGCTCCGGCTGCTCGGCAGGCAGGACGAAATCGCTCAGCCAACTCTGGGTCCCCTCGCCCGCCACGCGCTTGACCCGGAAGCGGGTCTGCCCATCCGCCAGCACCGCGAGCATGACCCGCTCCAGTCCGGCCCCCTGGTGCAGTCCCTTGAACAGCGTATCGAGGATCAGACCGATATCTCCCCGGGCAGAAACCATCAGGCCGAGGTCCTGCAATGCCTGCTGCATCGATAGGAGATTAGGTTGCAGTAAACGCGCCCGACGCTGCTCCTGCTGCAGCCGGATTTGCTCCGGATCGGTATTTGGGATGAGGTTGCACAGCTTGCCGGCACCGAAGGTCACGGCGACCTTGACGGCCTCATCGGCACTGGCCAGCACCTGCTGCATCGCATCCTCCGGCGTCACGCCGGTGAAGCGGGCCAGTTGCTCGACCAGCTTTTCGATGGCCGGCGAATCCCAGCCGTCCAAAGCGGCCTCGCTGATCCGAATACCGAGGGTCACCGCTTGCACCGCCGGATCGTTCTGACTGATCCCCTGTGCCAGGCTGGCGATTTCGCTCAGATTCCAGCTTTTCACCAGACCCAGGGTCAATTGCCGGAAGCTGGTACCGAGCACGGCGCGCACCGCTTCCTCGGCGATCACACCCGGCTGGGCCAAGGCGGTATCCAGCTCGTCGGCCTGTACACCACCGCAGCCCCAGAACGCCAACTCACCGAGGTTGTAGAGCAAGGCGGCGATGAACACCTCCTCCTCATGCCTGGAAAGCACATAACCGGCGATATTCCGTGCCTGGACCGCCGCATGGAAGGATCGGGCCAGCAGCTCCTGCAATTGTTCGCGCGGGGCTCGCGTCAGCAGTCCGTCGATCAGACTGACGGAAAGACCAATCAGACGCACATTGTCGAAACCGATCAGGACGATGGCCCGGGAGATGGTACGGATAGGCTCCTGCGAGGGGTTGTAATAGGCGCTGTTGGCAACGCGCAGGACCTTGGAGGTCAGGGAGGCATCACGTAACAGCACATCGGCCAACTGTTGCACCGAGGCTTTTTCTTCCCCGGCCAGACGATGCAAGTCCTGCACGACAGCGGCAAGGGCCGGTAACTCAGCTTGGTTCAGGCGATCGATCCATGACTGCAAACCATGGCAGCGTTCTTCCAATATGAGCCTCTACTTGTTTTAGCGCAGTGTAGCGAAATGATGGCACACCCCGAAGGGGGAAGCGCTCTTTTTACGTCGGATACAAGCTGTTACTGTACCGCCCAGAAGCCCAAAAGCCGCCATGGACCGGATTTTCCGCCTGATGCGTCATATCCTCCTGTTGTTCCTAAGTCTGGCCCCGAGCTTTCCCCTCTGTGCGGCCATCATCGAAAGCCACGGTTACGCCCAATTCGGCGCCCTCAAATATCCCGCCAGCTTCACCCACTTCGACTGGGTCAATCCGGAGGCGCCCAAGGGCGGTACGTTGCGAGTCATGGCCTTCGGTACCTTCGACACGCTCAATCCCTATACATTCAAGGGTACCAGCCCCGTTTCCACGGCGAACTTCCTGCAGTATGGCGTCACCGAACTGAACGAACCACTGATGGTGGGCACCGGGCAATACGACCCTTCCGGCGATGAGCCGGCTTCCAGCTACGGGCTTATCGCCCGCTCCGTCGAATACAGCGAAGATCGCAGTTGGGTGGTGTTCAACCTGCGCGAGGAAGCCCGCTTCCATGACGGACACCCCATTACCGCTTACGACGTGGCCTTTTCCTATCGTCTGCTGATCAAGGATGGCCATCCGCAATACCGGACCTACCTGCAGGAAGTCAAACGTGTCGATATTCTCGGCCGGCACCGCATTCGCTTCGTACTCAAGCGCGCCGGCAACCCGCTCCTGATCCTACGGCTCGGCGAATTGCCGGTCCTGCCGCAACACTATTGGAAAGACCGCGACTTCAAGAGCACCACCTTCGAACCGCCGCTGGGCAGCGGGCCCTATCGGATCACCCAGGTACTGCCAGGGCGCCAACTGGTGTTCGAACACGTGAAAGACTGGTGGGGCGAGAAACTGCCGGTCAACCGCGGCAAGTACAACTTCGACCGCGTCGAGGTGGAGTTCTACCGCGACAGCAACGTGGCCTTCGAAGCATTCAAGGCCGGGGAATTCGATTTCTATATCGAGCACCAGGCGAAGAACTGGGCGAATGGCTACCGCTTTCCCGCCGTGGCCCGCGGCGATGTGATCCGCGCAGAGATTCCCCATAAAATCCCCACCCAGACCCAGGCGTTGTTCATGAACACCCGTCGAAGCGTTTTCGCGGACCGCAAGGTACGCGAGGCCATGGGCTTGATGTTCGACTTCGAATGGACCAACCGTACACTGTTCAATAACGCCTACGTACGCGCCAAGAGCTATTACCCCAATAGCGAGTTCTCTGCGTTCGGCAAACCGGAAGGCCAGGAATGGCTATTGCTGTCCCCATACCGCAAGCAGTTGCCCGCACGACTGTTCAACGAGCCGTTCAGCGTGCCGGAAACCGACGGGCGCGGCATCCCACGCGAAACGCTCCGCCGAGCCCTGGGCCTATTGGCCGAAGCCGGCTGGAAACCCTCCGGGGAGCGGCTGCTGAATAGCAAGGGACAACCTTTCCGGTTCGAAATCCTGCTGGTCAACCCCAGCCTCGAGCGCATCCTCCAGCCCTACAGCGAGAACCTGGCGAGCATTGGAATCGACGTGAGCCTGCGTACGGTCGACCGTGCCCAATACAAACAGCGCCTCGATCATTTCGATTTCGACATGATCATGCTGACATTGCCGCAGACCTTGAGCCCCGGCCTGGAGCAATGGCTGTACTTCCATTCCAGCCAGGCCAAGGTGAAGGGCGGCAAGAATTACGCCGGTGTCGCCCATCCCGTGGTCGACACACTGCTGGACAGCCTGCTCGCCGCCCGCACCCGGGACGAGCAGGTTGCCGCCACCCGAGCGCTGGACCGGGTCTTGCTCTGGCAGCACTACAGCATTCCCAACTGGTACCTGGACTATCACCGCCTGGCGTATCGCAACCGCTTCGCGTTCGTCACGACGCCGCCCTACACCCTCGGGCTGCGCGCCTGGTGGTTGAAGCCTAAGGAGAACATCCAATGACGCGCCCTCTGCGCTCCCTCTTTCTGTTCGGCAGCAGCGCCCTTCTCCTGGGCCTGGCCAGCCTCGCCCAGGCGGCACCGAAGCATGCGCTGACCCTGTATGACGAGCCGCCGAAATACCCGGCCAACTACAAGCACTTCGACTATGCAAACCCCGATGCCCCAAAAGGCGGCGTGTTCCGCCAGGCGGGGTTCGGCGGTTTCGACAGCCTGAATCCGTTTATCAACAAAGGGGTGTCGGCTGACGATATCGGCCTGATCTACGACACGCTGACGCGCCACAGCCTGGACGAGCCGTTCACCGAGTACGGCTTGCTCGCGGAGAAGATCGAGAAAGCACCGGATAACAGCTGGGTACGCTTCTACCTACGCCCTGAGGCCCGCTTCCATGACGGGCATCCGGTCACCGCGGAAGACGTGGTGTTCACCTTCGAAACCCTGATGAAAGACGGCGCCCCGCTCTACAAGGCTTATTACGCCGATGTCGCCGAAGTCGTCGCGGAAGATGCCCGGAAGGTCCGCTTCGTCTTCAAGCATCCCGGCAACCGGGAGCTACCGCTGATCCTCGGCCAATTGGCCGTCCTGCCCAAGCACTGGTGGGCAGAGCGAAACTTCAAGAAGGGAAATCTCGAAATTCCCCTGGGCAGCGGCCCGTACCGCATCGCGGACGTCAAGGCCGGACGCTCGATCCGCTACGAGCGCGTCAAGGACTGGTGGGGTAAGGACCTGCCGGTCAACCGGGGATTCTACAACTTCGACACGATGGTCACCGATTATTACCGCGACAATACCGTCGCCCTCGAGGCTCTGAAGGCTGGCCAGTTCGATTACTGGCTGGAAACCAGCGCGAAGAACTGGGCGACTGCCTATGACGTTCCCGCCGTGCAGAACGGCCAGTTGATCAAGGAAGAGATCGCCAACCGCAACCCCACGGGGATGCAGGGTTTCATCTTCAATATTCGTCGCCCGCTGTTCCAGGATCGTCGCGTGCGCGAAGCGCTGGGATTGCTGTTCGATTTCGAATGGACCAACAAGCAATTGTTCAATGGCGCCTACACTCGCACCCGCAGCTATTTCGACAACTCGGAGCTGGCCTCCAGCGGCCTGCCCGACGAAGCCGAACTGAAGATTCTCGAACCGCTGCGCGCCCAGATCCCACCCCAGGTATTTACCGACGAATACCGCGTACCGGTCACTGACGGCAGCGGCATCATCCGTGAACAACAACGCCGCGCCTACCAGTTGCTGCAAGAAGCCGGCTGGCGAATCGAAGGCGACCGCATGGTGGATGGCAAAGGCCAACCCGTCAGCATCGAATTCCTGCTAGCCCAAACCGAATTCGAGCGCATCCTGCTTCCGTACAAGCGCAACCTGTCCGATCTGGGCATCGACCTGGTGATTCGCCGGGTCGATGTCTCCCAGTACATCAACCGTCTACGCTCACGAGACTTCGACATGATCGTGGGTGGCTTCGGTCAGTCCAACTCCCCGGGCAACGAGCAGCGTGAATACTGGCATTCCAGCAGTGCCGACAACCCGGGAAGCCGGAATTTCATTGGCCTGAAAGACCCGGCCATCGACAGCCTGGTCGACAGCCTGATCAACGCGGACTCGCGGAAAAGCCTGATCGCACATACCCGCGCCCTGGACCGTGTGCTGCTATGGGGTAACTATGTGGTTCCCAACTGGCACATCAAGACCTGGCGGGTCGCCTACTGGAATCGCTTCGAGCATCCGAAGGTCACGCCGCTCTACGATATCGGCCTGACCACCTGGTGGGTCAAGCCGGGCGCATCGGCGCAACCGGGACCGGCTGCCACCTCCGAAGAAGCCCCAGCGGCAGCGGAGCAATGACATGCTGGCTTATCTTGTCCGTCGCCTGCTGCTCATCGTCCCTACCCTGTTCGGCATTCTGCTGATCAACTTTCTCATCATCCAGGCAGCACCAGGTGGCCCCGTCGAACAGATGATCGCCAAACTGGAAGGCTTCGAAGGGGCCACCAGCCGTATCGCCGGGGGCGGTGCCGAGGTTTCCGTGGCAGGCTCCAACTACCGGGGCGCCCAGGGTCTCGATCCGGATCTGATCGCCGAAATCGAGCGTATGTATGGCTTCGACAAGCCCGCTCCCGAGCGCTTCTGGATCATGCTCACCAACTATGTCCATCTGGACTTCGGTGAAAGCTTTTTCCGCGATGCCAAGGTCATCGACTTGATTGCTGAGAAAATGCCGGTCTCCATCTCGCTGGGGTTGTGGAGTACCTTGATCATGTATCTGGTCTCCATTCCCCTGGGGATCGCCAAGGCCGTGCGCCACGGCAGCGCCTTCGACGTCTGGACCAGCTCCGCGATCATCATCGGCTACGCCATCCCGGCTTTCCTCTTCGCCATCCTGCTGATCGTTCTGTTCGCCGGCGGCAGCTATTTCGACTGGTTTCCCCTCCGTGGACTGACCTCCAACAATTTCGACGAACTCAGCCTGGGCGGGAAGATCATCGATTACTTCTGGCACCTGGCCCTACCGATCACTGCCTTGGTCATCGGTAACTTCGCGACCCTGACGTTGCTGACCAAGAACAGCTTCCTGGATGAGATCAACAAGCAATACGTGGTTACCGCCCGTGCCAAAGGGCTCTCCAAGAACCGCGTGCTGTACGGCCACGTCTTTCGTAATGCCATGCTGATCATCATCGCCGGGTTCCCCTCGGCATTCATCGGGCTGTTCTTCACCGGGTCGCTGCTGATCGAGGTGATCTTTTCCCTCGACGGCCTGGGTCTCATGAGTTTCGAAGCGGCGATCAACCGGGATTACCCGGTCGTGTTCGGCACACTTTTCATCTTCACCTTGCTGGGACTTGTCGTGAAATTGATCGGCGACCTCACCTACACCCTGGTCGATCCGCGTATCGACTTCGAAAGTCGGGAGGGTTGAGATGAAGCTCTCTCCTCTCAACCGACGCCGCTTCGAACGATTCAAGGCGCACAAACGCGGCTGGTGGTCGCTTTGGATTTTCCTGGGTCTGTTCGTGCTCAGCCTCGGCGCTGAAATGATCGCCAACGACAAGCCATTGGTCGTGCGCTATGACGGCGCATGGTATTTCCCGGTATTCAAGCGCTATCCCGAAACCACCTTCGGCGGCGAATTCCCGCTGCAGGCCAACTACAAAAGCCCCTATATCCGGGAGCTAATAGCACAGAAGGATGGCTGGATGCTCTGGCCGCCCATCCCCTACAGTTACTCCAGCATCAACTACGAATTGAAGGTTCCCGCCCCCGCTCCACCGTCTACCGACAACTGGCTGGGCACCGATGACCAGGGTCGCGACGTGCTGGCGCGGGTCATTTATGGATTCCGGATATCCGTGCTGTTTGCCCTGGTCCTGACTTTGCTCAGTTCGGTCATTGGCGTTTTCGCCGGTGCCCTGCAAGGCTTCTACGGTGGCTGGGTGGACCTGCTGGGACAGCGCTTCCTGGAAATCTGGTCGGGCCTGCCGGTGCTTTATCTGCTGATCATCCTGGCCAGCTTCGTCCAGCCGAACTTCTGGTGGCTGCTCGGTATCATGCTGCTGTTTTCCTGGATGAGTCTGGTGGATGTGGTGCGCGCCGAATTCCTTCGTGGGCGCAATCTGGAATACGTGCGAGCCGCTCGTGCCTTGGGTATGCAGAACGGCGCCATCATGTTCCGCCACATCATGCCCAATGCCATGGTTTCGACCATGACCTTCATGCCGTTCATTCTGACCGGCGCCATCGGCACCCTCACTGCTTTGGACTTCCTCGGTTTCGGTCTGCCACCAGGTGCACCCTCGTTGGGCGAATTGGTTGCCCAAGGCAAGGCCAACCTGCAAGCACCGTGGCTGGGTATCAGCGCTTTCATGGTGTTGGCACTGATGCTCAGCCTGCTGGTTTTCATCGGCGAAGCCGCCCGCGATGCCTTCGATCCGAGGAAGTGAGATGAGCGAGAACCTGATAGAAGTACGTGACCTCGCCGTCGAATTCGTGACCGGCGATCAGGCACAACGTGTCGTCGAAGGCGTCAGCTTCGATATCCGCAAAGGCGAAACCCTGGCGTTGGTCGGCGAAAGTGGCTCCGGCAAGTCGGTTACCGCCCACTCAATTCTGCGGCTACTGCCCTACCCGCTGGCCCGACACCCCAGCGGCAACATCCACTACACCGGCCAGGACCTGCTCAAGCTCGACGAGAAAAAGCTGCGCGGTATCCGTGGCAACCGTATTGCCATGGTGTTCCAGGAGCCGATGACCTCACTCAACCCCTTGCACAGCGTGGAAAAGCAGATCAACGAAGTGCTTGCGCTACACAAGGGGCTCCGTGGCAAGGCCGCCACGGCAAGAACGCTAGAGCTGCTCGAACTCGTCGGCATCCCTGAGCCGCGCAAGCGGCTGAAAGCCTTCCCTCATGAACTCTCTGGCGGCCAGCGCCAACGCGTCATGATCGCCATGGCGCTGGCGAACGAACCCGAACTGCTGATCGCCGACGAACCGACCACAGCCCTGGACGTCACCGTCCAGTTGAAAATCCTGCAATTGCTCAAGGAATTGCAGGCCCGCCTGGGTATGTCGCTGCTGCTGATCACCCATGACCTCAACCTGGTCCGGAGAATTGCACACCGTGTATGTGTCATGCAGCGCGGAAAGATCGTCGAACAGGCGTCGTGTGATGAATTGTTCCACGCACCGAAGCATTCCTATACCCAGGAACTGCTCGGTGCGGAGCCCAGCGGCGACCCCGCGGCCACTGTTGCCGGGGAGCCGTTGCTGGAAGTGGAAGACTTGCGCGTGTGGTTCCCGATCAAAAAGGGGGTATTGCGCCATACCGTCGACTACGTGAAGGCGGTAGATGGAATCAATTTCAGCCTACCTCAGGGACATACCTTGGGGATCGTAGGTGAAAGCGGTTCCGGCAAATCCACGTTGGGAATGGCGATCCTCAGGCTTTTGAGCAGTCAGGGGGCCATTCGCTTCCAGGGACAGGCCTTGAGTGGCCTGACACAGCGGCAGGTCCGTCCTTTGCGGCGGCAGATGCAGGTGGTCTTTCAGGACCCCTTCGGCAGCCTGAGCCCACGCATGTCGGTCGGGCAGATCGTTGGCGAAGGATTACGAATCCATCGCATCGGTACGCCGGATGAGCAGGAGCAAGCCATCATCGACGCGCTCCTGGAGGTAGGACTGGATCCGGAAACCCGGCACCGCTACCCCCACGAGTTTTCCGGTGGGCAACGGCAGCGGATCGCCATTGCCCGAGCATTGGTGCTGAAACCGGCGCTGATCCTGCTGGACGAGCCCACTTCGGCGCTCGACCGCACGGTCCAGCGTCAAGTAGTGGAGCTCCTGCGCGGGTTGCAGGCCAAGTACAACCTGACCTACCTGTTCATCAGCCATGACCTGGCGGTGGTTCGGGCGCTCAGCCACCAGTTGATGGTGGTGAAGCAAGGCCAGGTGGTGGAACAAGGCCCGGCGGAGGCCGTCTTCGCCGCGCCGCAGCACATTTATACACGGCAATTGCTGGAGGCCGCCTTCATGGCCCCAGGGACTGTCGATTAACCAGAAGAGGAACAAGTACATGGGATTTCTCGCCGGTAAGCGCGCGCTGATCGTCGGCGTCGCCAGCAAACTGTCCATCGCCTCCGGTATCGCCGCAGCGATGCACCGCGAAGGCGCCGAACTGGCCTTCACCTACCAGAACGAAAAGCTCAAGGGACGTGTAGAAGAGTTCGCCACCGGCTGGGGCTCCAGCCCCGAAATGTGCTTCCCCTGCGATGTCGCCAACGACGAAGAAATCGCCGCCGTGTTCGAAGCACTCAGCAAGAAATGGGACGGCCTGGATATCATCGTCCACTCCGTTGGCTATGCTCCGGGCGATCAACTCGACGGCGATTTCACCGCTGTCACCACCCGCGAAGGCTTCCGCATTGCACATGACATCAGCGCCTACAGCTTCGTGGCACTTGCCAAGGCAGGTCGCGAGATGATGAAAGGCCGCAACGGCAGCCTGCTCACCCTCTCCTACCTGGGCGCCGAACGAACCATGCCCAACTACAACGTAATGGGCATGGCCAAGGCAAGCCTGGAAGCCGGTGTCCGCTATCTCGCCGGCAGCCTCGGCCCGGAAGGAACTCGCGTCAACGCGGTTTCCGCCGGCCCTATCCGCACACTGGCAGCCTCGGGCATCAAGAGCTTCCGCAAGATGCTCGCCGCGAACGAAAAACAGACCCCCTTGCGCCGCAATGTGACCATCGAGGAAGTCGGTAACGCTGGCGCGTTCCTATGCTCCGACCTCGCCTCGGGCATCAGCGGCGAAATCCTGTACGTCGACGGCGGCTTCAACACCACCGCTATGGGTACTCTGGAAGACGATTGATCGCGCTCCTGCGATAAGAAAAGGCCGCTTGCGGCCTTTTCTTTTGCCGTGTGCTCCTGAATAAGGTTTACATCCTTTCCCCGAGCCTCTGGGGAACCCTCCGCATCTGTTCCTGAAATACAAAACGCCCGATGCGGTGCACCGGGCGTTCTGAGTACTTCAAATCTAGCCGAAGCAGTGTAAACCTATTTCAGGACTAGACATCCACAGCAATTAGAAACGCTCAATATCTGCCTTGGCTTCCAACTGGCGGCGGTAGGCCGCGAAGTCCTGCTGGCCACTGCGAGACGCGAGGAAGCGCCGATACATGGCCTTCTCTTCATCCGACAGCGCTCCTTCCGGCTCGCTCACGCCGTTCAAGCGAATCAGCACATAGTCGCCGTTTCTCAGCGTGACCGATGCAAAGCTCGGCTTGTCGCCGGACTCCGGCTTGGGCATGCGGAACAGGGTCTGCAGCACCTGAGGATCAACACCTTCCTGCGAGCGAGTTGCGGCTTCGGTGACTTTCCACTCCTGCCCCGCCTCATTGGCCGGTGCCTTACCTTCGCGCAGATCGGCCAACAGCGCCTCGCCCTTCTGCTTAGCCGCTTCGCTGGCATGCTGCTGCAACAGATGTTTGCGAACAGTACCAGCCACCTGATCGAGCGGAAGCTGCTCCGGCTGCTTGTGTTCCTTGACACGAACCACAACGACCGTATCTGGGTCCAGTTCGATTGCCCCGCTGTTGGCTGCCTCTTCCAAGACTTCCGGACTGAAAGCCGCCTGCAATACTTGACGATTGGCAGCGATGCCCTCTCCCCCTTCCCGACCGAACGCCGCAGTGGTCTTGACCTCCAGGCCAAGCTCCTGAGCCGGCTGGGCCAGATCGGACGCTTCGAACGCGGCGTCTTCAAGCTCTTTGGTCGCTTCGACGAAACGCTGCTCGACCAACTGAGCCTTGACCTCGCGCTCCAGCTTGTCCTTCAGGTTATCGAAGCTCGGTACTTCCGGAGCCTGGACACCCAGCAGCTTGATTAAATGCCAGCCGAACTCACTGCGAACCGGCTCCGAGATCTGATCCTTCTGCAGCGCATACAGCGCTTCTTCGAATGCCGGGTCGTAAACGCCAGGGCCAGCATAGCCGAGATCACCGCCCTCGGTAGCGGAACCCGAGTCATCAGAGAATTCCTTCGCCAATGCCGCGAAATCTTCACCGGCATCCAGGCGCTTCTTGATCTCCGAAATCTTCGCCTTGGCCTGATCGTCATTCATCTGGTCATTTACCTCGACCAGAATGTGTGCCGCACGACGCTGCTCGGCCAGATTGGCGATTTCCTTTTTGTACAACTCCTGCAGGTCGGCATCCTTCGCCTCGACCTGATCGAAGAAGGCATCCTTCTTCAGTTCAACGTACTCAAGAACCACTTGCTCGGGGCTCATGAATTCGCTGGTATGCTCATCGTAATAAGCCTTGACCTCATCATCGCTGACCTGGGCGGAGGCAGCATCCGCCTTGATCGTGAGCATGGCGAAATCACGCGTCTGTTTTTCCAGCCGGGCAAAAGCCTGGGCTTCTTCATCAGTCACAAAGCCGCTACCCGCAAGCCCTGCCCGCAGCTGGCTGATCAGCATTTCCTCTTCGAGCATCCGGCGGAACTGCAGGCGCCCATATCCCATTTGGCGGATAACCTGATCGAAGCGATCGGCACTGAACTTGCCATCCACCTGGAATTCCGGAGTCTGCAGAATGAGCTGGTCGAGAGCCGCCTGGGAGAAGGCGAAATCAGCCTCCTTGGCCCCTTGGAGTAGCAACCTGCGCTCGATCAATCCTTTCAACGCGGCTTCCCGCAGCAGATTATCGTTGAGCTGCGAGGCATCGAAATCCTTGCCGAGCTGTTGCAACAACTGACGGCGTTGCATATCCACCGCCTGGCTCAGCTCGTTGATGGTGATTTTTTCACCATTCACGTCGGCGGCGTTCTGGCGGTTGCTGGTGGCATTGAAAATCGCGTCGAAGCCTGTCAGCGCCAACAACACGACGATGACACCGATGATGGTTTTGGCAATCCAGCCCTGTGAATTGTCCCTGATGTTCTGCAGCATGCGTCCCCCAGAATCGACTGTAGAAAATACAGCCGCGCAGCATGGGTAGATTCCGGATAGAAGAAAGGCGCATCCGTGGATGCGCCTCCTCGTAACTGGCGGAGCGGACGGGACTCGAACCCGCGACCCCCGGCGTGACAGGCCGGTATTCTAACCGACTGAACTACCGCTCCGCTGCCAGGCCGAATCAAGTCCGGCCTGGAAGGGCAATGCCCGAAGACGCTTAGTTGACAGCGTCTTTCAGTGCCTTACCTGCTTTGAAGCCAGGGATCTTGGCCGCTTCGATCTTGATCGGCTTGCCGGTCTGCGGGTTACGGCCGGTACGAGCAGCGCGCTCTTTGACGGCAAAAGTGCCGAAACCAACCAGCACGACGGAATCACCAGCCTTCAGAGCGCCAGTGACGGACTCGATCACTGCGTCCAGCGCGCGGCCGGCAACAGCTTTAGGAATATCAGCAGATGCGGCGATACGATCAACCAGTTCCGACTTGTTCACTCTAAGTCCCCTTATTTCTGTTGAGTATGTTTCTTAATTTTTGGTGTAAGCAAAGCGGGTGCTGGATGGCCTGCCGACACACAAAGAGCCGCTTTATATCAAGGGCTCGAAAATTGTGTCAAGGAAGCCCCCCGGCTAATGCGTGCTAATTCGCTCCTTGGAATCAGACTCGCGCGCGTCATCCTTTGCAACCATCTCCGGAGCCGCATCGGGCAAGGGCTCCGGGGCGTATTGCAGCGCAATTTGCAGGACCTCGTCAATCCATTTAACCGGTTTAATCTGCAGGTCTTGCTTAATATTTTCCGGAATTTCCTTCAAATCACGAACATTTTCTTCCGGAATGATCACAGTCTTGATTCCACCACGATGCGCCGCGAGCAATTTCTCTTTTAAACCGCCGATGGCCAAAACTTGACCACGCAAAGTGATCTCTCCAGTCATCGCGACATCCGCTTTCACTGGAATCTGAGTCAGCGCGGATACCAACGCTGTGCACATGCCGACACCAGCGCTGGGACCATCCTTGGGCGTCGCCCCTTCCGGCATGTGGATGTGAACGTCTCGTTTTTCATGGAAATCCAATGGAATTCCCAGGCTTTTCGCACGGCTACGAACCACGGTCAGCGCTGCCGTAATGGATTCGACCATTACGTCACCCAACGAACCGGTCTTGGTCAATTGTCCTTTGCCAGGAACGACAGCCGCCTCGATGGTCAGCAACTCACCTCCTACTTGAGTCCAGGCCAAGCCAGTGACCTGACCGATCTGGTCCTGCTGGCCAGCCAGCCCGTAACGGTATTTGCGTACTCCGAGGAAATGCTCCAGATCGTCGGCAGTCACCAACACCTTGAAACGCTTTTCCTGCGCGTGTTCTTTCACCGCCTTCCGGCACACCTTGGCGATCTGCCGCTCGAGACTACGCACGCCAGCCTCGCGCGTGTAATAACGAATGATGTCGCGAATGGCCGCTTCTTCGAATTCCAACTCCCCTCTCTTCAACCCGTTCGCCTGGGTCTGCTTGGGAGCGAGGTATTTCACTGCGATATTGATCTTTTCGTCCTCGGTGTAGCCCGGCAGGCGTATGACCTCCATCCGATCCAGCAAGGGCGCCGGAATGTTCATCGAGTTGGCGGTACAGAGGAACATCACATCGGAGAGGTCGTAATCCACCTCCAGGTAATGATCGTTGAAATTGTGATTTTGCTCGGGATCGAGCACTTCCAGCAGCGCGGATGCCGGATCACCGCGCATATCGCTGCCCATTTTGTCGATCTCATCGAGCAGGAACAACGGGTTACGCACTGCGACCTTGGTCATTTTCTGAATCAGGCGCCCCGGCATGGAGCCAATGTAGGTCCGACGGTGGCCACGAATCTCCGCTTCATCACGCACACCACCCAACGCCATTCGAACGAACTTGCGATTGGTTGCACGAGCGATGGACTCCGCAAGAGACGTCTTACCGACCCCCGGTGGCCCGACTAGGCAAAGCACAGGCCCTTTCAGCTTCTTCACGCGCTTCTGTACGGCGAGGTACTCAAGAATGCGCTCCTTGACCTCTTCGAGACCGTAGTGATCCGCATCGAGAATATCCTCGGCCTTGGCCAGATCCAGACGCACCTTGCTTTCCGCTTTCCAGGGCACGTTAACCAGCCAGTCGATGTAGGAGCGTACTACTGTCGCCTCGGCGGACATCGGCGACATCTGTTTCAACTTGTTCAGCTCAGCCTGGGCCTTGGAATAGGCCTCTTTGGTGAGTCCGGCATTCTCGATCCGCTTCTTCAGCTCATCGATTTCGTTATGGCCTTCATCGATGTCGCCCAGCTCTTTCTGAATGGCCTTCATCTGCTCATTCAGGTAGTACTCGCGTTGGCTGCGCTCCATCTGCTTCTTCACACGCCCGCGGATGCGTTTCTCGACCTGAAGAAGATCGATTTCGGCATCAAGCAGGGCCAGCACATGCTCGACACGTGCCGACAATTCCGTGATTTCCAGGATTTCCTGCTTCTGCTCGATCTTCAGCGCCATGTGTGCGGCCATGGTGTCGACCAGGCGGCTCGGCTCATCGATGCTGTTCAGCGATGACAGCACCTCGGCAGGAACCTTCTTGCCCAACTGAACATATTGCTCGAACTGGCTAAGCAGGCTACGGGTGAACACTTCGGATTCGCGCTCGGCCGTGCTCGCCTCTTCGATCAATTTCACTTCGGCGCGGCAATGGCCATCCACCTCGATGAAGCGTTCGATCGCACCGCGCTGCTCCCCTTCCACCAACACCTTGACAGTGCCATCCGGAAGCTTGAGCAGCTGTAACACGGTCGCGACGGTTCCCATCCGATAAAGCGCATCTTCACCGGGATCGTCATCCGCCGGATTCTTCTGGGCCAGCAGGAGAATCTGCTTGTCCCCGGTCATTGCAGCTTCCAAGGCCTCGATGGACTTTTCACGCCCAACGAAGAGCGGAATCACCATGTGCGGATACACCACGACATCGCGGAGCGGCAGGAGAGGCAATTCGATGGTTGTCTTCATGATATCGGCTCTACGGCGGCCATATGGCCGTAAACGGATGGGATTACCCTTGCAACCTAAGATGGGGGTAGGTTCGGGAAAAAACAAGCGCTGAGGCTGAAAATGCAAAGGGGCCCGCAGGCCCCTTGTCGATCGTGAAGCGCTTACGCCTCAGGTGCAGCCTTGGCTGGAGGCTCGCTGTTCTCATAGATGAGCAAGGGCTTGGAAGTACCCTCGATGACACTCTCGTCGATCACCACCTTGCTGACATCTGTCTGCGAAGGAATCTCATACATGGTGTCGAGCAGAATACCCTCGAGGATGGAACGCAAGCCGCGGGCTCCCGTCTTGCGTTCGAGCGCGCGATGAGCGACTGCGCGAAGCGCGTCCGGACGGAACTCCAAATCCACCCCTTCCATTTCGAAGAGCTTGCCGTACTGCTTGGTCAGCGCATTCTTCGGCTCGGTGAGAATCTGCATGAGCGCCGCTTCGTCCAGCTCATCCAGCGTGGCGATGACAGGTAGACGACCGACGAATTCGGGAATCAGGCCGAACTTGACCAGATCGTCCGGCTCCACTTCGCGTAAAGCCTCACCGACACGCTTGCCAAGATCCTTGCTGCGCACCTCGGCATTAAATCCGATACCGCCCTTGGTCGAACGGTTCTGGATAACCTTCTCCAATCCAGAGAATGCACCACCGCAGATGAAGAGAATGTTGCGCGTATCGACCTGGAGGAACTCCTGCTGCGGATGCTTGCGGCCACCCTGCGGAGGAACGGAGGCAACAGTGCCCTCGATCAGTTTCAGTAAGGCCTGCTGGACGCCCTCACCCGAAACGTCGCGAGTAATCGATGGATTGTCCGATTTACGGGAAATCTTATCGATTTCATCGATATAGACGATGCCCATCTGGGCCTTTTCCACATCGTAATCGCACTTCTGCAACAGCTTCTGAATGATGTTCTCGACGTCCTCGCCCACATAACCGGCCTCGGTCAGGGTCGTGGCATCGGCAATGGTGAACGGCACATTGAGCAGGCGCGCCAGCGTCTCGGCAAGCAGCGTCTTGCCCGATCCGGTCGGCCCGATCAGCAGGATATTGCTCTTGCCCAGCTCAACATCGTCTTTCTTGTCGCGCTGGTTGAGGCGCTTGTAGTGGTTGTAGACCGCGACGGAAAGCACCTTCTTCGCACGCTCCTGACCGATCACGTACTGATCCAGGATGGTGCTGATTTCTTTCGGCGCCGGGAGCTTATGCGCGCTACTCTCGGCCTGGGCCTCTTGCACCTCCTCTCGGATGATGTCATTGCACAGGTCGACGCACTCGTCGCAGATGAAAACCGAGGGCCCGGCAATCAACTTGCGCACTTCATGCTGGCTTTTGCCGCAGAAGGAGCAATAAAGCAGTTTGCCGTTGTCCTCACCGTTACGGGTGTCAGTCATTCGATCAATCCAATCCGGTAGGCTTGCAACACAAGATGAAGGCAAATGCGGGCATTTTCAAGTCCGCACAGCGGCCGGCTTTGACCAGCCGCTGTGGAGCGGAGGTGTTTAGCTGGCCATCTGGCGCTGACTAAGCACCTGATCGATAAGGCCATATTTGACGGCATCGTCGCCGCTCATGAAATTGTCACGATCAGTGTCGCGGGCAATAACATCGATCGGCTGACCTGTATGGTCGGCCAGGATTTTATTCAGGCGCTCGCGAATGGTGAGAATTTCGCGAGCATGAATCTCGATGTCCGAGGCCTGCCCCTGGAACCCACCCAGCGGCTGGTGAATCATCATCCGCGAATGCGGCAGGCAATAACGCTTGCCGGCAGCCCCACCCGCCAGCAGCAGGGCCCCCATGCTACAGGCCTGACCGATGCAGATGGTGGAAACATCCGGCTTGATGAACTGCATGGTGTCGTAGATCGACATGCCAGCCGTCACCGAGCCGCCCGGAGAGTTGATGTAGAGGTGAATATCCTTGTCCGGATTCTCCGCCTCGAGGAACAAAAGCTGCGCCACGATCAGGTTGGCCATGTAGTCCTCGACTTGGCCAACCATGAAGATCACCCGCTCCTTCAACAGGCGCGAATAGATGTCATAGGCACGTTCGCCACGGGCGGACTGCTCGATAACCATCGGCACCAGGCCGCCAGCGGCTTGGATGTCAGGCATTTGCATAAAAGAATTGCGGGACATGTCCTGCGATCACTCCCTAGATGGTGGTCTTCAAAGACGCATAAGCCAGCACGAAGGCTGGCTTATGGTGTGCTCGAACGAGGGGAAGAATCAGGCGGCTTGCGGAGCTTCCGCCGGCTTGACAGCTTCTTCGTAGGAGACCGCTTTATCGGTCACTTTAGCCTTCTGCAGAACAGTATCTACAACTTGCTCTTCCAGCACAACCGAACGCACTTCGTTCATCTGCTGCTCGTTCTTGTAGTACCAAGCCACAACCTGCTCGGGCTCTTGGTAAGCGGAAGCCATTTCCTGGATCAGCTCACGAACACGCGCCTCGTCAGGCTTGATTTCGAACTGTTTGACCATTTCCGCCACGATCAGGCCCAGCACGACACGACGCTTGGCCTGCTCTTCGAACAGCTCGGCCGGCAGCTGATCCGGCTTGATGTTGCCGCCGAACTGCTGAACAGCCTGCACACGCAGACGATCCACTTCGTTGGATAGCAACGCCTTCGGAACTTCGATCGGATTAGCAGCCAGTAGACCATCCATAACCTGGCTCTTGACCTTGGCTTTGATAGCCTGGCGCAGTTCACGCTCCATGTTCTTGCGTACTTCGGCACGGAAACCTTCAAGACCGCCTTCCTTGATACCGAACAGCGAGAAGAACTCGTCGTTCATTTCGGGCAGCTTGGGCTCGGAAACACTGTTAACAGTGACAGCGAATTCGGCAGTTTTGCCGGCCAGATCAAGGTTCTGGTAGTCCTCAGGAAAAGTCGGGGTGATCACCCGCTCCTCACCCGCCTTCACACCCACCAGAGCCTCTTCGAAGCCAGGAATCATGCGACCGGAACCCAGCACCAAGGAGGTACCCTTGGCAGAGCCGCCAGCGAAGGCTTCGCCGTCGATCTTACCGACGAAATCGATATTCAGTTGGTCGCCGTTCTGCGCTTCGCGCTCGACCTTCTCGAAGCGAGTGTTCTGCTTACGCAGGATTTCCAGCATGTTGTCGATGTCGGAGTCCGCAACGTCGGCTTGCAGGCGCTCAACCTCGATGCCTTCCAGACCGGAAACCTGAAACTCCGGGAAAACCTCAAAAATGGCTACGTACTCGAGGTCCTTGCCTTTTTCGAACACTTTGGGCTCAACGGCAGGAGCGCCCGCCGGGTTCAGCTTCTGCTCCACGACAGCCTCATAGAAGGTTGCCTGGATCACATCGCCCAGCGCTTCCTGACGAGCGGCATCCTCATAGCGCTGACGAATGACACTCATCGGCACCTTGCCAGGACGGAAGCCAGGGATCTTGGCACGACGGGCAGTCTGCTGCAGACGCTTGTTGACTTCGGTCTCGATGCGCTCGGCCGGGACACCGATAGTCATGCGGCGCTCAAGAGCGGAGGTGCTTTCAACAGAAACTTGCATGGATATTCCTCGTTGCACAGACATAAGCCGGCCGTTCCGGCCCCAGAATCAAGGGCATGCATTCTAGTGGCTCGAAATGAAGAAGTCACCCTATTGGGTGCAGACCAGCAAGGGATAGCCGACAGCCCATGAAATGCCGACAACCGCAGCCCTTACCCGCTCAACCTGCGAACGGGAACGAAAGAGCTCATCTCTCCACTCAGAACGCAAAGGTCGCCCATCGGCGTTCTTTTATGGGTTTCCCCACAAGGCAACCCACAGCGAGCCCATCAATCGAAAAGCGAGGCAGAAAATGGCTAAGAAAATATCTGACCGCCGGCGCCATGCGCTGGCCCAACGCAGCATGGAAAGAGCCCAAAAGCTCCACTTGGATCTCGACGACAGCGAACTGATCAACCATATCCGCGCGAAAGCAGCCAGCTATATCGCCAACAACCCACAACCGACCGCCGTTTATTTATTGGGGTGAGCGCTCGCAAAAAATCCAGCCACTACCGCTTCTTCCGAATATGGCCTGAACTTCAGACCATATTCGGGTGGAAGCTGGACTTTACATACAAACAAGAAAAATAAAGGCCGAACCAGCCAATATTATTCAGCCGAGCCGAAAGCCTTTTTAGAAAAGAGAATCGGAATACCGAGAAGAGATGGTGCGGACGGAGAGACTCGAACTCTCACGCCTTGCGGCGCTGGAACCTAAATCCAGTGTGTCTACCAATTCCACCACGTCCGCGATGACGCCTAAACGAAAACGCCAGGCAATTAGCCTGGCGCCTTCTCGAATATGGGGTGGACGATGGGAATCGAACCCACGACACCAGGAGCCACAATCCTGTGCTCTACCAACTGAGCTACGCCCACCATATCGCTATGCTTGTGCCAAGCTGCCAAATGGCGCACCCGGCAGGACTCGAACCTGCGACCATCCGCTTAGAAGGCGGATGCTCTATCCAGCTGAGCTACGGGCGCTTATTTTTCGCATCCAGCATGGATGCGAAGATTAAAGCTTTGGCTGAGCGGATTAAACTTCGCTTCCGCCGCGCCTCTTACCCAGCAACCGGCTGTGCTCGACAAGCGGGGCGAATCTTATAGAGGCGACATCACCTCGTCAACAGTAAAAGTTAAAAAAATCAGCGAGATAAAGGAGTTAGACGAATTTACTGACCAGCCGCCTTTGCCCGCCAGCCCCGCCATGCGAGAATGCGCGTCCTTTTTCAATCATTTCCAATGGTTAGCCAAGCGTCATGACCGCAAAACTGATCGACGGCAAAGCGATCGCCGCCAATCTCCGCCAGCAGATCGCCCAACGTGTCGCCGAGCGTCGCCAGCAAGACCTCCGCGCGCCCGGTCTGGCAGTGATCCTGGTAGGGACCGATCCTGCCTCCCAGGTCTATGTCTCGCATAAACGCAAGGATTGCGAGGAAGTCGGTTTCGTTTCCCGCGCCTACGATCTTCCAGCCAGCACCACCCAAGCCGAGCTGCTTTCCCTGATCGACAGTCTCAATGACGATGCGACCATCGATGGCATTCTGGTTCAGCTGCCTCTTCCCGAGCACCTCGACGCCTCCCAATTGCTCGAACGCATCCGCCCCGACAAGGACGTGGATGGTTTCCACCCCTACAACATCGGCCGCCTGGCCCAGCGTATGCCGTTGCTGCGCCCCTGCACTCCCAAAGGGATCATGACCCTGCTGCAGAGCACCGGTGTCGACCTCTATGGATTGCATGCAGTGGTCGTGGGCGCCTCCAATATCGTCGGTCGCCCGATGGCCCTGGAATTGCTGCTCGCCGGCTGCACTGTCACCGTCACGCACCGTTTCACCAAGGATCTCGCCACCCATGTCGGCCTCGCCGATCTGGTCGTGGTCGCCGCCGGCAAACCCGGTTTGGTCAAGGGCGAGTGGATCAAGGAAGGCGCCATCGTTATCGATGTCGGCATTAATCGCCAGGATGATGGCAAACTGGTCGGCGATGTGGTTTATGAAACCGCCCTGCCCCGCGCCGGCTGGATCACTCCCGTTCCGGGTGGCGTTGGCCCGATGACGCGGGCCTGCTTGCTGGAAAACACGCTGTACGCTGCCGAGCATCTGCACGTTTAAGGCAAGACGGAAACGAAAACGGCACCCAAAGGGTGCCGTTTTTCATCGTGGGGATATCGCTTATTTGTTGGCCTTCTCCCAGGACTTGACCAGTTCGTCGTAGCTCACAGTCTCGCCCTTGGGCTTTTCGTTCTCCAGCTTCGGCTTCGGCGCCCCCGGCTGATTCAGCCAGTACTCCGGATCGCGTGGCTCGTTCAGCTTGGGTCCGCACTCACCTTGTACACCGGAGCGCTCCAGACGGGCCAGCATGGTGTCCTGAGCCGCCGCCAGCCCATCCAGCGCTTCCTGGGGAGTCTTGTCGCCACTGGCCGCTTCGGCGATGAACTGCCACCAGAGCTGCGCCAGGCGCGGATAGTCCGGGACGTTGGTGCCGGTCGGCGTCCACTGCACACGGGCCGGGCTACGATAGAACTCCACAAGGCCACCCAACTTCGGCGCCGCTTCGGTCATCGCCTGGGAGTTGATGTCCGACTCGCGGATCGGCGTCAGCCCCACCAGGGTTTTCTTCAGCGAAACGGTTTTCGACACGGTGAATTGCGCATACAGCCAAGCGGCCAGGCGACGTTTCTCGGGCGTGGACTTGAGGAAGGTCCAGGAACCGGTGTCCTGATAGCCCAACTTCATGCCCTCTTCCCAATATGGCCCCTTCGGCGAGGGCGCCATGCGCCACTTGGGTGTGCCATCGGCATTCACTACGGGCAGGCCGGGTTTGGTCATGTCCGCCGTGAACGCGGTGTACCAGAAGATCTGCTGGGCGATGTTGCCTTGCGCCGGTACCGGCCCGGCTTCGGAGAACGTCATGCCCTGCGCTTCCGGCGGCGCGTACTGACGCAGCCAATCGACATACTTGGTAGTGGCGAAGACTGCCGCCGGGCCATTGGTATCGCCACCGCGCTCCACACTGGAACCCACCGGACGGCAGCCTTCCACGCGAATTCCCCACTCGTCCACCGGCAGGCCATTGGGCAGGCCCTTGTCGCCCGCGCCCGCCATGGAGAACCAAGCGTCGGTGAAGCGCCACCCCAGCGACGGGTCCTTCTTGCCGTAATCCATGTGGCCGTACACACGCTGGCCATCGATCTCCTTGACATGCTTGGAAAAGAACTCGGCGATGTCCTCATAGGCGGACCAGTTCACCGGCACGCCCAGCTCGTAGCCATAGATTTCCTTGAACTTCGCCTTCAGCTCCGGGCGCTCGAACCAGTCGGCACGGAACCAATAGAGGTTGGCAAACTGCTGGTCGGGCAACTGATAAATCTTGCCGTCCGGGCCAGTGGTGAAGGAGATGCCGATGAAATCCTTGATATCCAGAGTCGGCAGCGTGTAGTCCTTGCCGTCGCCCGCCATCATGTCGCTGATGGGCACCACCTTCCCGTAACGGAAGTGGGTACCAATCAGGTCGGAGTCGTTGACGTAACCGTCATAAATGTTCTTGTCGGACTGCATCTGAGTCTGCAGCTTTTCCACGACGTCGCCTTCCTGGATCAGGTCATGCTTGAGCTTGATTCCAGTGATCTCGCTGAACGCCTTGGCCAGCACCTTGGATTCGTATTCGTGAGTAGCGATAGTTTCCGATGCGACGTTGATCTCCATGCCACGGAAGGGTTCGGCCGCCTTGATGAACCATTGCAACTCCTTGAGCTGTTCTTCCTTGGACAGGGTCGAGGGGTTGAACTCGGACTCGATCCATTTTTTCGCCGCGTCTTCATAAGCGTCGGCCCAGGCCGCGCCACTCAGACCGGACATCGCGAGCAGGGCCGCCAGTGCCATGCCATGTCGGGTCTTGTTGTTATTGTCGAACATAGACACCTCCTTCGTTTTTAGGGGATGGGCAGGCCAATCGGCTAACCCCAGCGCATCACTGCGAACAACCACACCAGAGACAGCACGGAGGCGATCCAGGTGCTCCAGTCGGTCACGCCCACCACCAGCAGGTGGAGATAGGCGCTACCGAGAAGGCCGATGAACAACCGATCGCCACGAGTCGTGCTGATCGGCAAAAATCCCTTGCGCTCCACACAGGGCAAGCGCAGCTCCCAAACCGTCATGCTCGCCAGCACCAGCGCGATGCTTCCAAAGAACGCGGCGGTGGGCAGAGTCCAGGCCATCCAATCCATCTGTACCTCCTCAGACGCGACCCAGGGCGAAGCCCTTGGCCACATGGTTGCGTACGAACCAGATCACCAGCATGCCCGGCAGGATGGTCAACACCCCCGCGGCCGCCAGCACGCCCCAGTCGATGCCGGATGCGGAAACGGTACGGGTCATCACCGCGACGATCGGCTTTGCGTTCACCGAGGTCAGGGTGCGCGCCAGCAATAGCTCAACCCAACTGAACATGAAGCAGAAGAACGCGGTGACGCCGATCCCCGAACCAATCAGAGGAATGAAAATCTTCACGAAGAACTTCGGAAAGCTGTACCCGTCGATGTATGCCGTCTCGTCGATCTCCTTCGGCACGCCGGACATGAACCCTTCGAGAATCCATACCGCCAACGGCACGTTGAACAGGCAGTGCGCCAGGGCGACCGCGATATGGGTATCGAACAGGCCGATCGACGAATACAACTGGAAGAACGGCAGCAGGAATACCGCCGGCGGCGCCATGCGATTGGTCAGCAACCAGAAGAACAGGTGCTTGTCGCCGAGGAAACGATAGCGCGAGAACGCATACGCCGCCGGCAGCGCCACCGTCAGCGAGATCAACGTATTCAGGCAGACGTAATAGAGCGAGTTGAGATACCCCTCGTACCAGCTCGGGTCCGTGAAGATCACCCGGTAGTTGCGCAGGGTGAATTCGTGCGGCCAGAGGCTCAGCCCACCGAGGATTTCGGTGTTGCTCTTGAACGACATGTTCAGCAGCCAGTAGATCGGCACGAGCAGAAACACCACATAGAGCACCAGCACGACAAGCTTGCGCAGATTCATGGTCGGTCCTCAGCGGTTCTTATCGGAGTGGGTCATGGCGGTGTAGAACACCCAAGACACCAACAGGATGATGAGGAAATACACCAGCGAGAACGCCGCGGCCGGCCCCAGGTCGAACTGGCCCACCGCCATCTTGGTCAGCGTCTGGCTGAGGAAGGTCGTCGCGTTGCCCGGCCCTCCACCGGTGAGCACGAACGGCTCGGTATAGATCATGAAGCTGTCCATGAAGCGCAGCATCACGGCGATCAGCAGCACGCTCTTCATCTTGGGCAGTTGGATGTAGCGGAACACCGCCCAAGAGGATGCCCGGTCGATGCGCGCCGCCTGGTAATACACGTCGGGAATCGCCCGCAGCCCGGAATAGCAGAGCAGCGCCACCAGCGAGGTCCAATGCCAGACGTCCATCACCAGCACCGTGACCCAGGCGTCCATGGTGTTCGAGGCATAGTTGTAGCTCAGCCCCAGTTTGTTCAGCGTCCAGCCCAGCAGGCCGATGTCGGCGCGCCCGAAGATCTGCCAGATGGTGCCGACCACGTTCCACGGAATCAGCAGCGGAATCGCCATGACGATCAGGCAGAACGACGCCCAGCGACCCTTGGTCGGCATGGTCAGGGCGATGGCGATACCCAGCGGAATCTCGATCAGCAGCACGCAGGCCGAAAAAATGAATTGGCGACCCAGGGAATCGTGCAACCGGGGATCGCGCAGCACCTGCTTGTACCAGTCGGTGCCGACGAAAAAGCGCGTCGACTGATCGAAGATGTCCTGCACCGAGTAGTTCACCACGGTCATCATTGGCAGGATGGCGCTGAACGCCACGAGCAGGAATACCGGCAGGACCAGCCACCAAGCCTTGTTGTTGACGATCTTGTTCATGCGCCCGCCTCCACCAGGAATTCATCGGCATAGAGCATCAGCCACTGCGACGGGAAACTGATGTAGGCCTGCCCCTGCGGAACGGGGCGGTCCTCCTGCAGGCGCGCCTTGAGCGTCTGGCCTTCCAGGCGCAGGGTCAGAATCTTGTAGGTACCGAGATCCTCGACGTGCATGACCTCAGCCTGCATCGCCTCGGCATAGGGCGCGTCCCAGACATGTACGAACTCCGGCCGGATACCCACCTTGAGATTTTCGTACTGCATACCGTCCAGGCGGCGCTGAAGCGCCTCCGGCAAAGGCAGATGAATGGCGCCGAAACGCACGCCGTCCGCCTCTCGACGCACCTCGAACAGGTTCATCCCCGGACTGCCGATGAAGAAGCCGACGAAGGTATGGGTGGGTCGTTCGAACAGCTCCCGCGGTGTACCGAACTGGACGATCTGGCCGCCGTACATCACCGCGATCTTGTCGGCGAAGGTAGAGGCCTCCAACTGATCGTGGGTGACATAGACCATGGTGATGTTGAACTGCTCGTGGATTTGCTTGAGCTTGCGCCGCAGCTTCCACTTCAGGTGCGGGTCGATCACCGTCAGCGGCTCGTCGAACAGAATCGCCGATACGTCGTCACGAACCAGCCCGCGCCCCATGGAGACCTTCTGCTTTTCGTCCGCGGTGAGGTTGCGCGCTTTTCTCTTCAGCAAAGGATGAAGGTCGAGTACCTCGGCGATCTCATGCACCTTGCTCTGTATCCGCCCCTCGGGAAGCCCTTGGTTACGCAGCGGGAAGGCCAGGTTGTCGTATACCGTCATGGTGTCGTAGATCACCGGGAACTGGAAAACCTGGGCGATGTTGCGCTTCTCCGGAGTGAGGTGATTGACCTCCTTCCCATCGAACAGCACCTGCCCTTCGGACGGGCTGAGCAGCCCCGAAATGATGTTCAGCAACGTCGATTTTCCGCAGCCCGAGGGCCCCAGCAGCGCATAGGCGCCACCCTGCTCCCAGATATGCGTCATCGCGCGGATCGCATAGTCTTCCGGGCCGGAAGGCCGGGCGCTGTAGCTGTGCGCCAGGTTCTGCAATCGAATCTCGGCCATTCAGATCCCCCCCAGGACGCGTCGACTCGGCGCCTGCACCAGCCGGCCGGCCGGCTCGAAAACGAATAACTTGTGAGTCGGGATGTAGATGCGGATCGGCGCATCCACGTCGTATTCATGAACTCCCTGCAGGTGCAGGACCAGCGTGAAGTGCTCGTTGCGCACGTGAAGAAAAGTCTCCGATCCGCTGATTTCGGCCAGCTCCACCGTAACCGCCAGCTCCAGATCGTCATCGTTGGACGGCACCAGGCCAATGTGGCTGGGCCTCAGGCCGAAGCGGTATTCCCCTTCGCCGATGCCTCGCAGATCCGGGTTCAGCGGAAAGTGCAGGCAGTCCTCGAAACTGACTTCGTTGTCGGCGATGCGCCCGTGCATCAGGTTGATCGGGGGCTCGGAGAACAGCTCCGCCGCCAGTATCTGCTGGGGCCGGTGGTAGACATCGGCGGTCTTGCCACTCTGGATCACCCGTCCCTCGTGAAGAATGGTCGTGGTCCCGCCCAGGGCCAGCGCCTCGTTGGGCTCGGTGGTGGCATACACCGCAATGGTCCGACGCGCCTTGAACAGCTCACGCATCTCCTGGCGAAGCTCTTCGCGCAGCTTGTAATCCAGATTGACCAGCGGCTCGTCGAAAAGAATCAGATCGGCATCCTTGACCAATGCACGCGCCATCGCCGTGCGTTGCTGCTGGCCCCCGGACAGTTCCAGCGGGTAGCGACCCAGGAAGGACTCGATATGCAGCATCTCGGCGGTTTCACGCACCTTGCGCTCGATCGTCGCCTTATCCATCCCAGCCTGACGCAGCGGCGAGGCGATGTTCTCGAACACCGTCATGGTCGGATAGTTGATGAACTGCTGGTAGACCATGGAGACGTTGCGGTGCCGCACCGGCACACCGGTAACGTCCGCACCGTTCATCAGGATGCGTCCGCTGGTGGGCTTGTCCAGTCCGGCCATGAGGCGCATCAGGGAAGTCTTGCCGGCCAGGGTGCGCCCGACCAGCACATTGAAAGAGCCCGGCTCGAAGCTCAGGCAGGCATCCTCGATATAGATCTGGTTATCGACGATGCGGCTGACATGCTCCAGCGTTAACGACATGGCCTGTCCTTATCATTGTTTAGCCTGCACAGCGCTTGGGCTGTTCAGTCGATAAGGCGACTTTCGTGCCAAGGCTTGTTCGCTTTCGAAAATAGAAACTAAATGATTGAATTTAAAAGGGTTAACAAGCAGATAAAGGGGTTCGATGCCGAGGCGATATAGCGGGAATGAACATTTTCGCGTGAACAACTGAACACTTTGATCATTGACATTGAACAGTCATGAACAACACTGTCTAACCCAGCCGAGGTGCTCGAGCGCCCATAAAAACAAGAAACGCCGACGGGACTGACCCACATGGCCGAACCTGCCCAGCTGCTGCATGACACCATCATTCGCGACTCCTGGAATCGCTGTCGCGACTACGGCCTGACCCACCAGACGCCCCCGAGCTTCGGGCGCCCTCCCCAAGGGGAGGTATCGGCGCTGCAGGAAAGCCATCGCGCCCTGGTGCAGACCACTCACCAGGAAGTCCTGCCCTACTACGAAAACATCCTCGCCAACTCCAACTGCCTCATCCTCCTGGCCGACAACCAGGGGCAGCTGCTGCAATCCTGGGGCGACCGGCGCTTCGTCGAGCCTGCCTACGCGCCCGGCTTCGAGGCCGGCGCCGGCTGGCTCGAGCGCCAGACCGGCACCAATGCCATCGGCACCGCCCTGGCGTGCGGACAGGCCGTGCATATCCAGCGTGACGAGCACTTCCTCAAGGCCAATCGGTTCATGACCGGCTCCGCCTCGCCGATCTTCGATGCGCAGCGCCAGATGATCGGCGTGCTCGATGTCTCCAGCGACAGCTATCTGCCGCCCACCCATACCCTGGGAATGGTCAAGATGATGAGCCAGTCGGTGGAGAACCGGCTGATCCTCAACCTGTTCCGGGACCAGTATTTCCAGCTCACCTTCAACACCAGCCACGACAACCTGGACAGCCAGTGGTCCGGCCTGCTGATGTTCGATGAGGATGGCCTCGTGGTTTCCGCCAACCGCCGGGCGGACAGCCTGCTTGGCGTAGGGCTGGCACGCGTAAGGTTGGAAAGCCTGTTCGACATACCGCTGCAACAGCTCCTCGACCAACCGGAAGGTCAGCCCTTCCCTCTGCGCGCCGCCGGCCGCTACCGATTCCAAGGCCTGCTCAAGCGCCCGCAGAAACCACGCATCCAGGCACGCGACTTCCGTCTCCAGCCTATTGGCACGAAGAAGCAGGAAGGCTTTACCCTCGACTCGATCAACCTCGGCGATCCACGGGTGGACAAGGCCGTCCGGCAAGCCCAACGAATCCTGGAAAAGGACATTCCCATCCTCGTCCATGGCGAAACGGGAGTCGGAAAGGAGGTCTTTGTCAAGGCACTACACCAGGCCAGCTCGCGAGCGGAACAGCCCTTCATCGCAGTGAACTGCGCAGCCATTCCAGCGGAGCTGGTGGAGTCGGAGCTGTTCGGCTACGAAAAGGGAGCATTCACGGGGGCCAATCAAAAAGGCAGCACCGGGCTGATCCGCAAGGCCGACAAAGGCACCCTGTTCCTCGACGAGATTGGCGACATGCCACTGAACGTACAGGCCCGGCTACTGCGGGTCCTGCAGGAACGCAGCGTGCAGCCGCTGGGTGGCGGCGAGCCCTATCCGGTGAATATCCGCCTGATGTCCGCCACCAACCGTCTTCTCCGCCAGGACGTGGAGGCGGGACTGTTCCGCCAGGACCTCTACTACCGCGTCAGCGGCCTCAACCTCGAATTGCCCCCCCTACGCGAACGCAGCGACAAGGCGGCGCTGTTCCAGCGGGTCTGGGACTACTATCGCGAACCCCAGCAATGGGCGGGCCTGAGCCGCGAAGTGCTCGAGCTGTTCCAGCGCCACCCCTGGCCTGGCAACCTCCGCCAGTTGAGCAGCGTGATCCAGGTGGCGCTGGCCATGGCCGATGACCAACCGATCCGCCCCGAGCACTTGCCAGACGACTTTTTCGCCGACTTGGAAGTAAACCAGGTCACGGCATTGCCGACGAACGAATGTCCCAGCTCAGCCGGCACCGATCTGATCAGTCAATACCATGCCTGCGGCGGCAATGTTTCCTATCTGGCCCGCAGCCTTGGTGTGAGCCGCAACACGCTGTACAAGCGGCTCCGGGAGCAGGGACTGAAGGTCTGATCACATCTTATAACCCAGCCTGACCGGGCTTCGGCGAAAACCAGCCGGTGATTTTCCAGCCTTGTTGCATGCCGGCTACCGCCAGCAGGATGGCCGCCACGCCCAGCCACTGCAGCAGGCTCAATCGGTGACCGAAGGCCAGCCAGTCGACGAAGATCGCCGCGATCGGATAGACGAACGACAGTGCGCCCGTCAGTGCAGTCGGCAGTTTCTGGATCGCGTCGTAGAGCAGCAGGTACATCACGCCGGTATGCAGAATACCCAGCGTGAGCAGGCTGGCCCAGGCGGCAGACTGCTGCGGCAGCTCGAAGCTGGCCAGTGGCGCCAGCATCAGGCTGCCGGTAATGAGCTGGATCAGTGCGATCAGGTGGGGTGGCGTGCCGCTCAGTTGTTTCACGATCAACGCCGCAACGGCGTACAGAAATGCAGCGCCGAGCGCCAAGGCAATGCCCACCAGATAATTGCCGCCTCCCTCTGCCGAACCACCATGGGCACTGACGATTGCCAACATGCCGAGAAAGGCCAGCCCCAGCCAGGCCAGCTTCACGGATGTAATGCGCTCACCCAGGAACAGCGCTGCCAACCCGACCAGCATGAATGGCTGGACGTTGTATACCGCCGTACTGATGGCAATCGATGCGCCGGAATAGGAAGCGAAGAGCAGCAGCCAGTTGCCGACGATGGCCACCCCGCTGAGCACTGCAAGAGCCAGCACCCGACGCCCCAGCAGATCGGCACGCAGCATACCGAGCGCTTGGCACACCAGCAGCAGCATGGCGCCGCCGATCAAGCAGCGCCAGAACACTACGTCCACCACCGCCTGCCCCGAGACCAGCACGAACCAGCCGATAGTTCCGGAGATCAGCATCGCTGCAACCATCTCCAGCGATCCGCGTTTGAGTGCTTTATCCATGATTTCAGCTCCGATACAGGAGCCTTCATTATTCAGATGTGCGCATCTCCGCTTCCAGCGCTAATCTGAGGCGAAACAGGAAAACGCCTTTATTACAGAGGCATTTTCAATCGATTACCTAACAGGCTCCATATGACCGACGAAATCGACCAAACCCTGATCGCCGCCCTGATGGAAGACTCCCGCCGCTCCCTCAAGGCGCTGGCGCAGATCAGCGGCCTCTCCTCCCCCAGCGTCGCCGAACGCCTGCGCCGCCTGGAAGAGCGCGGCGTGCTCAAGGGCTACACCGTGGAAATCGACCCGCGCCACTTCGGCTACCAGTTGCAAGCTATCGTCCGGGTACGCCCGCTACCGGGCAAGCTGCACGAGGTGGAACGGCTGATCCAGGCCACCCCCGAATTCACCGAATGCGACAAGGTCACCGGCGAAGACTGCTTTATCGCCCGCCTGCACGTGCGCTCCATGGAACAACTGGACGAACTGCTCGACCGCATCAACGGCTACGCCGAGACCAACACCGCCATCGTCAAGAAGACCTCGGTAGCGCGGCGGTTGCCACCGATGAAATGAGCAAAAGGGCGTCGCCTGCGCTGACATGAATGGCTATGAGCGGCAGAGACCCGCCGAGCGTCGCACGGAGGGCTCGGATAATGGCGATGGAATCCCGCATGACTAGACTCCATGCGCGATGGCTTTGCGCCTGCAAAGCATTGCGCCCAGCCACCCAATGAAGATACGGAGATCTATCGTGCACAACCTTGCTCATGCCAGAAACCTGGACGAATCCCCCCTCGCCACCAACCCTGCCTCGCCGCCGCCCGCTATCGGCACCATCCAGAACGCCAACATTGCGATCGCTTGGACAAACGTTCTTCAAAGCGAAGTCCTGCAGATGCTCGAAGGTATCGACGTACCGCAAACCGACACCTTCATCGACTATCGCTATTGGGCCAACGGCGTTCTCCGCTGGGCCCTCAGCCAACAGGACGACGACGGCAACCCGCTCTACGCCTTCGCCATCGTCATGGGAGACGGGCGTCGATGAGAGCAATAATTCGGTGGTTGGCGCCTTCCTGTTCCCGGTGGGGATTCAAGTCACCGTGTTGCAACCCACCGACGATGAGCTGAACGCGGCATTGAACATGGCTTATGGAAACGAGCCGCTCATGCCCCTGGCTCTCCTCTCACCAACAATGTACCGCCGCAAAGGAAGACTCGGCGCGCGCCCAAGGCGCTGGCGCGAATCAGCGGCCGGCACCGCCGATGAGTTGAGGCGAGGGTGTGCAACGAACCGCAGCCCAACCAGCGAAGTCCAATCTCTTGAAGGGAGCATCCAGGGCGTCAACTGCTAGCGCTGCTCTGGGCGCCGTATCCCGCCTTCAGGAGACCGACCGATGGTTACTCATTACAAGGTCGCCGGACACTTGGCCTGCGGCCGACACGGCAATAACCTGCCATCCACATCGCAGTTGGCCAAAGTGAAATGCCGCAATTGCCGTAACACCGAGGCATTCAAGGAGGCCCGCCGGGCAGAGCGCAACGCCGCACGGCGGGCCGCCCGTAAGGCCAGCAAGGAACACGTCGCCAACGACTGGCGCACTGCCTGGGCAAACCGGCTCGCTGCCCTGCCCGGTCCACAGCGCTTGCCGCGCGGTTTCGCCGATCAGCGATTCGTTTGATTTCTCGGCAGCCCCAAAAAGAAAGGCCGCTGTAAGCGGCCTGTCTTTTCATGCGGGACGGCTTATTCAGCCAGCCGCCAGGTAGTGCCGCCCTTTCCGTCCTCCAGCACCACGCCCATGGCGGTGAGCTGATCGCGGATACGGTCGGACTCGGCCCAGTTCTTGGCGGTACGGGCATCGAGACGGGCCTGGATGAGGCGCTCGACTTCCGCCGCATCGACCTTGCCTTCTGCGCCGGCCCGCAGGAACGCATCGGGTTCCAATTGCAGGACGCCGAGCAAACCGGCCAACGCCTTCAGCCGCGCGGCCAAAGCGGCGGCGGCCTGAGGATCGGCCTCACGCAGCCGGTTCACCTCGCGGACCATTTCGAACAACACGGCGCAGGCTTCCGGCGTATTGAAGTCATCGTCCATCGCCGCGGCAAAGCGCTCGACGAACGCATCGCCACCCACCGGCTCGGTCTGGGGCAGCCCCTTGAGCGCATGGTAGAAACGCTCCAGAGCCCCCTTGGCTTCCTTGAGGCTGTCTTCGGAATAGTTAATCGGGCTGCGGTAGTGGCTGGAAACCAGCAGGTAACGCACCACCTCGGGATGGTACTTCTCCAGCACCTCGCGGATCGTGAAGAAGTTGCCCAGCGATTTGGACATCTTCTCGCCGTCCACACGCACCGCGCCGGCATGCATCCAAGCGTTGGCGTACAACTTGCCGGTGGCCGCCTCGCTCTGGGCGATCTCGTTCTCATGATGCGGGAATACCAGGTCCGGCCCGCCGCCATGGATGTCGAAAGTCTCGCCGAGGCAGCAGGTGGACATTACCGAGCACTCGATATGCCAGCCCGGACGCCCCTTGCCCCAGGGCGAATCCCAGCTCGGCTCGCCCGGTTTGGCGCCCTTCCAGAGCACGAAGTCCAGCGGGTCTTCCTTGATCTCGTCCACCTCGATGCGGGCGCCGATCTTCAGGTCTTCGATCTTCTTACGCGACAGCTTGCCGTAACCGACGAACTTGCCGACCCGGTAGTACACGTCGCCGTTGCCGGGCGCGTAGGCGTAGCCCTTGTCGATCAGGGTCTGAATCATCTCGTGCATGCCGACGATATGGGCCGTGGCACGTGGCTCGATGTCCGGTCGCAGCACGTTCAGACGGGCCTCGTCTTCGTGCATGGCAGCGATCATCCGCTCCACCAGCGCTTCGAACGGCTCGCCGTTCTCGTTGGCACGCTTGATGATCTTGTCGTCGATATCGGTGATGTTACGCACGTAGGTCAGGTCAAAACCACGATGGCGCAGCCAGCGGGCGACCACGTCGAAGGCCACCATGACCCGCGCATGGCCGATATGGCAGAAGTCATAGACGGTCATGCCACAGACATACATGCGCACCTGGTTGTCCACCAGCGGCTTGAAGGCATCCTTGGTCTTGCTGAGGGTGTTGTAGATGCTCAGCGCCATCATTGCCCCCAGGAGTCGCGAAGGGTCACGGTGCGGTTGAACACTGGTGCGCCCGGCTTACTGTCTTTCAGATCGGCGACAAAGTAGCCCTCACGCTCGAACTGGAAGCGCTCTTCCGGTGCGGCATTGGCCAGTGACGGCTCGGCACGGCAGCCTTTCAGCACGACCAGGGATTCCGGATTGATGTTGTCGAGGAAACTGCCGCCCTCCTCGGCCTTTTCCGGGTTCGCCGAGCGGAACAGGCGATCGTACAGACGTACTTCGCACTCGACGCTGCCTTCCGCCGGCACCCAGTGGATCACACCCTTGACCTTGCGGCCCTCCGGGTTCTTGCCCAGGGTATCCGGGTCATAGGAGCAACGAAGTTCCACGATATTGCCGTCGGCATCCTTGATCGCCTCATCGGCGCGGATCACATAGCTGCCACGCAGGCGCACTTCCCCCCCCGGGATCAGCCGCTTGTAGCCGGCTGGCGGGACTTCCTCGAAATCGCTGGCATCGATGTAGATCTCACGGGCGAACGGCAGTACCCGCACGCCCATATCCTGCTTCGGATGGCGCGGCAGCTCGAGCTGCTCCACCTTGCCTTCCGGGTAATTGGTGATCACCACCTTCAGTGGCTTGAGCACACACATGGCACGTGCGGCGTTGGCGTCCAGGTCTTCCCGGATGGCGAACTCCAGCATGCCGATATCCACCACACCACCGGCACGATTGACGCCAATCATCTCGCAGAAGTTGCGGATCGAGGCCGGGGTATAGCCACGGCGGCGATAGCCGGACAGCGTCGACATGCGCGGGTCGTCCCAGCCGCTCACATGCCCCTCGTCCACCAGTTGCTTGAGCTTGCGCTTACTGGTGATGGTGTAGTTCAGGTTGAGGCGGGCGAACTCGTACTGGCGCGGCTGCGCCGGTACCGGCAGGTTTTCCAGGAACCATTCGTAGAGCGGACGATGGTCCTCGAATTCCAAGGTGCAGATCGAGTGGGTAATGCCTTCGATCGCGTCCGACTGGCCATGGGTGAAGTCATAGCTGGGATAGATGCACCACTTGTCGCCGGTCTGGTGATGGTGGGCGTGGCGAATACGGTAGAGGATCGGGTCGCGCAAATTGATGTTCGGCGACGCCATGTCGATCTTCGCGCGCAGCGAACGGGCACCGTCCGGGAACTCGCCGGCCTTCATGCGGGCGAACAGGTCGAGGTTCTCCTCCACGCTGCGGTCACGGAACGGGCTGTTCTTGCCCGGCTCGTGCAGGCTGCCTCGGTATTCGCGCATCTGCTCGGCATTCAGGTCGCAAACGAAGGCCTTGCCGGCCTTGATCAGGTGGATGGCCCACTCGTGCAGTTGGTCGAAGTAATCCGACGCATAGCGCTCCTCACCAGCCCACTTGAAGCCCAGCCATTCCACGTCGGCCTTGATGGCATCGATGTATTCCTGGTCTTCCTTGGCTGGGTTGGTGTCGTCGAAACGCAGGTTGCATTCGCCACCGAACTCCTGGGCCAGACCGAAATTCAGACAGATCGACTTGGCATGGCCGATGTGCAGGTAGCCGTTCGGCTCCGGCGGGAAACGGGTGACGATCTTCTGGTGCTTGCCGGATTCCAAGTCGGCCTGGACGATCTGGCGAAGGAAATTCGAAGCGGCGGGAGTCTCTGGCTTGCTGCTCATGGGGACCTTGATCACTGTGGGTGCGCGGCGCAGGGTAGGCCGGCCAAATCAAAGCGCTTATCATAGCCGAAGCTGTCAACCCCCTGACAGCCTTCGTTTTTTCCGACAGAGCGAATTCCCCATGATCAAGCTGCACACCAACCACGGCGTCATCACCCTGGAACTCTTCGAAGACAAGGCCCCCGAAACCGTGGCCAACTTCAAGGAATACGTGAAGTCCGGACACTACGACAACACCATTTTCCACCGCGTGATCGGCAACTTCATGATCCAGGGCGGTGGTTTCGAACCGGGCATGAAGCAGAAGTCGACCCGCGCGCCGATCAAGAACGAAGCCAACAACGGCCTCTCCAACAAAGTCGGCACCATCGCCATGGCGCGCACCATGGAGCCGCATTCGGCCTCTGCACAATTCTTCATCAACGTCGCCGACAACACCTTCCTCGACCACAGCGCACCGACCGTCCAGGGCTGGGGTTATGCCGTGTTCGGCCAGGTGACCGAAGGCATGGACGTGGTCAATGCCATCAAGGGTGTCGCCACCACCATGCGCTCCGGCCATCAGGATGTGCCGGTCGACGACGTGATCATCGAGAAGGCCGAGATCGTCGAGTGAGCGTCCTGCTTATTTCTGACCTTCATCTCGAAGAGGAGCGCCCGGACATTACCCGGGCGTTTCTGCTTTTCCTGAAGGAGCGTGCGCGCAAGGCCGAAGCGCTGTATATCCTCGGCGACTTCTTCGAGGCTTGGATCGGCGACGACGCCATGACCCCGTTCCAGCGCTCCATTGCGCAGGCCCTGCGGAAACTGAGCGACTCAGGCACCCGTATCCATCTGATGCATGGCAACCGTGACTTCATGATCGGCGCGGACTTCTGCCAGGAGGCGGGCTGCACTCTCCTGCCCGACCCTTGCCTGATCGATCTGAGCGGCGAGTCCGTACTGCTGAGCCATGGCGACGCGCTTTGCACCCGCGACGCCGCCTACATGCACCTACGGCGCTGGCTGCGCAACCCGGTTTCGCTGTGGATTCTCCACCACCTCCCCCTGGCGACTCGCCACAAACTGGCGCGCAAATTGCGCAAGGAAAGCCATATGCAGACTCGCCAGAAAGCCGCCGAGATCATCGACGTCACCCCGGAAGAAGTGCCTCGCCTCATGGCTGAACATAAGGTCCGCACCTTGATCCACGGTCATACCCACCGCCCGGCCATCCACGAGTTACACATCGACGGGCAGGCCGCCCGACGCATCGTGCTGGGGGACTGGGATCGCCAGGGCTGGGCCTTGCAGGTGGACGAACAAGGCTACCGATTGGCCCCCTTCCCTCTTTCCTGAATTCCAGTGACCGCCCTCTCAAGCTGGCGATCTGCCACTTGACGAAAAGCGATGCGGTTCTCAGCATCGCCGCTCCTTCCATTCCGTCAAGGAGCGACCATGCCTTTCAGCAAGCTGCAAGTAGCCAAGTATCTTGGCGTTCCCGTCGTCATCGCCGCGTTCGGCTTCACTGCCTTCAATGGCATTTTCTTCTATAACGAAGCCGGCTTTTCCACCCATGTGCGGACGATCTTCGGCGAGGAAAAAGTGATCGACGACGTGGGTTACGCCACCAAGTGGTTCGGTCGCGCTACGCCCTGGAAAAAAGCCCTCAGCGTGCAATCGGTGCTCACCGAAGCCCTGGAAATCGACGATAACAGCGACAACGATTCCCTCGGCGCTACCATCGAAGCCTTCCCCATCGTCTTCCTCGGCAACGTCGACGCCAAAGTCGAGTCGTCGGCCCGCTTCCGCCTGCCCGGCGGCGATCAGTTCCTGAAGATCGCGCAGGAGTACCGCAACCCGGAAAACTTCATCAAGACCGCCCTGGTCCCGGCGATCAAGGAAACCCTGCAAGCCACCGCCTCGCTGATGAGTGCGGATGACTTCTACGCCGGCGCACGCAGTGAATTCGCCGCAGAATTCGAAAACCAACTGAACGATGGCCTTTATCTGATCAAGCGCAAGGAAGTGCGCGGCCCTCGCGGACATGTCCCGCAGCAGACCGCCATCCTCCAGGCTGGCACCGAACAGGGCGCATTTGGCGATAACAGCGCCAGCCAGTTCATCACCGAAAAGGTGGTCGACAGCAAAGGCATCCCGGTACGCAAACAACAGCAGTTCCGCAAGTACGGCGTGGAAGTGGTGGAAGCCCGAATCACCAACGTCGACCCCAACCCGCAGTACAAGCAGCGGATGGTCAAGGTGCAGCAGGCCCTCGCCGAGCTCGCCGTCGCTCGCCAGAACCGCCTGAAAGAAGAGGAAGAAAAACTGCTGGTGACTGCCCGCGGCGAAAAAGAAGTCGAGGCACGCCGCCAGGAAACCCTGCGCGACCAGATCGAACGCACCACCCAGGCGGAAACCGAGAAGCAGCTCGCCGTGATCAACGCCGAGCGTGAAAAACAACGCGCCCAGATTGAAAAGCAGACCGCCGAACTGCTACGCGACAAAGCCGCAATCACCGCCGAAGCGACCAAGATCACCGCCGACGCCGAGGCCCATGCCCGCGAGGCCGTTATCAAGGCGGACGGCGCGCTGCAGACCAAACTGGATGCACTGATCGCCATCAACAAAGTCTGGGCCGAGGCCGCCGCACAGGCACCGGTCCCCAGCGTGATGCTGGGTGGCGGCGGGCAGAACGGTGCCAGCAGCCGCCAGGACGAGATCGGTCAGTTGATGAGCGTGCTGGCCACCAAGGCGGCGCGGGACCTGGCGCTGGATCTGAAGGTCAAGGAATAAGCCGTCATCCGGCGGGCCGATCATCCGGCCCGCCTTTCCTCATGCCGCCGCGCCGCTATGGAAGCGGAACTCGGTATCCGGCATCAGAATGGCGTCACGCTCCACCTCGGCAAAGAACGCCACACGATCCTCGATCGGACCGTCCGCATAAACCTGCGCCATCTTCAGATAATCCTGGTAATGCCGCGCCTCGGACTTGAGCAGCGAGCGGTAGAACTGCGCCAGCTCTTCATCCAGATGAGGCGCCAGGCGGAAGAAGCGCTCGCACGAACGCGCCTCGATGAACGCGCCGACGATCAGAGTATCCACCAGCTTTCCCGGCTCGCTGGAGCGCACATGACCACGCAGGCGCTGCGCGTATAGCGCCGCGCTGACCGGCCGATAAGCGATCCCCCGCTTCGTCATCAGCGCCGCGACCTGTTCGAAATGCCGAAGCTCTTCACGGGCCAATCGTGACAACTTGTATTGCAGATCGGCCTTTTCCACGTAGCGAAACAGCAGGTTGAGCGCCGTCGACGCGGCCTTTTTCTCGCAGTTCGCGTGGTCGATCAGCAGGATGTCCTGATTCTGCAAGGCCTGGGCGATCCAGGCGTCAGGCGTTGGACACAGCAGGAAAGATTCTATTTCGGGCAACAATTGCATGGGGTCAACGCTGGCAGGCAGGGCATGGGCGGGCCATTATACGAATGACGGCGGGTACGGCCAGCCGTGCGCTTGATATATATCAAAGTCCTATCGCAGGCCGAAACTATAGTTGTGCTAGGCATAACCAGCACTCGCAGGGAGATTCGATCATGCAAGCGATACGCAGCATTCTGGTGGTAATGGAGCCTGGGCAGACCGAAGGACTCGCGCTCAAACGCGCCAAACTGATCGCTGGAGTGACCCAGTCGCAGCTGCATCTCCTGGTTTGCGACAAGAAGCACGATCACTCGGCCTTCCTCAACGATGTCGCGACCAGCCTGCAACAGGAAGGCTTCACCGTTTCCAGCCAGCAGGCCTGGCACGAGAACCTGCATCAGACGATCATCGCCGTACAGCAGGCCGAAGGCTGTGGTCTGGTGGTCAAGCAACACTTCCCCGACAACCCGTTGAAAAAGGCCCTCCTCACCCCCGACGACTGGAAACTGCTGCGCTACTGCCCCGGTCCGGTACTGATGGTGAAGACCGAGAAACCCTGGCGCGGAGGTACCATTCTGGCGGCGGTGGATGTCGGCAACAGCGACGGCGAACACCGGACCCTGCATGCCAGCATCATCAGCCACGGTTATGACATCGCCGGCCTGGCCGAAGGCGAACTGCATGTCATCAGCGCTCATCCCGCGCCGATGCTGTCGGCGGCAGACCCGACCTTCCAGCTCAAGGAAACCATCGAGGCGCGCTATCGCGAGCAATGCCGGGCATTCCAGGCCGAATACGATATTTCCGACTCGCGCCTGCATATCGTCGAAGGCCCTGCCGACGTGCTGATCCCGCAGATCGCCCATCAGTTGCAAGCGGCGGTGACGGTCATCGGCACCGTGGCACGGACCGGGCTGTCCGGGGCACTGATCGGCAACACCGCCGAAGTGGTACTGGATACGCTGGAAAGCGATGTCCTGGTGCTGAAGCCGGACGAGATCATCGCCCACTTGGAGGAGCTGGTCGCGCAACAGCACGCGTGATCGCCAAGGGTCGTATTACCGGGGCGCCAAGGCGCCCCGGTGGTTTTTCTAGACACGAATCTCCATGCCGTCACGCAGAAACTTGGGAGCGATATAGCGCTCGTAATGGGCTTCGGAAAGGATGAAGAATTCACGATCGATGGCATCGCGCAGGTCCGGCAGCGGCCAGTCACGGAACTCCGGCAACAGCGCGACCCCGTATGCCTCCAATTGGCTGATCATCCGAGCGCCACGGGCGATCAACTGATAGGCCCAGCAATACGGCGACTGCTCGGGCACGAAGCGTACCTGACGCTGCTCCAGCTGCTGGCGCAACCGCAGGCCATCGAAGACTTCCAGCTTGGCCTGCATCACTTGGACCAGCAGGCTTTCCAGCCGCAGCCAGACCGCCCGCTTCTCTTCGTCGTTGTAGAGGTTCCAGTGCACCACCTCATGGTGAAAGCGCTTGCACCCACGGCACACCAAGTCGCCGTAAACGGTGGAGCACAGGCCGACGCAAGGCGTCTTGATGCGTTGCTGGGACATGGGAAAAGAATGGCTTGGGTGAAACAGGCCGGCATCTTAGCCCTTTGTCTAAGACGGGTCACCCCGTCGGACACCCCGCTCGTGGCTTAACTTTGCCAGCACATTCCAGTAGAATCGGCCCGCCGTTTACGGCGCCAATGTCCGTTTGAAGCTGTTTTCAAAGCGTCACGAGCACAGTTCTATCCGGCAGGAAAGCATTGGCGCAGGGTTCCGTCGACCCCTCTCGATACCTGCGCCAGCCCTCATCTTTCCGTCCCAGCCGGCGTAAAACTTTGAAAACAGCTTCTGGATGGAAACTACCGAAACCTCGGCCAATCCGCCCATGAAGCGGGAAAGCGCGTGCGTTCGGCGGTTTCCAGGATGAGCGTCCCGGACAACCCTTTGGGACCACTGATGAGGGTAATACTGTGCTTGAAGCCTATCGCAAACACGTAGAAGAGCGTGCCGCCCAGGGCGTCGTGCCCCAGCCGCTGAACGCCGAACAAACCGCAGGCCTGGTCGAGTTGCTGAAGAACCCGCCGGCCGGCGAAGAAGCCTTCCTGGTCGATCTGATCACCAACCGCGTCCCGCCGGGAGTCGACGAAGCCGCCTACGTCAAGGCCGGCTTCCTGTCCGCCGTCGCCAAGGGCGAAGCCACCTCCCCGCTGATCAGCAAGCAACGCGCTGTCGAACTGCTGGGCACCATGCAGGGCGGCTACAACATCTCCACCCTGGTAGAACTGCTGGACGACACCGAGCTGGCCACTGCCGCCGCCGAGCAGCTCAAGCACACCCTGCTGATGTTCGATGCCTTCCACGACGTCGCCGAGCGCGCCAAGAAAGGCAACGCCGCCGCCAAGGCCGTGATGCAGTCCTGGGCCGATGGCGAGTGGTTCGTCAACCGTCCCGCCGTTCCGGAAAAGATCACCCTGACCGTGTTCAAGGTGCCGGGTGAAACCAACACCGACGACCTGTCCCCGGCTCCGGACGCCTGGTCCCGCCCGGACATCCCCCTGCACGCCCTGGCCATGCTGAAAATGGCCCGCGACGGCATCGAGCCAGTCCAGCAGGGCTCCGTCGGTCCGCTGAAGCAGATCGAAGCGGTCAAGGCCAAGGGTTACCCGGTCGCCTACGTCGGCGACGTGGTCGGCACCGGTTCCTCCCGCAAATCCGCCACCAACTCGGTGCTGTGGTTCTTCGGTGACGACATCCCCTACGTGCCGAACAAGCGCGCCGGTGGTTTCTGCTTCGGCACCAAGATCGCCCCGATCTTCTACAACACCATGGAAGATGCCGGCGCCCTGCCGATCGAGTTCGACTGCACCAACCTGGCCATGGGCGACGTGATCGACGTCTACCCGATGAAAGGCGAAGTCCGCCGTCATGGTAGCGACGAGCTGGTCACCACCTTCCAGCTGAAAACCGACGTGCTGCTCGACGAAGTCCGCGCCGGCGGCCGTATTCCGCTGATCATCGGCCGCGGCCTGACCGAGAAAGCCCGCGCCGAACTGGGTCTTGCTCCCTCCACCCTGTTCAAGAAGCCGGAAGCGCCGGCCGACAGCGGCAAGGGCTTCACCCTCGCGCAGAAGATGGTCGGCCGCGCTTGCGGTCTGCCGGAAGGCCAGGGCGTGCGCCCGGGCACTTACTGCGAGCCGAAGATGACCACCGTCGGTTCCCAGGACACCACTGGCCCGATGACCCGCGACGAGCTGAAAGACCTGGCCTGCCTGGGCTTCTCCGCCGACCTGGTGATGCAGTCCTTCTGTCACACCGCGGCCTACCCGAAGCCCATCGACGTCACCACCCACCACACCCTGCCGGATTTCATCCGTACCCGTGGCGGCGTGTCCCTGCGTCCGGGCGACGGCATCATCCACAGCTGGCTGAACCGCATGCTGCTGCCGGACACCGTGGGCACCGGCGGCGACTCGCACACCCGCTTCCCGATCGGTATTTCCTTCCCGGCCGGTTCCGGCCTGGTAGCCTTCGCCGCTGCCACCGGCGTGATGCCGCTGGACATGCCGGAATCCGTGCTGGTGCGCTTCAAGGGCAAGATGCAGCCCGGCATCACCCTGCGTGACCTAGTGCATGCCATCCCTTACTACGCGATCCAGCAGGGCCTGCTGACCGTCGAGAAGAAAGGCAAGAAGAACATCTTCTCCGGCCGCATCCTCGAGATCGAAGGCCTCAACGACCTGACCGTCGAGCAGGCGTTCGAACTGTCCGACGCCTCCGCCGAGCGTTCGGCCGCCGGTTGCACCATCAAGCTGCCGGAAGAGTCCATCGCCGAGTACCTGAACTCCAACATCACCCTGCTGCGCTGGATGATCGGCGAAGGCTATGGCGATGCCCGCACCCTGGAGCGTCGTGCCCAGGCGATGGAAGCCTGGCTGGCCAACCCGCAACTGCTGGAAGCCGACAAGGACGCCGAATACGCCGCCGTCATCGAAATCGACCTGGCCGATGTGAAGGAGCCAGTACTCTGCGCCCCGAACGATCCGGACGACGCCCGCCTGCTGTCCACCGTGGCCGGCGACAAGATCGACGAGGTGTTCATCGGTTCCTGCATGACCAACATCGGCCACTTCCGCGCTGCCGGCAAGCTGCTGGACAAGGTCAAGGGTGGCATCCCGACCCGCCTGTGGCTGGCTCCGCCGACCAAGATGGACGCTCACCAGCTGACCGAAGAAGGCTACTACGGCATCTACGGCAAGGCTGGCGCGCGCATGGAAATGCCGGGTTGTTCGCTGTGCATGGGTAACCAGGCGCGCGTGCAGACCGGTTCCACCGTGGTCTCCACCTCCACCCGTAACTTCCCGAACCGTCTGGGCGATGCGACCAACGTGTACCTGGCCTCTGCCGAACTGGCGGCAGTTGCCTCGATCCTCGGCAAACTGCCGACCGTCGAAGAGTACATGCAGTACGCCAAGGACATCGACAGCATGGCTGCCGACGTCTACCGCTATCTGAGCTTCGACCAGATCGCCGAGTACAAGGAAGCAGCCGCCAACGCGAAGATTCCGGTCGTCCAGGCCTGATTTTTCCGCTGGCAAGAAGGAGCCCCGCCCTGTGCGGGGCTTTTTCTTTTCCTGTCCTTGCGGGTGCAGCGGAAGCGGCTATGTTCCAGAAAGACGGCTGCATGTCGTGGCCGTATCGACGGCAGGAGCCCCTTCCCATGAAGCACTGGATCATCGCCCTCCTCTGCGTGTTCGGCCTCGCCGGCTGTGCCAACGATTACATCATCGCCACCGTCGATGGCCAGATGCTTACCAGCGATGGCAAGCCGGAACTGGATGAGGATACGGGCATGCTGGAATTCGAAGACAGCGAAGGACGCAAACAGCAGATCCCGCAGTCCCAGGTGAAGCAGATCATCGAACGCTGAGCGCGCCAATAACCCGCTTCGAAACACCATGCCAGAGCGTCTCATCGCAGGGCACTGGCATATGGCTTGCTTGTTCCGTCTCAACAGAGCGCTTTCCAACGGCGGAAAGCGTCCATAGACAATGGCGTCGTTTTCGGCTGCGACTTTCAGGCTGCAGCCGGAACGGCGTCTTTTTGTTCACTGACGGAACAAAACAATGATGGATGACCAAGCAGCACCCCGTAGCGACAGCCTGGCCTGGGTCGGCGGCAGCGATGCCCCGGAAAAAAGCGCGATCAATCTGGGCTTCATGGCCCTCACCGATTCGGCCTCGTTGATCGTCGCGGCCACCCAAGGCTTCGCCCAGCCCTATGGCCTGACGCTCAACCTGAAACGCCAAGCCTCCTGGGCCACCCTGCGTGACAAACTGATCAGCGGTGAACTGGATGCCGCCCAAGGCCTCTACGGGCTGATCTACGCCGTCCATCTCGGCATTGGTGGCACTCCACCGGTCGACATGGCGGTGCTCATGGGGCTGGCCCAGAACGGGCAAAGCATCAGCCTGTCCCATCGCCTGCAGGCTGCCGGCGTGACCACTCCCGAAGCGCTCGTCAAACATGCGCACCAAGACGGTGCAAAGCTCACCCTGGCTCAGACCTTTCCCACCGGCACCCATGCCCTCTGGCTCTACTACTGGCTGGCCAGCCAGGGCATCCATCCACTGAACGACGTAAACACCGTCGTGGTTCCGCCTTCGCAAATGGTTGCCCACCTAAAGGCCGGGCGTATCGACGGCTTCTGCGCCGGAGAGCCTTGGGGCGCCCAGGCGATCGCCGAAGGCATGGGCTTCACCCTGGCCACCAGCCAATCGATCTGGCCGGATCACCCGGAAAAGGTGCTCGGCTGCACCCGTGCCTTTGTCGAAACCTACCCGAACACCGCGCGGGCACTGATTCTCGCCATCCTGGAAGCCAGCCGATTCATCGATTCGAGCGAAGAGAACAAGCGCAGTACCGCCCAGTTGCTCAGTGGCAGCGATTATGTCGACGCGCCCCTGCAGGCCATCCAGCCGCGCTTCCTCGGCCAGTACGAGGATGGTGTCGGCCACGCCTGGCTGGACCGGCACGCCCTTCGCTTCTTCGGCGACGGTACGGTCAACATGCCTTATCTATCGGATGGCCTCTGGTTCATGACGCAATTCCGCCGCTGGGGCCTGCTCCGGGATGACCCCGACTACCTGGCCATCGCCCATCAGGTTCAACGACTCGATCTTTACCGCGAAGCGGCCGATATTCTTGGTATGGAAGTTCCCCCTTCGCCCATGCGCAGCGCCACGCTGCTCGACGGCAAGGTCTGGGACGGTACTGACCCGGCCGGCTATGCGCGCAGCTTTGAACTGCACGCACTGGCTGAAACCACTCGACCACTCGCACTCTGATTGGGGACGGCCGCTGCCATGTTGCGAATCCTCCTGATCAACGACACACCCAAGAAGGTCGGACGCCTGAAGGCCGCGCTGATCGAGGCCGGTTTCGATGTCATCAACGAGTCCGGGCTGACCATCGACCTGCCCGAACGCGTCGAGGCCATCCGCCCGGACGTGATTCTGATCGACACCGAATCCCCGGGAAGGGATGTCATGGAACAGGTCTGCCTGGTCTCCCGCGACCAGCCGAGACCGATCGTCATGTTCACCGACAACGACGATCCGGACGTCATGCGCCAGGCCATCCAGTCCGGGGTCAGCGCCTACATCGTCGAAGGCATCCAGGCGCAGCGCCTGAAGCCCATCCTCGACGTGGCCATGGTCCGCTTCGAAAGCGACCAGGCCCTGCGCGCCCAGTTGCAGGCCCGGGATCAACAACTGGCCGAACGCAAGCGCATCGAGCTGGCCAAGGGCATGCTCATGCGCATGAAGAGCTGCAGCGAAGAAGAGGCCTACACACTGATGCGGCGTCAGGCCATGAGTCGCCAGCAGAAGCTGATCCAGGTCGCCGAACAAATCATCGCCATGAACGACATGCTCGGCCAATGAGCGCCACTCGCCACTGCCTGCCGGTTGAGCCGGTAGTGGCAGCCCTTCGTGATCGCCATCACAACGACATGATTCGCTCCATCGATATCGCCTGAAGGTGGCCGAACGGTACGAACCAAACCCGTTTCCGGCGGTCCCTGTCTTGGCAGTGAAGTATGCACCCCTCGCATCGTCAGGATCGTCGATGCCGCAAGACTGCCCTCAAAGCGTTAACTGGATTGCATTGCTGGGCTTCGATGGCGCAAGGACCGACCTTGCCGCTCCATACCCAACTCTGCCTCAACCCGGGATCAAGGATTAAACGCAATGTCGCATACTCTCGAAATCATCCCCACACAGCGCCCCATGCGGATCGGCTTGATTGCCAAGTCGGCGTTACTGGGCAGTCTGCTATGCACGGACGCTTACGCCGAGCTTCGTCCCAATACCCCGCCTGGCGGTAACTTCGCCCTGGAAAACTGGAGCATCACCGTTCCCGTCGATTCGACCGGTGGGGTCACCGGAAAACCCCTGACCATCTACCCCGCCAAACTGAGCGGCCCCAACGGCTACAGCAATCGCCCCTACTTCTACACGGAAGCCGACGGCGCGATGACCATGTGGGCGCCATTGAACGGCGCCACCACCGGTGGCTCCGCGCACCCTCGCTCGGAACTGCGCGAGATGATCGACCCGAGCAGCAACGCAGTGAACTGGGACAGCTTCGGCACCGCCATCCTGGATGCCCAGCTTAAGATCATGCAGGTTCCCCAAAAGGATGGCACCGTCATCGTCGGCCAGGTCCATGGATACGGTTCCGCTCCCTTGGTACTGGTCTACTACAAGTACGACTTCGCCACCCAGACCGGGAAAGTCATTACCAAGCTGCAAGGGACACCGGTCCAAGGTCCGCCCTACTGGCACTACACCATTCTCTCGGACGTCAAGCTCGGCCAGACCTTCACCTATCAGATCAAGGTCTCGCGCAACGGAAGCGACCCTGCGGTAGCCGCGGTTTCGGCCAACAACGGCACCCCGGCCACCCTGGTCATGGACCCGTCGTGGGATAACGAGACGTTCTATTTCAAGGCGGGCTCGTACCTGCATACGTACGGCGACAGCAGCACCGACGGTGCGCTGGTGAAGTTCTATCGCCTGGCGACCAGCCATCCGGCCGATGGCCTGTACATCACCACCAATGCCGCCCTACCGAACGCCAAGGCCAATGTGCTCTACAGCACTCAGCTTTCCTTCCGCGGCGGCATGGGTGGCGGAACCTGGTCCTTGGTCAGCGGGCACCCGCCGGCAGGGCTGACGCTGAACCGCGACGGCAGCATCACCGGCACACCGGCTGCCAGTGCCGTCTCGTCGCAACCGAATGACTTCATGGTCAGGGTCACCGACGCCAACGGCTCCACTTATTCGAAGAAGTTCTCCATCGTCGTTGGCTCCTGACACCGCTCCATAGGCGCGGTTCGAGTCACCATCGATGACTCGATCCGCCTCTCGACAGATTCCGCCGCTGCGCTTATCTTCCTGCCAGGCCGCACACGCGGCCGACGTCGCTCGGACGGTTCCGGGCGCTTACGTATCAGAGGACAGCATGGCTGAACAACGTTCAGCGCGCCGCTTCGCGCGCATCGATCGACTCCCCCCTTACGTTTTCAACATCACCGCCGAGCTGAAGATGGCCGCCCGCCGCCGTGGCGAAGACATCATCGACCTCAGCATGGGCAACCCGGACGGCGCCACCCCGCCACATATCGTCGAGAAACTCTGCACCGTCGCCCAGCGCGAAGACACCCACGGTTACTCCACCTCGCGCGGCATTCCCCGCCTGCGGCGCGCCATTTCGCACTGGTACCGGGACCGCTACGCGGTGGACATCGATCCGGAAAGCGAAGCCATCGTCACCATCGGCTCCAAGGAAGGCCTGGCGCACCTGATGCTGGCCACCCTCGATCACGGTGACACGGTGCTGGTACCCAACCCCAGCTATCCAATCCACATCTACGGCGCGGTGATCGCCGGCGCGCAAGTCCGCTCCGTGCCCCTGGTGCCCGACGTGGATTTTTTCGCCGAGCTGGAACGCGCCATTCGCGAAAGCATTCCCAAGCCGAAGATGATGATTCTCGGCTTCCCTTCCAACCCCACCGCTCAATGCGTCGAGCTGGACTTCTTCGAGCGGGTGGTGGCGCTGGCCAAGCAATACGACGTCCTGGTCGTGCATGACCTGGCCTATGCCGACATCGTCTACGACGGCTGGAAAGCCCCTTCCATCATGCAGGTACCGGGAGCCAAGGATATCGCCGTGGAGTTCTTCACCCTGTCGAAGAGCTACAACATGGCCGGCTGGCGTATTGGGTTCATGGTCGGCAACCGGGAGCTCGTCGGTGCATTGGCACGGATCAAGAGCTACCACGACTACGGCACCTTCACCCCGCTCCAGGTAGCAGCGATTGCCGCGCTGGAAGGGGACCAGCAATGCGTGCGGGACATTGCCGAGCAGTACCGCCAGCGGCGCAACCTACTGGTCAAGGGGCTGCACGAAATCGGCTGGATGGTGGAAAAGCCCAAGGCCTCTATGTACGTCTGGGCCAAGATTCCCGAACCCTATACCCACCTCGGCTCCCTGGAGTTCGCCAAGAAACTGCTGGCCGAAGCGAAGGTCTGTGTTTCCCCGGGCCTGGGATTCGGCGACTACGGCGACGATCATGTGCGCTTCGCCCTGATCGAGAATCAGGACCGCATCCGCCAGGCGCTCCGTGGCATCAAGAGCATGTTCCGCGCCGATGGATTGCTCCCCCCGTCGCCGGCCAAACCGCGCAAGACGGAAGCCCGCTGATAGGGTTGCGGCCGGGTTGATTGGCCGCGCCACGCAATCTCATCTCGCCGACAGGCATATGACCGCTCCGCCCGGAGCGGTCCTTCAGATCGAATAATCCAGCGCCGCCCAGGTCCGCCCCAAGCCCTGCGCCAGTACACATCCGGGCGCTTCCAATTGCTGTCCGGAATAGAGCGACATCAGACGGGTACTTCCGTCATCGTTGTCCTGCCGTTCAGTCACCCATTGCAGGGTGCCGCAGTTCGCCGTCTCGATCACATAGCTGGCGGCTACCAGCGAGTGCCGCCCCGGCAGACGGATCGCCTCCAGCACACGACCGCTTTCCTCGCTGCGCTTCCCGTCGGATACCAGCACCGCCCAAGCCCGCTCGCCATCGATCACCAGATAGGCGCCATTGGCTTTCGGCTGGTCTATCCGGGGCTGTACGCAGCCTGCCAGCAGGACCAACAACACGATCGTCATGAATTTCTGGTGCATTGCTTTTGCTCCTCTGTCGTACGGCCGGGCGACGCCATTGCCTGGACGCTCATTAGGGGTTCGCCCGTGTGCGAGAAACCAATATGCCCGGATACTGTTTATTTGTACAGTATTTCGAGTTAACCTGATTTTGTCGAACGCCGACCTTCCGGCGTCGGCGCCAAGTCAATGCACCAAAGGGGAACGAGACGATGAAGGACGTACTGCAACGCAAGGACAATGTGAGGCGGATGCCGTTGGACAAAGTCCGGGCCACGGTCGAGGAACTGCATCTGGAAGGTATCGTCACCGAGGGGCGCACGCCCTTCTCCCGGGTGCACTTCAATACCTGCTTCGCCGAAATCGAGGACCTGCTGCGGCGCGCCGGCTATCACCGTCAACTGGAAGTAGTCGGCTACGAGGGACGGGCCTACGCCCTGTTCGACCCGACCCGCTGGGAAGCGGTCAAGGTGCTCCATTGGCTGAAGGAATATGTGGAAGAAGCGCAAATCCGCTCGGCGGTGCGTTGATACTCGCGAACCAAAACGGCACAGAAACCCGCTCCATGCTCGACCATGGCACAACGCCTTCTCCGAGATGCCCCTGCCGCGGTGTGCTCTATGTTCCTCATGGAGTTTCCCAAGCCATTGATTCAAAAAAGCTTTATGCGCAGCCAAGCTAGCTGGCAAGGCCCTTGCAAGTCCCTGCTCACACCCGTCTTCGGATCGCCAACGGCGGTGATCGAGACGAATGACAAAGGCGTCAACGGTGAACGGCTCTCTGGGAGTCGCTCGCCCGCGACGCCTTTTTTCTTTTCGTTTTCGAATAGAGAGGGACCACCATGTCTTTCCACCGCCGTTATTTCCTGCACCGAGCCATGACCGGACTCGGCTGTATTACCGCCCTGCTGGTTGCACCGTTGAGCGCCACCTTTGCCGCAGAGCCGGAAAAGGAAGAACTCAAACTCGGCTTCATCAAGCTGACCGATATGGCCCCCCTGGCAATCGCCTATGAAAAAGGCTTCTTCGAGGACGAAGGCCTGTTCGTCACGCTGGAGGCCCAGGCCAATTGGAAGGTCCTGCTCGACCGGGTGATCGACGGCGAACTGGACGGCGCCCACATGCTCGCCGGCCAGCCGCTGGGCGCCACCATCGGCTTCGGCACCAAGGCCGAGGTGATCACCGCCTTCTCCATGGACCTCAACGGCAACGGCATCACCGTTTCCAACGAAGTCTGGGAGGAAATGAAGAAGCACCTGCCGATGGAGAACGGCAAACCCGTGCATCCGATCAAGGCCGACGCCCTGAAGCCGGTGATCGACAAGTACAAGGCCGCGGGCAAGCCGTTCAACCTCGGCATGGTATTTCCCGTTTCCACGCACAACTACGAACTGCGCTACTGGCTCGCGGCTGGCGGCATCAATCCCGGCCTTTATGCTCCGGACAAGGGCGACATCAGCGGGCAGATCGGTGCCGACGCCCTGCTTTCCGTGACCCCGCCGCCGCAGATGCCAGCAACGCTCGAGGCCGGCACCATCTCCGGCTACTGCGTGGGCGAGCCCTGGAACCAGCAAGCCGTGGTCAAGGGCATCGGCGTCCCAGTGATCACCGACTACGAAATATGGAAGAACAATCCCGAGAAAGTCTTCGGCGTCTCCAAGACTTGGGCGGAGAAATACCCGGAGACCCACAAGCGCCTGGTCAAGGCGCTGATCCGCGCTGCCATGTGGCTGGATGAAAACGGCAACGCTAACCGCCCCGAGGCCGTGGAAATCCTCTCCCGCCCGGAATACGTCGGCGCTGACGCCAAGGTCATCGCGAACTCCATGACCGGCACCTTCGAATACGAGAAAGGCGACAAGCGCGAAGTACCGGACTTCAACGTGTTCTTCCGCTACCACGCCACCTATCCCTATTACTCGGATGCCATCTGGTACCTGACCCAGATGCGCCGCTGGGGTCAGATCGGAGAAGCCAAGCCGGACGCCTGGTACCTCGACGTGGCCAAGCAGGTCTATCGCCCGGACATCTACAAGACTGCCGCCGCCGAGTTGATCGCCGAGGGCAAGGCCAAGGCCGACGACTTCCCCGCTGCCGATGAGGAAGGCTTCCGCGCGCCCAGCAGCGATTTCATCGACGGCGTCACTTATGACGGGCGCAAACCCAACGCCTACCTGGCGTCGTTCAAGATCGGCTTGAAAGACACCCAATGACCAAGGCCCGGCACCGCCCGCACGGTGCCGGCTCCAGGGCTGGCAGCCCCTCAACTTCAGAGGACAGGACGATGAGCAACCCGAGCATCGCCACGCCGATTTCCAACACCGTCAAAGCCGCCCGGACCCAGGCCCTGCTGAAGCGCTGGGCTCCGGCCGCAATCCTGCCACTCGCCGGCATCTTCGCCTTCTTGGTGTTGTGGCAACTGGTGGCCAACAACATCCAGACCAGCCTCGGCCAGTTCCCCGGGCCGGTACAGGTCTATACCCAGTTCAACGCCCTGGTGGGCAGCCACCTGGCCGAGCGGGAAAAAGCCAACGCCTTCTACGAGCGCCAGGAAAAGCGCAATGCGGAACGCCTGGCCCGCGACCCATCGGCTGAAGTGAAGATTCGCCCCTACACAGGCAAGCCGACCTTCTTCCAGCAGATCCTCACCAGCCTCTACACGGTGATGACCGGTTTTGCCATCGCCTCCCTGATCGCGGTGCCGCTTGGTATCGTCTGCGGCCTGAGCAAACCGCTCTACAGCGCGATCAATCCACTGATCCAGATCTTCAAGCCGGTCTCGCCGCTGGCCTGGCTGCCCCTGGTGACCATGCTGGTCAGCGCCCTTTATGTCAGCGAAGACCCCATGCTCGCCAAATCCTTCCTCACCTCGGCGCTGACCGTTGCCCTCTGCTGCCTGTGGCCGACGGTGATCAACACCACCGTCGGCGTAGCCAATCTGGACAAGGACCTGCAGAACGTCAGTCGGGTGCTCAACCTCTCGCCGCTCAGCCATGTGCGGCGCATCGTACTGCCGGCGGCGGTGCCGATGATCTTCACCGGCCTGCGCCTGTCGCTGGCCACCGGCTGGATGGTGCTGATCGCCGCCGAAATGCTCGCGCAGAATCCAGGCCTCGGCAAATTCATCTGGGACGAGTTCCAGAACGGCAGCTCCAACTCGCTGGGCCGGATCATGGTCGCGGTGATCGTCATCGGCCTGATCGGTTTCGCCCTGGACCGCCTGATGCTGCTCCTGCAGCGCCACGCCAGTTGGGACAAAAACGCCGACCTGCGCTAGAGCCCATTCGTTTCCGGAGAATTTCCATGAGCCATTCCAACTATCTCGAACTAACCGGTGTCGGCATCAGCTTTCCCACCGACAAAGGCCTCTTCTGCGCTTTGCAGCACGTCGATTTGCGTATCGCCAGGGGAGAGTTCGTCTCGCTGATCGGCCATTCCGGCTGCGGCAAGTCCACCGTGCTGAATATCGTGGCGGGCCTCCACCGGGCCACCACCGGCGGCGTGATCCTCGATGGCCGCGAAGTCGACCAGCCCGGCCCCGATCGCGCCGTGGTGTTCCAGAATCACAGCCTGCTGCCCTGGCTGAGCTGTTATGAAAACGTCGAACTGGCCGTCCGCCAGGTCTTCAAGGGGCAGAAAAGCCGCCGCGAGATGCGCGACTGGATCGAACACAACCTGGCCCTGGTGCATATGACCCATGCCCGGGACAAACACCCCAGCGAAATCTCGGGAGGCATGAAACAGCGCATCGGCATCGCCCGTGCCTTGGCCATGCAGCCGAAGGTCCTGCTGATGGACGAACCTTTCGGCGCACTGGACGCGCTGACACGGGCACACCTGCAGGATTCCCTGATGGAAATCCATGCCGACCTGGGCAACACGGTAATCATGATCACCCATGACGTGGACGAAGCCGTGCTGCTGTCAGACCGCATCGTGATGATGAGCAACGGCCCCGCCGCGACCGTCGGTGAAATCCTGCCTGTCGACCTGCCCCGCCCGCGCGATCGCATGGCCTTGGCGCATGACGCGCGCTATCACGAGTACCGGGCGGCCGTGCTGGAATTCCTTTATCAGCGTCAGCAGCGGCCCGCCGCCTGACCATTACCGCGCGCCGGCGCCGCTGGCGCGCTACTCCGCCGTGAAGGGCCGAATACAACCCACTTCGCTCACAATCCACACACTTTTATCAAATACATCACTTAAATCCTTGAATGGAAAGGCAATCTGCCACCGTCCCGCTTGTCGCCCCAAGGGAACTTCCCACGTATTCGCCAACCGAACGGGGGCTTTTTTCCTCCCCCTTGACCTGCGCAGGAGTACCCAGTGATCGATCTCACGCCTTGGAACCTGGCCGTCCCAACCCCCGACGAACCCACTATCATTTCTACCGCACAACTGAACAACGGCTATCGCAGCCGTTACTTCTATCCCAGCGACGATGGCGGCATCGTCTTTTGGGTTCCCGTCGACGGTTCCCATACGGAGGATGCCCGCTACCCCAGGACCGAACTACGCCAGACCCAATCGGATGGCACCCTGAGCTTCTGGGGCTATCAGGGCGCCGATAACTACCTTCGCGCTATCCTGGCCGTCAACAAGGTGCCCAGCAAAGGCAAGATCGTCATCGGGCAGATTCACAGTGAAGACGTCTCGGGTAGCCAGAACGACCCGCTGCTCAAGCTGCAATACCACTACAAGGACGGCATCGGCCGGGTGGAAGCCCTGCTCCGCAAGTATCCGGGCGACCGGGAGGTGCAGAACATCCCGATCGCCACGAACGTGCGGCTCAAGGAGCGCTTCAAATACACCGTCAACCTGTCCCCGGACGGCATGCTCAGCATAAAAATCCATAGCGACGATGGCGACTACGGCCTGATTACCCGTCAGGTCAGCGCGCGCTGGTCGGTGCAGAGCCTGTATTTCAAGGCGGGTGCCTACATCCAGGACAACTATGGCCCCTCGGACGAAGGCGGCAAGGTCACTTTCTACGATCTGGATCTGATCCAGCACTGACGCACGCCTGCGGGCCAAGGGATGGCTCGCACACGCCTCAATCGGTTCAACGCCGCCCCGACAAAGAACGCCCCATGACAGCGCACCACGAAGTGTCAGCCGCCCTCTTTTAGCCCACCAGCATCCTCAATCTCACGAACAGCCCCTTATTAATCAACCATTTAATCAATTGGCTCAGCTCTTGCTATCGATCAGGCAATGGCAGCCAACGGTGGTTGCTCACTGAACGACAAAGGCGTCGCTTCACCTTTCGCTCCTGCGATCCGGTGATGCGGCGCCTTTTGCGTTTCGCCCCAGCGTCCGGGGTTTATCTGGGGACGGACCGCGATCCGGCCGCTCCATTGGCAACTCTCTCAACCCAGCTGTGGCTACGGCCGCAGGGCGTTGCGCCATAAGCGCAGCGCCTCCCCGGCGGGTCCGGCAGCGTGCCCACGATCACGCTGCCGCATCCGGCCGGGATTCTTCCTGCTGATGAGGTGTTCGATGAATACGAGTTTCTGGAAAGCCGGCCACGCACCCACCCTGTTCGCCGCCTTCCTCTATTTCGACCTGAGTTTCATGGTTTGGTACGTGCTCGGCCCGCTGGGTGTGCAGATCGCCGCCGACCTCGGCCTGACCACCCAGCAGCGCGCCATGATGGTGGCCACGCCGATCCTGGCGGGTGCCGTCCTGCGGTTCCTGATGGGTCTGCTGGCCGACCGCACGTCACCGAAGACCGCTGGTCTCGTCGGCCAGGTAGTCGTCATCACGGCGCTGGCCGCCGCCTGGCAGCTCGGTGTCCACAGCTACGAACAAGCCTTGCTGCTCGGCCTGTTCCTCGGCTTCGCCGGCGCCTCTTTCGCCGTCGCGCTGCCTCTGGCGTCGCAGTGGTACCCGCCGCAACATCAGGGCAAGGCGATGGGCATCGCCGGCGCCGGCAACTCCGGTACCGTACTGGCCGCGCTGTTCGCTCCCGGCCTGGCTGCCGCATTCGGCTGGAGCAACGTGTTCGGCCTGGCGCTGATTCCGCTGGTACTGACTTTGATCATTTTCGCCAGCGTGGCGAAGAACGCACCGGAACGGCCGAAGCCGAAAGCCCTGGGCGATTACCTGAAGGCCTTGGGCGACCGCGACAGCTGGTGGTTCATGTTCTTCTACAGCGTGACCTTCGGCGGTTTCCTCGGCCTGGCCAGTACCTTACCCGGCTACTTCCACGACCAGTACGCGTTCGACCCGGTCAAGGCCGGCTACTACACCGCCGCCTGCGTATTCGCCGGTAGCCTGCTGCGACCGCTGGGCGGCGCGCTGGCCGACCGCATCGGAGGCATCCGCACCCTGCTGATGATGTACACCCTGGCGTCGCTGTGCATCTTCATGGTCGGCTTCAATCTGCCCAGTTCCACGGCGGCGCTGGGCCTGTTCGTCATCGCCATGCTCAGCCTGGGTGCCGGTAACGGCGCGGTCTTTCAACTGGTCCCTCAACGCTTCCGTCGCGAGATTGGTGTAATGACCGGCCTGATCGGCATGGCTGGCGGCATCGGCGGCTTCTGCCTGACCGCCGGCCTGGGCGCCATCAAGCAATCCACCGGTGATTATCAGCTTGGGTTGTGGCTGTTCGCCAGCCTCGGCGTCATGGCCTGGATCGGCCTGCATGGCGTCAAGCAGCGCTGGAGAACCACCTGGGGATCGGCCGCCATGACCGCCGCCCGAGTATGACTACGGCCGACCTGCCGATGAACGCCATTCAGCGGGAAATCGCACCACGCGGCCCGTCCGCCGCCCTGCAACTGACCTTCGGCGAAGCCAGCGCCACCGGGCCGCGCGAGGAAAACCAGGACGCCATCCGGGTGGTGACGCCCGCCCCGGCGCTGGCCGCCAGCAAAGGCTACCTGTTTGCCCTCGCCGACGGCGTCAGCCAGTGCGCCGACGGCGGGCTGGCAGCACGCGCCACGTTGCAGGCGCTGGCACTGGACTACTACTCCACGCCGGAAACCTGGGCAGTGGCGCAATCCCTGGATCGCCTGCTGGTAGCCCACAATCGCTGGCTCCAGGCCAACGGCGGCGGCCAACCGCTGCTGACCACACTCACCGCCCTGGTGCTGCGTGGCCGGCGCTTCACTCTTGCCCATGTCGGCGATTGCCGGGCCTACCGCTTCCATGCGGGCCATCTCGAACGATTGACCGAGGACCACGTGTGGGAACAGCCGGGCATGCAGCACGTGCTCAAACGTGCGCTTGGCCTGGATCAGCACTTGGTGGTGGACTACCTGGACGGCGAGCTGCACGAGGACGAAAGCTTCCTGATCGTCAGCGACGGCGTCTGGTCGGTGCTCGGCGACCCGGCCATCCGCAACATTCTGAAGGACGAAAGCGACCCCACGGCCGCCGCCCAGGCCTTGGTCAACGCCGCCCACTTGGCGGGCAGCCGCGATAATGCCAGCGCCCTGCTGCTGAAGGTCGAAGAGCTGCCCGAAGGCGCCCTGGCCGACACCCTCGCCCAATTGGCCCATTGGCCGCTGCCACCGAAACTGCGCGAAGGCCAGACATTCGAGGGCTGGCAGGTCGAACGGCTGCTTGGCGAATCCCGCCAATCCATGATCTATCGCGTCCGCGATAGCCAGGATCGCCGCTGGCTGCTGAAAACGCTGCCGCCAAGCCGCCAGGACGAACCCAAGGCCGGGCAGTCCCTGCTGCTCGAGGAGTGGTTCCTGCGGCGCGTCGCCGGACGCTATTTCCCGGAGGTCCACCCGCTACCGCAGCGCCAGCATCTTTATTACGTGCAGCGTGAGTACGCCGGGCAGACCCTGGCCGAACACCTGCGCCTGTCCGGCCCGCTGGCCCTGCCGGAGTGGCTGGATGTGGCGCCCCGCCTGCTCCGCGCCATCGGCATGCTGCATCGACGCAACATCCTGCATCGCGATATCAAGCCGGAAAACCTGCTGTGGGGCGACGACGGCGAACTGCGCGTACTGGACTTCGGACTGGCCTTCTGTCCCGGGCTTTCCAGCGACGAAGCTCATGCGCTTCCAGGGACTCCCAGCTATATCGCCCCTGAGGCCTTCACCGGCGCCGCGCCACACGCACAGCAAGATCTCTACGCTGCCGGCGTGACGCTTTACCACCTGCTCACCGGCCACTATCCCTACGGCGAGATCGAGCCGTTCCAGCACCCACGCTTCGGCGCTCCGGTGCCGGCCAGCCGCTATCGGCCCGACCTTCCCGCGTGGCTCGACGAGAGTCTGAACCGTGCCCTGGCCACCGACCCGGCACAGCGTTTCGAGACCGCCGAAGAATGGCTGCTCAATCTGGAACAGGCCGAACGCCAGGCGCTGAGCCAGCGCCCACGCCCCTTGCTGGAGCGCGAGCCGCTGAAGTTCTGGCGCGGCCTGGCTTGCGCTTCGCTGCTATTGCACCTGCTGATGCTCGTGATCTGGCTGTACCGCCACTGATCTGTCGGCGGCCAGCCTGGCTATCGACGAACCGGGCTGGTTGCGGCAGCCCGCGAACATATCGAGATCGGTGCTATAGGCCTGGGTCTGCACCCCCAACAGGCCCAGCATGGTATGGAAGAGGTAGTCCTGGCTCAGCGTCGCATCGCGCTGCTCCGCCACGCACTGCGTGTCGACGCCGGCGGTGCGCTGAAAACCCGGCGAGAACCAGGCAACACTAGCGATATGCTTCTGTTCGACAGGCGCGAAGCCGTAGGGCATGCCATGCAGGTACACATTGTATTCGCCCAGGGATTCGCCGTGATCGGACAGGTACCACATGGCGGTGTCGACCTTGCCCTGGTTGGCGCGCAAGGTATCGATCAGGCTGGCCAGGACGTGGTCGGTATAGCGGATCGTGTTGTCGTATCCGTTGATGATGTTTTCCCGGGAGCAATCGCTCAGCTCGTTGCTGACGCATACCGGCGTGAAATGCTCGTAGGCCGCCGGGTAGCGCTTGTAGTAGGCCGGCCCATGGCTACCCATCTGATGCAGCACCAGCACGGTGTCGCGTTCCAAGTGGTCGATGAAGCCCTGCAAATCCTGCAGGAGTATCTCGTCATGGCATTCGCCATCGCCACAGAGCGCGGGGTCCTTCAGCTTGGTCATGCTCTGGAAGACGACCCGGTTGCAGGTTTCCTTGCAGCCGGCCTGATTATCCCGCCACACGACGTCGTAGCCGGCCCGTTTGAGCACATCGAGCAGGTTTTCCTGGCTCTTGGCCACGCTATCGCTGTAATGCGCACGGGTCAGGTTGGAAAACATGCAAGGCACCGATACCGCCGTTTCGGTCCCGCAGGAATGCATATCGGTGAAGCTCACCACACCCTCCTCCCGTCGCAGCTCTGGCGTGGTGTCGCGCTCGTACCCGTTGAGGCCGAAGTTCTCCGCGCGGGCGCTTTCCCCCACCACCAGCACCATGAGTGTCTTGCGCCCGTCGGCATCAGCCCGGACCACTCGGACCGCATCCGTGCCGATTGGCCGCAGCGGCCCCTTGGCCGAGGTAGTGACCCCATGTACATAGCTGATCAGTGCGCCGACCGCGTTGCTCGGGGTGAGCTGCAGGTGAATCTCGTGATGGTTGCGGAACAGCGACGACAGGGTCTGGTAGTCGAGCATGGCGATTGCCACCATCACCGCCGCCGTTGCACCGCCGCTGGCCAGTTTGCTCAACAGTTCACGCGGCCATGATCGATAGCGAACCGGGATGCGCCACAACAACCAGACCGGTAGTACGCCCAGCACGACAAGATAGACACCCAGCTTCAAGGTGAGCAGATCGCCCACTTCGGAAGCATTGGTTTCCATCGCGTTGCGTAACATCTCGGTGTCGATCATCACACCGTACTGGTTCATGAAATACGCAACGCCAGCGGCACACAGCAGCAGCACTGTCAGCAGAGGTTTGAACGTCCAGCGGAACGCCAGCGCTGTGAGTACCAGATTGAAAGCGGCCATGAACAGGATGCCGATTACCAGCAGCGTGAACAAACCGCTAACCACGCCATGGGGTGCGACCACCTGATACAGGTGCCGCCAGAGCGGCACGTTGTAGAACAGCAGAAACACGCCGCTGACAATCAGGGTGAGCCACTCGGGGCGAACGGGACGAATATTCAGCATGACAGGACAGCCATCGGAAAAGGTGGCGCAAGTCTCTGCAAGCCGTCGTCAATATTGTGTGAAAAAAGCCTCGCAAAAATGTCAGGGCCTGCTCGAAGTCTAGCGGGCCAGAGCCCTGCAAGACGTCAGCCCCCAAGAACAGATCGGCCACTTAGCTGATTACAACACGCAGCAGACCTTGAGCACGCTGTTGGCGCCCCGGATACGCACAGCAAGCGTGCACCGCGCTACAGCATGGTGCACTCGACGCATCGCACACGCCTGTCGGCAGGCCGCATTCCCCCATTAACCGGGGCTTTCGCCAATCTGGCACGCCCCCTGCTTAGAGACAGGTACATCGAGCACGGCCTTCAATGGTGAACGGCGGCGCTCCCCCGGCAGCCCAAGGCTTATGACGGGAACGGACAAAGGCGTCCTCGCTAGTACTAGCGGGACGCCTTTTTTGTTGCCTCGAAATTTCATGAACACCCTGCGCGCAGGCTCGGTTCACGGAGACACCCGATGGAAAAACTCAAACTCGTGATGATCGGCAATGGTATGGCCGGCGTGCGCACGCTGGAGGAGTTGCTCAAACTCACCCCCGATCTGTACGACATCACCGTATTCGGTGCCGAGCCCCATCCGAACTACAACCGCATCCTGCTTTCCCCAGTCCTGGCGGGCGAACAGGCCTTCGAAGAGATCGTGCTCAATGATCTCAACTGGTATGCGGAGAACAACATCCGCCTGATGCTCAACCGCAAGGTCGTGAAGATTGACCGGGTCAAGCGCCGGGTCATCGCCGAAGACGGCACAGAGGCCGAGTACGACCGCCTGCTCATCGCCACCGGCTCCAATCCGTTCATCCTGCCGATCCCGGGTAACACGCTGCAGGGCGTGATCGGCTATCGCGACATCGCCGACACCCAGATGATGATGGCTACCGCCGAGACCCATCGGCATGCGGTGGTCATCGGCGGCGGTCTGCTCGGCCTGGAAGCGGCCAATGGCCTCAAGCTGCGGGGCATGGACGTGACCGTCGTGCACATCGGCGACTGGCTGATGGAGCGCCAGCTCGACCCCACCGCCGGCAAGCTGTTGCAGACGGCCCTGGAAAACCGCGGCCTGAAATTCCTGCTGCCGAAGCAGACCGCCGAACTGATCGGCAACGACGAAGGCCGGGTCAAGGCCGTGCGCTTCGCCGACGGCGAGGTGATCCCGGCCGATCTGGTGGTAATGGCCGCCGGTATCCGCCCGAACAGCGAACTGGCGGAAAAGGCCGGCATTCCCTGCAACCGCGGCATCCTGGTCAACGACACCCTGCAGACCTACGACCCGCGCGTCTATGCCGTCGGCGAATGCGCCAACCACCGAGGCATCGCCTACGGCCTGGTCGCCCCGCTGTTCGAGCAGGCCAAGGTCTGCGCCAACCACCTGGCCATGCTCGGCTTTGCCCGTTACCAGGGCTCGGTAACCTCCACCAAGCTCAAGGTCACCGGCATCGACCTGTTCTCCGCCGGCGATTTCATGGGTGGCGAAGGCACCGAGACCATCACCCTCTCCGACCCCATCGGTGGGGTCTACAAGAAGCTGGTGATCAAGAACGACATCTTGGTCGGCGCCTGCCTCTATGGCGATACCGCCGACGGTGGCTGGTACTTCCGCCAGATTCGTGAAGACCACAATGTCAGCGAGATCCGCGACCACCTGATGTTCGGCGAGAACGCCCTCGGCGACACCGGCCACCAAGGCCAGAACAAAGCCATGTCGATGCCCGACGACATGGAAGTCTGCGGTTGCAACGGCGTATGCAAGGGCACCATCGTCAAGGCGATTCAGGAACACGGCCTGTTCTCCGTCGACGAAGTGAAGAAACACACCAAGGCCGCCAGTTCCTGCGGCTCCTGCGCCGGCCTGGTCGAACAGATCCTGATCAACACCGTCGGCGGTGCGGCGGATGTGAAGCCGAAGAGCGAGAAAGCCGTGTGCGGCTGTACCGACCTCAACCACGGCCAGGTGCGCAAGGCGATCCGCGAGCATCACCTCACCAGCATCCCGGACGCCATGGCCTTCATGGACTGGAACACGCCGAACGGCTGCGCCACTTGCCGTCCGGCACTGAACTACTACCTGATCTCGACCTGGCCGGGCGAGGCCAAGGACGATCCGCAATCGCGTCTGATCAACGAGCGCGCCCACGCCAACATCCAGAAGGACGGCACCTACTCGGTGGTTCCGCGGATGTGGGGCGGTGTGACCAGCCCGTCCGAACTGCGCCGCATCGCCGATGTGGCCGACAAGTACGAGATTCCCATGGTCAAGGTGACCGGTGGCCAGCGCATCGATCTGCTGGGCGTGAAGAAGGAAGACCTGCCGAATGTCTGGAAGGACCTCGACATGCCCTCCGGCCACGCGTACGGCAAGTCCATCCGCACCGTGAAGACCTGCGTCGGTAGCGAGTTCTGCCGCTTCGGCACCCAGAACTCCACACAGATGGGTATCGATCTGGAGCACGCCCTGTTCGGCATGTGGTCGCCGCACAAGGTCAAGCTGGCGGTCTCCGGCTGCCCGCGCAACTGCGCCGAATCCGGCATCAAGGACGTCGGCATCATCGGCGTGGACTCCGGCTGGGAGATCTACATCGGCGGCAATGGCGGCATCAAGACCGAGGCCGGCGAGTTCTTTGTCAAGGTGAAGAGCGCCGAGGAAGTCATGGAATACAGCCTGGCCTTCCTCCAGCTCTACCGCGAAGAAGCGTTCTACCTGGAGCGCACCGTGCACTACATGCAGCGTGTCGGCCTGGAACACATCAAGAAAGCCGTGCTGGACGACGAGGAACGTCGCAAGGCGCTGCACCAGCGCTTGCTGTTCTCCCTGAGCTTCGAGCAGGACCCGTGGAAAGAGCAGGTCTCCAAGCCGCAATTGAAGAAAGAATTCGACCGCATCGCCGTGCGCGAACTGGAGGTGGAAGCATGAACTGGCTGGACATCTGCGCCCTGGACGAGATCAACGTACTCGGCTCGCGCATCGTCGTGGGCCCGAAAGGCGACATCGCCATCTTCCGCACCTCCAACGACGAAGTCTTCGCCCTCGACGACCGTTGCCCCCACAAGGGGGGGCCGCTGTCCCAGGGACTGATTTACGGCAAGCGTGTTGCCTGCCCGCTGCACAACTGGCAGATCGATCTGGAATCCGGCGAGGCCCTGGCGCCGGACGTCGGATGCACCCACAAGTACTCGGTGAAAGTGGAAAACGGCCGCGTCCTGCTCGCACTCGAGGAAGCCTCCCTGTGTGCCTGAATGTCGTAGCGGCAGCCGCCCACCCTGGGCCACGCCGCGTTCAGCGTCGTATTGCGGGAGCCTTGCCATGCCTCTGAATGCCGAAACCCAAGTGACCGCCTCCACCTGCTGTTATTGCGGGGTCGGCTGCGGCGTACTGATCGAACATGACGATACCCGTGTGCTGGGCGTGGCTGGAGACCCGGCCCACCCTGCCAACTTCGGCAAACTGTGCAGCAAAGGCTCCACCCTGCACCTCACCGGTGATCTGGCGGCACGCGGGCTTTACCCTGAGCTGCGCCTAGGCAAAGGCCTGGCCCGCTCACGCACCGACTGGGACAGTGCCCTGGGCCATGCCGCCCACGCGTTTGCCGAAACTATCCGCGAACACGGCCCGGACAGTGTTGCGTTCTACATCTCCGGGCAATTGCTGACCGAGGATTACTACGCCTTCAACAAACTGGCCCGGGCCCTGGTCGGGACCAACAACATCGACAGCAATTCGCGCCTGTGCATGTCTTCCGCCGTGGTCGGCTACAAACGCAGCCTGGGTGCCGACGCCCCGCCCTGCAGCTACGAGGACATCGAGCAAAGCGACTGCATGCTGATCGCCGGCAGCAACATGGCCTACGCTCACCCGGTGCTGTTCCGCCGCCTCGAAGAAGCCAAGGCCAGGCGGCCGGACATGAAGATCATCGTGGTCGACCCCCGTCGCACCGACACCTGCGATCTGGCCGACTTGCACCTAGCGATCCAGCCGGGAACCGATGTCGCCCTGTTCCACGGCATTCTGCACATCCTGATGTGGGAAGGCTGGATCGACCGTCGCTTCATCGACGCCCACACCCAGGGCTTCGACGAACTGAAAAGCCTGGTACGCGATTACAGCCCGGCGATGGTTGCCGAACTCTGTGGTATTTCCCTGGACGATCTGCAAGCCTGCGCCCGGATGATCGGCAGCGCGCCGAGTTTCCTCTCGCTCTGGTGCATGGGGCTCAACCAATCCAGTGCCGGCAGTGCGAAGAACAGCGCCCTGATCAACCTGCACCTGGCCACCGGCCAGATCGGCCGCCCCGGCGCCGGCCCGTTCTCCCTCACCGGCCAGCCGAACGCCATGGGCGGTCGCGAAACCGGCAGCCTGTCCAACCTGCTACCCGGACATCGCGACGCCGCCAACCCCCAACATCGCGCCGAAGTGGCGGATTACTGGGGCGTCGATGCGCTGCCCGACGCGCCGGGGCTGACCGCCATCGAACTCTTCGAAGCGGTTCGGGCCGGCAAGATCAAAGCCCTGTGGATCGCCTGCACCAACCCGGCGCAATCGCTGCCGGATCAGCAGAAGATTCACGAAGCCCTGGCGACCTGCCCCTTCGTCGTGGTGCAGGAAGCCTTCTTCACCACCGAAACCTGCCGCTACGCCGACCTGCTGCTGCCCGCTGCCAGTTGGGGCGAGAAGGAAGGCTCGGTCACCAACTCCGAACGGCGCATTTCCCATGTGCGCCGTGCCGTGCCAGCGCCCGCAGAGGCGCGGCCGGACTGGGCGATCACCTGTGACTTCGCCCGCCGCCTGGAACAGTATGTCCGCCCCGGCCTGCCCAGCCTCTTTGCCTTCGATAGCCCGCAAGCGCTGTTCGAGGAATATAAACAGCTCACCGCCCAGCGCGACCTGGACCTTTCCGGTATCAGCTACGCGATCCTGGACGACCAAGGTCCCCAGCAATGGCCGTTTCCGGCCGGCGCTCACAGCGGTACGCCGCGCCTCTACGGTAACGGCGTGTTCCCGACCGAGAACGGCCGCGCCCGTTTCGTCGCCGACGCCTACCGACCGCCGAAGGAAACGCGCGAGGCTCGCTTCCCGTTGACCCTCAACACCGGCCGCCTGCGTGACCAATGGCACGGCATGAGCCGTACCGGCACGGCCGCCCGGCTGTTCGGCCATGTCGAGGAAGCGGTGCTCAACCTGCATCCCGAGGAACTGCGCCGGCGGCACCTGCGCGACGGGCAACTGGTTCGCGTCCGCAGCCGCCGCGGCAGTCTGGTACTGCCGGTCCAGAAGGACGAGAACGTGCGTCCGGGCCAGGCCTTCATGCCCATGCACTGGGGTGACCGATTCCTCAAAGGGCTGGGCAGCAACGTGCTGACCCTGCCGACGTTCGACCCGCTGTCCAAGCAGCCGGAGCTCAAGCATGCCGGCATCGAAGTGGAAAAGGTCGAGCTTCCCTGGCAGTTGTTCGCCCTGGTGGAAGGCGATGTACAAGTGCGTTTCCAGGCGCTGCGCCCGCTCTTCGAGGGCTTCGCCTATGCCAGCCTCGGCCTTGCCGGACGCGAACGCCCTGCCCTGTTGATCCGGGCTGCCTGCCGCGAAGCCCCCTCCGGCGAGCTGCTCGCCCGAATCGACCATCTGCTCGGCCTCGATCAGGGTCCTGTACTGGCCTATGACGACCCGCGTCGCGCAGTCGGCAAGCGCGTACGCATCGAGGATGGCCGAATAGTCTCGCTGCGGCTCGCCGGCGAAACCGCCGCCCGCGACTGGCTCAAGAGCCTCTGGCTGGATGGCCAGGCCGATGCCGACTTGCGCCGCTGGCTGCTGGCTCCGATCAGCACGCCGCCCGGCACAGCCGCCGCGAAAAAAGCCGGCAAAGTCTTGTGCAACTGCATGAACGTCAGCGAAGACTCGGTTTGTACCGGCATCAGCCGTGGCCTGGACCTCGGCGGGCTGAAACAGGAGCTGGGTTGCGGAACCCAGTGCGGCTCCTGCGTCCCGGAAATCAAGCGATTGCTGGCCCAACAGCCGCAGTTGGCAAGTGCATGACCGTAAGAGCCTGTTTACGATCTTGCGAGCTAGAGCCATGCAAGGCAAAAACCGGCGAGGACGCGGAGTTTACGAGCTTGTAAATGAGCAGTCCGAGTCGGTTTTTAACGCAGCAGGGCCGACGCGCAGCAGATCGTAAACAGGCTCTAAGGCGAATCCATTCGCCAATGCACGCCGGCAGCAACATCGTCCGGCACAGAGGAGGTAAAGATGAGCGGTAAAGTCTGGCTGGTCGGCGCGGGTCCTGGCGACCCGGAACTCCTGACCCTCAAGGCGGTGCGGGCCCTCGGCGAGGCCGATGTGGTGCTCATCGACGACCTGGTCAATCCAGCGGTACTGGAATATTCCAGCCCGGAGGCCCGGATCATTCCAGTCGGCAAGCGCGGCGGCTGCCGATCCACCCCACAAGCCTTCATTCATCGGCTGATGCTGCGCTACGCCCGCCAGGGCAGGTGCGTGGTTCGCCTGAAAGGCGGTGACCCCTGCATTTTCGGTCGTGGCGGCGAAGAAGCCGAGTGGCTGGCCGAACGGGGAATCCAGGTCGAGGTCGTCAATGGAATCACGGCCGGGCTGGCCGGCGCGACCACCTGCGGTATCCCTTTGACGCTGCGCGGCATCAGCCGTGGCGTGACATTGGTCACCGCACACACCCAGGACAACAGCAGCCTCAACTGGAAAGCCTTGGCCCAGAGCGGCACCACCCTGGTGATCTACATGGGCGTGGCCAAGCTCGACGAGATCAGGGCATGCCTGCTCGAAGCCGGTATGCCGGCCCGCATGCCCGTTGCGATGATCGAAAACGCCTCCCTGCCCCAGCAGCGCGAGTGCCGCAGCACCTTGGAAGACATGCAGGAAAGCGCTGTGGCCTTCCGATTGAAGAGTCCGGCCATTCTGGTCATCGGCGAAGTCGCCGCGACCAAGCAAGCGCTCCCCCTGGTGCAGAGTGCCTGACCGCTTCGCTCCTGCGGAGCTGTTCGTTGCCCGGCCTATGGCCGGGCTTTTTTATTGTTCTACCTGGAGGGGAGAATTCATTCGCCCAGCGCAATGAATTGGGCGAATAAATTTGCCTCTACACGAACGGCTTTGGAGCGCCGTCCGGTTTTTCCAGGCAAAGAAAAACCCGGCCTGGGCCGGGTTTTTCCGAAGCGCGAGCCGAATTACTTGGCTTCGGCTTCCACTTCCGCTTCCACGCGACGGTTCACGGCGCGGCCGGAATCGGTAGCGTTGTCGGCAACCGGGCGGGACTCGCCGTAGCCGACAGCGTTCACGCGGCTGCCTTCCACGCCGTACTGGTTGACCAGCACGTCACGCACGGCATTGGCACGGCGCTCGGACAGACCCTGGTTGTAGGCGTCGGTGCCGACGGAGTCGGTGTGGCCTTCAACGGTAGTGGTGGTCTGCGGGTACTGCTTCATGAAGTCAGCCAGGTTCTTGATGTCACCATAGCTTTCTTCCTTGACCACGGACTTGTCGAAGTCGAACTTCACGTCCAGCTCGACGCGAACCACTTCGGCAACGGCCGGGCAGCCATTGGCGTCGACGGTGACGTTGGCCGGGGTATCCGGGCACTTGTCGACGTTGTCGCAAACGCCGTCGTTGTCGCTGTCGGCGCAGACTTCAGCCACCGGCTCCGGAGCCGGCTCGGCTGCAGGCTTGGAGGAGCTGCCGCCGAAGTTCATGCCGACACCTACGCCAGCCATCCACTCGGCTTCCTGGGCATCCAGGTTGTACATACCGTCCAGGCTCGCCTTGGCGAAGAAGTTCTCGGTGAAGTAGTACTTCAGGCCAGTGCCAACGTTAGCGAAGGTGCTGTGGTCACGACCGGTGCGCGGCGGAATGTTGCTGATATTCTGGTGCGCGAAGCCAGCGGACACGTACGGACGCAGGCCAACGCCCGGCTGACCGAAGTGGTAAACGGCGTCCAGAGAAGCCAGGTTACCCTTGATGTCCTTGTGGCCATCCGGCGGGAAGGAGTCATTGGAGGTCATGTCGTGGTATTCGCCATACGACAGAGCCAGGGAGACATCGTCGGTCAGGAAATAACCGATGGAGCCGCCATACAGATTGCCGTTTTCGATATCGCGAGAGCTATCAGTGAAATAGCGCTTGCCGAAAGCCTCCACCTCGACCGCGCCTTGGCCTTGGGCCAGCGCGCCCATCGAAGATGCGGCAACCAGAGAGCCAATGACAACGCCTAAGGTGTTTTTCAGTTTCATCCGTAAATCCCCATCATGGTGGTAATTCAGTTGTCGAACAATCGGGACAACTTGGTCAGCGATTTTACCAGACCTCGCCCGAGCATAAGAGAGGTAAATCCCAACTAAGTTTCGGTTGTCCCGGAAAATTTCTCGCGCAATCGATCCAAGGCTCGCTTGTATCGCATTTTTGTTGCGCTCAATCCCATATGCATGATGTCAGCGATTTCCTGGAATTCGAGTTCTGCAACAAAACGAAGCACCAGAATTTCCCGATCGATCGGGTTGACATGCACCAGCCAGCGATCCAGCCCGCCCCTCTCCTCTACTTTCGGAGCCTTCTCATCGGAGGCCTCTTCCAGCGGATCGAGACTCAAGGCATCCATCAAGCGGCGTTTTCTCCGCTCTTTGCGGTACTGTGTGATGCACTCGTTATAAGTGATGCTATATAGCCACGTCTTGAACTTGGACTTGCCTTCGAAGTTCTTCAGTCCATAAAGAACTTTAAGCATCACTTCCTGACAGACATCGTCGGCGTCGCGCTCGTTCCCCAAATAACGGGCACATACGTTGAACAAGGTGCGCTGATAACGACGCATCAGCTCCTCATAAGCCCGGGTAATGTGGAACAGCTCGACGTGCGCACGCTGCACCAGCTCTTCATCGGTGAGCTCGCGGGGGTCGTAACGCGTGGAGAGCGAGTGGGTTTTGTTCAAAACGAGTCGGGCCGAAGTCAGGTCAATAGCCGCCATGCCCGGTGATCCCCCGGGCTCAGATGGCGGCATACATTAGCAGGAATAGCGCGTCAGCGGCTGCTTACCCGTTGCTCGAGGAGGCTGCGATTGGCCACGGAAACCAGTTCGCCCTCATCCGTCAGCAGGATGGTCTTGACAGTGCCGATCTCTTCGATCTGCCCTTCCAGCTCGCCCACCTTGACCTGTTGGCCGACTTCATAGAGTTCACGCACATAAATGCCGGCAATGATCTGCCCGGCAATTTCCCGGCTACCTAACCCCATCGCCAGCGCGACGGCCAGGCCGATGGAAATCAGCACGATGGCGATGACGTTGTTGAGCAGGTCGGTCTTGACCTCCAACTGACCGATCGCCACGGAGAGGCTGATGATAATCACCAGCCCCTGGGCAATACGACCCAGCCCGTTGGCATAGTCCAGTCCCACACCTTCGGCGGCGCTGCGCACCAGGCCGTTGGCCAGTTGCGCCAGCAACACCCCGGCGAGCAGCACCAGGGCAGCCCCGAAGACCTTCGGCAGGTACAGGGCAAACACATCGAGGGTAGCGGAAACCCGCTGCAGCCCCAACGATTCAGCGGCGGAAACCAGGAAGATCAGGAGGACGAACCAGTAGACGATCTTGCCGATCAGCGTCGAAACCGGCACCTGGATGCCTGCCCGACCAAGCAGCTTGGTCAGCCCCGTGCCGGCCATCAACCGATCCAGGCCAACCTTGGCCAGCACCTTGGACAGCAGCGTATCCAGCAGCTTGGCCACGACGAAGCCCAGTAGCACCAGAATCAGCGCGACGAACAGGTTGGGAATGAAGTTGGCAACCTTGGTCCAGAGTGCCGTCATCGCAGTCACCAGGCTTTGGGTCCAGAGATCGAGTTCCATGTTCAATCGGCCTTGTCAGCGGAGCATTTGGAAGAGTGGCGGGATACCGGCGCGACATGTGCCGAACCGTTGTTCAGAGCAATCATCAATGCCTCGAGGCAGTGGCTCATCAGGCTGAACAGATCGCCGACGCCGACCTGGCGGTTGGCGGTCTTGAGTACGCGATCCAGGCAGGCGTCATCGTCATGGGCGGACGGCGACGATTTGAGCAGATCACGCAGGGATTCTTCAAACGGATCGTGCATACGCACCTCGCGGAATGTGTCGGCTAGACGAGGGAATCTTCGCCCGGGTCACATCCAGCGCCCGGCGCAGCGCGAAAAAAAGCGCGGATATTAACGCTTGAACAGCACGGAAGCACCTGTTGCATCGAAGTGCGCGACATTGATCCTGAACCAGGGCGACGGTTGCCCATCCGCCCTGAAGGCCGATCCCGGCACCAGGACAATGCCCTTCTCCACGCCTTCCTGAACGAACGCCTCGGGGTTCGCCACCTGTGGATGGCGTACCCAGACGAACATGCCGCCCTGCGGCTCGCAGAACGCCTCCCAGCCCCATTGCCGAAAGGCTTCCAGGGCCATCGCCTGGTGGGTGCGAAGTTTGTGCTGCACGGTAACCAGATGCCGCTGATAGGTGCCGTCGCCCAGGATGATGCTGACGAAGCGTTCGCAGAAGCCCGGCACCGCCACCATGGTCAGCAGTTTCAGGTCGGCCAGCCTGGCGATCAGTCGAGCCGGCCCTGCCACATAGCCGACCCGCAGCGAAGCCGACAGTGTCTTGGAAAAACTGCCGACATAGATCACCCGATCCAGACCATCCAGCATGGCCAGGCGGTTGGAGTGACCATTGCCGAAGTCGGCGTACACATCGTCCTCGACAATGGTCAGGTCATGCAGATGGGCCAGCCGCAACAACTGGAAGGCATTGCTGGCACTGATCGAAGAACCGGTCGGGTTGTGCAGCATCGAGTTGATGAAGAAGGCCTTGACCGGCAATTTCGCCAGGGTCTCGGCGAAGACGGCCAGGTCCGGCCCGTCTATCCGCCTGGGAATACCGATGACCTGTGCACCGCGCAACTTCAACAGTTGCACCAGATTGCTGTTGCAAGGGTCATCCACCAATACGTGATCGCCGGGCGCGACGAGCAAACGGATCAGCAGGTCCAGCGCATGGGTCGCGCCCAAGGTGGTCAACACCTGCTGCGGCTCCAGAATCAGCGACAGCTTCCGTTGCAGGTGCAGGCACAGTTGCTGGCGGAGCGGCAGATAACCGAGCGGATCGCCGTATTCCACCAGGGCACTTTTCGAGAAGTTCGCCGTACGACGTATCACCCGGGCCAGGACCTGGGTGTCGCGCCAGGCCGGTGGCAGCCAGCCGCAGCCGAGCTTCATCAATTCCGGCGAGCCATGAAAGAGTCGCCAGAAGCTGCCCAGCGGACCGCTCTCCGACTCCGATGCGACACTCGACATACCCGGCTGACGCGGCTGCGCATGGCTGTCGATGAAGAACCCACGCCCCTGTTGGGCACTGATACGGCCACTGGCCACCAGCTGTTCGTAGGCGGTGACCGCCGTGTGATAGCTGATGCCGTGATGGGCCGCGAGTTTGCGTATGGAGGGCAGGCGCTGCCCTGGCCGCAGCCTTCCCGCATCGATGAGCTGTTCTATCCGACTCACGATCTGAGCCGTCAAGGGCACCGTTCCCTGTCGATCGAGGTGCAACTCCATGAACATCCCTTTTGCGATACCGCACTGTTAGAGTGTTTTTTCTAACAGTTATGCAGATGGGACGTCCACTGTTTCTCCGCAGCCGTTCCGTTTCGGCAGAAGCTGCCCCCGCTAATGCCGCTCCCACTGCAAGGAGAGAACCGTGAGCGAAGCTTTGCCGGAACTGATACACCCCAGCACCTTGGTCAGCGACACCTCGAAGCTGATACCCAGCCTCAACGAGGGATGGTCGGACTGGAAATGGCAGCAGCGCAATGCGGTCACCAGTATCGACGACCTGCTGGACTATTTCCCCGGCCTGAAGGATGGAACTCTGCTGGAGCGCATCCGCTGCAACCTGAACGACCGCAAGCTGGCCATCACACCCTACACGATGCATCTGATCGAACGGGACGAGCAGGGCCTGCCGAAGACTAACGATCCCATCTGGCGCCAGGTCGTGCCCGTCTGGGATGAAGAACGAGGTCCGCAGACACTTTCCTATGACGGTGAATCGGAAAACTGGGAACTGCCCGGCGAGATGGTCACACCGATCTGCCAGCATAAGTACGACAATCGCGTCATCCTGCGTCTGGCCAACGTCTGCCACGCCTATTGCCAGTTCTGCTACGAAGCCCTGCGAACGCTGGAGAAACAGACGCAGAAGAGCTCGCTACGCAAGGACGAGTGGTCCGCGACGCTGGATTACATCCGCTCGCACCCGGAACTGGACGAAGTCATCCTCAGCGGCGGCGAGCCGCTGATGCACAGCGACAAACATCTCGACGGTTTCCTCAGCGATCTGCGTACCATCCGCTCGAACCTGATCATCCGCCTGCACACCCGAGCCCTGTCGTTCAACCCGTACCGAGTCACCGACGAGCTGGTGCAGATCCTCGCGCGGCACCAGGTCACCGCCGTCGGCCTGCATGTAGGACACCCCAACGAGATCACGCCCGATTTCCTTGCCGCCGCACGGAAGCTACGCTCCGCTTGCCCGATCCTGTTCGCCAACATGCCTTTCCTGGGTGGGATCAACGACCGCTACGAGACGCTGGCGACGCTCTGCCTGACGCTCTACCGCCACGGCATACAGCCTCACTACCTGTACCACTTCATGCCGTTCTCGCCGGGCAGCCAGGCGTTCCGAGCCAGTATCAGCGACGCCCTGGCCATTGTCGGACGGATGAAGCGCCGCTTGTCCAACATCGCCGTGCCCGAATACGTGCTGCCGCACAAGACCGGCAAATACACCGTGCCGCTCGACCTGCTAAAAGACCGCCCGCGTCTGGAGCATCACCCGGACGGCGAGTACCTGTATTTCCGCAACTGGCAAGGCCAGGCCTGCGTATTCCCGGAATGAGTTGTAAGAAGGAACCTACATGCGCAGCCGTTTTGCCGCACACCTCATCGAACAGGACAACCCGAACCCCTTCCCCGGCATCCCCGCCCTGGAGCGCAGGACGGGAATATCCATAGCCACCCGCCTCGGCTCGAACGAATGCCTGGATGCGCCGATGCAGGCACTCCAGGATCGCTTCGGCATGCAATTCTGCGAACTGGCACGTCTCTATGGCGATCCGGAATGCCACGCTCTGCGCGAAACGCTGGCTGTAATGAACCACGTCGATCTCGACGCGCTCCTCGTCGATGGCGGTGCCGATGCACTGATTTACCTCTGCCTTCGAGCCTTCTGCGATCCCGGCGACAAGGTCGTCTGCAGCGCCGGGACCTACCCGAGCTTCGGTTATTTCGCCCGCGCCGTGGGCTGCGTCATCGAGGAAGTCGCCTACCATGACGATGGACACGCCCTGCAGGTTGACCTCCAGGCCTTGCTGGACGCCGTTGTGCGTACCGAAGCGAAAGTCGTCTACATCGCCAACCCGGACAACCCCACCGGGAGCTGGCAGGGGATCGGCGACATCGCCGAGTTCGTTGCCCGGCTGCCCGAGACCTGCACCCTGGTGCTGGACGAAGCCTACATCGATTTCTGCGAAGCCCTGCAACCGGCCTTCGGCGGCACGTTGCCGGGCTGCGTGAGGCTCCGCTCGCTGTCGAAAGCCTATGCCCTCGCCGGACTCCGGGTGGGCTACGCTCTCGCCGCCCCGGATATCCTCGAACAACTGCACAAAGTTCGTATCCACTATGCCGTCGGCGGCTTGGCACAATACGCCGCCCAAGTGGCCTTGGACGACCCACGAACCCTTGCCACCCTCACCGAGGCCAGTTTCATCCGGGACGCGCTGACGGCCCATCTGTCTAACCTGGGCTTCCGGGTACTGCCCTCGGGCACCAACTTCGTCAGCCTCCTGCTGCCTTCCGCGCAGCTCGCCCAGAGCCTGGTCGAATACCTGCTGGAACAGCGCATCTCGGTCCACCGGCCACGCCATCCCGCTCTCGAGCGGCTGGTGCGGATCACCCTGTGCGCCGCAGCGCTGGACGAACCCTTCCTGTCCATCCTGCAGGAGACATCGCCATGAAAGAGCAATTGCGCCTACGGGACGCGGTCGTCGACGCCGCCCCCATCATGGTGAGCGGTTTCTTTTTCGGCCTGGTGTTCGGTGTGCTGGCCAGTAAGTCGGGAATCACGCCTCTCGCCGCCACACTGATGAGCGCCCTTGTATTCGCCGGCGCCTCGCAGTTCGTCGCAGTGGAGCAATGGCGACATCCCAATCTGCCCTGGCTGTCCATCGTCCTGACCACCTTGTTGATCAACCTGCGCCATCTGCTAATGAGCGCCTCCCTGCAACGCTCCTTCCAGAAACTCCCGAAAGGCCGCGTGGCCGCCTCCTTCGCCCTGCTGCTGATCGACGAAACCTGGGCGCTGGCCGAGCACCGCTTCCGCAAGGCCGCTCCGTCGCTGCGCTACTTCGTCACCGCCGGACTGGTGATCTATGTGGGTTGGGTGGGTGGCACCTTCATCGGGACACAGGTCGGATCGAACATTCCCGAACCGCGGATTTATGGCCTCGACTTCACCTTCGTGGCCATGTTCCTGTCGCTGATGGTCCTGCTCTGGCAGCGACAGCTGGACTTTCTCACCTGGCTGACGGCGGGACTGCTGTCGTTCCTCATCTCGCAGCTTCCTGGCCTCGGAGCGGCCGGCGTGGTGATCGCCGCCGTGGTCGCCAGCGCCGTGGTCGCCGCTCTTCCGGCGGCTCGGCAACCTGTCGTGGAGGCCGGACGATGAGTCCACTGGAACTCGCTGCCATTCTCGGCATGGCCTTGGCCACTTATCTGACGCGCATCGGCGGACTCGCCCTGGCCAATGATCGCATCGAAGTCGGCGGCTTCGCCGAGCGCTTCATGAAAAACCTGCCCCCGGCGATCCTGGCCGCCCTCATCAGCCCCAAACTGATGAACGGGGACGCGTCCATCTGGGGCGCGGCCCTGCTGACAGTCGGTGTCGTCTGGTACACCAAGAACACCTTGTTCGGCGTAGCCGCCGGCACGCTCGGCTGCGCCGCCATTCGCTGGATGATCGGATAACATCATGAAAATCGGCATCATAGACTCCACCCGCAACTGCTACGTCAGCCAACCGGATATCGAACAGGCCTGCTTCGGCGATACGCCGGTCCGGTTGTTCCAGGTATCCGGCTCCGACCAACTGCCCGACGAAATCGCAGAGTGCGACGGCTTGATCAGTTGGCACCTGGTTCCCGTCGATGCCGCGCTGATCGATCGCTTGGACAACTGCAGGGCCATCGTCCGGGCGGCGGTGGGCTACGACAACATCGATCTCGCCGCCGCCCGCCGGCGCGGTATCGCAGTGGCCAACGTGCCGGATTACGGCACCGAAGAAGTCGCCGACCATACCCTGGCCATGGCGCTTGGCCTGCTCCGCCACTTGCGCCAAGGGCATCGCGTGGTCAGCAATGGCAGCTGGGACTGGCGTGAAGTGGGCGAACTGCCGCGACTAAGCATGCTGCGCGTTGGGCTGATCGGTTTTGGCCGGATCGGCATGGCCGCAGCCCTCCGCTTCAAGGCGTTCGGCTGCGATGTCGCCTTCTACGACCCGGAACGGGACAGCGGCGCCGAGAAATCCCTCGGCGTACGCCGTTGCGAGTCCTTGCAAGAACTGCTGGCAACCTCAGACCTGATCAGCATCCATGCGCCGCTGACCGAACGGACGCACCACCTGATCAGCCATCGCGAGCTGCAGTTGCTGGAGGGCAAGTACCTGATCAACACCGCGCGCGGCCCCATCATTGACAGCTCCGCCTTGCTCCAGGCCTTGGCGCACCGTCGGCTGCGCGGATTGGCGCTGGATGTCTACGAGGACGAACGGCAACCGACTCCCGCTCTGTTCGATGAAGCCGACAACGTGATCCTTTCCCCCCATGTCGCCTTCTATTCGCAGGCTGCCCTGCCGGAGTTGCGTCACAAGGCCGCCAGCGTGCTGAAAAGCATCCTCGAGGAAGGCCACCATCGAAATATCCTGCGCTGACCGCCTGCTGGCCGAGTATTACGACGCCTTCTCCCAGCGCTGGATCGACCCACAGCCGCTGGAGGAAGCCCTGGCGGAGGCCCGGCAGGTGCTTTGGCTGGGCAGCTACTACGGCCTGGCGAAGCCGGCCGCGCACGCCGCATGGGTGATTGCCGACCTCAGCCCGACCATGCTGCGAATCGGCCTCGATCGACTGGACCTCTGCTTGGCTGTCGAAGCGGATATCCGCCGGCTACCTTTCAGCCAGTGCTTCGACAGCATCGTCGCACCCGGTTGCGTCACCGCCTACCTGCTGACCGAACACGACATCGAGGCGGCAGCGACAAGCCTCGCCGACGCCTTGCGCCGGCATCCCCGTGCGCGCCTGATGCTGGATGCCTATGACTGCGACAATATCTTTCTCAAGGACTATTTCCAGGGAGATCGCTGGCTACGTCTCGACGGCAGGGACTGGTTACGACGAGCCAGCCTGGAAAGAGACCCAGGACAACCTGGCGTTTTCGATGTGACCCTCGACTTCATCGCGCCGGGCAATATCGAGCGACACGGGCCCGTTCACTTTCGCCAACGTGCGTTTCGTCCCGAAGAACTCGCCGCTCCTTTCCTGAACAAGGGCCTGGAGCTGTTGCACCAGGTCCGGGACAGCACCCACGGGCGCTTCTACCTGACCTTCGCCCCCACCTGACGCGGACTCAGAGCCAGCGCAACCAGCGAAATACCAACCACTGACTAACCGCAATGGCAGCCGAGAACAGGCAGGCCCAGACGAATCCGAAAGTGTTTTCAGCACCCGGCATACCGCCGACGTTCATCCCCATCAGGCCGGTGAAGAAGCTCAGCGGCAAGAAGAATCCGGTGATGATGGTAAGCATGTACATGATCCGATTGGTGCGCTCGCTCAGGCGCCGCTGCTCCAGCGACTCCAGCAACGAGATTCGCTCGCGGATCATCTCCAGCTCTTCCAGGTTGCGGGTCAGGCTGTTGTGCAGCTCGTTCCAGTACACGGTGTCGTCGTCGACAAACCAGCTCAACTTATACCGCGCCATCTGCGCGAAGATTTCCCGCTGCGGCGCCAAATAGCGCTTCAGTCCCGCCGCGCGACGACGCAGGGTTTGCAATAGATAGCGATCCGGCAAGGCCCGTTCATCTTGCTCCACCGCCTCTTCCAGCTCGTCGAGTTGTTCGGACAGAAACACACTCAGATCGTCGACCTTGTCGGTCAGGTAGTCTGCCAAGCTCAGGACGATCTCGGAGGAAGTCTTCGGCCCCTGCCCGCGCTCCAACTCCTCGCGTACCTGGCTGACAGCCTTGGTCGGGCGCAAACGCAGGCTGATGACTCGCCGAGCGTCGCTGTAGACGCGCAGCGAGACCATATCCTCCGGCTCGGCACCGGGGTTCAGGTTCACCCCACGCAAGAACAGCAGGAGCCCATCTCCTGAAGAGGGAAGCATGCGTGGCCGGGTCGCTTCGGCCAGCAACAGATCGCAGTCGAACGGATTCAGGGCAGCCGATTCGCGCAACCATGCCTGAGCCTCCGGATGACCGCGATCCCAATGCAGCCAAAGCGACTCGTCCGGAGCCAGATCGAGAATCGCCAGCTCGTTGCGCGATACCTGTCGCCCGCCACCACGACCGTTCAATACAAAACCAAAGACCAGGCCGCGCTCGTCGGCATCGTTGTCAGTCATGCGGCTTCCTTGTGCTGGACAGCCGGCCGGAGCGGCCGGCTGCCTGGAGATCGACCGCCCTCTTCGCGAGAGCGGGCCCCATCACTCGGGCATCTGCAATGCCTTCGGCGACACGATGACGCCGTTGTTGTCGGCATACACATATTCGCCCGGACGGAATGTCACGCCGCCAAAGGTCACCGGCACATTGAGGTCGCCGATCCCACGCTTGTCGGTTTTCATCGGGTGGCTGGCCAGGGCCTGTACACCGAGATCGGTCTGGGCGATCACATCGACATCACGGATGCAGCCATAGACCACGATGCCTTCCCAGCCGTTGCGCGCCGCCTTTTCCGCCAGCATGTCGCCGAGCAGTGCACGGCGCAGCGAACCGCCGCCATCGACGACCAGCACCTTACCCTTGCCGTCCAGCTCGACCTGATCCTTGACCAGGGAATTGTCCTCGAAGCACTTGATGGTGACGATTTCGCCACCGAAGGAATCGCGACCGCCGAAATTGCTGAACATCGGCTCGACCACCTGGACAAGCTCCGGGTAGGCGTCGCACAGGTCGGGAGTGATGTAGTGCATGGCAAAGCTCCTGTTGAGGAAAAATCAGGGGATCGGCATCGGCACGATCACGACCGTGCACCGATGTCAGTTGGGTCGGGGCACCACCGTGGCACCGCGTGACCGGAATGTTTCAGGGCGTCACATCTTAGCCCCAAGCCTCGGGCAGAGGAACGCCCAGTCCGCCTCACTGCGGCCGCGCATTCTTGATTTCCCGGAAAAACAGCTTGTCCGGCCTGGGGCGTTATTCCGCCGTCAGAAAACTGCAAGATGGGCCTGAACCGGATGCGTCGAACGCGGCACATCCTGCGCAGTCAATCGACACGACGTTTCCATCCGAACAGGAGCCCTCTCATGAACATCGATCTTTCCAACAGACGCGCCGTGATCAGCGGATCGACGGCCGGCATTGGCCTGGCAATCGCCAAGGGCCTGGCCCGCGCCGGTGCGGAGGCCGTCATCAATGGCCGTACCCAGGCCCGGGTGGACGAAGCCCTGGCCAGCCTGCGCGAGGCCATTCCGCAGGCCCGACTCAGCGGTGTCGCCGCCGACCTGGGCAGCGCAGAGGGTATCGAGGCCTTCGTTGCCCAAGTTCCCGAAACGGATATCCTGGTCAACAACCTGGGCATCTTCGAGCCCAAGCCTTTCTTCGATATTCCGGACGCTGACTGGTTGCGCTTCTTCGATATCAACGTGATGAGCGGCGTTCGCCTGTCGCGTCACTATGCGCAAGGCATGCGTGACCGGGGCTGGGGCCGGGTACTGTTCCTGTCCAGCGAATCGGGGCTGCAGATTCCGCCGGAAATGGTCCACTACGGCGTGACCAAGACCGCCCAACTCGCGGTTTCCCGCGGCCTGGCGGAAACCCTGGCGGGCACCGGCGTGACGGTGAACGCCGTATTGCCGGGGCCGACCCGCTCGGAAGGCGTCGGTGAGTTCTTCGCCAAGATGGCTGCCGAACAGCGCGTTTCCCTGGACGAGATGGAGCGTAACTTTATCGCCGAACACCGCCCCACCTCGCTGATCAAACGCCTGGCGACCGTCGACGAAGTGGCCAATCTGGTGGTCTACCTGGCCTCGGAACAAGCCTCGGCCACCACGGGTGCGTCGCTGCGCGTGGACGGCGGTGTCACCCGATCCATCGCTTGAAACGTTCCTGACGAGTCCGGCGCGGTTCGGGCTCGTCAGGCCCGGGCCGGTTGACTGGCATTGGCCACACCGACCGGCAACCGTAATTCGCGCAACCAGTGCTCGACCAATGGCCAGACCTCGCACTGGGCGTTGCGGCTGATCAACATTTCCACGTGTCCGTAGGCCTCGGCGAAACCGGCTTTCGGCCCCAGGCAGAGAAACTCACGGGTCGACGAGGCGAACTGATCCAGCAGCTTGCGGCAGGCCCAGGCCGGGTCCTGCATATCCCCCTCGGCGGATACCGCCAACACTGGCATTTGCACCTCCGCCAGGCCTGCCCACCAATCGCGCTCCTTGTCACCGAAACGCCCGAACAGGCCATGCCAGCGCATGCTTTCCAGGGCCAGGCCGATCGGCTCGTCTTCGGGCCCGCGCTTCAGTCGTCGACCGGAGAGATGGTGGAAGCGCTTGAGCAGGAGGCGGCCACTCCATTCCACGGGAGGCACCTTGAGCGGCCAATAGATCCGGCTGATCTGGCTGCCGAACAGGGCTACCGAGACAACCTCGTCGTCGCCCAGGTAGTGACCGCCAAGCGTCGCGGCAAGCGTAATGCCTCCCAGGGAATGACCGAGCCAGTGGGCGCCCTGCCCCGTCTGCTCATGGACGAAAGCAGCAATGGCCGGCAGGTCGTAGCGTGCGTAATCGGCGACCCGATTGTACCGGTAGCGCTGGTTACGCGGCGACAGACCGTGCCCGCGCATTTCCGGAATCCAGACATCGAAGCCGGCACGCGCCAGATATGCCCCCAGCCCGACCCCCTTGGGGGAAAACCAGAAGCGCCGGTTGGAGAAGCTGCCATGGAGCAGCACCACGGGAACGCCGCGATGGGTCTCCTGGCCGCTCAGGCCCAAGCGCGTCACCGCCAGCTCGACACTGGAATCGGGGCTGTTGTTGGGCTTCAGGAGGTAGACATCCTCGGTGAGGTCGCCACGGATTTCGGCGCTCATCAAGGCGACGGGAAACAGATCACTGCTGCTTTGCATCTTTTGCTTCTTGCACAAAAAAGGGCGGGATCGATCCCCGCCCTTTTTCAATGGTGGCTATCGTGGGATCAAGCCTGGCCTTCGGCCAGGAAGAACCAGGTGTCGAGTACCGAGTCGGGGTTCAGCGACACGCTCTCGATGCCCTGCTCCATCAGCCACTTGGCCAGATCCGGATGGTCCGACGGGCCCTGGCCGCAGATGCCGATGTACTTACCGGCCTTGTTGCACGCCTGGATGGCATTGGCCAGCAGCTTCTTCACCGCCGGGTTACGCTCGTCGAACAGGTGGGCAATGATGCCGGAGTCACGGTCCAGGCCCAGGGTCAACTGGGTCAGGTCGTTGGAGCCGATGGAGAATCCATCGAAGAACTCGAGGAATTCTTCAGCCAGCAGCGCGTTGGACGGCAGCTCGCACATCATGATGACGCGCAGGCCATTCTCGCCACGCTTGAGACCGTTGCTCGCCAGCAGCTCGACCACCTGGCTGGCCTCGCCGAGGGTGCGCACGAAGGGCACCATGATTTCGACGTTGGTCAGCCCCATCTCGTTGCGCACCTTCTTCAGCGCACGGCATTCCAGCTCGAAGCAATCGCGGAACGATTCGCTGATGTAACGGGAAGCGCCGCGGAAGCCGAGCATCGGGTTCTCTTCTTCCGGCTCGTAGAGCTTGCCGCCGATCAGGTTGGCGTATTCGTTGGACTTGAAGTCGGACAGGCGAACGATGACTTTCTTCGGCCAGAACGCCGCGGCCAGGGTGCTGATGCCTTCGACCAGCTTCTCGACGTAGAAGCCCACCGGATCGTCGTAACCGGCGATGCGCTTTTCCACGCTGTCCTTGATCTCGGCCGGCAGGCTGGCAAAATTCAGCAGCGCCTTCGGGTGCACGCCGATCATGCGGTTGATGATGAACTCGAGGCGGGCCAGGCCCACGCCCTCGTTGGGCAGTTGGGCGAAGTCGAACGCACGGTCCGGATTGCCGACGTTCATCATGATCTTGAACGGCAGTTCGGGCATGGCATCGACGGAGTTCTTGCGGATATCGAAGCCTAGCTGGCCTTCGAAGATGAAACCGGTATCGCCTTCCGCGCAGGACACGGTGACGCGCTGGCCATCCTGCAGCACCTGGGTGGCGTTACCGCAACCGACCACAGCCGGGATGCCCAGTTCGCGGGCGATGATCGCCGCGTGGCAGGTACGCCCGCCACGGTTGGTGACGATGGCGCTGGCGCGCTTCATGATCGGTTCCCAATCCGGGTCGGTCATGTCGGAAACCAGTACGTCGCCCGGCTGGACCTTGTCCATCTCGGCGATGTCGTGGATCACCTTCACCGGGCCGGCGCCGATGCGCTGGCCGATCGCACGGCCTTCCACCAGGACCTTGCCCTTTTCCTTCAACAGATAGCGCTCCATGACGGTAGCGCTGGCACGGCTCTTCACGGTTTCCGGGCGGGCCTGGACGACATACAGCTTGCCGTCGTCGCCGTCCTTGGCCCACTCGATGTCCATCGGGCGGCCATAGTGTTTCTCGATGATCAATGCCTGCTTGGCCAGCTCGGTGACTTCCTCGTCGGTGATGCAGAAACGCGCACGGTCGGCGCGATCCACTTCGACGGTCTTGACCGACTTGCCGGCCTTGGCTTCTTCGCCATAGACCATCTTGATCGCCTTGCTGCCGAGGTTGCGGCGCAGAATCGCCGGGCGGCCGGCCTGGAGGGTCGGCTTGTGCACGTAGAATTCATCGGGGTTCACCGCGCCTTGTACCACGGTCTCACCGAGGCCGTAGGCGCCGGTGATGAACACCACGTCGCGGAAACCGGACTCGGTGTCGAGGGTGAACATCACGCCGGCGGTGCCGGTTTCCGAACGCACCATGCGCTGCACGCCGGCGGACAGGGCGACCAGCTTGTGGTCGAAACCCTGGTGAACGCGATAGGCAATGGCGCGGTCGTTGAAGAGAGAGGCGAAGACTTCCTTGGCGGCACGGATGACGTTATCGACGCCGCGGATGTTCAGGAAGGTTTCCTGCTGGCCGGCAAAGGAGGCGTCCGGCAGGTCTTCAGCGGTGGCGGAAGAGCGAACGGCGACAGCCAGGTTGTCGTTACCGGCGGACAGTTCGGCGAAGGCCTTGCGGATATCGGCATCGAGCTGGGCCGGGAACTCGGCTTCCATGACCCACTGGCGAATCTGTGCACCGGTCTTGGCCAGGGCATTGACGTCATCCACGTCCAGCGCATCGAGGGCGGCATGGATGCGGTCGTTCAGACCGCTCTGCTCCAGGAAGTCCCGGAAGGCCTGGGCCGTGGTGGCGAAACCACCGGGTACGGAAACACCGGCACCGGCGAGGTTGCTGATCATCTCGCCCAGGGAGGCGTTCTTGCCCCCTACTCGCTCAACGTCGTGATTGCCGAGCTTATCGAGGGAAACTACGTACTCAACCAAGGTGATCTCTCCACTATGTGTTGGAAAAGCTCATGCGGAAAAGCTCCGCGTGATTGTGGCCCGCACCGCGAATGGGTAACAATGCCGATCGGCACAGCCCCTCGCAAAAAGCGGGCCTATGATAGCCAAGAATCGTTCCTACCTTAAGGCTTTCGGCGCAAATGAAACGAACCGCTTTCTTCATCTCCGACGGGACCGGTATCACTGCCGAAACCCTGGGCCAGAGCCTGTTGGCGCAATTCGAAACGATCAACTTCACGAAGTTGACGCGCCCATACGTCGACAGCGTCGAAAAAGCGCGCGCCATCGTACAGCAAATCAATAGCGCTGCCGAGAAAGACGGCGCCCGGCCGATCATCTTCGACACTATCGTGAACCAGGAAATCCGCGACACCCTGGCCGAATCCAATGGGTTCATGATCGACATCTTCTCCACCTTTCTCGCACCGCTGGAACACGAGCTCACCTCGCATTCCTCGTATTCCGTGGGTAAATCCCACTCCATCGGCCACAACTCCAACTACATGGAGCGCATCGAGGCGGTCAACTTCGCCCTCGACAACGACGACGGCGCCCGCACTCACTACTACGACAAGGCCGACCTGATCCTCGTCGGCGTGTCCCGCTGCGGCAAGACACCCACCTGCCTCTACATGGCCATGCAGTACGGCATCCGCGCCGCGAACTACCCGCTGACCGAAGAGGACATGGAGCGCCTGCAACTGCCGACGGCGCTCAAGGCTTACAAGAACAAGCTGTTCGGCCTCACCATCGACCCCGACCGGCTCGCCGCCATCCGCCACGAACGCAAGCCGAACAGCCGCTACGCCAGCTATGCCCAGTGCGAATTCGAGGTTCGCGAGGTGGAGAACCTGTTCCGCCGCGAAAATATCGCCTACATCAATTCCACGCACTTCTCGGTGGAGGAAATCTCCGCCAAGATCCTCGTGGAAAAGGGTGTCGAACGACGCCTCAAGTAACCGCTTCGGTTGAGACAAGGAAAAACCCGCTTAGTGCGGGTTTTTTTATTGAACCCGGTCATGTTTCGAGCGAGCGATCGGCGCTATGCCGCACCCCAGAGCGGGCAACAAGAAACAGGATCAGGGCGGCCGCGACGATCGCCACGCCGATACCGACCGATATCCCCAGCGTCGGGCGCGCACCGAGTCGCTCGCGCGCTTCGGCACAGGCCAGCGGTGCGATAGCCGAAAGAACATAGCTCGGCAGCAACAGGCGCCCGACCCGCGCGCCATAACCCTGCGCACCGAACAACACCAATGGCAGCCCCGCCCGGACGATGGCGGCCAGGCCGTTGGCCGCCCCGTAGCCGAACACGAAGAGTGCCGCAAGCCAGGCCTGCGCGCCGCCCAGCCAGCCGATCGCCAGGCTGACGGGCAAGCAGGCGGCGGCCAGCAGACTGTGCAGGAGGATAGGCAGGCGTGCTCCGTAGAGCATGTCGACGAAACGGGCGCAGAGCTGGCCGAAGCCCCAGAGCGCCGCCACCCCGACCGACCATCCAGCGGCGCCGCCAAGCTCATCCAGCAACCCGGGCAGATGGGCCGACAGGCCGGCCGAGAGGAAGCTGGTGAGCATCGTTATCGAGGTGAACAAGAGGCTCACCAACCAGACAGGGTTCCGAGGCTCAGGACCCTCGATTGACCCACGCTGGGAGGGAGGCACGCCCTCACCCGGCACGCTGCGGAGCAAGGGCAGGCACGCCAGGGCGAACAGCGCGTAGACACACAAGGCACCGCGCCAGCCGAGCACCTGCAAAAGCCCCTGTCCCAACGGCCAGAACACTGTCGAGGCCAGCCCTCCCCAGAGCGTCACCCGCGCCATGACCTCTAGAACCTGCCCCCTGGCGCCCTGCGCCAAGCTGGTGGACAACGCGTCGTAGAGCATCAGCCGCATGCCGACACCAAGCACCAGCCAGCCTAGGTAGTACACCGGAATATGGGTGCTACCAGCGATGACTAGGCAACCCAGTGCGTTGCAGCAGGCACCTGCACTCATGACCCGGCGCCCACCGTATCGGTCGATCCATTCGCCGGCCAGCGGCGAGAGCAGCGGCGAGAGCAACGCCATGCAGCACAAGGCGGCGGAAAGCCCGCCGTAGACCTGCGAGCGGCTCCAGCCCTGGGCAGAAACGATGGCCTCGCCCAAGGCGCCGGGCAAATAAAAGCTGATGCCCCAGCCGATCAACTGGGCGAGGCCGAGCCGGGCAATAGCTCCTCGACCGAGCAATGGCGGGCTCGCCGTCATGTCCCACCGCCTGGCAGCGTCCGCGCGCCATCACCGAGGGCGCGCTGCATCAGCACCGTATCCACCCAGCGGCCATGCTTGAAACCGACCGACTCGAGAATCCCGACCAGACGGAAGCCCAAGCGCTCATGCAGCCCGAGTGACCCCGCATTAGCGCTGTTGCCGACGATCGCCACCATCTGCCGGAAGCCCGCGGCCTCACAGCGCTCGATCAGCTCGGCCAGCAAGCGCCGGCCAACACCCCGCCCCTGCTGCCCCTCGGCCACATAGACCGAATCCTCGACACAGTAGCGGTAGGCGGGACGCGGTCGGTATGGCGTGGCGTAGCAGTAGCCGATGATCGCTCCCCGATATTCGGCAACCAGATAAGGCAGCCCGCTGCCCAGTACCGCCTCCCGGCGCTTCTGCATCTCCGGGACATCGGGCGGGGCCAACTCAAAGGTGGCGATGCCATGCAGCACCTGCTCCGCATAGATGGCCGCCACCGCAGCCATATCGTCTTCCTGGGCATCCCGAACCCATATTTCGTGCTCCAACTCGCTCACAGCCACCTCGTCATGCCCATGCATCGATGGAGACGATGATGCGGAGCCGGCTAGTATTAATGAAGCTTTGACGCCTTATGTTTCGGATAAGAAATTCTTTGCCATGGCACTCAACCTGGATCATCTACGCAGCTTTGCCGAGGTCATCGATAGCGGTAGTTTCTCCGCGGCCGCGGAACGCCTGGGGCTGACCCAACCCGCCGTAAGCCTGCAGATTCGCCAACTGGAACGCCGCCTCGGCGTGCGCCTGATCGAGCGCGTGGCCCGGCGGGCCACACCGACACCGGCGGGAACAGAACTACTCGAGCATGCCCGGCGCATCGAAGCGGCCGTCGAAGACGCCATGCATGCCATGGCCGGACACCATCAGGGAATCAGCGGGAGCGTCGGTATGGGCACCGGCGCCACTGCCTGCATCCATCTGCTGCCGCCGCTGCTGAGCGAACTGCACCGGGCATTTCCGGCGCTGGAGGTACAGGTCAGCACCGGCAACACGGCCCAGTTCGTCAAGGCCGTGGAAGACAACCGGCTCGACCTAGCCCTGGTCACGCTCCCGGTTTCCTCGCGCAGCCTGCAGATCACGCCGGTACTGGAGGACGAATTCGTCGCCATTTTCGCCGAGACCGATACCAGCTCCGTTACCGCAGCGCCGACACCCGCAGCGCTGGCCGAACGGCCGATGGTGGTCTTCGAGGCCCATACCAACACGCGCCAACTGATCGATGACTGGTTTCTCCAGGCGGGGCTGCGCCCGAAGCCGACAATGGAGTTAGGCAGCATCGAAGCCATCAAGGAAATGGTCGCCGCCGGCCTCGGCTTCGGCATCGTGCCGGCCATGGCCGTCGCGGCTCGGCGGCACCGTCGCGGGTTGCGCGTCCTGCCGCTGAAACCGGGGCTGTCGCGTACCCTGGCCATCGTCATGCGTCAGGACAAGCCGCTGAACCGCGGCCTGCAGCAGGTCGTGCAGGCCCTGCGCTCGCTCACTCCGCCCGTGGTAGAGGCTCCCTGAGCGTCAGATCACGAAAAGTGCCATGAAACGATCCACCGGCGTGCTCTCCAACTTCGCCTGATCCTGGCAAAGCGAGAAAATCTGCATGCAGCGCTGACTGGGGAAACGGCTGGCCAGATTGGCCTTGAATTTCTCTTCCAGCAGGGGAATGCCTTCGGCGCGGCGGCGGCGATGGCCGATGGGGTATTCCACTTCCACCTTCTCGGTGGCGCTGCCGTCCGTGAAGAACACCTGAACGGCATTGGCGATGGAGCGCTTGTCGGCTTCCAGGTATTCCCGGCTGTAGCGCTCATCCTCGACGATCACCATCTTGGCGCGCAGTGCATCGATAATCGGATGGGCAGCGTGGAAGTCATCCTCGTAATGCTCGGCCACCAGATCGCCGAAGATCAGCGGCACGGCGGTCATGTATTGCAGGCAGTGGTCACGGTCCGCGGCGTTGGCCAGTGGGCCCACCTTGGAAATGATGCGGATCGCCGATTCGTGGGTGGTGATGACGATCCGGTCGATCTCGTGCAGGCGGTCCTTCACCGAAGGGTACAGCGCCCGCGCGGCTTCGCAGGCCGTCTGCGCATGGAATTCGGCCGGAAAGCTGATCTTGAACAGCACGTGCTCCATCACATAGCTGCCGAATGCCCGCGGAAGACTGAACCGGCGCTGCTCCGCCGGCTTGGTCGCCAGATCCTTGTTGGTGTGGCTGAACGACACATCGTAGAAGCCCCACTGCGGCGCGGTGAGCGCACCAGGAATACCCATCTCGCCGCGCAGGGCGATGTCGGCCAGGCGCACGCCACGGCTCGTGGCATCCCCCGCCGCCCAAGACTTCCGCGAGCCGGCATTCGGTGCGTGACGGTAGGTGCGCAACGCCTGACCATCGACGAAGGCATGGGACAGCGCGGAGAGCATCTGTTCGCGATTGGCGCCCATGAGCCGGGCACAGACGACGGTGGACGCCACTTTGACCAGGATCACATGGTCCAGCCCGACGCGATTGAAAGCGTTTTCCAGCGCCAGCACGCCCTGGACTTCATGCGCCGTGACCATCGCATCCAGTACGCTGCGCAGGGTCAGTGGCGGGTCGCCTTGCGCGACGCGCTTCTGCGAGAGATGGTCCGCCACGGCGAGGATGCCGCCGAGATTGTCGGACGGGTGCCCCCACTCCGCCGCCAGCCAGGTGTCGTTGTAGTCCAGCCAGCGCACGAGACAGCCGATGTCCCAAGCGGCTTTCACCGGATCGAGGCGGAACCGGGTGCCCGGCACGCGGGCTCCGAAGGGAACGATCGTGTCCTCGACGATCGGCCCGAGAAGCTTGGTGCATTCGGGGAAACGCAGGGCCAGCAAGCCGCAGCCGAGGGTGTCCATCAGGCAATAGCGGGCGGTCACCAGGGCTTCGGCGGACTCGACCCGGTAGGTCAGGACGTAATCGGCGATAGCCTGCAGGACCTGGTCGTAGTCGGGGCGGACGTTCAGATCAAAGTTCGCTGACATGGTCGTACCTCTTCAAGCAAGGATACGGATAACGCAAACCCTATTACGGAAACACTCACCCTGCGCTTTCTTTCTGTTGCCAGAATAGCGAATCCACCCGGACCCGACGGGAAGTGCCTGGAGCCAGCCAGGCTTGAGTCCGTATGGAGATTGAAGAGGTGGGATAGGAATCCCGCGCCTGTGATTTCATACACAGGCACGGGATTGTTCTACGACAACGCTTACTGCCAACTCGCCGCCAACACCGGTGCCAGTTGCTCCTTCACTTCCTGCGGGATGCTCGTGCCCGCTGCGGGCACAGCGAATGCCGCCATCGCCGAGACCAGGTTGTCTACCTGGTTGTTCAGCAGTGCCGATGAGCCGGCTTCGATGCGATCCAGTTGGTTATTGGCGTCGGTGTACCACTTGCTGACAATCACCCGGTCGCGGCTG
>NZ_MUJY01000147.1 GCF_002286785.1 Pseudomonas sp. PIC25 | reverse complement strand
CGCTATGGAAACGAGCTCAACCCATTGATTTGCATGAAGGAATCGCTCGGCTTCTATCCCTTGCAACAGCTAACGCAGACATAGCCAATGAATTCGCCCTTACACGATTGTTGCGGGCCCGCACGTACTGCTCCCTCGCCCCTTTGGGGAGAGGGCTGGGGTGAGGGGGCGGAGCCAAGCCATATGCATCACCATCGGCTCACGCAAGACAAAACGGGCGAATAAATAGACTTGCCCCTACACGAGTTCATTCAGCGCAAACAGAACCCTGCACCTCAACCCACATGGCCGGCCGTCACCTCGGCTGGGAACGATGGCAACTTGCCGCTTCGTTTGCGGTCATATGAGCACCTGAACGCGGAGGAGTCCTTCCATGAAGTTTCGCTTGCTGCTCCTGATGGCGCTGCTGCTGCCACTGACGGCCTGCACGGTGCACACGGGCGACTATGGTGGCGGCTACGCGCCTCCTTATGGTCCTCCTCCTTACGGACGCTGGCGCTGGGACCCGGACCTGCGCGTCTATGTGAGCCTCGGCCATGCCCACCTCTACTTCGGCGATCGCTATTACTACCGCTGGCGCGACGGCGGATGGTACTGGTCGCCGCACTACGACGGCCCCTGGAACGTCCGCGACTACCGCTACGTACCGCCGGGCTTGTACAAAAAATACCCCGCCCCAAAGGGCGCCCCGGGGTATGGAAACAACCCCGGTAATCGCTACCAGGGAGGCGGCTACGGTAACCAGCCGGGCCAGGGCAATTACAAATACCAGGACAACCGCTACCAGGGTCAGGGCAATTACCAGGGCCAGGGCAATCGCTATCAGGGCCAGGGTAACTACCAAGGCCAAGGCAATGGCTACCAAGGCCAGGGCAACTACCAGGGCCAGGGCAATCGCTATCAGGGCCAGGGTAACTACCAAGGCCAAGGCAATGGCTACCAAGGCCAGGGCAACTACCAGGGCCAAGGCAATCGCTATCAAGGCCAGGGCAATTACCAGGGCCAGGGCAATCGCTATCAAGGCCAGGGTAACTACCAGGGCCAAGGCAAGCAGCAAGGCAACGGCCTGATCAACAGTGCCCCGAAAGGCCAACCCATGAAACAGGGTGGCGGCAGTAACAAGGGGAACAGTGGCAAATGGCAGCCCCAACCCCAGGGGCAAGGTCAAGGGCAGGGCAAAGGCCTGTATTGACTCGAACGCCGCCCGCCTCTCCGAGGTGGGCGGCGTTTTTCGTGGTTCCATTCCAGGTCAATCGAAGTCGCCTGAAGAAAGATATTCAAGCTCCGTGCGCATGATGTACCCCCTCATCTGAGGGGAAATGCTCTGTCTGCGTGGCTAGAAGGTCCGAGCCAAACCAATTACTGAGTTCAGCAGAGCCCTCTTGTTTCGCCCCCCGGCGAGTTACTTCTGGCAGTCGCCCCAGAAGTAACCAAGAGGGCTTGCCCCGACATCCAGCCCCGGCTGCGCCGGGATTCCCTCGCTCCATCGCCGTTCCGGGGGCCCGCCTTGAAGGGCCATCCCTGGCCCATCAAGGCTCTCGCGGCATCCATACCGCTCAACCCCCTACACGACGATTCCGCTCGGCCTCCTGACGGGGCGTCGGAGTTGGTCTCACCTCTTCCGTGGGGCTCTGGCAATGGCTAGTGTCAGGGCAATTCGTCATGCCAAACCTCCCCTCACGGCCAGACCACCCCGCTGGTCGAGCGCCGCTCGAAGGCCGTGTTCACCGTCAGGCTCCTTTCGTTGTCCGGGTCGGCCACGCCCGCCGCCACCGAGCGGACATGCCGGGCGACGGCCGGGGTCGGGCTGCCGGTGCCGTTGTAGCTGTCCTCCACCTGCTCGGCGATCTGCTCCGCGCCGTACTCGGCGAACGGCTTGCCGGGGATGTAGGCGTAGGCGCTGGCTTCCTGGCCGAGAGCGGTCAGTGCGGCGGCGCCCGCCTGGTTGATGATCGAGTTGCGCATGAAGGCCGTCGGGTCGCTGCCGTGGTGTTGCGATTGCCAGGCGTGGGCGAGTTCGTGGATCAGTGTGTCGGAGCGGGGGCGGGTGGCGAAGCTGGCGACCGTGCCCTGGTTGAGCGCGACCCACCAGTCCGAGCCGACCGGGAACGCCACGGTGAATGGCCGGCCGCCGCAGCCCAGCCCGTCGGTGATGATGATCCGGCTGAAGTCCAGGCTGCCGGCGTAGACGCTGCGCGCTTCCGTCTGCTCGGCGGCGGACAGGAAGCGCAGGTTTCTCGGTGCGGTGATGCCCGGGCATAGGGTGTCGCGTACGGCGTCCGGCACCCATTGCAGGACGCTTTCCAGGGCCTCGCGGACGCGGCGCAACAGATCGCGCACGTTGTCCGGGACTTCCGGCGGCTCCGGCGGTATCCGGGGCGGTGTCACCGGTGGGACAGGCGGCACGGTGGGGCGGGGCATCGCGGGCAGGGTCATGAAGACTTCTACGCGCCGGCTGGCGGCCGGATCCGGGCTCGATACCGGGCGCGTCTCGCCCTGGGAGGACGCATTGATCGCGACGCGTGCGGCGGTGCCCGGCAGGATGCAGTCGATGGTGCGCAACAGCTCGCGCTTGACCGCTTCGGCGCGTCGCCGGCCGAGGTCGAGATTGGCCGCGTCGGTGCCCACCGGGTCGGTATGGCCGACGACATCGAGGTTGCTGATCGGGCTCGCGGTGCGCTGGCTGGCGACGATGCAGCGGGCGATGCGGATGATCTGCGGTTGGTGGCTCGGCAGCACCTCGGAGCGGTTGAATTCGAAGCGGTCGATGACTTCAGGGCTGCGCAGGCCGGCGCAGGTACTGAGGGTGCTTCCGCTTGATCCGCCGCCGCCCGTCGGCGCAGCCGTGCCAGGCGCGCCGAGGCGATTCACGGCGCGGGTCAGTGCCGAGCGTGTCTGCGGACCGACGATGCCATCCACCGTCAGGCCCTCCCGTGTCTGGAATTGCCGGATGGCCTGGCGCGTCTGTGTACCGGCCACGCCGTCCACCGCCAGGGAAAGCCCGAGGACCCGGTTCAGCGAACTCTGCACCCAGCGCACGAACTGGCTGGCGGCGCTGGCGACTTCTTCATCCAGCAAAAAGGTTTCGGCCCATTCGCCGGTGCGTGGGGGCTCGCTGGGTTCCGGCGATTCGTTTGCCAGTTCTGGCAGGGCGTCGTCCAGCTCGGCTTCGAAGTCGGGGAGGGCATCGAGGTCTTCCGCGGCTGCCGGATGCCGGGCGCGGTAGACCCGCAGGGCACGTTGCGACAGGCCCCGGCGCCGGCCGAAGACTCTCTGTACGGCCGGGTTGCTGCGCGGCAGCTTGTTGTTCTGCGCGTCGAGGATGGCGCCCGGAATCTCGAAGTTGTAGACGACTTCGTCGCTGGCCTCGTCCACTCCCACCGTCGCCCGCCGCAGCAGTCGGTCGACGCCGGCGAAGCCGGGCCGGCCGGTCAGCTCGCTGTTCAGGTAGTCCAGTTGGGCATCCATGTCGAAGAGGATGCGGGAGCCTGCCGGCCGGCCCTGGAAGACGTGCTGGAAGAGTTCCCGCCGGCGTGCGGCGGTGGTCCATTGGGCGAGGCCGATGCCGGGCATGCAAGGCCCCTGGCCCGGATTGCTCCGCCCGCAGGGGCGGGTCTTGCTCACCGAGCAGGCGCGGTTCATCACCTCCTCGGCGGTGAAGGTGGCGGTCGTGCCGTTGCAGTGGCGCGCCGTCAGGGGCGTGGCCATGCCGCTGCCTTCGATGCGGCTCGGCAGCACTCCCGATTCGGCGAACAGGTTGCCCACCAGCCCCGCCGCGCCGTTCACCGGAAAGCCATGGTCATCCACCAGATGTTCCATCACGTACAGGATGCGCTCGTCCTCCGGCACCAGCGGCCAGTGGACAATGGGCCCGCGCGCGGTGACGAACGGCACCAGTTGGCGCACCCGTGGATCGGCGCGGGTCACGTCGGAGAGCACACAGAGCAGTGGGTCTTCGCCGGTGCCGGTCACCAGTCGGATCAGGTTGCGTCCGCAGAAGATCGCCTCGGCGACGATCAGGGCGTTGCGGTCGGCGTCGGCGGTCAGCGGTTCGACACCCACTTCGCCCCGGCCCAGCCAGAGTTCCAGGTTGTGCCATTCGGCGTCGGTCAGCGGGGTCGCCATGAACACCTCGACCCGCCGGCTCTGCGCCGGGTCGGGGCGCTGCGCCCGCTCGCCCTGGGAGGCGACGCTGATGCGCATCTGCGCGCCGATGCCCGGCTGCGCGCGGTTGATCCCCGTCAGGATGAATTCCCTGACCGCCTCCGCGCGGCGCTGGCCGAGCTGGAGATTGGCGGCTTCGGAGCCGACGTCGTCGGTATAGCCGACCAGATCGATATGGCGGATCGGCGCCGGCGAGGCGGTGCTCGCCAGCACGCAACCGATGATCCGCTGCAACTGCGGCTCATGCTGCGGCAGTACCTCGGCCTGGCCGAATGCGAAGCCGTCGAGGGTCTCCGGGCAGCGCAGGCCGGCGCAGGCGGTTGCGACGGTAACGGGTGGGACGGGTACGGTGGGGGGTGTCGGCGTCGTGGCGCCGCCTTGCAATTGGGCCAGGGCCGTCTGGATCGCGCCCAGGGTGAGCGGCCCGGCGATGCCGTCCGGCACCAGCCCTTGCCGGCTCTGGAAGCTTCGCACCGCCTCGCGGGTGCGTGGGCCGGAAATGCCGTCCACTACCAGGTTCGCCCCGATCAACTGGTTAAGTGCCTGTTGCAGCGCGCGCACGCCGCTGGCGTCGAGTGCTTCCGCGTCCTCCGCGCCATCGTCGTCCAGCCCTTCGCTGGCGCCACCGGCCAGGGCCGGGCGGACCAGATTGTTGCGGATGTCCAGCCACTCCCGGCTCAGCCGGGCGAAGTCCGGTTCACCCTGCGCCAGGGGGCGGCCGTTGCGCTCCGGGTGGCGGGCGAAGAACACCAGGTTGGTCAGCGCGTTCGGGTCGCGTTGCCCGCCCGCGATGGCCAGGCGCACGGCGTTCGGCCAGAGTCCGTTGCGCAGGGCTTCCATCACGGCGGAAGCCGCCGAGCCGACGGCGGAGAGCAGGGCGCCGAGGGTGCCGGTCGCACTGGGGCTGGGGCTGGAGCCCGTGCCGGCGCTTCCCGTGGCGCCGCTGCCTGTACCCCCGCCGGCCGAACCACCGGGCGTGCGCCCATGGGTCTGCAGCCAGAGCAGGTACGAGGTGGGGTTCAGCAGCGGCGCCGGGCGACGGCTGCCCACCGGGAAGCGGCTGTTGCGCCGCGTGCCGGGCACGTAGGTCTCGAAGTGGATCATGCTGCTGCCGCCGGGGTTGCGCCCGACATAGCCGATGACCTGGCCCGCCGTCACGCTGGAGCCGATCGCCAGGCCCGCTCGCCGCAGCGAATCGGGGGCGACCTCGCCGTAGTTCACCACCACATTGCTGTGCTCCACCAGCAGTGCATTGGTGGTCATCCGTTCGCCGCAGCAAAAGCCGTAGAAGCTGATGACACGGCCATCCTCGATGGCCACCACCGGATCGCCGAGGTTGGCGAACAGGTCGATCCCGACGTGGTAGCGCGCGCCGCTGCTGCGGCTGGCGAGGAACGCCCGGCCCGCCTGGGCGCCGACATAGGAGCCGTCCGCTGCCCGGTAGTTGACCTCGCGGCCGCGCGGGTGGCTGGTCACGATGGGCCAGTAGCTGCCCGCCGGAGGGTCCGGGGCGAAGGGCACCGGGTCGCGGGCCGGCACGGCCATTGGCGGCGCTGGCACGGCTTCGTCGGGGTAGCTCTCTTCGTCGTCCGCGGGCAGGCCCCATTCCAGGGCCTCGACATCTTCGTCGTACTCCATCGCCGTGTCGGCCGCGGCGCGTGGCCGTACCACCAGGCGATTGCGCGCCAGGCGCCGACGGCGGCCGGCGCGGCGGCAGCGGACGCATTCGCAGTCGGGATGGGAGCAGTCGCTGCCTTCGTCGAATTCATCGAGGTCGTTCTCGGTGATCAGTGTGGCGCTGGCCAGCGAACCCTCGCCGAAGGCGCGTTCGAGCAGGATGTCGCCGGGGCGCAACTGACCGGCGACCGACTCGCCTGGCGCGCCGACCACCTCGACGAACTGCTGGTAGTGCCGTCGCATGGCTTCGCCGTGGTAGCCCGCCAGGCTGTCGAAGAGGTCGGCGACGCCGGCCGGGGCGCCCGTTGCATCGTACAGGGACTGGCCGGGGATGGCCTCGGCCAGTGCCGTTTCGATCAGCGCCTCGGCGTCTTCGGGTTCGTTCTCTGCGTAGGGGATGAAGCGTTCGTGTGCCATGGCGGTCTCCAGGGGAGATTCACGGGTGGCCTCCACCGCTTCGGCCAGCGGCCGTACGGTCAGGCCGGCCCGGATGGGGATATCGGCGGTGGGGAACCCGCTGGCGGCGGGCGGGCGGGGCCGGGGTGTCAGGCGTTCGCCGGGATAGGGCTGCAGCGGGTGAGCCCGCACCCAGGCCCGGGTCGTCTCGACGGCACGGGGCAGGTCCAGGTAGCCGCTGCCGATCCGCATCGGGTCGTCGTCGGGCGCGGGCGGCTCGGTGCTGCCCAGCAGCAGGCGGCGTGTTTCCTCGATGGACAGCGCGCGGCCCGCCGCTTCGAACATGTTGGCGACGGCGCCAGTGACATGGGGCGCCGCCATGCTGGTACCGGAGTTGGCCACCAGCGCGGGGCGCGGCGTGTCGGAGCGCCGGGGTGTGGAACGGGCCGCCCAGACCTGTACGCCGGGTGCGACCAGATCCGGCTTGATACGCCCGTCCACCGTCGGGCCGGCACTGCTGAAGCGGGCCAGCGGGCGGTCCGGGTCCTCGGCGTCATAGGCACCGACCGCGATGCTGCGCTGGCTGTTACAGATGGTGCCGGTGGTGCTGCGCGGGTCGGCGTCCTGTGGGTGCAGGCGCGACTGGCAGGTGCGGCACGCCGAGTCGCGCTCCACCCAGCAGTTGTAGCGGCCGTCGACCACGTCGTCGCCGTACAGGCGCACCTGCCATTCGCCGGGCGGCGCGTCGGTTTCCAGGAAGATGTCGACGTGGTTGTCGCCGTTACTCGGGTCGCGGGCGCGATGGTAGAAGTGCCCGACGGTCCGCGAGCCGGACAGGATCGGCGCGTCGCCACCCAGGGGTACGGTCATTGCCCCGCGGCCATCCGGGGGAACCAGGGTCACGCCCAGGGCGTCGTGGCGCGAGTACCAGATTTCCAGCTCGTTCGGCGTGCGGTCCGCCGCGCCGACCTGCCAGCGCAGCCGGCGCGTTTCGCCGGGGCGCAACTGCCCGCCGCTGTGCACGTTGGACGCGTAGTAATTACCGGCGCTCTGCACCACGCAGCGGCCGGGGGCCTCGTTGAGCAGCGCGTCGATGCCCAGCTCGACCAGGGTCAGGCCGGTGTGCGGGCCGCCGTGCCGGCCGACGCTCATGTTCACCACCCAGGGGCGGCGACCGGCTTGCCGGCGGATCCAGTCCAACCCTTCGAGCAGGGTCACCGAGTCGCCCAGGTTGGCTTCGCCGTCGGTCCCGCGGGTCGCCAGGTGGACCAGCAGGAATTCGGCGCGGGGCGCCACCCCCATGGGGGAGCCGGGCAGCCGGCCGTTGCCGGCGGCGATGTCCAGCACGTGGGTGCCGTGACAGCCCTGTCCGCCCCGGTCGGCGACGCCGGGATGATAGCCGAGCGCCGCATAGGGACGCGGCGATGCCAGCGCGGCGTCGATATCCTCGCGGCTGAACACATGCCCATAGCCGTAAGGTTGGGGTGCCGGGTCGGCCCGGCTGGTCTGGTCCCACAGAGCGAGGATGCGCGTCGAGCCATCGTCGTTGCGGAAGTTGTCGTGGGCGAAGTCGAAGCCCCAGTCGATCACCGCGACGATCACGCCCTCGCCGGTGGTGTCGAGATCGGCCGGGCGCCGGTCCAGTGGGGCGGAGTCTTCCGGAGGGGCGCCATGTCCTTCGGCGGTCCCTTCGTCGTCGTTGAACGGGCGAGCCGCCTTCAGGCTGACCACCGCGTCGTCGGCCCAGGTTTCCACCACCTGGTCATGGGCGATGCGGCAGGTAGCGATGGTCTCGCCGAAGCGTGCGACGAGGCGTACGCCGGGCGGTATCCGGGGCGGGGTGGCCAGGCGGATGATGGCCTCGATCTCGCCTGAATCCGTCTCGCCGAGCAATTGCCGGAGCGCGGGGTCCATGATGTGTCCTCGGCCTTGAGGCATGGGGGATCGCTGTCCGCTGGGACGCGCGGTGTTCCCGGTCCGATGCCGCCGCCTCTCGCTGTCGATGGCGAGGGGCGGCGGCACGAACACAGAGCCTGTTTACGATCTCGCGAGCTAGAGCCATGCAAGGCCTCGGCGGCCCCACGAAAACAGGCCGGGCCGCGTAGGCGAGGAAGCGGCTGGGGTCGCTTCGACTTTACGAGCTGCAAATGAGCAGTCCGACCGGGCTGGCGATCCAGCCTGCGCGGCCCGACCTGCGCGGCCCGACCTGTTTTCAACGCAGCAGGGCCGATGCGCAGCAGATCGTAAACGGCTCTTACGCCGCGCTCGCCGTATCCTTGGGCTCCTCGGTCGTTCCCGTCGCCGGGCCGGTGCTGCACGTGCTCAGTGCCCCCAGGCTTTCGCAAAGCGCCTTGAGCGCCTCGGTGCGCTGGTGCCTGCGCTCGTTGGCCTGCGCGATCAGCTCGTTGGCCCGCTTGAGGTCTTCCGCGTCCCGCTGCGACTCCGCTTCCGTCCAGGTGCGCAGGGTCTGGCTGATGTTTTCCAGGGGGTTGGCCGTGCTCCCCGCGGGCGCGCCGGTGGCCGGTCGCGTCGCGGGCGGGATGGCGGCGGCATCGCGGATCGCCAACTGGCGGGCGATGACCGGCCCGAGGATGCCTTCGCCCAACAGCGAGCCGACCAGGGCGTGGCGGGTGGCGGTCTTCGAGTCGACGTTCTGGTTCGTCGCCAGGCGGTGGGCGACGATGAAGTTCATGGGGTTGATCTGTCCGAACATCTTGGCGTTCTCCTTTCGCGGGTCGAGGGTCGCGTGCCTACTTGTCCAGCAGCAGGACCATCGGCAGGAGCATGTTCATGCTGTTGTTGGCGCCGCCCGCCGTCGCGCTGGCTTGGGTGGAGGCCATCATCATCATGATCAGCGGCAGGGTGAAATCCTGCTTCTTGATCTGCACGGCGCCCAGAATGTCGTTGGCCGTTTCGGTATTGGCTCCAGGCCTGGCCTCCAGCTCCGGCGACTTCTGCAACAGCGGCAGCAGCATGTTCATCTGGTTCTGCTGCTGCGAGGCGCCGCCCTGGTTCTTCAGTTCCTTGCGCAGCTCGGCGATGCTCTTGTCCTGCACGTTGTCGATGCTGTTGAGCTTGCTGGTGGCGGACTTCACTTGCGCTTCCAGGCGCTTGATCGCCGCGGCGTTGGTGCGGATGTCCTGGCCCACCCGCTCCAGGCTGGCCTGCAGGGTCGCGGTGGTCACCGGCTGGCGCGAGGGCTTGGGTTTGACGAAGCCGCGACCCTGGGCAGTGCGGCCGGCACGGATGCGCGGCGGACGGCGGGTCCGGCGGCGTTTGCGTTCGTCGAATTCGTCTTCTTCGGTAAAGGCTTCGTCGACATCCTCGGCAAGGAATTCGTCTTCCTCGACGAATACATCGTCGTCCTCTGCCGCCATCTCGTAGATGCTCATATCTCACTCCTGTTGGATGGGCCGACGCTCGCGCGCGGCATGCTGAAAGAGGATTCTTCCGAACCCTCCGGTAAACCCGGTGATGGCTGCTGGAGGCGGGCGACCGCCGGTGCGACGTAGCCGGCGAACAGTTCGGCGTCGGGTTCGCACCAGCCCGGCTGGCCGTGGCCGTCGCAGAGTTCGCAGTCGTCGTCTTCGCCCCAGCACAGGTAGCAGGCGCCCAGGGCGGCGGCGAGGGTGTCGCCGATGCTTTGGGCGGCGTGCAGCTCTTCGGTCAGGTGGCGTATCCGGCGGCGCAGGCGCAGCGAGTCGGAGGGCGGCAGGGCGTCCCTGAGGATTTCCGCTTCCACCTCGGCCGCCTCGTCCCCCGGATCCGGCGCGCCGCTGTCCTGGCCCATGAACTGGGCCATCAGGCGGATACGCGGGTCCTCGTGCTCGGCGAACAGCGCGCTCATCGCGCCGGGGTCGGGTTGCTGTCCGCTGAGCATCTGTTGCAGCAATTCCTGCATGCCTGGCATGGCGGCTTCCTCCGGCTCAGTAGGTGTCGTCGTCCAGCGCGTCGTAATCGAGGCCCTCGTAGAGCGAGAGGGCTTCGCCGTCCAACTCCTCGTCTTCATCCCAGGCGTCGTCGTCCGCTTCCATGTAGACCACCTCGACCGGGCGCAGCGACTCGGCGGCTTCGGCGTCTTCGCGGGCGAACAGTTCGAGGACCCGGTCGGCCCGTTGCGCCGGATCGGTCGGGTCGACGACATATTCCCCGGCGTCGTCCAGCAGGTAGGCCGGGGTGCCGCTGGTCTCGCCCACGCTGAAGCCGTGCATTTCCGCCTGTACCCGCTCCAGCAACTGGCCGAGCAGATTGGTGATGGCGCCGACCGGGACGCTCTGGCCGCCGACGTTGACGTTGCGCCGGCCGGCACCGCCCATCGCCAGCGAGCGGAGGGTCTGGCTCACCTCTGGGCGCGACAGCGTGCGCAGCAGTTGGGTGGCGGCCGGCGCGCCGGCGGTACGGGGCGGGGCGGCAGGCGCCGTTGGCCGGCGTGCCGGGGCCGCGCGCCGCGGAGCACGGCGGGCGCCTCCCGAGGTGGCGGCGCTTAGCGCTCCACCGGCGATCCCGCCGGCCAGCGCGCCCCAGGGGCCCAGCGCGGCTCCGGCGGTGGCGCCCTGGACCACGCCCGGCAGGGCGCGCTTGGCCACTTGGCCGACCGCCTGGCCGGCCCGGCTCAGGGTGCTGAAGAAGCTTTCCAGGTCCTCCGCGGCGAGGCCGGGATAGGTAGTTTCCACGAGCTGTTCGATGGTCTCCGGCGCCGCGTCGGCATAGGCATCCGACAGCACCTCGCGAATGGCCGGATAGGGATCGGCGTATTCCCCATCGTCTTCGACCCAGGCTTGCGCGTATCTCGGCATGGCCGTCACTCCTGTGGTGTGTTCCCCGTCCGTCGGGCCGGACGTGATCGACGTGTCGAGGGAACTGGAGCAGGCTTCGTGCCGGATTTGCGTTCTCTTGAAAATGACAGGCAGATCAATGACCTGCAGAAGATGGGAGGAGGTTGGATAAGGGGGAGACGGAAGTACGCTTCAGTGTTTGCGGAGATGGGCTTCCGCAAACACGGCGTATTCAGGTACCGCTGCGAAAGCCGGTGCCGTCGATCCCGTAGTGGCGGAGCTTCTGATGGAAACCGCGCTCGCTCATGCCGGCGAGCTTAGCGGCACGGTAGATGATGCCGCCGCATTCGTTCAGCACGGCGATCAGGTATTCGCGCTCGAAGGTCTCGATCAGGTGCTTCTTGGCTTCGTGGAAGGGAATTCCCGCCGCACTCGGTGCGGGCACCGACGGGCGCGGCGGGAAAGTCGGCTCCACGGGGCGGGCCGGCTGGATGGTGGGCGGGAGCTGGTCCAGCAACGCTGCGGTGAGGGGCGCGCCGCCGCTGAGCACCATGGCCCGGTGCACATAGTTCGACAGCTCGCGGACATTGCCCGGGTAGTCCTGCTGGAGCAGCTTGGCGTAGAAGTCCGAGCGGATTTCCGGGGTGGGTAGCCCGTAGGTCCGTGCGTAGCGGGTGACGAAGTGGCGGGTGAGGAGGGGGATGTCTTCCATGCGCTCACGCAGTGGCGGAACCCGCAGGCGCACCACGTCCAGCCGGTAGTACAGGTCGGCACGGAAAGCCCCGCGTCCCAGTGCCTCGCACAGGTCCCGGTTGGTGGCGGCGATCATCCGCACGTCGCAGCGGTGGGTTTGCGCCGAGCCCACCGGCACGTAGTCGCCGTCCTGCAGCACGCGCAGCAGTTTCACCTGCAAGCCGGGGCTGGATTCGCCAATCTCGTCGAGGAACACCGTGCCGTGATTCGCCGCCTCGAACAGCCCCTGCTTGCGCTTGTTGGCGCCGGTGAACGCGCCGGGCACGTAGCCGAACAATTCGGACTCCTCCAGCGAACTGGCGATGGCCCCGCAATTGACGGCGACATAGGGACGGTTGCGGCGTTGGCTGTGCTGGTGGATGCGTCTGGCGAGAATTTCCTTGCCGGTACCGCATTCGCCGGTGATCAGGATGGGGGCGTTGGTTTCCGATACATCGTCGGCGATCTTCAACAACTTCAGCACCGATGCGCTGGCACCGACGAATTCGATGTCCGAATACCGACTTGGCGAATGGGCAGAAAGGTCCATGAGAGTCCGTTCTCCCTGGGAAGCCGCACGGAGGGGATACGACTGGGAAGGTGTATATAGTCCAGCAACCAGGGCCGGGCAAGCGAGGAAGCGAAGCGGTGCAGCGGCCTCAAACTCGGGCGTTTGCGGTATGGCAAAATAGTGGCTTGGCTGCGTGGTGCGTCCTTGAGCCTCGCCCTGGACAGACCATTTTTTTGCCAGCGAAATGCCTTCGTTTCGCATTCGCCATGACACGCCAACGGGAAGAATCATTGGCGATAAGACGCGCTGGACTTGTGCCAAGGGTGAATGAGCGGCTTTGCCTTGCCCCCGGATGGCGCTGCACTTATCCGGGTTACGGCGGGGCCATTGGACGTATAGGTTCGATACCGCTCACCCTGCTTTTGTAGGAGCCAGCTTGCTGGCGAAGCTTTTGTGTGTACCCCTTCGCGAGCAAGCTCGCTCCTACAAAAAAGGCCCGCGTCCGGGCTTGGGTGTG
>NZ_MUJY01000146.1 GCF_002286785.1 Pseudomonas sp. PIC25 | reverse complement strand
TTCAGATGGTATGGACGCCTCCCCCCGGCAGCGGGCCGACCGCAGCAGCGTCCCTCCAGAAGGAGAGGGATTTTCACTGCCACGGCATCAACGTGCCAAAGTGGAGAGTGGTTAGCCCTCACCACTTGAGCAGGAGGATCCATCATGAAAGATAGCGTGATTGGAATGGACATAGCCAAGAAGGTGTTCCAACTGCACACCGTCAATCGGAGCAGCGGAACAATCGAGCGGACCAAGTTAAGGCGTGAGGAAGTCCTGCCGTTCTTCGCGAACTATCCGACCAGCTTGGTGGCCATAGAGGCCTGTGGCAGTGCCCACTGGTGGGCGCGTCAGCTCCAGCAGCTAGGCCATGAAGTGCGCCTGCTAGCGCCGCGCTCGGTTCGACCCTTTGTGCTCCGGAACAAGACCGATGCGGCTGACGCTCAAGCCATCTGGACGGCCGTGCAGCAGCCGGGGGCATGCACGGTCGCAATCAAGCAGGTTGATCAACAGGCCATCCTCTCGCTGCATCGTCTCCGCGCCCAACTGCTGAAATTTCGCATCATGCAAAGCAATGCGTTGCGCGGCTTGTTCTATGAGTTCGGCATGATTTTGCCAGAGGGCTACGCCCCGCTGGTCAAGGTAATGCCGGACGCTTTTGCGCAAGCCGAGAACCAGGTGCCCGAGCTGCTGCTGGAGAGTCTGCGTGAGCAGTGGGCACGCGTGCTCAGGCTGGACGAGGAGATCAAACTCATCGAACGCCGGCTCAAACGCTGCCTGCGCGACCGCCGCGATTGCCAGGCGCTCGCAGAAATTCCAGGGATTGGCCTGTTGACCGCAACCGCAGCGGTGGCCGCCATTGGGGAGGCAAAGAGCTTCCACTCGGGGCGGCAGTTCGCGGCCTGGCTAGGCTTGGTGCCACGGCAAACTGGCACCGGTGGCCGAACTCGGCAGCTGGGTTTGAGCAAGCGTGGCGACGTGTATCTACGAACGCTGTTGATGCACAGTGCCCGCTCGATTATCGCCAAAGGCCAAAAATCCGAGTGGGTTGAGCGCTTACTAGCCAGACGACCGTACAACGTGGTGGTCGCGGCGTTGGCCAACAAGCTCGCCCGAACCGTGTGGGCAATACTGGCCAAGGGATCGCCCTACCGGGCCGAGCTATTCAGTGCATCGCCCAGTTGATCTGCGAAAACGCATCACCACACCAGTCTTCACAAGGAGCGCAGGCGGTAAACAGTTGATGGCGGAATAGGTCAGACCGTGACGAGGTAAACCTGGTAGGGAATATGAGCCAAGGGCACTGCCCCCAGCTCGCTCTTCAGATGAGGGCCTGGTCAGCGGATTCCATCAGGGCCAGCAGGGCTTGTCGGCCTGCACAACAGGCCGGATATAAGACTGCTCCTACCTACACGCCAGCATGATTACCGATTGAGCTCCGGGAGGCGTCCATATAAG
>NZ_MUJY01000145.1 GCF_002286785.1 Pseudomonas sp. PIC25 | reverse complement strand
GCCCAGGACGGTGAAGATTTCGAAGACCCGCTATCCAGTGGATCGGAAGGCTGCTCCGCTTAAGTGAACAGCATTACCGCCTTTGCGCGGGGCTTTTTCTTTGACGCGAGACTAGACGCTCCGTTGCTCCGGTGTTACATTCGGGCCTGCAGCGGTTCCTTCCGCCGCCCTCTGCATGCCGTCGCCAACGCACCCTCTTCGAATAAGTACAGCGATCCTGTCGCCATTCCTTGCGGCGCGGCTTCCCAAGCTCAACGCTTTCTTATTCCCTCATACCTTAATCATTTATGAACCTGACCGAACTCAAGCAAAAGCCGATTACCGAACTGCTGGAAATGGCCGAACAGATGGGCCTGGAGAACATGGCCCGTTCGCGCAAGCAGGATGTGATTTTCTCCCTGCTGAAGAAGCACGCGAAAAGCGGCGAGGAAATCTCCGGTGATGGCGTGCTGGAGATTCTCCAGGACGGCTTCGGCTTCCTGCGTTCCGCGGATTCCTCCTACTTGGCTGGCCCGGACGACATCTACGTCTCGCCCAGCCAGATCCGCCGCTTCAACCTGCGTACCGGCGACACCATCGTTGGCAAGATTCGCCCGCCGAAGGAAGGCGAGCGCTACTTCGCGCTGCTCAAGGTCGACACCATCAACTTCGACCGCCCGGAAAACGCGAAGAACAAGATTCTCTTCGAGAACCTCACCCCGCTGTTCCCCAACCAGCGCCTGAAGATGGAAGCCGGCAACGGCTCCACCGAGGATCTCACCGGTCGCGTGATCGACCTCTGCGCGCCGATCGGCAAGGGCCAGCGTGGCTTGATCGTGGCGCCGCCGAAGGCCGGCAAGACCATCATGCTGCAGAACATCGCGGCCAACATCACCCGTAACAATCCCGAGTGCCACCTGATCGTCCTGTTGATCGACGAGCGCCCGGAAGAAGTGACCGAAATGCAGCGCACCGTGCGCGGCGAAGTGGTCGCCTCCACCTTCGACGAGCCGCCGACCCGCCACGTGCAGGTCGCCGAAATGGTGATCGAGAAGGCCAAGCGCCTGGTCGAGCACAAGAAGGACGTGGTCATCCTGCTCGACTCCATCACCCGCCTGGCACGTGCCTACAACACCGTGATTCCCAGCTCCGGCAAGGTGCTGACCGGTGGTGTCGACGCCCATGCCCTGGAGAAGCCCAAGCGCTTCTTCGGCGCCGCGCGCAACATCGAGGAAGGCGGTTCGCTGACCATCCTTGCCACCGCGCTGGTGGAAACCGGTTCGAAGATGGACGAAGTCATCTACGAAGAATTCAAGGGCACCGGCAACATGGAACTGCCCCTGGACCGCAAGATCGCTGAGAAGCGCGTTTTCCCCGCCATCAACATCAACCGCTCCGGCACCCGCCGCGAAGAGTTGCTGACCGGCGAGGAAGAGCTGCAGCGTATGTGGATTCTGCGCAAGATTCTCCACCCGATGGACGAGATCGCCGCCATCGAATTCCTCCTCGACCGTCTGAAGGACACCAAGACCAACGAGGAATTCTTCCAGTCGATGAAGCGGAAGTAAGTTTTTCGGAACTGTCGAAGGCCGGGTATTCCCGGCCTTTGCATTTCTGCACTGTCCTTCTGAATAACCTCGTTCGGCGCTAAACTTTGCGCCCCGACCTGCACGCCTCGAGAGGCTCAAGCATGCAGTATCGCGATCTGCGCGACTTTATCAGTGCCCTGGAACAGCGCGGCGAGTTGAAGCGTGTTGCCGCACCGGTTTCGCCGGTGCTGGAGATGACCGAAATCTGCGACCGGACCCTGCGCAAGCGCGGGCCGGCGCTGCTGTTCGAAAACCCCACGGGTTACACCATTCCGGTGCTCGGCAACCTGTTCGGTACGCCGGAGCGGGTCGCCCTGGGCATGGGCGCGGAAGATGTCGGCGAGCTTCGCGAGATCGGCAAGCTGCTGGCTTTCCTCAAGGAGCCTGAGCCGCCGAAGGGTCTCAAGGACGCCTGGTCCAAGCTGCCGATCTATCGCAAGGTGCTGTCGATGGCGCCCAAGGTTCTCAAGGACGCGCCGTGCCAGGAGGTGATCGAAGAGGGCGACGATGTCGACCTGTCGAGGCTGCCGGTACAGACCTGCTGGCCGGGTGACGTCGGGCCGCTGATCACCTGGGGCCTGACTATCACCAAGGGACCCAACAAGGAGCGGCAGAACCTCGGCATCTACCGCCAGCAGGTGATCGGCCGCAACAAGGTGATCATGCGCTGGCTGAGCCACCGTGGCGGCGCGCTGGATTACCGCGAGTGGTGTCAAAAGCACCCGGACAAGCCCTACCCGGTCTGCGTGGCGTTGGGCGCCGATCCGGCGACCATTCTCGGCGCCGTCACACCGGTGCCGGACACCCTGTCCGAATATGCCTTCGCCGGCTTGCTGCGCGGCCATCGCACCGAGCTGGTCAAGGCGCGTGGCAGCGATTTGCAGGTGCCGGCCAGCGCCGAGATCGTCCTCGAAGGGGTGATTCATCCCGGCGAAATGGCCGACGAGGGCCCCTATGGCGATCACACCGGCTACTACAACGAAGTCGACCGTTTCCCGGTGTTCACCGTCGAGCGCATCACCCGTCGCCGCGACCCGATCTATCACAGCACCTACACCGGGCGCCCGCCGGATGAGCCGGCGATCCTCGGCGTGGCGCTGAACGAAGTCTTCGTGCCGATCCTGCAGAAACAGTTCCCGGAAATCACTGACTTCTACCTGCCGCCGGAAGGCTGTTCCTATCGCATGGCGGTGGTGACCATGAAGAAGCAGTACCCGGGGCACGCCAAGCGCGTGATGCTGGGTGTCTGGTCGTTTTTGCGACAGTTCATGTACACCAAGTTCGTCATAGTCACCGACGACGACGTCAACGCGCGTGACTGGAACGATGTGATCTGGGCCATCACCACACGCATGGACCCCAAGCGCGACACGGTGCTGATCGACAACACGCCGATCGACTACCTGGACTTCGCCTCGCCGGTTTCCGGGCTCGGCTCGAAGATGGGCCTGGACGCGACGCACAAATGGCCGGGCGAGACCAACCGGGAGTGGGGGCGGGCTATCGTTCAGGATGAGGCAGTCAAACGCCGCGTCGACGAACTCTGGGCCAGCCTGGATATCGATTGATTCACCCGACAGGCGCCGGTTCGCCGGCGCCCGGCATCGGCCATGAGAGCCGAGCGACGAGAAGAACGATGAAAGTGACCTTGCAACCCTCCGGTGCGGTGCTGGAGGTACGACCCGGCGAGCGCATCCTGGATGCCACCCGGCGCCTTGGCTACGACTGCCCGCAAAGCTGCCGTAACGGCAACTGCCACGTCTGCGCCGCGTTGCTGGTGGAAGGGCGCGTGCGACAGAACGGTGTGGCGCTGGATCATGGCGAGCTGTTCACCTGCATCGCCGAGCCCCTGGAAGACTGTGTACTGCACTGGGACGGCGTGATGGCGCCCGGCGAGCTGCCGGTGCGCGAGCTGAGCTGCCAGGTGTCCGAATGCCGCAACGTGGGCGGCGACGTATACCGCGTTTGCCTGCGCACCCCGGCCGGCAAACCGCCCCGCTACCACGCCGGGCAGTACCTGTTGCTGCGGCGGGACGACGGCGAGTCGTCGGCCTTCTCCCTGGCTTCTTCGCCCTTGTCCGGCCGCGAACTGGAGTTGCACATCCTGGCCCGCGAACCCAGCGCGATCCGCTTGATCGAGCAGTTGCGCCGCGATGGCATGGCGAGCGTCCAACTGCCGTTCGGCGACACCCACCTCGCCGAGTTGCCGGATGGCCCGCTGGTGCTGATCGCCGCCGGGACCGGCATGGCCCAGATGCACAGCCTGATCGAATACTGCCGCGCCTCCGGCTTCGCCCACCCGGTGCACCTGTATTGGGGTGTGCGCCGGCCCGAGGACTTCTACCAGTTGTCGCACTGGGACGAATGGCGGAGCCTGCCCAATCTGCACCTGCACAAGGTGGTCAGCGATGCCTGCGGCTGGGATGGGCGCTGTGGACTGCTGCATGAGGCGGTCCGCGAGGACTTCAAGGACCTCAAGCCCCTGCACGTCTACGCCAGTGGCTCGCCGGCAATGGTCTACGCGACGCTGGACGCCCTGGTGGAAGCCGGAATGGACGCCCACCAGATGCGAGCCGATGTGTTCGCCTATGCGCCTCGTTAAGCGGCTCAGAGTGAGGGCCAACCTCACTCTGTCACCAAACGCCTGCTTTGCCTTACCGCTTGAGGCTTGTAGCTTGCCGCTTGCTTTTAGCGCACTTTGACGACGACCTTGCCCACGGCCTTGCGCTGGCCCAGGGCGTTGATGGCGTCGGCTGCCCGCTCCAGCGGGAAGGTCTGGGACACCAGCGGCTTCAACTTGCCTTCGGCGTGCCAGGCGAACAGTTGCTGGAAGTTGGCCAGGTTGTCCTGCGGCTGGCGCTGGGCGAACGAGCCCCAGAATACGCCGACCACCGCGGCGCCCTTGAGCAGCGCCAGGTTTACCGGTAGCTCGGGAATGCGCCCGCTGGCGAAACCGACCACCAACAGACGGCCGTTCCAGGCGATGCTGCGGATGGCCTCGTCGAACAGGTCGCCGCCCACCGGGTCGTAGATCACGTCGGCGCCCTGGCCGCCGGTGAGTTTCTTCACTTCTTCCTTGAGGCTGCTCGCCGAGTAGTCGATCAGCTCGTCTGCGCCGGCTCGCTTGGCGACTTCCAGTTTCTCCGCGCTGCTGGCGGCGGCGATCACCCGGGCGCCCATGGCCTTGCCGATTTCCACCGCGGCCAGCCCGACGCCACCGGAAGCGCCAAGCACCAGCAGGGTTTCGCCCGGTTGCAGGTTGGCGCGCTGCTTGAGCGCATGCATGGAGGTGCCGTAGGTCATGCCGAAGGCCGCCGCGGTCTCGAAGTCCATTCCGGCGGGGATCGGCATCACGTTGTAGCCGGGCACGGCCACCTGTTCGGCGAAGCTGCCCCAGCCGGTCAAGGCCATCACCCGGTCGCCGGGTTTGACGTGTTGGATCTTCTCGCCGACCGCTGCCACCACGCCGGCCGCCTCGCCGCCGGGGGAGAAGGGGAAGGGCGGTTTGAACTGGTATTTGCCCTCGATGATCAGCGTATCCGGGAAGTTGACCCCGGCGGCATGTACGTCCAGGAGGATTTCGTTCTTCTTCGGTTCGGGGCTGGAAATGTCTTCCAGCACCAGGCTTTCGGCGGGGCCGAAGGCTTTGCACAGCACGGCTTTCATGGGCGATTCCTTTGTTTTGTTATGACCCGGCAGTGTAGGTGGGCGAGGGGCTTGGTCAACGAGCATGGCCCCGCCTGATGGGCTGGCATAAGCTTCAGGCTTGGGCGTTGGGCCTCGACTGGTTATGCTTGCCCACACGTCTTCGAGGAGCCTCTTTCGTGAAAACCCTGATCGCCCTGCTGTTTGCTCTGTCGCTGCCGATCACGGCCGTAGCTAGCGAGGAAAAAGCCGATGACAAGGCGCCGCAGGTTTCCTACATCGGTCTGACGCCAGCACTGGTGGGCAACTATGGATCCGGCCCCAAGCTCAAGTACTACAAGGCCGATGTTTCGTTACGTGTCACCGGAGCCGACGCGGCGGCCAGGGTCGAGCATCACGAGCCGTTGATCCGTAACCAGTTGGTCATGCTGTTTTCCCAGCAGACCGATGAGACCCTGGGTAGCGTCGAAGCCAAGGAGGCCCTGCGGCAGGAGGCGCTGAAGCAGGTCCAGCAAGTGCTGGAACAGGAAGAAGGCAAGCCGTTGGTGGATGACCTGCTGTTCAACAACCTGATCATCCAGTAAACCCGGACCGCTCAGGCCGCCAGGCTCCTGCGGAAACGCGCCAGAGCCACGAAGAAGAACGCCAGTCCGATCGCCGTCAGCGCGGCGAGATTCATCCACACTACACTCGGCCCGGCATCGCGGAAGAGGATCGCCGTGGACAGGCTGACATAGTGGGTCGACGGCGAGCAGTGCATGACCCACTGCAACCACTGCGGCATGCTTTCCATCGGCGTGCTGCCGCCGGACAGCAGCAGCATGGGGATGATCACCGGGATGCACAACAGGCCGAACTGCGGTATCGAGCGCGCCAGCGTCGCGAGGAAGATGCCCAGCGCCGTGCAGGCGAACAGGTAGAGCGCCGTGACCCCCAGGAACAGCGTGATCGATCCGGCCAGGGGCACGCCCAGTGCCTTCTTCACCACCAGTTCCAGCGACAGCCAAGTGCAGAACACCACCACCAGAGCGTTGCTGCCGATCTTCGCCAGCATGATTTCCAGCGCCGTCAATGGCAGCACCAGCAGGTGATCGAGGGTGCCGTGCTCGCGTTCGCGCAGCAGCGCCGTCCCGGTGAGCAGCACAGCGAGGATGGTGATGTTGTTGACGATCTGGATGATCGCCAGGAACCAGCCGCTCTCCAGGTTGGCGTTGAACAACGCGCGGCTGGTCAAGGCGACGGGCGGCTGGCTGGCGGCTTGGCCGCGGCTCCCGTAGGTGGCCAGCTCGCGCTGGAAGATCCGGCCGATGTAGCCGGCGCCCATGAACGCCTGGCTCATGGCGGTGGCATCCACGTTGATCTGGATCGCCGGTTCGCGTCCGGCCAACAGATCGGCCTGGAAACCGGCCGGGATGTCGATGACGAAGGTGTGCTCGCCGTCGTCCAGGGCTTGGTCGATCCGCTCGTAGGCGAGTGGAACGGGTGGTTGGAACTCCGGTGGTTGCAGGGCTTCCGCCAGTTGCCGGGAAACCTGGCTGTGGTCTTCGTCGACGATGGCGACGCTGGCGTTGTGCACACCGATCACTGAGCCGGAGGCGGGCATGTAGATGGCCACACTGAAGGCATACACCATGAACAACAGCAGCACGCTGTCGTGGCGCAGGCTGGTGAGTTCCTTCAGGCCGAGGCGGAAGATATGGGCGAACTTCTCCATGTCAGTTCTCCTGCTTCTTCAGCAGGAGTACGCCTGCGCTGGTGAAGATCAGGAAGGTGGCGCCCAGGGCCAGGCATTGCGGCCATAGCTCCCGCAGGCCGAGGGCCTTGGTGAAGGTGCCGACGGCGATGTCGAGGAAGTAGCCGGCCGGGAATAGTTGGCCCATGAGGGCGGCGCCGCCGTCCAGCGATGCGCGCGGAACGATCAGGCCGGAGAATTGGATGGTCGGCAGGGTGCTGACGATCATGGTGCCGAGAATCGCGGCGATCTGGGTGCGGGTGAAGGCGGAAATCAGCAGGCCCAGGGCGGTGGTGGCGAACACGTAGAGCAGCCCGCCCACGGCGAGGGCCAGCGCGCTGCCCTTGAAGGGTACGCCGAACAGCCAGCGGTTGATTGCCACCAGCATGGCCAGGTTGAGCAGGCTCACCGCGATGTAGGGCAGTTGCTTGCCGATGAGGAACTCCAGGCGGGTCAATGGTGTTGCGTAGAAGTTGGTGATCGACCCCAGCTCCTTCTCGCGGACCACGCCGAGCGCCGTCAGCATCGCCGGGATGAATACCAGGATCAGTGCCATCACGCCCGGACCGATGGCGTTCACGCTGACCACGTCCTGGTTGTAGCGGAAGCGTGTCTCCAGCTTGGCGAGGGGCGACGCGGCCGCGGCATTGGCGCTTTCGGCGACCATGCGCTGGAGGTTTTCCTGGTGCACCGCTTCGACGTAGTTGCGGCTGGTTTCGGCGCGGAACGGCATGCCGCCATCGAGCCAGGCGCCGACTTCCGGCTGCCGGCCGGCATACAGGTCGCGGCCGAAGCCCGGGGGGATTTCCAGGGCCAGCTTGATCTCCGAGCGTTGCAGGCGACGGTGCAGTTCGGCGTTGCTGCGTATCGGCGCGTGTTCCTCGAAGTAGCGGGAGCCGCGGAACGCTTCCAGGTAGGCACGGCTCTGCGGCGACTGGTCCTGATCGAAGGCGGCGAAGGCGAGGTTTTCCACATCCAGGGAGATGCCGTAGCCGAAGATCACCATCATCAGCAAAGCACCGAACAGGGCGAAGGCCAGGCGTACCCGATCCCGCGCCAGCTCCATGCTCTCGCGGCGCGCCACGGCGCGCAGGCGGCGCAGGCTGAAGCCGTGGCGCACCCGGGCAGCGGTGGGGGTGGCAGTCGGCAGCTCGGTGCGGGCGGACGGTTCCGGTTCCTGGCTCTGCTGGGCCTGCTCCAGGCAGCGCACGAAGGCGGCTTCCAAGGACTCCCCCTGGAACTGCCGTTGCAGTGCCGCCGGCGTATCGCAGGCGAGCACCCGGCCCGCGTGCATCAGTGAGATACGGTCGCAGCGCTCGGCTTCGTTCATGAAGTGGGTGGAGAGGAAGATCGTCACGCCCTGGTCGCGGGACAGCTCCACCAGTAACCGCCAGAAGTCGTCGCGGGCCGCCGGGTCGACACCGGAGGTGGGCTCGTCGAGGATCAATACTTCCGGGCCATGGATCACGGCTACCGCGAGGGATAGCCGCTGGCGCAGCCCGAGCGGCAACTCGCCGGCCCGCTCCGCGGCATGCTCGGCCAGGCCGAAGCGCTCGATCAACCGCTGACTGCGTGCGCGTCCTTCGGCGCTTGGGAGGTCGAATAGCCGGGCATGCAATTCGAGGTTCTGCCGGACGCTCAGCTCCCCGTACAGGGAAAAGCTCTGCGACATGAAGCCGACCCGCTTGCGCGTCGCCAGGTCCTTGGCGTCCACCGGTCGGCCGAGCAGGCTGGCTTCGCCTTCGCTGGCCGGCAACAGTCCGGTTAACACCTTCATGGTGGTGGTCTTGCCGCAGCCGTTGGAGCCGAGGAAGCCGAAGATCTCGCCGCGCCGGATGGCGAAGCTGACCTTGTCCACAGCCGTGAAATCGCCGAAGCGCAGGGTCAGGTCGCGGGCTTCGATGGCGATCTCGCCGGCGTCCGTCACCAGCGGCGGAATATGCAGGGGCTCGTTTTGCTTCGCCTGTTCGCCCTGGAAGTGGGTGAAGGCATCGTCCAGGCGGCCGCTGGCCGTGACCGCCGCCAGCTCGGCGGTGTGCCCGGCGGCGATCAGATGGCCACGGTCGAGCATCAGGCAGCGCTCGAACTGCTCGGCCTCTTCCATGTAGGCGGTGGCCACCAGCAGCGTCAGTTGCGGGCGCTCGCTGCGCACCCGCTCGACCAGTTCCCAGAAGCGTCGTCGGGACAAGGGGTCGACCCCGGTGGTCGGTTCGTCGAGGATCAGCAGGTCCGGCTCGTGGATCAGCGCACAGCAGAGGCCTAGTTTCTGTTTCATCCCGCCGGAGAGCTTGCCCGCCGGCCGGTCGGCGAAGCGCGCCAGGTCGGTGGCGGCTAGCAGACTCGCCATGCGCGACTCGCGTTCGCTGCGGCTCAGGCCGAACAGGGTGGCGAAGAAGTGGATGTTTTCGCGGATCGACAGATCGGGATACAGGTTATGCCCCAGCCCCTGGGGCATGAAGGCGATGCGCGGATACAGGCTGGCGCGGTGGCGGCGTTGCGTGATCGGTCCGCCGAGTACTTCGAGTTGACCGTGCTGCAGGCGTTTCACGCCGGCGATCAGGCCGAGCAGGCTGGACTTGCCGGCGCCATCCGGGCCGATCAGGCCACAGCGGGTCCCCGCCGGCAGGCTGAAGGCGACATCCTCCAATGCCTGCTGCGCGCCATAGCGGTGGCTCAGGCCTTCGGCCCGGAGCGCCAGTGCATTCATTGCAGGTTGGCCGGCCAGGCGATATCGGTGGCGCTGCGTACATAGCCGGCGCCCGGCATGCCGGGCTTGGCCTGGGGTACGGCGTCGGGTTCGGTGAGGCGCAGCTTGACCCGGAACACCAGCTTCTGGCGCTCGTCGCGGGTTTCCACTTCCTTGGGGGTGAATTGCGACTTGGCGGCGACAAAGCTGATCCGCGCTGGCAATGGCTGCTCGGGCAGGGCATCGAGCAGGATGCGCGCTTCGTCGCCCACGGTCAGCCGGCCCGCCAGGGCGGCTGGCAGGTAGAGATTCATGTACTGGTCGTCGAGATCGATCAGTAGCAGGACGCGCCCGCCCGCACCGAGCACTTCGCCGGGCTCGGCCAGGCGCAACTGGACGAGGCCGTCGAGCGGTGCGCGCAGGCTGGCGTCGTCGATCTCGCTGGTGAGCTGGGCGACCTGCGCTTCGGCTGCGCCGATCGCGGCGCGGGCGGCGGACACCTGGGCGCGGGCTGCGTCGAGGGCGGCGTTGGCGGTGTCGAAGCGGGCCTGTTGCTGATCGAGTTGCTGGCGGCTGGTATGCCCGCGCTGGAACAGTTCGCGGAAACGGCGCAGGTCCTGGTCGGCCAGGCGCAGCTCGCTGTTGCGCAGCGCCACGTTGGCTTCGCTGGCGGTCAGGTTTTCGCGGGCGCGCAGCACTTCGGCTTCCGCCTGGGCGCGCTGAGCTTCGAGGGTACGGGTATCGAGGCGGGCGAGGAGCTGGCCCTTCCGAACCCGGTCGCCTTCATCCACCAGTACCTCGGCGAGGCGTCCAGGCTGCTTGCTGGCGACCTGCACCTCGGTGGCTTCGAGGCGGCCATTGCCCATGGCCAGGCCGGCAGGCAGGCGATCAATGAGGGATTTCCAGTAGCCGAAGACACCAGCGGCGAGCAGCGCCAGCAACAGCGGGATGACGAACAGGCGGGAGGGGCGATGTGTCATGGATGCGTCCTGCGATACGGTAGTACGAGTCTGCCGCGTGGCGCGCCGGAGCGTGTTGACGGGAGTCAACCGCAGGCGCGCCGTCCCTTCCCTGCGTCAGCGCAGGGCGAGTATGGCTTGCCACTGCTCCGGTGTGACCGGCATGACCGAGAGCCGGTTGCCTTTCTTCACCAGTGCGAGGTCCTGGAGGGCCGCTTCATCCCGCAGCCGGGTCAGCGGCAGGACCGCCGGGAAGGCTTCGACGAACTCCACGTCGAGGGCGCTCCAGGGATTCTTTTCCGGGCTGGCCTTGGCATCGAAATACGGACTCTGCGGGTCGAGAGCGGTGGGGTCGGGATAGGTCGGCCCCGCTATCCGGGCAATCCCGGCGATGCCGGGCTCGGGGCAACTGGAGTGATAGAAGAAGAACGAGTCGCCCGGCGCCATCGCGCGCAGGAAGTTTCGCGCCTGGTAGTTGCGAACGCCGTCCCAGCGTGCCCTGCCGAGGCGCTGGAGGTCATGGATCGACAGTTCGTCGGGTTCGGATTTCATCAACCAGTAAGGCATGAAGTTTGCTCCTTGGAGACGGTCCCTGTCGGGACGGCAGCGTATGTCCGGCCGACAGTCGGTTCGTGCAACAAATTGCACCCACCGACGGGTTCGCGGAAAATGCCGCGGTTTTAGCGTGACGCCGGCGTACGACCTATAAGAAAAATCGCTGTCGGTCATCGTGCAAGTTTGCCTTGAAGGGGGAGGCAATCGATGAAACGCAAGCCAGATCTGTTGTGGGTACTCGTTATTCTGTTCGGCCTGGGCGTGGTAACCACGGGTTACACCCAGAGCCTGTGGGAACGTCAGAGCGACATGCCGGTCATCCAGGCACAGCCGCAGCCCTGACGTCCATCGAAGTGTGCCGCAGGGACGCGGCGCGATCCTCTCCGGGATACCAGCCGGTGTCCGTCACTGTCGCCTGCAAGGGCACATCCCAACTCGCCAAGGTCAGGCGATCGACTTTCTGGCATTCATGGGCAAGCCCCAACAGTGTCGGTTTGTGCCAATTTTTGCGCATTGCCAGATAAGCGAGGCTGCGGTCGTAGAAGCCGCCGCCCATACCCAAGCGTCCGCCCTGTTCGTCGAATCCCACCAGCGGCATCAGAATCAGGTCCAGTGTCCATGCCTTACGTTGGTGGGCAGGATCGAGACGCGGTTCCGGGATGCGAAAACGGTTGGGCCGCAATTTATCCCCGGGGCGGACGCGCTGGAAGGTCATGCGGGTGCTCGGCCAGGGCTTCAGGACCGGCAGGTAGGTGGCCTTGCCGCGGCGCTGGGCTTCGATGAGCAGGGGACGTGGGTCGATCTCGCCATCGTTGGGCAGGTACAGCGCGATGTGCCGGGCGCGGCGGAACGACGGATGCTGCGCCAATTGCCGGTAGAGGGCCTGGGCGGCCTGGCGCTGCTGCAAGGGCGTCAGCGCGCGGCGTGCCTGGCGCAGCAGGCGACGCAGTTGCGGACGGCTGAGCGAGCCGGCGGCGATCATGTCGTCACCGTGGCGGCGAAAAGGCGAGGGTGTAAACGAAAAGGCTCGAAGCCGGCCTCGGGGCCAGGCTGCGAGCCAGGAATCTGGACCCCCCGAAGTGCCGCTGTCGGGTTAGCCCTTGAACCCGAAAGTTCAAGGTGGAGGTTGCAGGAGGCGTTAAGGCTTTCCGTCAGGCGGACATGCACACCGGCCCCAACTTGCAACCCCCGTGGTTGTGCGTATCGGCTCAGGGACATCACCGACTGGCGCACACACCAGGGAGCGGGGGGGATTATACCGCAATCCATCGCGAGGCAATCAGCTTTGGCCATCGTCCGGATCGGCGGCGAGCGCATGATCGACTCTTTCCAACAGGTGGCGCACCTGGTCGCGGGTCGAGTCGACCTGCTGATCCAGGCGCTGCTGCTTGTGCAGCAGGTCGTGGGTGATATTGAGCGCGGCCATCACGGCAACACGGTCGGCGCCGATGACTTTACCGCTGGAGCGGATTTCCCGCATCTTGCCGTCCAGGTAGCGTGCGGCGCTTTCCAGGTTGGCGCGTTCCTCGGGCGGACAGGCGATGCAGTATTCCTTGTCGAGGATATGCACGGTGACAGTGTTCGGCTGGTTCATGTGTCCTGCTCCAGGGCTTTCAGGCGCGAAATCATCGCTTCGACCTTCAGCCGGGCCATTTCGTTCTTTTCGATCAGATGGGCGCGCTCCTCGCGCCAGGCCCTTTCGGTCGCCAGCAGGAGTCTGTTCTGGGCCTTCAACTGCTCGACGCGCTGGATCAGGAGTTCCAGCTTCGCCGCAAGGGCGTGCAGATCGGCGTCTTCCATGGGCTCTCTTCGGCGATGAAATGACTGGACTATATAGGATCGGCCCCGGACGGGGTCAAACACGGGCGGGTTCGATGGTCTTGGCGCGTCGCCCGATGCTAGGATACGTGGCCTTCATTCTATTCATTGCGCCTTCCGCCGCCTAGTTGCCCATGCCTACTTCGAACCCGTATTCCGCTTTTGCCGCATTGCTTTCCGGTTGTGCGAATCCCGTTTCTCCCGCCGAACTGCATGGCCTGCTGCTGGGTCGTAGTTGTGCCGGCAGCGGATTCGAAGTGGAGCCCTGGCTGGCGGATGCCGCCGACCTGCTGGGCAGCGAGCCACAGGACTCCGTCCGCCAGGCACTGATCGGCCTGCAGGAGATGGTCAAGGGCGAGCTGTCCGGCGATGACATGACTGTCGTCCTGCTGCTGCCCGGCGACGACGCGCCGCTGACCGAACGCGCGGCCGCGCTCGGACAGTGGTGCCAGGGGTTCCTCGCCGGCTTCGGCCTGACCGCCCGCGACGGCGCTCTGTCCGCCGAGGCGATGGAAGTGCTGCAGGACCTGTCCGCCATCGCCCAGGTACAAAGTGCCTTGGAAGAGTCGGAAGACGGCGAGAGCGACTACATGGAGGTCATGGAATACCTGCGCGTCGCGCCGCTGCTGCTGTTCACCGAATGCGCCAAGCCGGCTGCCCCGGCACCCAAGCCATCCCTGCACTGAGTGGACCGAACCCGCCTATGATCAGCATCCCGAAGTCGGAATACGCCCGTCGACGCAAAGCGTTGATGGCGCAGATGGAACCCAACAGCATCGCCATCCTGCCGGCGGCGCCTGTCTATATCCGCAACCGTGATGTCGAGCATGTCTATCGCCAGGACAGCGATTTCCAGTACCTGAGCGGTTTTCCCGAGCCGGAGGCGGTGATCGCGCTGATTCCCGGTCGCGAGCATGGCGAGTACGTATTGTTCTGCCGCGAACGCGATCCCGAGCGCGAGCTCTGGGATGGCCTGCGCGCCGGGCAGGAAGGGGCGATCCGTGACTATGGCGCCGACGATGCCTTCCCCATCGGCGATATCGACGACATCCTGCCCGGCCTGATCGAAGGGCGTGAGCGGGTCTACTACGCCATGGGCAGTAACCCCGAATTCGACCGCCACCTGATGGAATGGATCAACGTGATCCGCTCCAAGGTCCGCCAGGGCGCGCAGCCGCCGAACGAGTTCGTCGCGCTCGACCACCTGCTGCACGACATGCGCCTGTACAAATCGGCCGCCGAGGTGAAGGTGATGCGCGAGGCGGCGGCCATCTCGGCACGCGCCCATGTGCGGGCCATGCAGACCAGCCGGCCCGGTCTCTACGAATTCCACCTGGAAGCCGAGCTGGACTACGAATTCCGCAAGGGCGGTGCGAAGATGCCGGCCTACGGCTCCATCGTCGCCGCCGGCAGGAATGCCTGCATCCTGCACTACCGCGAGAACGACGCGCCGCTCAAGGATGGCGACCTGGTGCTGATCGACGCCGGTTGCGAGATCGACTGCTACGCCAGCGACATCACCCGCACCTTCCCGGTCAACGGCCGCTTCAGTCCCGAGCAGAAAGCCATTTACGAACTGGTTCTGAAATCCCAGGAAGCGGCGTTTCCCCAGATCGCCCCCGGAAAACATTGGAACGAAGCCCACGAAGCCACCGTGCGGGTCATCACCGAAGGTCTGGTCGAGCTGGGGCTGCTGGAGGGCGAGGTCGACGAGCTGATCGCCAGCGAGGCCTACAAGGCGTTCTACATGCACCGTGCCGGGCACTGGCTGGGCATGGATGTACACGACGTCGGCGACTACAAGGTCGGCGGCGAATGGCGCGTGCTCGAGCCGGGCATGGCGATGACCGTGGAGCCGGGTATCTACATCTCTCCCGACAACGAGAAGGTCGCCAAGAAATGGCGCGGCATTGGGGTGCGCATCGAGGATGACGTGGTGGTTACCAAGACCGGCTGCGAGATCCTTACCGGCGGCGTGCCGAAGACGGTGGCCGAGATCGAGGCCCTGATGGCGGCGGCGCGGACCGAGGCTGCCTGATGCAGCCCGTACAACTGGCGATTATCGGCGGCGGGTTGGTCGGCGCCAGCCTCGCGCTGGCATTGCAGGAAGGTGCGCGGGGGCGTGGCTGGCGGATTCTGCTGATCGAGCCGTTTGCGCCGGGCGACAGCTACCAGCCCAGCTATGACGCACGTTCCTCGGCGTTGTCCTTCGGCACCCGTCGTATCTACGAGCGGCTGGGGCTCTGGCAAGCCATAGCCCAACGTGCCGAGCCCATCCTGCAAATCCATGTTTCCGACCGTGGCCGCTTCGGTGCTGCGCGTCTGCAGGCGTTGGAAGAAGGCGTTCCGGCGCTGGGCTATGTCGTCGAAAACGCCTGGCTGGGGCAGTGCCTTTGGCAGGCGCTAGACCGCGACGTGGTGAGCTGGCGCTGTCCTGCCCAGGTCACCCGGATGGAGGTGCAGGAGGGCGGCTATCGGCTGACTCTCGACGACGATTCCCAGGTCGATTGCGAACTGGCGGTGCTGGCCGATGGCGGCCGTTCCGGTCTGCGCGAGCAACTGGGCATCGGCATCAGCCAGCGGCCCTACCGGCAGAGCGCGCTGATCGCCAACGTCACCCCCAGCGAGGCGCATCGCGGCCAGGCCTTCGAGCGTTTCACCGACGAAGGGCCCATGGCGCTGCTGCCGTTGCCGGAGAATCGCTGTGCCCTGGTTTGGACCCGTCCCGCATCCGATGCCGGCCGCTTGATGGGGCTGAACGACGCGGCCTTCCTAGCCGAGTTGCAGCAGGGGTTCGGTTATCGCCTCGGCGCCTTCCGCCAGGTCGGCGTGCGCCATCTCTACCCGCTGTCGCTGATCGAAGCCCAGGAACAGGTGCGTCCGCATCTGGTGGTGTTGGGCAATGCCGCGCACAGCCTGCATCCGATTGCCGGGCAGGGCTACAACCTGTCCCTGCGCGATACCCTGGCGCTGGCCGAAACGCTCCTGCAGAGCCAGAAACCGCTCGGTGACTTCGCCACCCTGCAGCAGTACCGCGACAGCCAGCAATTGGATCAGGAGCTCACGGTTGGCTTCTCCGACCGCGTAACCCGCCTGTTCTCCAATGGCGAGCCTCTTCTCGCCGCCGGGCGCAATCTCGGCCTGCTCGGTCTCGACCTGCTGCCGCCGGCCAAGCGCTGGTTCGCTCGCCAGGCCATGGGGCTGGGAACGCGCGTCGATTGAAAAAGGCAGAACGGGCGGAAGCGGGCACGCGAGTGCCGAACACTCTCTATGTACGGTTGCTGCGGCGGGCCGGGCAGGCCGTGTAAGGAATGAACATGCAAGCGGATCTGATCATCGTCGGCGCCGGTATGGTCGGCAGCGCCCTGGCCCTTGCCCTGGAGCACAGCGGACTGGACATCCTTCTACTGGATGGCGGACCGCTGAGCGTCAAGGCCTTCGACCGGCAGGCGGCATTCGAACCACGGGTCAGTGCACTGTCGGCCGCCAGCCAGCGGATTCTCGAACGCCTCGGTGCCTGGCAGGGTATGGCCGCCCGGCGCGTCAGCCCCTATGGCGAAATGCAGGTCTGGGATGGTTCCGGCACCGGGAGCATCCATTTCTCCGCTGCCAGTGTGCACGCCGAGGTGCTGGGCCATATCGTCGAGAACCGGGTAGTACAGGATGCGTTGCTGGATCGTCTGCACGACAGCGGCATCGGCCTGTTGCCCAATGCTCGTCTCGAACAGTTGCGCCGCTCTGGCGACGATTGGCTGCTGACCCTGGCCGACGGGCGCCAGTTGCGCACGCCCCTGTTGATCGCCGCCGACGGCGCCAATTCCGCCGTGCGCCGGCTGGCTGGCTGCGCGACCCGCGAATGGGATTACCTGCACCACGCCATCGTCACCAGCGTGCGCTGCGAGCAGCCCCACCAGCGTACCGCCTGGCAGCGTTTCACCGACGATGGCCCGCTGGCCTTCCTGCCGCTGATGCAGGGCGAGGATGAGCACTGGTGCTCGATCGTCTGGTCGGCCACTCCCGGCGAGGCGGGTCGCCTGATGGCATTGGACGAGGCGGCGTTCTGTCGTGAGCTGGGCAAGGCGTTCGAGTGGCGACTGGGTGAGGTGCGGCAGGCCGATCCGCGCCTGTGCATTCCGCTGCGCCAGCGCCATGCCAAGCGCTATGTCGAACCCGGACTGGCGTTGATCGGCGATGCCGCCCACACCATCCATCCCTTGGCCGGCCAAGGCGTGAACCTGGGTTTCCTCGACGTGGCGGTGCTGGGCGAAGTTCTGCTACACGCGCTGGAGCGCGGTGAGCGTTTGGCCGATGTGCGGGTCCTGAGCCGGTTCGAGCGGCGCCGTATGCCGCACAACCTGGCGATGATGGCGGCGATGGAGGGGTTCGAGCGGCTGTTCCAGGCCGATCCGCTGCCGGTGCGCTGGGCGCGCAACGCCGGGCTCAACTGGGTCGACGGCCTGCCAGAAGCCAAGGCCCTGTTCGTGCGCCAGGCGCTCGGCCTGTCGGGAGACCTGCCGGAGCTGGCGCGCGCCTGAGCGCCACCGCGCGGACTATTGCTCTGAAGCAATACTTGGTTGCACTTGCGACTTATCATCGGTTGAGAGGCTAAATGCCATTCACTATCATTCAGTCCGATAATAACGAAGCGAGAGGCCATTCCATGTCGTTGAAGAAGAGTGTGTTCGCCGTTGTCGCGCTCACCGCCCTGTCGGGCATTTCCCAGGCCGCCGACGAGATCGTGGTGTACAGCTCGCGCATCGATGAGCTGATCAAGCCGGTCTTCGACCAGTACACCGCCAAGACCGGCGTCAAGGTCAAGTTCATCACCGACAAGGAAGCCCCGCTGCTGGAGCGCCTGAAAGCCGAAGGCGCCAATACGCCCGCCGACATGCTGATCACCGTGGACGCCGGCAACCTCTGGCAAGCTGAGCAGGAAGGCGTGCTCAAGCCGCTCAAGTCTCCGGTCATCGAAGCCAATATCCCCTCCCAGTACCGTGCCACCAGCGGCGCCTGGACCGGCTTGTCGCTGCGGGCGCGGACCATCGCCTACTCCACCGAGCGGGTGAAGCCGGAAGAGCTGTCCACCTACGAGGCCCTCGCCGACAAGAACTGGGAAGGCCGTCTGTGCCTGCGGACCAGTAAGAAGGTCTACAACCAATCGCTGACCGCTACCCTGATCGAAACCCATGGCGCGGCCAAGACCGAGGAAATCCTCAAGGGCTGGGTGAACAACCTGGCGACCGATCCCTTCGCCGACGATACCGCCCTGTTGCAGGCCATCGATGCCGGCCAATGCGATGTTGGACTGGTCAACACCTATTACTTCGGCCGTCTGCACAAGCAGCAGCCGGACCTGAAAGTGCGCCTGTTCTGGCCGAACCAGGCCGACCGTGGCGTGCACGTCAACCTGTCCGGCGCTGGCGTGACCCAGCATGCGCCCCATGCCGAGGCTGCGCAGAAGCTGCTCGAGTGGATGACCAGCGAAGAGGCCCAGGGCCTGTTCGCCGGCCTCAACCAGGAATTCCCGGCCAACCCGAAAGTGCCGGCTTCCGAAGAAGTCGCCGCCTGGGGCAGTTTCAAGGCCGACAGCATCCCGGTGGAAGTGGCCGGCAAGCGTCAGGCCGAAGCCATCAAGCTGATGGATCGGGCGGGTTGGAACTAAATAAGCTGCAAGCCACAAGCGGCAAGTAGAAGCGGTAGGTGCTTTAACGATGGCGCCAGCTCCTCCCTCACACTGATTCGCTTGCAGCTTGCAGCTTGCAGCTTGCAGCTTGCAGCTTGCAGCTTGCAGCTTGCAGCTTGCAGCTTGCGCCTGTTTTACTTCGACGCCCCGCCTGGTCGGGGCGTTGTCATTTTCGTGTTCCGAGGACCCTTTCGTGGCCCATCCTGCCCAGCGCCGCTGGTATCCCATCGCCTTTGCCATCGCAGCCCTGGTATTGCTGCCGCTGAGCGTGCTGGTGCTGTCCTGGCATACGGTGGACCGTGAAATCTGGGCGCACCTCTGGGATACCCAGCTGCCGCGCCTGCTGGGCAACACGCTGGTGCTGGTGCTGGGCGTCGGCTGCGGTGTGACCGTGCTCGGCGTGAGTCTGGCCTGGCTCACCAGTCTTTGCGAATTTCCCGGGCGGCGCTGGCTGGACTGGGCGCTGATGCTGCCGTTCGCCATTCCCGCCTACGTGCTGGCGTTCGTTTTCGTTGGCCTGCTGGATTTCGCCGGCCCGGTGCAAAGCCTGCTGCGCGAGTGGTTCGGCAGCGGCCTGCGCCTGCCGCGTGTCCGCTCCACTGCCGGAGTGATCACGGTTCTGGTGCTAGTGTTCTACCCCTACGTCTACCTGCTCGCCCGTACCGCCTTTCTCGCCCAGGGCAAGGGCCTGATGGAGGCGGCGCGCGTGCTCGGTCAGTCGCCCTGGCAGGCATTCTGGCGCGTCGCCCTGCCGATGGCGCGCCCGGCCATCGGTGCCGGCCTGGCCCTGGCTATCATGGAAACCCTGGCGGATTTCGGTGCCGTATCGGTGTTCAATTTCGATACGTTCACCACCGCTATCTACAAGACTTGGTACGGCTTCTTCAGCCTGTCCAGCGCGACGCAATTGGCCAGTCTGCTGCTGCTGGCTGTGATGCTGGTGCTCTATGGCGAGCACCGGGCCCGGGGAGCGGCACGCCCGGCCAACGAGCGGCCACGCGGCAAGGCGTTGTACCACCTGCGCGGTTTCAAGGCCCTGGCGGCCAGCGCCTGGTGCGGGCTGGTCTTCCTCTGTGCGTTCGTCATTCCGGTCATGCAACTACTGGTGTGGTTCTGGCAGCGCGGCCGTTTCGACCTGGACGAACGCTACACCGGCCTGATCCTGCATACCCTCTACCTCGGCGGCACGGCCGCGGCGATTACCGTGGGCGTCGCCTTGCTGCTGGCATTCGCCCGCCGCCTGGCACCGACCCGGTCGATCCGGTCGGCGGTCGGGCTGGCCAATCTCGGCTATGCGCTACCCGGGTCGGTGCTGGCGGTGGCGATCATGTGGGCGTTCAGCTACCTCGACCGTGAGCTGGTGATCCCGTTATCCACCTGGCTCGGCGGCTCCGGCAAGCCATTGTTGCTGGGCAGTCTGGCCGCCTTGCTGCTGGCCTACTTGATCCGTTTCATGGCGGTGGCCTACGGACCGCTGGAAAGCAGCCTGGCGCGAATCCGTCCGTCGCTGCCAGAAGCGTCGCGAAGCCTGGGCATCGGCGGGCCGGGCTT
>NZ_MUJY01000144.1 GCF_002286785.1 Pseudomonas sp. PIC25 | reverse complement strand
ACAGCGCACTAAACTACCGCTCGCCTCGCGAGTTCAGGCGCTTGGCTGAGGCATCAACTTAACGGGGTGCCGGTGTCCGGTTTGAGAGGGGCAAGTCCAGTAAGAGCTCCGCTACCCGGGTTCTACCCCGTTAGCACGGACACTTTCGAGTAAGCTCACACACCAAGCTGAAGGAGTGTTCATGGGGTAGAGCCCTCCCACAACAATCCTTGGAGTCCTTACGTGCCATCGAACTCCTTTACCGAAGACGAAATGCGCAAAGCCCTGGGTCTTGCTACAAGCCCGGAACCCACGAAGTCCCGCATCAAATCCCCTATTCCGATCCGCTACATGCTGGTCGAGCTGAGCGTTCGCAAACCGGGAGGCGGCCTGCCCTTCCGGTTCGAACACAAATCCAGTTCCATGAGCTCGCTCGAGGCCCAACTCGAAGCGGAAAAAGCCGTCCGGAAGCAGGGGCTGGAGGTCTGGGCCGTGCTGGATATCCGGCAAATTGAGAGGTAGTGGTGTTGCGCGATAGAAGCCAAGCACCTCAGCATCAGTGGCGAGAGAGACTTGGCCATTCGGCGTGTCTGAATGCTTGCCCCCTGCGCTACCCATCCAGCTTACAAACCCCATCATTTCCTGTGCCCACCAACAAAGCCCAGTGCGCGCAGCCATTGGCGATCGCGCCGGAGGGTGTCCAAGCGGACCCGCCTGTCCCGTGCCTCTGCACGGGATTGGGCAAACGTCACCACGCGGCGGAAAAAACGGCTGCCCGGCTGAGTGCCGGAGTTCAAGCGGACGGTCAGCATGGCGCGCAACCAGGACGGGACGAAGCGCTGGAACAACTCGTCTTCCAGGCTGACAATGGCCTCCACGGAGCCCGGGTTGCCCTGTCGCGCAGAGCGCCCGAACAGTTGCCGGTCCACCCGGGCGCTCTCGTGGAACTCGGTCAGAATCACGTGCAAACCGCCGGCCTGCTCAACCGCCGGGGCCAGTTTGATATCGGTGCCGCGGCCAGCCATGTTGGTGGCCACCGTGATCCGTCCCGGCTGTCCCGCCTGCGCCACCGCCTCTGCTTCGGTTTCGTCCTGGCGCGCGTTGAGCACGGTGTGCATCGTGCCCCGTTCATCGAACAGCCGGCTCAGGTGTTCCGAGGCCTCCACCGAGCGCGTTCCGATCAGGACTGAACGCCCCTGCCCCGCCACTTCCCGCGCCCTGTCCGCTACGGCGGCCCAGCGCTCATCGGAGGTACGAAGCACCCGGTCCGGTAGGCGTTTCCGCCGGGGTGTCTTGTGTGTCGGAATCCGGGTCACCGAGAGGTCGTAAACCCGCTTCAGCTCCGGCTCCACCTCCCTGGCCGTACCGGTCATGCCGCCCAGGAGCAGATAACGGCCGAAGAAGCGCTGGTAGGTGATCTGCGACAGCGTGCGACGCTGCCCGGAAATCTCGCACCCTTCCTTGGCCTCGATCATCTGGTGCAGTCCTCGTTCCCAGGTCCGGTCAGGCATCACCCGGCCCGTGGATTCATCGACGATCTGCACCTTGTCCCCTGCCAGGATGTAATGCTGGTCGCGATGGAACAGATGCAGTGCGGACAGCGCCTTTCCAATCAGTTCCTTCTGCCACAGCGGCGAAACCCAGACACCGCCCCGGTCTGCCACCAGTTGCGCTACTTCGGCCTCTCCCGCCGGGGTGAGCCAGATATCGCGGTCACGGCCCTGGAGGTAGTGGCGATCCCTCTCCAGGTGCCCGGCGAGTTCGATTGCTTCGTGGTAGACGGCCTCGTCCAGGTCGTCCGGCAGGGTCTCGGAAATGATCAGCGGCGTGCGGGCCTCGTCGATCAGGACGCTATCCGCCTCATCCACGATCGCCAGGTGCAACCCCCTCAGCAGCGAAACCGGCGCGGCCATGCCGCCTCGCAAACGGCGTAGCTTAAGCTGCGCATCGGAAATGTCTCCCAGGGCGATGCGATCCTTGAGGTAGTCGAATGTCAGCTCCTTGTTCGACACGTAGACCACGTCGCGCGCGTACTGCTGGCGACGCTCGTCGATCGGCATATCCTGCTTCACCACGCCCAGGCTCAGGCCGAAGAAGGCATAAAGCGGCGCGTTGTCTTCCGCATCCCGCTCGGCAAGGTAGTCATTGACCGTCACCACATGCACGGCGGCACCGGCGGCGGCGGCCGTACATACCGCCAGGGTGGCGGCCAGGGTCTTGCCCTCGCCGGTCGCCATTTCGGCGATCCGCCCCTGCAGCAACACCCAGGAGCCCAGCAATTGCACGTCGTGGTGACGCATGCCCAGGATGCGGCGCGACGCCTCGCGCACCAGGGCGAAAGACTGCGCCACCCACTCCTCTTGCAGCCCCTGAGTCTGCAGGCGAGCGGCAACCTCCCGCATCGCGCCGCGCAGGCCATCGTCATCCTGGGCCTGTACCTGCGCTTCCAGCGCATTGACCCGCCGCACGAAGCGGCCGGTACGACGAGCCGTGCCGCCGAAAAGCGTCATCCAGGCGCGTAACCACTCTTCCACCGCGTGCACCGGCCGGTCGGCACGCTCGAGGTACGCGCCATCGGCCACTTCGATGCCGCGGCCGATCAGCAATGCACGTGCGTCAGACACCGAAACGCCCCAGGAACAGTTGCCGCAGGCGGCGCAGCCCCTGCCAGGCCAGCGGCTCCCAGCCGTGGTCGAAGCGTACGTAGACGCGCTCTCCGAACGCCGCCGGGGGGAGTTCCTTTGGCAGGGCCAGATCCACCAGGAACACGCGCTCGACGGTCTTTACGCCGTTTGGATCACTGGGCAACGTTGGAATCCTTCCGCCTCCTGACAATCCCAGCGCCGGGGTAGGCAGTTCATCGACCCCGCCCGCCGGCGGGCGGATCAGCGATACCGGCGCGGCATGACGGATGCTGTCGGCCAGGCGCAGCTCAGCCCCCTGGAAGTAAGCCCGAACCAGGTGGATGTCGTCCTGAGATACCACCGTGCGGGCTACCAGGGAATCCTTGGCGAGAACGTGGCCAATCACCTCGCCCTTCTTCAGATAACGTGCCGGCAGGTCTTGCGCTTGCGCGGCGGCCAGAATGCCGTCGGTCTCCGCCCGGCCCAGCAGGCGCGCCGCTCGCTCCTCGAGCTTGGCCAGTATCGCCTGCTCCTGCTGCAACTGCCGTTCGCTCACGCGGGCCTTGACCGGATCGGTGAACGCCTCCGCCAGGAAACGCGCCTGGGCCTCGTCCACTTTGGCGTGCGCCACCTCGATTTCGGTCGCGAGCTGGCGGTCCTCCTGTTCGAAAAGCACGTCGCCCTTGCGCACCCGTGAACCCGGCTCGACATGCCAGCGCACGAAGAACCCATCGCCGCCCGCGCGCACGATGGCCTGATCGGGCAGCCAGACCACACCTTCCGCACGGGTGTACAGCGGCATCGGCACGATGAAGGCCACCACGGCGATGCCGGCCACCAAGGCAAGGCTCAGGCGCACAGCCTGGGCTCTGCGACGCTGGAGTCCCGGGCTGCGGGTCACATGCCGCCAGGCTTTCCAGAGCGGCACGGCGATCAAGGTCACCAGCCCCCACAAGGCGATCAAGGTGCCGAAGATGAAGAACTCCCCGGACACGAAAAGGATGATCGACAGGGTGACGAACACTCGGTAGCACCAGGCCAACGGTGTGTAGCAGACCAGCCAGCGCTTCTCGGGGGCCGTCTCCGGCGGCGCCTGCACGTCATGCGCGCCGAACACGTAGCGATCCCACAGATAGGTCAGGTACTTCTGGCCGCGCTGAGCCAGGTTGGGAATCTCGATGAGATCGCACAGGATGTAGTAGGCGTCGTAGCGCAGCAGCGGATTGCCGTTGACCACCAGGGTCGAGACGCCAGCCACCACCATCACGTTGTAGGCCACGGCGCGCGCCACGCCCGGCTCGATCAGCAGCCAGGCGTACAACGCCAATGCGGCGATGAACACCTCCACCAGCATGCCGGCGGCGGCCACCACGGCTCGTCGCCATTTGGATGGGAACGCCGCCGACGCCGAAGCGTTGACATAGGGCACTGGCGCGAAGACCAGCAGCATCACTCCCGCTTCGCGTACCGTCCCGCCCCACACGCGCACCGCGAACGCATGCCCCAGCTCGTGCAGCAGTTTGACCACCGGGAATACCAGCACCATCACCAGCAGGTTGCTCGACGACAGCACCTGCTCCGAGAGGTTGTGGGTCAGTTCGCTCCAATGCTGCCCGGCCAGCACAAGGGCAGGCAGCACCACCGCCAGCCATAGCGCGAGACCCAGGCGCCCGAAGCACCAGGCCAGACGCGGCGCCCAGCGATCCAGGAAGTCGTGGGGGTCCACCAAGGGCAGCTTCAGGCTCATCGGGTTGAGCAGGTACTGCTTCCAGGTCATCCGGCGCCTCTGCTTGTAGCGCTCGAACAGCGCCGATGAGTCCGGGCTGGTGTCGGCCTGCAGCAGATCGGCGCCATGCAGTTGCACCAGCAGGTCCACGATGTCGTTCTGGGTACAGGCATCGCCCGTGCCGGTGGCGTTGGCCTGTTCCCACAGCGCCTGGACCGTGCGTGAACCGTCCATGGCGCGAACCAGAGCGTAGGCCGCAGGCGACAGCCGGTGATAGCGCCCGCCGCTCTGGTCCTGCACCACGTACCAGACCTGCCCGCGGTACACATGCCGTTCGATCCGCGCCTGGGCTGCCAGGCGCGGCCGCAAATCGGCAACGCTGTGCCAGGAGGAGCTGAACAGACTACGCGTCATGGCTCACCTATGGCATCCAGGTCCACAACCACAAGGTGAGCCAATCGCTGAAGCCGTGGGTCATCGACCACCACAGCGAACGGCTGCCAACCTCGATCTTCCCGACGCCCTCCATGCCTGGCCGCAACCGCGGCGAGGCGTCGGCCAGGTCGGCTTCGACCCGGAAGAAGTTCCGTCCGTCCTGTGCGGTCGCCACCGGCGTCACCTTGGCCACCTGGAACGGCATCGGTTCGCCGGCGATGCCGGTCATCACCAGACGGCCGGATTGACCCACCTGCACATGGCGGATCTCGCGTTCGTCCACCTGGAGGATGACCCGGTAACTATGCAGCGGGGCGATCTCGAACAGCGTCTTGCCGGCTTCCACCGGTGCGCCGATCTGCTGGCTCAGATCGCCGGATACCACCACGCCATCGAAGGCCGCGGTCAGTTGCGCACGGGAGATTTTCTCCGTCACCAGCCGGAGTTGCGCCGATGCCTGGCGCAGTTGCGCCCCCACCACTTCCATGGCCGTGAGGTCATGGTTGGCGGTGGCCTCGCGCAGCCGGTTCTCGTACTGGTCGCGCTCGCTCGACCAGCGGGCCTCTTCGATGCGCAGGTCGCGGTCGTCGAGCCGGGCCAGAAGCTGATCGCTCTTCACGGTATCGCCCGCACGCACATGGGCGGCCCCGATGAAACCATCGAACGGCGCCGCCACCACCCGCTGCACTTCGCCTTCCACCACGGTCTTGGCCGACACCCGATAGTCGATGGGTACCAGCACCAACAGCGCCACCGTGCACAGCACGGCGGCCGTGGCCACCTTCCAGGTCAGGTGGCGTGGCCCGAACAGTTTCTCGAAAACGCTGCGCAGGTCATCGCCCAGACGGCGCAGCACGCCCCGCTCGGCCGAGCGCTTCTGCTCGACGATGGGCGCCGCCAGGGCGCCGAAGGCGTCCAGCCAGACCCGATCCTGTTCGGTGAAGCGCGTGTTTTCCCGCTCCAGGGTAATGACGCCCACGCATCGGGCGCCTACCACCAGCGGATAGGACAACACCGCACCGGCACCCGACATCGCACGCAATGCGTCATGCAACGGTGCGTTGCCCTCCTCCGCCCCCTGCGGCGCTGGCGACTGCACGATGCGGTGTGCATCGTAGGCTTCGTCCATGGCCTTCTGGTAGCTCTTGACCAGGGACGTGTGTTTGTCGAAAGAGGCGGCATCCGACAGGGCAACGAGCCGGACCGTCGCCTGCTCCACCAGGCCAATGGCGACACGGGCGCAGCTCAGGTGCACACGCAGCGCGTTGGCGAGTTCGAACATCGCCTGTTGGAGTTTCTGGCCATGACGCAGAGCAGCCGCCACCGCCTCCAGCACGGACCCCAATCGCTCGCGTCCCTGGGTGGCATCGATTCGCTCCCGGCTCGCCAGCATGTCCACCAACCACGCCGCGCCCCAGTGGACTTCCCGCAGCAGGGCGGGAGCCTCGCGTTCGGAGACCGAGGATTCCAGCGCCACCACCCCGACGACTCGATCGTCTATCCGCAGCGGATAACCGAGGTGCACCGCTCCGTCCGGACCCGCCTTCACCACGCCCTGGCGCATCTGCAATGTCGATTCGACCACCGCACCCAAACGTCCCAGCTCAGGCCCCGCCTTCGGCCACACGGCCACCGGTCCGTAGCTGTGGTCCGCCGGGTTCTCGATCAAGATGGCGCCCGCCCGTATGGCTGGCAAACGGCCACACACCAGCGCCAGCCAGGCACGGCACCTTGCCTCGGCCGTTCGTGAGGCCGCAAAGGCCTCCCAGTCGGCCGCGGCGTCCCGGGCCAATGTCCCCGGATCGATGGAGGCGGAATCAACGACCGTATTCATCATCGATCCCCCGCTTCGGCGATGTGAACCCGCGGCTCGGGATCAGCGGCTTCACGCAGCGGTACCAGCAGCCCGTCAATCCCGGTGACGTCGCTCAACAGCAAGGTTCCCGCCGCGGCCTTGAGGCGGATGAGCGAGACGATCTGGTCGTAGCGCCCCTTGCAGAAATCGCGTTGGCCAGCACGCAATTGCTGCTCGGCCTGCAAAGTCTCCAGGCGGGTCTGCAGGCCTCGTTCGCTGCCCCGGCCGGCACGGGCCAACTCCGCACGCGCCGCGCGAATGCTCTGGGCGCCCGCCGCCGCGCGGGCCACCGCCCCTCGCCAGGCGAACCAGGCGCGCTTGGCCGCCAGCACGGCGGAACGCCGGGCGGCCTCGACCTCCTGGCTGGCCCGCTCCTCCTGGGCCAATGCCTCGGCCACCTTGGCCGACTGGGTACCGCCTGAGTAGAGCGGCACGTTCAATTGCACGCCGATGCTGCCCTGCTTGATGTCATACCCGGCCTGCCCGGGAAAACCACCTACCGCCTGGCTGTTCTTGCCATAGCTGGCCACCAGGTCCAAGGTGGGAGAATGCCCGGCCCGCTGCTTGCGCACCTCGGCCTCGGCGGCCTCGTAGGCCTGCCGCGCGGCGAGCACGGAGGGGTTGCCTGCCTCCACCTCTTGCAGCCAGACGTCCAACGCCTGCGCTGCCGGGTCTATCAGCGCCACGGAACCGTTCAGGTGCGGCAATGTGAATTCCGGCAACGGGCCGACCCATTGCTCCATGGCGGCACGCTTGAGTTCGATGTCCGTCTCGGCGACGGCGGCGTCCGCCTTGGCCTGCTCCAGCTTGGCCAACGCCTCCTCGGTCTGAGGATGGCTTCCGGCGCCCAGCTCCTCCGCGCGAGCCGACACCCGCCATTGCTGGTCCAACGCGGCCACCTGCTGGTCGGCGAAGGCCTTCGCATCCCGCGCCGCAAGCAGGTCGAACCAGGCCTCCACCAGGCGCGCCGCCAGTTCCTGCTCCGCGGCGGTCAGTTGGTACTCGGCCTGCGCCACCATGATCTTGGCCTGCTTCAGGCCCGCCACGTCGGCGGGGCGCCAGAGCGGCTGCGTCAGGCTGATCTGCGTCGAGTGGTTGTTGTATTCATCGCTGGCCCTGGGCGTAACATCGTCGCGCGTCTCGTAATTGCGGGAATTGGCATGTGTACCGGCGCTCGCACTGAGCTGTGGCAGCAACGCGCCGAACGCCTGGTCCTCCCGGGCCTGTGCGGTCGAAACCGCGGCCTTGGCCCCCAGGAAGGTGGGCTCGCTGGCACGGGCACGCTCCAGCAAATCCGAGAGAGACAGCGGCTGCGCCTGCGCACTCATGGCGCCCAGCAGCACGGCGAGCCACGACCACCGCGCATTCTCGCGCCAACGACGCCATCGGCCGGGCTTGCCTGCCCGCGCTGGGCTGCCGTGCGTATCCGCTGGCGTGGAACCGACCTCAACATCCGCTGAGGCTGTCGCCTTCCCCGCCGACGGGCTCAGGGGCTTCAGTGAATGTTCGAAGCCATGGGCGTTGTGGACCCAAACGCCCAGCTCCCCCACGTAGTACGTGTGGAAGTCCTCTACTTCGAAATTATACACCGCACACTTATAGGTCCACTCCTCTTCGGCATCGGGACTTTCATGTCGGATGCCAAACCCATCTTCAGGGGAAAAATCATGGAGAACACAATTTTTGTAATCTTCAAACACCCCCCCCTCGCGCAAATCAATTAAATACCCAACTTCCGAATCACGACTAGTAGCGATCCAGCCAATTCCGGTTTGCTTCGTTCTCCAGACAGGATCGACCGCAGAAATATAAATTGTTTCACCGCTCGCAAGGAGGACAATGTCTCTGTCGGTTAGCAGGTCCGCACGTCGCCACCCCGTATATTTGGGCATAGCGTCCCAGTACTCTTGGTCCTCCCACTCATCTTTATGCTGACCTACAACATAAAATGGATGGCTTCCCGTAACGATAAGTCTTTGATAAACATTCCTATCGCCATCAAACTTATGACATTTAATCCGATAGACTGCCTTATCCTCATGCCGCACCGTCCGGGTGACACGCTTATAGGCCTGCTCCCCTGTTTCCTCCGGTTGCGACAGCACCCAGTCGCCGACCTGGATTTCCTCAATTGGCTTGAGGTCTTCTTTGGTATGAATCAAGGTACCTGCCGCGAAGCACAATCCATTGGACGTGGGAGTCTTTGTCAGTTGCCTCATCCCGTTCGAGCCCCCGGAACTATCTGCTTGTAAAGAGCAGTACCGGTATGCGCCTTCGAGCGGACGCGCACCAACTCCTCGAAACTGTGTGAATAAGAAATCATGTCCAGTTGGGCAGCCACGTTGGCGTCATCCATAGCCATAACGTCACGTTCAGGTCATTTCCTGGTCTTGAGCGGTGCAGGGATTTGCTCATTCCATTCTCAAGGAACGAACGAATACCCAGGTGAAAGCGAGCCCAACGAAAAGAAGGATCACATCCGTCATGCCGCGGCTGGCAGACAACATCCCCGCTCCACCACCCAGCGTGCCACCGACTGCCAGCATGAGCAGCCCACCCCGAATCAGCCAGGCCAACCACAGAGGCGTCGATACACTTTCAGACTCCGGGTCCGACGGTTTCCGGGCGACATAAGCGAAACCCACGACACAGGCCAGGAAGGCAAGCGCAAAGATCGCCGTTTGATTCTTCTGGCCCTGGATGCGCTCCATGTTCCATTCGCCAGGAATGTATTCGACGTAAACAGGCGTTCCTGCCGCCAGTTTCTCGATGACATCCTTGGAAAGGTATCGCTTGAACTTCACCGTTTCCCCACCCTGATTCACATAGGACATGTGCGCCAGAATGGCCTCTTTGTTCGTCCCCGCTTTCCTTTCGACACTGAACTCAACATTTGGATTGATGACTGCTGTCTTGCCATTTTCCGAATAGACTCTTTCATCGCTATAGGCCCCCCAAAAGAGCGCCAAGGCACAGCCGGCCGCCAGTGCGAGCAATAGAAGTTTCATCCATTTTGACATTTTTCAATTCCCTATATGTTGAATTCAAAAATCCGTATCCACTTCAGCACTTACCCCAGTGCCAACGTGGCCGAAGTTGGTAACTTCGCCGCCCGCTTGTAAACATGAACACGAACTTCGGTAGGCTTGGCAAACCAACCAGACACTGAATTTATTCGTGATCCACCCAAGAATATCAATTTGACATCACTAAATGTTCTCGGCAATGCCCAACTGCGACTTTTGCGGTCGAGTTCTCATGCGCTTCCGTGTGTAGCGTCTCATCGCCAGAAAAGCGGCAACGTCGTCTCTCCACCGAAGTGCCCTCTGATAGCACGGTTCCTTGCCGCAGGAAGGTAAGGCTGGCGACCACCATGAAGGGCGAGAATGGAGTTCTTCTCGACTAACCAGTCCGTCGAGTAATCCGCTCCAAGACCTCGTCAAGCTGCTGGCGATCGGCCCTGCGCTTGGCTTCAGAGCGCTGCCTCAGGTTTTGCAGCTTTCTCCGGACGCCTGGTAGATCCACCGCCTGAGGCAACCCGATAAGCCCGAAATCCAGACGTTCATTTTCCACCGCTTCCAGGAATGCCCGCGAAGGCGCATCAAGCCAAACCGCAATACGAGACAGCAATTGCGCCCTATTTTCCAGCAATTCGCCAACGCTCGTCGGCTCTGCGGTCATCCCATCGAAATGCGCCCTGAAGGTCTCCTCGAAGCCTTGCGGTTCACCTGGTTCCAGCATCTCCCAGGCGGGCTTGGGGCTACAGGTCAGGTAGACCAGGAAGGTCCGCCACAAGCGCTCGTCGGCTCTCTCGTCCGCCAGCATCGCCCCCAGGTCGAACAGGTCCCGCGGGTGCTGCCGGGACAGCGCCGCCGCCATCTTGCCGGCGTAGAGGTCCGCGAAATCCAGCACTTGTGCAGAAGCGAAACCGAAGACCTCCTCCACCCGGGAACTCACCTGCATCTGCCGGACCGGATGCACCGCGCCGCGCATGACCGGCGTTGTCTCGATCTGCACACGGGCCCGGCCGCGGCTGGCAATCAGCCTGGTCACGGCCCGCGTACCTTCCGCCGCAGAGGTCTGCACTTGCAGGCGGAGTGGCACAGCCCTCAGGGACTCGGCCAGCCGCCCAAGGGCGGCCTCGATTTGCTGCACATCATGGTCATAGTCATGCACCGGCAGCCAAGTCAGGTCGATGTCGACAGACAGGCGTGGCAGGTCATGCTCGAAGAGATTGATGGCTGTCCCGCCCTTCAGCGCGAAGCCAGGCTCCTGGGCCAGCAGTGGCAGGATCTCCACCAGTAGCTGCACCCGGTCCGTATAACGTCTATCCCAGTTGTTCATCCAGGTCCGTCGGCAAGGTGATGTGATAGGTCGGGTGCAGGCGGCCACCAGGCACCAGGGCGCGTTTACCCCGTCCGAGATCGACATTTTCGAGGGAAACATGGGGCAACCAGGCATGAGCGTGTCGCTCCGCCAGCGCCAGGAACAGGCGCTTGGCCTTGATGCTGACGCAATGGCGCAACAGCATTTCCACCCGCTTGGGACGCAGATTCGCCATGCCCTGCATGAGCGCATCCGCTTCATAGACCAGGGCCGCATCCACTGGAGCATCGCATAGTTCCAGCATCGCCCGCTCAGGTGTGGCAAACACCAAGCCATGGGCCTCACTGTCGTGGGAAAGGCGCTCAAGCCCCCTCTCACGCAGTGCTTCATCCGCCGACTCGCCGGAAAAACGCAGCGCCTGGAAATCGAAAGGCCCCTTGCCACAACCCACGATACGCTCCTTCAGCGGCAACTTGCCGGCCCAACCGGGAAGAGACCCTGGTCCATAGAGCGTCACGGTCGCCGACGTTCCAAGCCGCAGGTAGTGCTCATGGCCCCGCCATGCAAGCGCGAAACGCCCCCCCGCATGCAACGACAAACCCTCGTCAGCCTGCAAAGCACGCAAGACGCCCTGCCACGACAAATGCCCCCCTTTGCGAAGGTAGACGCCGCGGGCAGGCGACTCCAGCCAGCCACTGGCTACATAGCGGGCAACCAGATTGCTGGCATAGCCGTGCTCGCGTAGCCAGCGCGTGGTCACCAACGTTGAATCACCAAGGCCCGCCAGAAGCCGGTTTAATTTTCCAGGATTTTGATCACTCATGGTGAGTAAAATATAGCCCAGAAAAACTGCATGCAGACACACCGTCAGTTTATAAATCAGAAAAAACAGTCGCCCTGAGTGACTAAAATAGCCACTACGCACACCCAGTGGCACATGGGCTCACATTGTCATCGCTCTTCTGGCCCCGCCATTTCATCGATATCTCCCCGACCAAGCTCCCAGGCGATGACGAGGCGTCTCAACAGCACGGACTCCTCTATCGTTGGGCAGAGTACGGTTGGATAGGGGCAAGTCTAGCGCCCTTCCGGGCGCCTTTTTCTCTTTAGCGACAGCTTATCGGGTCGACGCAACATCACGCTGGTCGAATGCTCAAGCCCTGCTTAAGATGTACAAAATTCTGTACCAAATCGAGGCAGACATGGCCATCAGCGCACGTGACATCGTTCCCCTTTCCCAGGCCCGAGCCAGTCTTTCCGAGTTGGCCGAGCAGGTTAAAGCTGGGGCCGAAAAGATCATCACGAAGAATGGCGAGAGCTACATTGCCCTCATCGATGCCGAACGCCTGGATTATTACCACCAACTGGAGCGTGAACGGATTCACCTGCTACTGATCAACGAGGCCAGTCGTGGCCTGGAAGATGTCGCGGCCGGCCGGACCCAGGATGCCAGAACCACCCTCGAGGAATTGAAACGCCGTCGCAGCGAGTGATCTCTCTGTGTCGGCCAGAATTCCGGTTCATCTCACCGCCAACTTCGAGCGCAATCTGCAGGATATCGAGCGATTCCTGACTGATGCGGATGCTGCTTATGCCTTCGATCAGCTGCTGGATGACCTGCTCGGCACCGTTCTCCCCAATCTCGAACGTTTCCCCAACATGGGCCGCTCCTTCATGGCCCGCCGAATCGGATCGGTGGAAGTGAGCCAGGCTATTGAGGGGCTACGTAGCAAACTGGGCGACGGGGAGCTAAGGGAATACCTTCTACCGGACTACCTACTGCTCTATGCCCATCTTGGCGAGGTCGTCTACCTCCTCTCGATCAGGCATCACCGGCAACTGTCCTTCGATTTCGCCCAGCTTTGGAACACCGGTCACCACTGAGTGCGATGAATCGCTGCGCCATCCTTGGAGAATTGCCGCAACCTCCCGTTTCGCCGCTGCCTCTTCGTGCAGGCTCTCGTCGAACCAGGAAACAAGCCAAGTCTCGCAACCCTCCCACTTCACTGTACGCACAACACGTTTGTATGCGACCTCCCCCTCACCACTCTCCGGCTTGGACAATAGATAGTCGTGGACTTGCCCCTCTCAAACCGGACACCGGCACCCCGTTAAGTTGATGCCTCAGCCAAGCGCCTGAACTCGCGAGGCGAGCGGTAGTTTAGTGCGCTGT
>NZ_MUJY01000143.1 GCF_002286785.1 Pseudomonas sp. PIC25 | reverse complement strand
GCCGATGAACGTGCTGTACCTGGCACACCGCTACCGTGACATCGTCATCAACTTCGGCTCCCTGGTCGCACCGGATCGAAGCCCTCAGCTACCCTGCGCCCTCTGGGACTTTTTTCAGAACTTTATGGATACCAGTCGCCCCCTGCCCGATCTACCTTCCTACGAGCAGTATCGCCATCTCGACCCGGTCACTGCCGAGCATGACCGCCGCACCGGCCGCGACCCGCGCTACTGGATCGATATGGACGATGAAACCTTCAAAGGCAAGGTCAAGGACATGCTCAAGCGTATCGATGCCATCGACGCCATGAGCCGCCCCAACCTGATGCTCAAGCATGTGACGTACGTTGATTGATGGAACCGAGAGGGCGGCCCACCCATGTGCCGCTGAGGACCATCAGCAGAAAGGCCGCTCACGCGGCCTTTCTTTTTTCTATCCGATCGATTCACTTCAGGGTGACGGTGCCTTTCATCATGGCCGAGTGGCCGGGGAAGGAGCAGAAGAACATGTACTCGTTGCCAGCCGCCAGCTTGCTCACGTCGAAGCTGACCGAATCGCTCTCGCCGCCGCCGATGATCTTGGTGTGGGCGATGATGCGGGCGTCGTCCGGCTTCAAATAGTTGTTGTCGAGGCCGGCGGCCATACCGTCGCTGACCACGCCGGGCATGTCGGCTGCGGTTGACAGTACCCAGTTGTGGCCCATGACGTTTTTCGGCAACTGCCCGGTGTGTTTCAGGTTGACGGTGAATTCCTTGCAGCCCTTGTCGATCTCGATGGCCTTGGTGGTATAGGTCATCTGGTCAGTGGACTCGACATCGACCGAGCACTCCGCGGCCCACAGCGGCGCGCTGGCCAGGCTGAGCAGGGAAGCGGCTAGCAGTTTGCGCAACATAACACTCTCCTTGAGACACGTTTGGCAGGTACCCTCTGACAGACTGTCTCAGCGTGAAGGGAGTTCCCAGGCCCGGATCACAGTTGTGAGGTGGAGTGACGCCACGCAGTGGAGCCGAGGATAGTCGTCTGGCTCGACTCCCCCTCACAACCAGGCGTCCCCCCAGCCCTCGGCTTTGGCATCCTGCATCCCATGCAGTCGTGTCCCCAGAGGGCGAGGGCGGTTGTTCGCACAGGCTCGTCGCCCCGTGTAGAGGTGAATTCATTCGCCTGCGGAGCATCGCCATACCTCCCTCCCGTAGCCCGAATAAGCCTC
>NZ_MUJY01000142.1 GCF_002286785.1 Pseudomonas sp. PIC25 | reverse complement strand
TCGCGATAGCCGACAGGCCGCTTCGCGGATAAATCCGCTCCTACAGGTGCGGGCCACACCAACCCGCTTTTCGTAGGAGCCAGCTCTGCTGGCGAAGCTTCTACGCAGACCCATTCGTGAGCAAGCTCGCTCCTACACAAGCATCGGACCTTCCTGTGGGAGCGAATTCATTCGCGATAGCCGACAGGCCGCTTCGTGGATAAATCCGCTCTACGACATCGAGGTGTCGTCAGGTTGGCGTGCGTAGCTGACGGTGAGCAGTTCCCAATGATGCCCGTCCGGCTCGTTCCAGTAGACGATGCGACCGCCGTGTTCGGTGTCGATCTGCCGGTCGACCGGGCCGTGGACGTGGCTGCGGTAGTCGATACCCATGGCGTGGATGCGGGCGAGGATGGCGTCGAAATCGTCTTCGGTGACGCGGAAGCAGAAATGCAGCCGGGGGAAAAATCCGCTCCATTCGTCGAAGTCGAGGGTCAGGCCGTCGTTCAGGTAGACGGGCACGAAGGGGCCTACGCCGGTTTCCGACCAAGGAACCCCGAGCAGCCCGGCCAATAACTTTGCCGACGCCCGCTTGTCATGAGCCGGCACCATGAGGTGATCGAGGTGAATGGCCACGGGCGTTTCCTCCTCGGGGTGGATACGTTTCAGTCTAGAAAAGACTCAGCCCAGCAAGACGGCGCCTGCACGCTCCGATGACTCGATGCGACCAACGGTGCCCATGGCGTGGCCTCGCCTGGTCGAATGAATTCGACCCTACCGGGTTACCGTTCTCACCGCCCCTTGGATCGCCCGAAAAAAAGCCGCCTCACGGCGGCCAAACGTCAGGGAGAACCGCCCGGTTATCCGCCGCTGGCATTCATGAAGCGCAGCACCTGCACTTCGCCCGCGGAGGAAAATTCGTGTCGCAGCGGCTTGCGCTGCAAGGCGCCATGGATGGCGTCGATGATCGGTATGTCGCTGGTGGGATGGCGGCGCAGCAGGCCACGCAGGTCGATGGAGTTCTCATGGCCAAGACACAGCAGCAGCCGGCCTTCCACGGTCAGACGCAAGCGGTTGCAGGTGGCGCAGAAGTTGTGCGAGTGCGGTGAGATGAAACCGACGCGGGTCTGCGGGTGTTCCAGCAGGCGCACGTAGCGGGCCGGACCGCCACTCTGTTCGGCGCTGTCGATCAGCGCGTGGCGCTCGGCGATCAGGGCGCGCACTTCGTCGCTGGAGCAGAAGCTCTCGCCGCGGTCGCGGCCGACCGCGCCCAGGGGCATTTCTTCGATGAAGCTGATGTCCAGGCCATTGGCCACGGCGTAGTCCACCAGGGCCGGCACCTCGTCGGCGTTGCGGCCCTTCATCACCACGCAGTTGAGCTTGATCCGCTCGAAGCCGGCTTCCCGCGCCGCGTCGATGCCGGCCAGCACCTGGCGCAGGTCGCCGGTGCGGGTGATGGCACGGAAGCGCTCCGGGTCGAGGCTGTCCAGGCTGATGTTGAGGCGCTTGAGGCCGGCCTTGGCCAGCGGCCGGGCCAGCTTGCCGAGCTGCGAGCCGTTGCTGGTCATCACCAGTTCGCGCAGGCCGGGCAAGGCGGCGATGCGTTCGCAGAGGCCGACGATGCCCTTGCGCACCAGCGGCTCGCCGCCGGTGAGGCGGATTTTCTTCACGCCCAGGCCGACGAAGATTCTCGCCACCCGCTCCAGCTCCTCCAGCGCCAGCACCTGCTGGCGCGGCAGGAAGGTCATGTCTTCGGCCATGCAATAGACACAGCGGAAATCGCAGCGGTCGGTCACCGACAGGCGCAGGTAATCAATCTGGCGGTTGTGGGCATCGAGTAGTGAGGCCATGGAAATGTCTCGCCTGGTTATGAGCGGCAAGCTGCTTTTTATTGCAGGAGCGGCGAATCCGCACCCTGCAAATGGATACCTTCGATATCGGCCGCACCGATCAATCCCTTGATGTACTGGGCGACGCCGATCTGCCAGACGCGCTGGTTCAGTTCGTTGCGGATCGCTGTGGCGACCGCCTCGTAGGGCAGTTGCTCGCCGTCGATGCGCTGGTCCACCGTCACCAGGTGGAAGCCGTAGCGGCTTTCCAGCGGCTGCGGGCAGAGACCGGCAGGCAGGCGGAACAACTGGCGTTCGAACTCGGGCACGGTCTGGCCCTTGCTGATCTGCCCCAGCGCCCCGCCCTGCTCCTTCGACGGACAGGCCGAGTGCTGCCGGGCGAGTTCGGCGAAGCGCTGCGGTGCTTGCAACAACGCCTCGAGCAGACCGAGTGCCAGCTCGCGGGTCTCGCCACGGGCGTCGGCATCGTCCGCCGGGCAAGCCAGCAGGATGTGCCGCGCGGCCACCAACGGCGCGCTGCGGAAACGCTGGCTGTTGCTGTAGTAGAACTGCCGGCAGGCGACGTCATCGGCCAGCGGCAATTGCACCTCCTGTTCGATCAGGCAGCGGGTGGCCGCCTCTTCCTCGCTTTCCCCGGCCTCGGGCCGCACCAACAGGCCCAGCTCGCCGATGCGCTGTTGCAGCAGCTCGCGCACCACCAGCGCCTGGGTCGCCAGATAGACCGCCTCGTCGCGGCTGTCGGCCGGGTGGTATTGCAGCTCCTGGGCGATGGCTTCCGGCGCGATGGCCACGCCGTTCACCCGTACCCGCGGCCATTCCTGCTCGCTGCTGGCGATCAGTTCCGGCCCCGCGGCGGGCGCGGCTTCGACCGCCGGCTCGAGCAGCACTTCGCGCACCACCGGCGTCTGAGCCGGGACCTCGACCGCAGGCTGATGCCCGCCACAGCCCCCCTGCCCCGCATTCGCGCCACCACATCCGCATGCCATGACCTTTACCTCTCACCTGTGAATTCTTGGCCAGGTGAAGGGCATTGCCGCTTCACCTGTTTCGCCGTTACTGCTCCGAGCCCGGCTCGGTTTCCTGCGCTTGTTCTTCCTGGGCCGGCTCCGGCACCACTTCCTGCACCGCCGGGGCCTCGGCCGCTTCGGTCACGGGCTTCTGCCCGCCGCAGCCGCCCTGCCCGCCGTTACCACCACCACATCCACATGCCATGACTGCATTCCTCTTCGTTGAAGTGATCGAGCGGGGCGGATCAGAAACGCCTCATCCACCCCTTCGTGACTCAGTTGATGCTGTCCCGTACCAGGGTCGGGGCCGGGGCGTAGCCCGGTTCGGCACTTTCCACGCGCTCGTCGCGACGCGCCATGACCGGACGCGGCGCCACCGGGCGGGAGCCCTTCTGGCGGACGATCTGATAGCGCCGGCCCAGGTACCACACCGGTGCGCTGACGATGTGCACCAGGCGAGTGAAGGGGAACAGCACGAACAGGGTCAGGCCGAGGAACACGTGGAGCTTGTAGACCAGGCTGACCGGCGCGATGGCGGCGGCGGCGGCCACCGGATCGAGGGTCACGGTGGACTGCGCCCAGTTGGCCAGCATCACCATCACCGAACCGTCGAGATGGCCGGTGGAGGCGACGATGGTCAGCAGGCCGAGCACCAGCTGCGCCAGCAGGACGAACAGGATCAGGATGTCGCTGGGGTTGGAGTTGGCCCGCACCCGCGCATCGCCGAGACGGCGCTTGATCAGCATCAGCAGCCCGATCAGGCAGAGAGTGCCGAAGAAGCCGCCGGAAACCATCGCCAGCAGTTGCTTGTTGGCGGTGCTGATCACCGAGTGGTACAGCGCCTCGGGGGTCAGCAGGCCGACGAAGTGGCCGGCGAGGATGAACAGCACGCCGACGTGGAACAGATTGCTGGCGATGCGCATATAGCGCTGCTCGGCCGCCGTGCGGTTGAAGATCTGGCTGGAGCCGGCCTTCCAACTGTACTGGGACAGGTCGAAGCGCGCCCAGCTACCGATCAGGCAGATGGCCAGGGCGATGTAGGGATAGACCCCGAACAGCAGGAAATTCAACTTAGACATTACGCACCTCCTGGGCCAGCGCGGCGGCCTGCCCGTCATGCTTGAAATCCACCCAGTGCAGCGGCACCGCGCTTTCCTCGCGGGCCTTGCCCGGCCCCATGGCCATGGAGCTGCAGCGCTCCTGCTGGCTGGCCTGGAGGAAGTTCACCTGCTCTTCTTCCCAGACCTTGTCGAGGGCCTCCAGGGAGTCGTCGCGGGTTTCCCCGGCGACCTGCTCGCGCAGTTCGGCCAGGGTTTCCTCCAGCGGCTGGCCGGCGATCTGCAGCAGCGCGCGGAAGCACGCGGCGTAGGGGCTTTCGCGCTCCTCCAGGCGCGCCGCCAGCAAGGCCAGCAGATGCGCCACGTCGGCCAGACCCTCGCGGGCCACGAGGTCGTCGCGGGTCGCCAGGTATTCCAGGTACAGCGGGATGTAGTCCGGCAGCTCGCGCACATCGATGGCGAAACCGGCTTCGGTGTACTGCGCCATCAGGTCGACCATGGCCTGGCCACGGTCGCGGGACTCGCCGTGCACGTGCTCGAACAGCAGCAGGGACAGCGCGCGGCCCTTGTCGAACAGCTCGCTGTAGCGCTCCTGCACGTCCATCAGGTCGCCGTCGGCCAGCTCGTCGAGCAGACCGACCAGCGCAGTGCGCTGGGTCGGGCTGATCTCGCGGGCCACGGTGATGACGCCGGCCAGCTCGTCGCGGTTGTCGCGCAGCAGCTCGCCGGGGTAGTCCAGCAGCAGGGAGATGACTTTCAGGATGCGCATGCTCAGTCCTCCCACAACTGGACGGTCTTGATGATGTCGCGGCGGTTGGCCTTCTTCGCGCCGAACATGTTGGTGTCCGAGGCGCCGGAGCAGCCGCTGCCGAAGCTGAAGCCGCAGCCGGAGCGCTCGGCGAAGGCGTCGCTCATGGCCTCTTCGCGGTGGGCGGAAGGGATCACGTAGCGGTCTTCGTAGTTGGCGATGGCGAGATAGCGGTACATGTCCTCCACCTCGGCGACACTCAGGCCGACCTCGTCCAGCACCGCGAGGTCCTGGCGTCCTTCCACCTGCTCGGCGCGCTTGTAGGCACGCATCGCCAGCATGCGCTTGAGGGCACGCTTGACCGGCTTCTCGTCGCCTGCGGTGAGCAGGTTGGCCAGGTAACGCAGCGGGATACGCAGGCTGTCCACGTCCGGCAGCACGCCGTTCATGGCCACCTGGCCGGACGCTGCGGCGTTCTGGATCGGCGACAGCGGCGGCACGTACCAGACCATCGGCAGGGTGCGGTATTCCGGGTGCAGCGGCAGGGCCAGCTTCCAGTCCACCGCCATCTTGTACACCGGCGACTTCTGCGCGGCGTCGATCACCGACTGCGGCACGCCGTCGGCCAGGGCCTGGGCGATGACCTTCGGATCGTGCGGGTCGAGGAAGATTTCCAACTGCTTCTCGTAAAGGTCCTGCTCGCTGGCGGTGCTCGCCACTTCATGGATGCGGTCGGCATCGTAGAGCAGCACGCCGAGGTAGCGGATGCGGCCCACGCAGGTCTCGGCGCAGACGGTCGGCATGCCGGCCTCGATGCGCGGGAAGCAGAAGATGCACTTCTCGGACTTACCGCTCTTCCAGTTGAAGTAAATCTTCTTGTACGGGCAGCCGCTGATGCACATCCGCCAGCCGCGGCACTTCTCCTGGTCGATGAGGACGATGCCGTCCTCTTCGCGTTTGTAGATCGCACCGCTCGGGCAGGAGGCCGCGCACGCCGGGTTGAGACAGTGCTCGCACAGGCGCGGCAGGTACATCATGAAAGTGTTTTCGTACTCGCCGTAGATGTCCGCCTGGACCTTGTCGAAGTTCTTGTCCTTGCGACGTTTGGCGAATTCGGTACCGAGGATTTCCTCCCAGTTCGGGCCCCACTCGATCTTTTCCATGCGCTGTCCGGAGATCAGCGAACGCGGCCGGGCCACCGGCTGGTGCTGGCCGAGCGGCGCGGTGTGGAGGTTCTGGTAGTCGAAGTCGAACGGCTCGTAGTAGTCGTCGATGGTCGGCAGGTCCGGGTTGGCGAAGATGTTCGCCAGCACGCGGAACTTGCCGCCGATCTTCGGGTTGATCGAGCCATCCGGGTTGCGCACCCAGCCGCCCTTCCACTTCTCCTGGTTCTCCCACTCCTTCGGATAACCGATGCCGGGCTTGGTCTCGACGTTGTTGAACCAGGCGTATTCCATGCCTTCGCGGCTGGTCCAGACGTTCTTGCAGGTGATCGAGCAGGTATGGCAACCGATGCACTTGTCCAGGTTCAGGACCATGCCCACTTGTGAACGAATCTTCATGGCCTTACTCCTCAGATATCTTGCGGCAGGGGTTGCGGCAGGGCGTCGCCGCCCAGGCCACCGACGTCGGTGCCGTCGAGCCAGTCGACCTTGGCCATCTTGCGCACCACGACGAACTCGTCGCGGTTGCAGCCGACCGTGCCGTAGTAGTTGAAGCCATACGCCTGCTGGGCGTAGCCGCCGATCATGTGGGTGGGCTTGAGCACCACGCGGGTCACCGAGTTGTGGTGGCCGCCGCGGGTCTTGGTGCTTTCCGCGCCGGGCACGTTCACGATGCGTTCCTGGGCGTGGTACATCAGCACCATGCCTTCCTTGACCCGCTGGCTGACCACCGCGCGGGCGGTCAGGGCGCCGTTGGCGTTGAAGCACTCGATCCAGTCGTTGTCCTCGATGCCGACCTTCTTCGCGTCGACTTCGGAGATCCAGACGATGGGCCCGCCCCGGCTGAGGGTGAGCATGATCAGGTTGTCGGTGTACGTGCTGTGGATGCCCCACTTCTGGTGCGGGGTGATCCAGTTGAGGACGATCTCCGGGTTGCCGTTGGACTTCTTGCCCTTCACGTAATCCACGGTGCGGGTGTTGATCGGCGGCCGGTAGCTCATCATCTGCTCGCCGAATGCCTGCATCCACGGGTGGTCCTGGAAGAACTGCTGGCGACCGGTGAGGGTGCGCCACGGGATGTATTCGTGGACGTTGGTGTAGCCGGCGTTGTAGCTGACGTGCTCGTCTTCCAGACCGGACCAGGTCGGGCTGGAGATGATCTTGCGCGGCTGCGCCTGGATGTCGCGGAAGCGGATCGCCTCGTGCTCCTTCGGCAGCGCCAGGTGGCTGTGGTCGCGGCCGGTGAACTCGGACAGCGCTTCCCAGGCCTTGACCGCCACGTGGCCGTTGGTTTCCGGCGCCAGGGAGAGAATGACCTCCGCCGCGTCGATGGCCGACTCGATCTTCGGCCGACCCTGGCTGACGCCCTCCTCGCGCACTTTGTAGTTCAGCTCGCCGAGGAACTTCACTTCTTCGTCGGTGTTCCAGTTGATGCCCTTGCCGCCATTGCCCAGCTTCTCCAGTAGCGGGCCGAGGGAGGTGAACTTCTTGTAGGTGTTGGGATAGTCGCGCTCGACCACGGTCATGTTCGGGCAGTTCTTGCCCGGCTGCGGGTCGACGCCCGCGGTCTTCCAGTCGCTGCCGCCGAACGGCTGGGCCAGTTCGCCGGGGCTGTCATGCAGCAGCGGCACGGTGACCAGGTCCTGCTCCACGCCCAGGTGGCCGCGCGCCATGGCCGAGAAGGACTTGGCGATGCCCTTGTAGATTTCCCAGTCGGAACGCGCTTCCCAGGCCGGGTCGATGGCGGCCGACAGCGGGTGGATGAAGGGGTGCATGTCCGAGGTGTTCATGTCGTCCTTCTCGTACCAGGTGGCGGTCGGCAGGACGATGTCGGAGTACACGCAGGTGCTGGACATGCGGAAGTCCAGGGTGGTGACCAGATCGAGCTTGCCAATGGCGCCCTCGTCCACCCACTCGGCTTCGTTCGGCTTGAAGCCGCCGCGCTTGCCGAGGTCTTCGTTCATCACGCCGTTCCTGGTGCCCAGCAGGTACTTGAGCATGTACTCGTGGCCCTTGCCCGAGGAACCGAGCAGGTTGGAACGCCAGACGAACATGTTGCGCGGGAAGTTATCCGGGTTGTCCGGCTGCTCGCAGGCAAAGCGCAGCGAACCGTCCTTCAGCGACTTCACCACGTAGTCCACCGGCGACATCCCGGCAGCGGCGGCGTCGCGGGTGATCTGCAGCGGGTTGCGGTTCAACTGCGGTGCGCTCGGCAACCAGCCGGCGCGCTCGGCGCGGATGTTGTAGTCGAGCATGTGCTCGGGGAACTGCGATTTGTCGGCCAGCGGCGAGAGCACTTCGTGGATGCTCATCTTCTCGTGGCGCCACTGCGAGCTGTGGTTGTAGAAGAAGCTGGTGCCGTTCATCTGCCGCGACGGACGGCTCCAGTCCAGGCCAAAGGCCAGGGGCAGCCAGCCGCACTGCGGACGCAGTTTTTCCTGGCCGACGTAGTGGGCCCAGCCGCCGCCGGTCTGGCCGACGCAACCGCAGAGCATGAGCATGTTGATCAGCCCGCGGTAGTTCATGTCCATGTGGTACCAGTGGTTCATCGCCGCACCGACGATGATCATGGAACGGCCACGGGTCTTGTCGGCGTTGTCGGCGAATTCGCGGGCGATCTGGATCGCCTTCTCGCGCGCCACGCCGGTGATCTTTTCCTGCCAGGCCGGGGTGCCGGGGACGCTGGCGTCGTCGTAGCTCTTGGCGACGTTGGCGCCGCCCAGGCCACGGTCGATGGCCAGGTTGCCGGCCATCAGGTCGAACACGGTGGCGACCTTGGCACTGCTGCCGTCGGCCAGGGTGATCGAGCGCACCGGCACGCGACGCAGCTGGATGGCCTCGCCTTCGGCGTGCTGGAAGTGTTCGTGGTGGATGCCGCCGAAATACGGGAAGGCCACCTCGGCCACTTCGCCGCCATCGATCTGGCTCAGCTTGAGATCGACCTCGCGGCCCTCACCGCCCTCCTTCGCCTCGATGTTCCACTTGCCCTTCTCGCCCCAGCGGTAGCCGATGGAGCCCTGCGGCGACACCAGTTCGCCCGTGGCGGCATCGACGGCGATGGTCTTCCACTCGGGATTGTTGGCCTGGCCGAGGTTGTCGGCGAGGTCGGAGGCGCGCAGGAAGCGGTCGGCGACGAAGGCGCCGTCCTTCTCGATCAGACGCACCAGCACCGGCAGGTCGGTGTAGCGCTTGGCGTAGTCGGTGAAGTAGGCGCTCGGCTTCTCCAGGTGGAATTCCTTGAAGATGACATGGGCGAAGGCCTGTGCCAGCGCCGCGTCGGTACCCTGCTTCGGGTTGAGCCAGAGGTCGGTGAGCTTGGCCACCTCGGAGTAGTCCGGGGTGATGGCCACGGTCTTGGTGCCCTTGTAGCGCACCTCGGTGAAGAAGTGGGCGTCCGGGGTCCGCGTCTGCGGAACGTTGGAGCCCCAGGCGATGATGTAGTTGGAGTTGTACCAGTCGGCCGATTCCGGCACGTCGGTCTGCTCGCCCCAGACTTGCGGCGAGGCCGGCGGCAGGTCGCAGTACCAGTCGTAGAAGGACAGGCACACGCCACCGATCAGCGACAGGTAGCGGCTACCCGCGGCGTAGCTGACCATGGACATCGCCGGGATCGGCGAGAAGCCGACCACGCGGTCCGGGCCATACTGCTTGACGGTGTAGACGTTGGCGGCGGCGATGATCTCGTTGACCTCATCCCAGCTGGAGCGGATGAAGCCGCCCATGCCGCGCTTGCTCTTGTAGGACTCGGCCTTGGCCTTGTCTTCGACGATGCTGGCCCAGGCTTCCACCGGTGCCAGGGTGCGGCGCGCCTCGCGCCACAGCTTGAGCAGCGGCTTGCGCACCTTCGGGTACTTCAAGCGGTTGGCGCTGTAGATGTACCAGCTGTAGCTGGCGCCGCGCGGGCAGCCACGTGGCTCGTGGTTGGGCAGGTCGTTGCGGGTACGCGGGTAGTCGGTCTGCTGGGTTTCCCAGGTGATCAGGCCGTTCTTCACGTAGATCTTCCAGGAGCACGACCCGGTGCAGTTCACCCCGTGGGTGGAGCGCACGATCTTGTCGTACTGCCAGCGCGAACGGTAGACGTTCTCCCAGTCGCGGGATTCGATACGGGTCTCGCCGTGGCCGTCGGCGAACTCGCCCTGCTTCCTCTTGAAGAAGCGCAGTTGATCGAGCAAGTGGCTCATTTTCTTCTCCTCTCGGCGCCGATCTGGCGGCGCCCGGTTCTCATCAGGTTCGGTGGTCGGGTCCGGTGCTTGTGTCAGTGAACGCGTTCAGCCCTCATCTCGAGTTCGCGGTCCACGGAGGACACGAAGTAGTCTTCGGAAAACGCCCCCTCGGGCTCCTTCAGCCAGAAGAAGCACACGGCGAAGCTGATGAAGGCGCCGGTGGCGATGATGAAAAAGAACTGCGAGGGCGTGACGAAGGTGTACAGGGTCAGGTAGAAGACCGCGCCGACGTTGCCGTAGGCCCCCGCCATGCCGGCGATCTGCCCGGTGATGCGGCGCTTGATCGACGGCACGATGCCGAAGGTGGCGCCCTCCGCACCCTGCACGAACATCGAGCAAGCCACGGTGATGGCCACCGCCACGATCAGCGGCCAGCTCTGGTTCATCAGGCCCATCAGGGCGAAGCCGCAGCCGATGCCGAGCATGTAGGCAAGCATCACGAAGCGGCGATTGCCAAAGCGGTCGGAGACCAGCCCGCCCATGGGCCGCGCGATCAGGTTGACGAAGGCAAAGGACGCGGCGATGAAGCCGGCAGCGGTGGGCGACAGGCTCCAGGTCTGTTCGAAGAACATCGGCAGCATGGAAACCACTGCCAGCTCCGCGCCGAAGTTGGCGAAGTAGGTGGTGTTCAGCGCGGCGACGCTGTTGAAGGGGTACTTGTCGTCCTCCGGCACGCCCTTTTTCAGGATCGGCAGGTTGACCCGCAGGATCTGCACGATCTGGTAGACCACCACCAGGGCGATCACCGCATAGCAGACCAGCGCGCCTTCGGCGGACAGGTAGCCGAGCCCCTGGATGCGCCACACCAGCACGGCGAGGATGCCGATCATGGGGATGGTGAAGAGGATCAGCTTGACCATGTCGCCCCAGGTGCTGACTTCCATGGCGCTGGCCTTGCGCGGCTTGCGGTGCACCGAGCCGGCCGGGCCGTCGGTGATCGCGAACCAGTAGTAGACGCCGTAGATCGCCATGATCGCGGCGGTGGTGGCGATCGCGTAGCGCCAGCCTTCCGGGCCGCCGAAGATGTGCAGGGCGATGGCCGGCAAGCTCATGGCGGCGGCGGCGGAACCGAAGTTGCCCCATCCGGCGTAGAAGCCCTCGGCGAAGCCGATGTCCTTCGGCTTGAACCAGAGCGCGGTCATGTGGATGCCGACCACGAAGCTGGCGCCGATGGAGCTGAGCAGCAGGCGCGCCACCAGCAACTGGGTGCGGCTGTCGCCGAAGGCGAAGGCGAACGCCGGCAGCGCCATGACCACCATCAGCACCGAGAACACCCGGCGCGGGCCCCACTTGTCCAGGGCCATGCCCACCAGGATGCGCGCGGGGATGGTCATCGCCACGTTGGCGATGGCGAACAGGCGCAGGTCCTCGGGCTTCAACCAGTTCACCGTCTTCAGCATGCTGGTGGCCAGCGGAGCCATGTTGAACCAGACGAAGAAGCAGATGTAGAAGGCGATCCAGGTCAGGTGCAGGGCCTTGATTTCAGGCCGCCGGTACTGGAACAGGTCAGAAACTTTCATGTTCGACTACTCCTCGAACGCAGGACGGATCACGGGCAGGCCTGGATCAGCACGGGACAGGGCGCGCGCCGGGCGAGGAAGGCGCTGACGCTGCCGAAGGTCATGTAATCCAGCTCATCGACGAACAGGTTCAGCGAGCGTGTCAGCAGCCCGCCGTCCGGCTCGTGGCTGTGGCGGGCGATCACCAGCATGTCGGGCTTCTTGGTCTCGGCAGCCTTGAGCAGCATCTTCCGGGCGTCGCCTTCGGCCAGGACCACCTCGGCGTCGTAGCCGCGATGGCCGACGCGGACGGCGGCCTCGCGGAGGAACTGCTGGAACTCGGCGCGGGCACGCTCGTAGTTCTCCTGGTTGGCGTCGCTGGAGTCGCGCGGCTCTTCCACCACGCCGACCAGGATCACCAGCGGCTTGAGCGGGCCGAACAGGTCCAGCGTGTTCTCCAGCGCCAACCGGGCGTTACGCGAGTTGTCGTAGGCGAGCATGATTTTCATGGTGTCTCTCCGGTCGGCGGGATCAGGGGTTGCGCACATAGGCATTGCGGCGCAGGTAGAACCACCAGTTGAGGACCAGGCACAGCGCGTAGAACACCGCGAAGCCGTACATCGCCACTTCCGGAGTGCCAGCCTTGATCTGGCCACCGATCACCACCGGCGCGACGAAGCTGCCGTAGGCCGCCACCGCCGAGGTCCAGCCGAGTACCGGGCCGGCCTTTTCGCGGTCGTAGATCACACCGATGGTGCGGAAGGTGGAGCCGTTGCCGATCCCGGAGGCGGCGAACAGCACCAGGAACAGGCCGAGGAATGGGAAGAAGTACTGCTCCGGCTGGGCCGAGCCATAGGCCTGCTGGAGCACATAGCCGAGGGCAACGGAGGCGATTACCATCACCACCGAGATGGCCTGGGTGACGATGGAACCGCCCACCTTGTCGGCGATCCAGCCGCCCACCGGACGGATCAGGGCGCCGATGAACGGGCCGATCCAGGCGTAGGTCAGCGCGCTCGGCGCATTGGGGTTGAGCACGCGGGTCACGGTGCCGTCGGCGCCCACTTCGTTGACGAAGCCGAAGATCACGGTGATCGACAGCGGCAGCGCCATGGAGAAGCCGATGAAGGAACCGAAGGTGAGGATGTACAGCACGCTCAGCGCCCAGGTGTGCTTGTCCGAGAAGATCGCGAACTGGCGCTTGATGTTCGGCTGGATGCTGCCCGGCAGCAGGCGCAGCAGGCCGAGGGTGGCGAGGATGATCAGCGCCAGCGCGGCCCACATGTTCAGCACGCCGAGGCCGAACGGCGCCGGCATATACAGGTACAGGCCGATACCGGCGGTGAGGAAGCCGACGCCATAGAGGCCGACGATCTTGCCGAAAGCGCCCAGCGGATGGCCGGGGTTGGGGGTGATCGGTTGCAGGTTGTTCAACCCGAACCAGCCGGCGAAGGCCAGCGGGATCAGAAATACCAGCCAGATCCAGCCGGCGTTCTGGATGTAGGTCTCGGCACCGGCCGGGATACGGCCGATCAGGGTGCCGCTGTCCTTCAGCAGTGCCATGGGCTCGCCGGCCGCAGCGCCGAACAGGCCGACGGTCATCACCAGCGGGATGAGAATCTGCATGGAGGTCACGCCGAAGTTACCCAGCCCGGCGTTCAGGCCCAGCGCCAGGCCCTGCTGGTTCTTCGGGAAGAAACCGCTGATGTTGCTCATCGAGCAGGCGAAGTTGCCGCCGCCGATGCCGGAGAGGAAGGCCAGCAACTGGAACACCCAGAGCGGGGTTTCCTTGCTCTGCAGCGCCAGGCCGGCACCGGCCGCCGGGATCATCAGCAGCGCGGTGGTGAGGAAGATGGTGTTGCGCCCGCCGGCGATGCGGATCATGAACGACGCCGGGATGCGCAGGGTGGCACCGGTGAGGCCGGCGATGGCGGTGAGGGTGAACAGCTCGTCCGGGGCGAAGGGGAAGCCCAGGTTGAGCATCTGCACGGTGATGATTCCCCACATCGCCCAGATGGCGAAGGCCATGAGCAGGCTGGGGATGGAAATCCACAGGTTGCGGTTGGCGACCGACTTGCCGGTGGAGGCCCAGAAAGCCGGTACCTCCACTTCCCACTTGGTGATTGTGCTCATCGCGATCCTCCTCGGTACGGGAGCCGGCACCGGATGGAACGCAACGGTGACGGCCTTTGACCGGCACCCTATGGGTCGGGGGGCGCTGCGGAATTGACTCGGGTCAAAGAAGATTCCGCGTGAAAATCAGAGACTTATCTCCCATACCCCCTTGGAGATACCTCGCTTTGAAAGAGAAAAAGCCTTTAGTTTCAGAGGCTTGCGAAGGCATCCCAGCGCAGCGGCAGAACATGCCACGCTGGCGAAGCGCTTTGGGGGTATCCGTCCGGCTCTTGCAAAGCCGTCGGTTCGGCACGAGGCTGTGGTCATCGGCGACAGCGCGGAGAGCCACCATGAACAGCACCGAAGACGCCCTGCCCGCCAGCCGTCACTCCATCGTCCTGCACACCACCCTGGCCTTCGTCATCATCATCGGCGTGACCCTGGCGAGCATGCTCGGCGGGCTGTACATGGCTGACGCCATCGAGGGCGATGCCGCGGCCATCAACAAGGCCGGCAGCCTGCGCATGCAGTCCTACCGCCTGGCGCTGCTGGCCGACCTGGGCAATCCGCTGGAGCTGAGCGAGGCCGTCGGCGAGTTCGAGCACACCCTGCAGGCGCCCGTGCTGCTGCAGGCCCTGCGCCGGCACCGCAACCAGCCTCTCACCGAACTGCACCAGCGCACCCTGCGCCACTGGGCATTGCAGATGCGTCCATTGCTCACCAGCCAGCCGGTCGACAGTGCCGGCTTTCGCCGCGAAGTGACCACCTTCGTGCAGGAGCTGAACCAGTTCGTCGGCACCTTGCAGGTGCAATCGGAAGGCAAGCTGGAAGTCATCCGCGCCCTGCAGGTGGGCACCCTGTTCGTCACCGTGCTGATCGCCTTCGTGGTGGTCTATGGCATCCACAACAACCTGGTCACGCCGCTGAAGGAACTGGTCGCCCTCGCCCGCCAGATCGGCCGCGGCCATTTCCGCGTCAAAGCCAACTACCAGGGCGACAACGAACTCGGCCTGCTCGCCGCCACCCTCAACCAGATGAGCGACGAGCTGGCCAACCTCTACGAGCACCTGGAACGCAAGGTGGACCAGAAAACCGCCGCGCTGCAGCGCAGCAACCAGTCGCTGCAATTGCTGTTCAACAGCGCCCGTGCCCTCTACACCTGTCCCGACGAACCCACCGCGCTGATCGGCAGCCTGCTCGCCGGGGTGCAGAACACCCTCAAGTCCGGCCCGGTCTCCCTGTGCCTGAACAGCGACCCGGCGTTCGGCAGCCACACGGCGATCTCCTCGGTGAACCTGCAGCCGCCGGAATACTGCAGCCTGCCGGATTGCGACCAGTGCCCGGTGAAGCAGACCGGCATGACGCCGGGCGGGACACAGACCCTCAGCTTCCCGCTGCGCGCCAACAACACCGAGCTGGGCAGCCTGCGTGTCGAGCAAACCGTCGGCGAACGCCTGGAAGATTGGCAGCAGCAGTTGCTGGCGACCCTCGCCGACCTGTTCGCCGCCTCCCTCGGCCTGAGCCGTCTCGGCCAGCAGCAGGCGCGCCTGGCCCTAATGGAAGAGCGCGCAATAATCGCTCGTGAGTTGCACGACTCCCTGGCCCAGGCCCTCTCCTACCAGAAGCTGCAACTGACCCGGCTGAAGAAGCAGATCGCCAACCAGCATTCCAGCGAAGCCCTGGAAACCACCCTGGGCGAAATCCAGGGCGGCCTGAATGCCGCCTACCGGCAGTTGCGCGAACTGCTCACCACCTTCCGTATCAAGATGGACGCCCCCGGCCTCGCCCCTGCGGTGCAGGCCACCATCAAGGAATTCGGCAGCCATTCCGGCGTGGAGATCGAGCTGGACTACGCCCTCGGCCACTGCCCGCTGAGCCCCAACGAGGAAATCCACTGCCTGCAGATTCTCCGCGAAGCCCTGAGCAACGTGATCAAGCATGCCCAGGCGAAACATTGCCAACTGGCCCTCTACCAGGATCGCCAGGGTATCGTGCACATCCGCGTGGACGACGACGGCATCGGCATTCCCACCCTGGAAAGCCCCGGCGGCCACTATGGCCTGAGCATTCTCCACGAACGCGCCGGCAGCCTGCATGGCCGGGTCGAGGTGGGCCGCCGCCCAGAAGGCGGCACCCGGGTCCACCTCACCTTCCTGCCGGGCTACCGGCGAATCAACGTAACCCCGGAGCCCGACACGGCCCCGGCCGAGCCCCTCGCGCTGCGCGGCCCGTAAGCACCCTGAGCCTGAACCTATGAGCGACGACGAAAAAACCCGCATCCTCCTGGTCGACGACCACCCCATGATGCGCCGTGGCCTGCGCGACCTGCTGGCCATGGAAGACGACCTGCTGCCGGTCGGAGAGGCCGGCAGTGGCCAGGAGGCCGTGGAGCTGGCCAGCACCCTGGATGTCGACCTGATCCTCCTCGACCTCAACATGCCCGGCATGGACGGCCTGGAAACCATCAAGCGCCTGCGCGAAGCCGGAGTCGATGCGCGGATCATCCTGTTCACCGTCTCCGACGAACACGGCAACGTGCTGGAAGCCCTGCGCAACGGCGCCGACGGCTACCTGCTCAAGGACATGGAGCCGGACGACGTCATCGACCAGATCCGCGCCGCCGCCCAGGGCAAGCTGGCCCTCAGCCCGGAGCTGACCAAGGTTCTCGCCGAAGCGCTGCGCGAACGACCCAAGCAAGGCCAGTCGGTGAGCGCCGCCAGCCTCACCAAGCGCGAAAAGGACGTGCTGCGGCAGATCGCCAAGGGCCAGACCAACAAGATGATCGCGCGCAAGCTCGACATCACCGAAGGCACGGTCAAGGTCCACGTCAAACGCCTGCTCAACAAACTCGGCATGCGCTCGCGGACCGAAGCGGCGGTGTGGGTGGTGGAGAATCATCTGCTGTGAGGGGCAATGCGGCTGCCGTGACTTGACCGTTATCAAGGCCGCCTTCGCCGCGTATCCGGACAATCGGTCCACGGTCCGCCCCGGAGAATCCCGATGCCCGACAGCGCCCTGCCCCTCGTCTACTCCTGCTCCGGCTGCTCCAACGTCGCCCAGCTCGCCAACACCCTGGCCCTGCGCCTGGACCGCGCCGGCCTGGCGGAGATGTCCTGCATCGCCGGGGTCGGCGGCGGCGTCCCCTCGCTGGTGAACAAGGCCCGCTCCGGCCGCCCTATCCTCGCCCTCGACGGCTGCCCCCTGCATTGTGTCCGCGGCTGCCTGGCCCAGCACGGCGTCGATGCCGCCGTCCACCTGACCCTCAGCCACTACGGCCTGCGCAAACGCTACGGCGAAGACTGCCGCGACGAAGACGCCGACACCCTGTTCGACGAACTCAGCCATCTGATCGCCAGCGACCACCGCTTCACCCAACCCGCTTGAGCCAACCACCTGCCCCACCGGGCGATGAATTCACCCCTACACGAAACCCGTAGGAGCCAGCTCTGCTGGAGACCGACCGGCCCATCCCGTAGCCCGGACAAGCCTTGACGCAATCCGGGGCCAACGGACTACACCCCTCACACTTGCCGCCTCTCACCCACTATGCTTGCTGCTTTCCGTTCGCCCACAAGGAGAGTTGCCATGCGCCGTTCACTGTTCGGCCTCCTCATGTTGTTCGCCGCCGTCGCCCAGGCGGAGATCAAGACCCAGGAAATCCCCTACCAGGCCGCCGACGGCACCAAGCTGGTCGGCTACCACGCCTACGACGACGCCATCGAAGGCCCTCGCCCCGGCGTGGTGGTGGTCCACGAATGGTGGGGTCTGAACGACTACGCCAAGCGCCGCGCCCGCGACCTCGCCGCCCTCGGCTACAGCGCCCTGGCCATTGACATGTACGGCGACGGCAAGAACACCCAGCATCCCGACGACGCCATGAAATTCATGCAGGCCGCCCTGGCCAGCAGCGAAGCCGCCAAGGCCCGCTTCCTCGCCGGCCTCGACCCGCTCAAGGCCCAGCCGCAGACCGACCCCGCCCGCCTCGGCGCCATCGGCTATTGCTTCGGCGGCAAAGTCGTCCTCGACATGGCCCGCCAGGGCGTCCCGCTGGCCGGCGTGGTCAGCTTCCACGGCAATCTCGCCACCGACACCCCGGCCAAGCCCGGCGCCGTGAAGGCCAAGATCCTTGTCGAACATGGCGAGGCCGACAGCTTTATCCCGCCCAAGCAAATCGGCGCTTTCAAGGCCGAACTCGACGCCGCCGGCGCCGACTACCGTTTCGTCAGCCTCCCCGGCGCCAAGCACGGCTTCACCAACCCCGACGCCGACGCCCACAAAGGCCACGGCCTGGACATCGCCTACCAGAAAGAAGCCGACGAACGCTCCTGGGCCGACATGAAAGCCTTCTTCAAGGACGTCTTCGCCCAATGACAATGGGGTTCCCCTGAACGAAAAAGCCCCGCCGAGGTGATCGGCGGGGCTTTTCCATGAGGTGGTCATAGAACCAATTGGGCACGGCTTTCAGCTCTCCGTTGAGCCGAACAGCCCGCCGAATCGGCTCATCGAGGCAAGACCGCCAAGCACGACACACTCCCGGCCTGGCAACACCGACTGCCCAAGAGCTGGCATGTAACGAACGACCAATAAAAAACGGGAGCCCCATTCGGGACTCCCGTACTCAAGCAGAGAAAACCGGAACCCACAGGATTCCGATAGCAACCTCACCTGCGCTTCCAAAGGAAACGCGGCGCTAGTCTGGCAAAACCCGGGACGGACCACCGTTTCCCTTTGTTGCCGCTTTGCAAAGAAATGTAAACGCGGCCGGGGCTGGCTGACGGAAGCGCTGCGCGGCAGAATGCGAGCATGTCAGACTTCCATCCCGCCTGTTGTTCGCCGTTCGACTCCCAGTGGCCGTTGCCCCAGACCTTGCCTGGCGCGCGTCTGGTGGCCTGTCTTTTCCAACCCGATTTGCTGATGGCGGAGGATTTTCTCCGGTGCGGCATCGAAGCGCCGGCCAGCATCCAGCGCTCCGTGGCCAAGCGGCAGGCAGAGTTCCTCGCCGGACGGCTCTGTGCGCGCGAGGCGATGCGCGGCCTGGGCGGGCCGTCCGTGGTGCCGGCACTGGGGGAAGACCGGGCGCCGCAATGGCCGGCCGGCTTCAGCGGCTCGATCACCCATGGCAAGGGTTGGGCGGCCGCAGTGGTAGCCCAGCAATCCGACTGGCGCGGGCTCGGCCTGGATGTCGAACAACTGCTCACCGAAACCCGTTCCGAGCGCCTCGCCGGGGAAATCCTCACGCCGGCCGAGCTGCAACGGCTGCGCCCCGGGCAGACGGCCTTGCAGGTCACCCTCACCTTTTCACTCAAGGAGAGCCTGTTCAAGGCGCTCTATCCGCTGGTGGGCAAGCGCTTCTACTTCGAGGACGCCGAACTGCTGGACTGGCAGCCCGACGGCACGGCGCGCCTGCGCCTGCTGTGCGACCTGTCGGACGAGTGGTGCCGAGGCGTCGAGCTGGAGGCGCAATTCGCCACCTTCGATGATTATCTGCTGAGCCTGGTGGCGGTATCGGCGCGTCCGGGCGTTTAGCCGGCAGACAGGCTTCGTCTAGGGGCGAATTTATGCGCCCAACCTACTTCGCCAGGCGAATAAATTCGCCCCTACGCAGCACTGGCCTTTCGTGTAGGAGCGAATTCATTCGCGATGGCCGGCAGGCCTCTTCGCGAGCAGAGCTCGCTCCTAAAGGAGCCCGAGTAGAGACGAATTCATTCGCGATGGGGCACCTGCGTTGGCGGCTGGACGAACGGACACTCCCCTGCGGGCTCAGTCGCTCTTGTCGCCGTCATCGGGCATGTCGGCTTCCGATTCGTCCACCGGCGGGGCCTTGGGGATGCTGGGGTCCTGGATATCCGGGTCGGGGATCGGGGCTTCAGCGGGGTCATCGCTGGTCTGTGCGGACACTGCGGTCGGCAGCTCGGCGATGTTGTCGCCGAGGTCGACCGCCGGTCGCGAGGAACCGTCGTCGAAGCCGGCGGATTGTTCGTCGTCGGGCGGATTCGCTGCGGGGTTCATGTCGGCCTCCGGTTCTGATGGCTGCTATGCATTCGAGGCCACCGCCGCTCCCGCGTTCACCCTTTCCGTCCGACCTCTCGCCAGAACCTGCAGGTACGCCATGCGTCTTAGTGGAAACATGATCTAGGGATGAAAGGCACATGATCTGGCGCCGCGCACTGTTCCTGACGGTTCCGCCGCTCGTGCTCGGCGCTCTGCTCTTCGATGCCTGGTGGCTGGTCAATGCGCGCCATTTCCAGCTCGCCGGCGAACTGGTGAGCCGGGTGGAAACCGAGCGCAAATGGGTCGCGCTGACCTTCGACGACGGCCCGGAGCCCGGCTTCACCGAGGAGCTGCTCGGCATCCTCGCCCGCGCACGGGTGCCGGCGACCTTCTTCCTGGTGGGCGAGGCGGTGTCGCGCAATCCGACACAGACGCGAGCCATCGTCGAGGCCGGACACGAGCTGGGCAACCACTCCTACAGCCACCGGCGGATGCTGTTCATGAGCCGGAAGACGGTGGCCGACGAACTGGAGCGTACCGAACGGCTGTTGCGCGAAGCCGGCTACCGCGGGCCGCTGCACTTCCGCCCGCCCTACGGGAAAAAGCTCTGGACGCTGCCGCGCTATCTCGCCGAGCGCGGCATCCTCAGCATTACCTGGGACATCGAGCCGGACACCGGCCGGAACGGCCAGCCGACGACCGAAGGTATCGTCGCCGAAGTGGTGGGCAAGGTGCGGCCGGGCTCGATCGTCCTGCTCCACGTGATGTCGCCGCAGCGCACCGCGTCGATGCGGGCCGTACCCGGGGTCATCGCCGCGCTGCGCAAGCGGGGATACCGCTTCGTGCGCCTGTCGGAGCTACTCGACGCCGGCGCGGCCGAAGAGACGGCACAGCGCCGATAGTCACTATCGAATCGAATGATTTTTGCCACTGCCACGCGGCGGATAGCCTGTGAGCACTCTTCCCCGATACGCCACAGGTGCCGCCATGATGCGCTTCGCCAGCCTTTTGCTCGCCGCCCTCGTTCTTGCCGGTTGTGCCAGTCAGCCGTCGCCGGAACAGCGCCCGTACACCGATGCCGAGATCAAGCAGTTCGCCCTGGAAATGCTCAACCGTAGCGGGCTGCCCTACGAGGATTACATGAAAATCCGCAGCGCCCTGCTCGATCCGAATCACCGGATGTCCAACGCCATCCGCGATCCAGCCGAGCTGGAGCGTCTATCGGTGGGCGGCTGAACCGATCACAGTGCCGATAGGGTGCGGTATTCGTCCAGCGCCGACTGGTCCGTCATGCTGCTGATGAAGTCCTGCAGCAAGCGGCAGCGATAGTAGAACTCCCACTGCGGACGGTTCTCGGCGGGAACCTCCAGGGCATGCAAGGCTTCGAGATAGGCCTTGATGTCTTTATCGGCCAGGCGCTTGACCAGCAAGTGCAGATGCAGCGGCTTGCGTGTCTCGCCTTGGGCCAGCTTCCTGAACGCTTCGCTATCCACTGCCAAGAGCGGCGCATAGAAATCCAGCAGCCCCTGCAGAATGCGGAAGCCCTGCAACTCCAGGGTCTCCACTTCGCGATGGCAGAACACCCGCTCCCGGGCAACCTCCTTGAAGGTGTCCACGATGGCGTTGTAGAGGCTGCCGTCTTCCATCAGCGCACGATCCAGGCGCCCGTGGTACACGGCGTCGATGTTGGCGATGAACTGCTCGGCCGCGTGCTTCACCAGCGGATGGATCATGCCGACGCGAAGCCAGATGAAGTATTCGCTGACCTTGTTGACCGGCTCGCGCCGGGCCCGGTCGCGGGCGTACTCGACAACCTCGCCGAAGGTCTTGCGCGCTTCGGGAATGGCATCCCCAGGCGCTTTCCATAACGTGGCGAACCTCTCGATCAACAGATCGCTCAGTTGCTCGATATCGAGGATGCCCTTCTCCACCGAATCCTCGATGTCCGCCAGGCAGTAGGAGATATCGTCGGCGGCTTCCATAATGTAGACCGCCGGATGGCGGGTACCGGGCTGCATCGCCAGGGCCTTGCAGAGCCCCTCGACGAAATCCTTCTCGGAGAGGTAGAAGCCCGGCTTCTTGTTCAGGTAGGGATTCGCCGCGCCCTCCTTCGGCTCGTAAGCCGGACGTACGTACTTCAGCAACCCGGCCGTCTGGGTGTAGGTCAGGTTCAGGCGCAGCAGGCGAACCACCAGGCGGATCGCCTGGGCATTGCCCTCGAAGTTCTTCAGGTCGGTGAGCATGCGCCGCTTCAACGCCGCGTCGCCCGGTTCCGGCACGGCCTGTTCGAACAGCGCATCCAGCCGGCTCTCGAACCATTGGTTGATGGCGTATTCGCCGAAATGGCCGAACGGCGGGTTGCCCATGTCGTGCATCAGGCAGGCCATTTCCACCAGGCTTTCCAGGGCTCCTTCGAGGCCATCGAGGCCGTACTCCGCCGCCCTGTCGCCCAGTTGCTTGAATAGCGTCTTGACGATGAAGCGCCCCGCCTGCATGACCTCCAGCGAGTGGGTCAAACGGCTGCGCACCGCCGCGTTGCGCTCCAGCGGGAAGACCTGGGTCTTCTGTTGCAGACGCCGGATGGCGGCGGAGTTGAGGATGCGGCCACGGTCGCTTTCGAGCTGATCGACGAGGCGCTGCACGTCGCAGTCCGGCACTTTGAAGGCCGTTTCGTTACGCGGGTGGTAGGGCCGCTGCCAACTGATCTTTTCCTTGAAATCCAACCGCTCGCCCATCGGTTCTCCTTCAGTCGATACCGGTCTCTCGCGCCGGGCAGGCGGCCAGACTAGCCAGATCGGCCGCGCATTGACAAGCCGAAGTCTTGTCATCCGGCGGTCACGCGCCCACCCTATCCTGCGCCTCGACACCCTGGCGGACGCCAACGGGCGAGCCCTGTAGGCGGTAGTTCGGCCACACCTTCGCAAGCCTTCAGGAAAATGCCCATGGCCCGCTACATTCAGGTTGCCGCTCCGCTGCTCGCCGCCAGTCTCCTGGCTTCCACCCCGATTTTTGCCGACAGCCAGTCAGCCGACATCCGCCTGCGCTACATCGGCCAGAACGTCATTCCCACCGGCACGCTGTTCGGGGACATCGAGTTCGGCGGCATTTCCGGCATCGACCGTGTCGAGGACGGCAGCCGCTATGGCTCCTACTACGCGATCTCCGATGACCGTGGCGGCGAACGCGGCATGCCGCGCTTCTACCAGCTCAGCCTGGAGTACGACGGCAATGGCTTCTACGGCGCGACGCTGTACCGCCAGGTATTCATGAAGCGACCGGACGGCACGCACTTCCCCGCCGATGCCCGCACCGTCGACCCGGAGGGCATCCGCGTGGCCCCCAACGGCAACCTGTACTGGTCCAGCGAAGGCAACTGGAATGCCGACCCGGCCCTGCGCCACCAGCCTTTCGTCCGCGAGATGCGCCCGGATGGCCGCTTCGTCCGCGAATTCCGTACCCCGGCGATGTTCGACTACATGGACAATGCCACCTGGGGGGCGCGCAGCAACAAGGTCTTCGAAGCGCTGGCCGTGGCGCCCCGCAGGCCGTTCTGGCGACCGGGCCGCGCCAGCCACCTGCTGTTCACCGCCAACGAGGACGCCTTGATCCAGGACGGCGAACTGACCAGCCTGAAAGCCGGCAGCCGGGTGCGGGTCACCGCGCTCGACCCGCTCACCGCCAACGCCCGGGCCCAGTACGTCTACGAATTGCCGCCAATTCCCAAGGCGCCCACCGAAGCGCCCGGCTTCATGGACAACGGCCTGCCCGAACTGCTGGCCCTGTCCGACCGTGCATTCATCGCCCTGGAGCGCGGCTTCGCCTCCGGTCCCGGCAACACCTTGCGACTGGCCCTGGCGAGCACCGAATGCGCCACCGACGTGCTGCGCCTGCCGAGCCTGGTCGATGCCCGCTACGTGCCGATGCACAAGCGCTACCTGCTGGATTTCGATGAACTCAAGGCGCAATACGGCCTAACCCTGGACAATGCCGAAGGGCTGTCCTGGGGCCATCGCCTGGCCAATGGCAACCGCACCCTGATCGTGGTCGCCGACAACAACTTCTCGACCGCCCAGGCCACCCAGTTCATCGCCTTCGAGGTGATCGCCACGCCGCGCCAGGGCAAGCCCGACATGCGCTGCCGCCCGCGTCCGGCGCGGTAGATCGAAAGCCCTGCAACGCTCGGCGCGGCGACTATGCTTGAAGCAGCGCTCTCGACTTCGCAGCCGGCAGGCTCAGGCAGCCTGGGGAGGTGGTAATGGCAAAGAGTGCCTATCGATGACTCGAACCCCTACCGCAACCTCGAAGGTGAACATCATGAGCAAAGGCATGGACATCAAACGGGAGACGAAGAAGAAGCCGCAGAAGACTGCCCAGGAGAAGCGCATGGCCAAGCGCGACCGGAAATCCGGGCATACGCTGCTCGGCAGCCATTCGCAGAACCCGTGAACGAACCCGCGCCCGGTGCGGCAGTGCCGGGCGCGCGCCCTCCCGCTCTGGAAAACACCTCGGTCTCTGGTGCAGACTTTCCGGCAGTTCCCTTCGACAGTCGCATCATGATCCGACACCTCTGGCTTCTCGCTCTGTTCTGTACGCCCGCCTTCGCCGACGAAGATGCCTACCACCAGTGCATCCTCACCTACCAGCGCCAGGCCAAGGAAGGACAGGCGGTCTACCTGATCGAACAGGCCTGCAACAAGCTGCACAACGAGGGCTCGTTCCTGTTCGAACGCGAAAAGGCCTACTACCGCTGCCTGCTGGAGAACCTGCCGGGGGTCGAACACAGCTTCGCCGTGCAGAAGATCCGTAGCGCCTGCAACGAGATCAATAACTAGCGCGGCTCGCTAATTGAACCGCGCGGAAGCTTCGCCAGCAGAGCTGGCTCCTACAACGGGCGAGGGCGTCGCCGCCCTCTTCCGCCAATCTTCCGGTACCCGAGCGCCATACCGCACGGGCCGCCAGCGAACCGCCCGTCCTGCCAGCGTTCGCGACAAAGTCAGAGTGCTAGACTCAACTATCCAGAGCGCACGCCATATGCGCCTTCGCGGCCTTTTTCCGGCCGCTTTCGGCAACCATCGGAACGGGGGGATTCCGTTAGACCTCGATGGAGGTGCTCATGAACCGGCACTACTACATCAGCGATGACCTGGACGAGCTGGAACAGGTCGAGCAGGAACTGGAAGCCAGCGGCATCAGCACCGAGCAGATCCATGTGCTGAGCGAGAAGGATGCCGACATGGATCAGCATCGCCTGCACAGCGTTTCCCCTTTCATGAAGACCGACGTAGTGAATTCGGGCCGGCGCGGGATTTACGTCGGCCTGGTGCTCGCCGCAGCGGTGCTGCTCGTTGCCTACTTCAGCGGCTGGACGCAGACCGTCGCTGGCTGGGTGCCCTTCGTGTTCCTCGCGCTGGTGTTGCTGGGCTTCTCGGCGTGGGAAGGCGGCTTCTTCGGTATCCAGGAACCGAACGGCTACTTCCGCCGCTTCCAGGATTTGCTGCGGGAGGGCAAGCACGTGTTTTTCGTGGATGTCGAGCCGCCGCAGGAGCCGGTGCTGGAACAGGTCATCCGCCACCATCCCCACCTGCAAGTGGCGGGGACAGGCGCGGCCATGCCCCATTGGGTGATGAGCGGGCAACAGAAGCTGCATCGCTTCCGCAAGATGATCTGATGCCTTGGCCACCGGGCGCCATTCCGGCGCCCGGCGCGCTCACTCCGACGACAGACGCCGGGCCAAAGGATGATAGGCCGGCCCTTCGATGACGCTGCCGTCGATCTCGAAGCGGCTGCCGTGACAGGGGCAGTCCCAGGTCCGGTCGCCGGGGTTCCAGTGCACCAGGCATTTCAGGTGCGGGCACACCGCCGACACGGCGCTGACCTGTCCCAACTCGTTGCGGTATACCGCCAGCTTTTCGCCCTCCTGGGCCACGATCCGCCCCTCTCCCACCGGTACATCGTCGAGGGCCTTGGCCTCGGTCGGCGTCAGGTAGTCCTGGGCCAGGTGTCTGGCTACGGCGGTGTTTTCCTTGACCCACTCCTTCATTGACTTGACCGGAGTGAAGCGGGTCGCGTCGTACAGCTCGCTCCAGCGGCTGTCGTGGCCAAGGACCAGGTCGCCGAGCAGGCGCCCGGCCACCGTGCCCCAGGTCAGGCCATCGCCGGCAAAGCCCGTGGCCAGGAATACCCGCTCGCTGCCATGGCGCCGGCCGATGTATGGCAGGCCATCGGCCGAGCCGTACTGCTGGGCCGACCAGCGATAGTCGACGGAAGCCACCAGGAATTTCGACCGCAGGTAGCTTTCCATCCGCCCGTAGTAATCGACTCCCGGCTTTCCTTCGCCGGTCTTGTGCTGCTCGCCGATCATGATCAGGTAATCCTGGCCGGCATGCTGGTAGCTGCGAATGGAGTGGAAGGGGTCGAGCACCCAGAAAATGCCCTGGGGATAGTCCTGGCCGGAGAGCCGGGCGGCGATGCCATATTCCCGCAAGGGCTCCATGCCGGTCTGCAGCAGGTTGATACCCTTGGGCGTATGGGTCGCCAGGACGATGCTCTCTGCGCTGACCTTGCCGGTGGCGGTCTCGGCCCGACAGTGGTCGAAATCGATTTCGAGCACACTGCTGTATTCATACAGGCCAACGCCCAGCCGGCCCAGCTCGCGGGCCAGCCCCTGCACGTAGCGCAGCGGATCGAACTGGGCCTGGTTGTCCAGTTTCAGGCCGCGATGGATGGGGAACGGCAAGGGCGTCTCGCTCACCAGGCTGGCTGCGAGACCGACGCAGAGCAGCGCGTCGAGTTCCTCGTCGAGGCTGTTGTTCAGGGTCGGATCATCATCGGTCAGGACCCGGTAGAGCGGACGGCGGTGGAAGGCGCAATCGATGCCAAGGCGCCGAGCCGTTTCTTCGATGTAATCGACCGCCTCGGTGCGGGAAGCAGCGACCTGGGCAATGACGGTATCGCCCCACTTCTTGCGCAAGGTCGACAGGCCCTTGGTCACCGGCGCATACAGGTTTCCGGTGGACGCCCCGGTGGTACCGCCGCCGACACGCAGTGCCTCGAGCACCGCCACACGCTTGCCGGCTTCGGCCACCTGCAGGGCCGTGGTCAGCCCGGTGATGCCGGCACCGATCACCAGCACATCGGTTTCGATGTCGCCGTCCAGCGCCGGATAGGCCTGGTTGTCGTCTTTCGCCACCTGCCAGATCGCGGCCATCGCGCTCCCCTTGCCGTTCGATGCCGGGCCGAGTGCGTCCACTGCCGCTGCAGGCATGCCCGAGATTCGTGCCTGGCGAGGACGATGGTGTTCTGAGAGTTGGGAGTGGTTGCGCCGTGGAGAGTTCACTTAAACGGCCCCGAGAACCGGCGGCACGGTTGCGGGACGAAAGACCATCCGGAAAATAAAAAAGAAAAGATTAGGTAATCGCCAAGTAGGCGCGTATGGTAGTCCCCACTGTGTTGCATGCGTCACCGAGCTGCTTAGATTTCGATCCAACGTCCATCGGTTTCACTCTCTTTGCACTCAGTCCGGCCTGGGCTTTTCCAGACCGTGTTCACTTTGTCCAAGGAGACACTCATGTCCAATCGCCAAACCGGTACCGTCAAGTGGTTCAACGATGAAAAAGGCTTCGGCTTCATCACCCCCGAGAGCGGTCCCGATCTGTTCGTTCACTACCGCTCCATCCAGAGCACCGGCTTCAAGAGCTTGCAGGAAGGCCAACAGGTTTCCTTCGTGGCCGTGAAAGGCCAGAAAGGCATGCAAGCCGATGACGTTCAGGTGATCTGACCGTCCTCCGACAAAAGAACCGGCCCCGGGGCCGGTTTTTTTATTTGGGGTTCCACCATTCCCCCAGGCAAGGAGAAACAGCCATGCGCATCAAAGGCTCGAACAGCAAACCGAAACAGGAACCCGCCGTCGAAACCCGCGAATCCATCGAAGCGCAGGTGGCCGCCTTCCTCCAGTCGGGCGGTACGATCCAGGAGATCGCCGGCGGCGTCAGCGGCCAGGTCTGGACCGGTACCCGGCAGCTCAAGCTCGGCAAGAAGTAGTTCCCCGTCCGAACGAGCGGGCGAAGGCAGATGCCTCCGCCCGCTCGCTCCCCCTCACAGGGCGCTCGGGCAGTTCACCCCCACCTGCCGGAATGCCTGCACCACGGCGCTGGTACCATAGCCGCGGTTCTGCGACGACTGGATCACCCCACAGGCCCCCCGATCGAAGGTGCTGGTTTCGGTCCAGTAGAAGCGGTTGGCATCGAGGAAGACTTCGAAGGCCTTTCGGGTATCCCAACCCGCCGTGTTGGCCAGCAGGTAGAAGGCTTTGTTGTACACCCCGCTGGAGTAGTGCACGTTCATGCCGCTGCGGTAATCGGCGGCGTGGCCGATGGAGCGTCCATCCTTGGTCGGGTCATCCATGTAGCGCAATGCCCCCGCCCCCTTGGTGATGTCGAAACCGACCTTCCAGTCGTTGCGCCCCTTCATGTAGTACTCGGCGGTCTCCCCCGCCATATCGGAGAACGCCTCGTTCATTCCGCCCGACTGTCCGTAGTACTGAAGGTTGGAGTTCTGCTCGGTGAAGCCGTGGCTGACCTCGTGGGCCACCACGTCCAGCGCGACCAACGGGTAGAAGGTCCGCGCGCCATCGCCGAAGGTCATCGATTCGCCATCCCAGAACGCATTGTCGTAGCCCCGGCTGTAATGCACCTTCATGTACAGCTTCTGGCTGAGCGGGCGCAGGCCGAACCAGTCGTTGTACAACCGGAACACCACGTTGCCGAAGTAATGGGCGTCGTTGAGCGGCGAGAAGGCGCCGTTGATCTGCTTGTAGTCGTTGTACGAGCAGGCGAACTGGAACGGCGTGCGCTTGGCGTTGCTGGTGCTGTGGTTGAGGTCCACGGTCAGCACGTCCCCGCTGTTCATATGGCAATCGTTAGTGACCACCAGGGGGCCATAATCGCTGCCATACAGGTAGCGACCGATCTTCTCGTTGCCACCGGGACCGCTAGCCTCGGTGCGATGGGCGAGGCCTTCCCATTGCTGGAGCACGCTGCCGTCGTTGGCATCGATGAGGAAGTGCGGGCGCGAGGGCACGTCCGGCAGGAAATAGGACACCACGTACACCAGGCGCGCCTTGTTTTGCGCATCCAGGTCGATGACCAGTTCGGTACGCTCGTTCTCCGTCCTGCGCCCTTGCGCCTTGAGCAGCTTCGCCTGGTTCAGCGCCTGCTCCGCGCTCAGGGTCGGCCGGGTATCGGCGACCAGATCGGGAGCGATATTGGTCACGAAGTTGCCGCGGCGCACGGGGGCCGGGGTATCGATGGAGCGCTTGGTGCGCTCGCCGTCCTGCGCTCCGCTCACTTCGGTGATGGCCTCCCCGCGGATTCGCACGCCGTTGTAGAACTGTTGGTAACGGGTGACCACTCGGCCTTTGCCGACCGCACTCTGGCGCAGCACTTTCAACTCGTCGGGGCTGGCGCCGAGATCGGCAGGCAGGCCGGCCTCACCGGCGATGGTGCGCCGTGCCTCGACCTTGGAGACATCCACCAGGTCGGCGGCGAAGGAAACGGCAGGCAGGCTCAGTGCGCCGAGGAACAGTGCGGGGATAATACGTAAAGCGTGCTTCATCTAGATTTCTCCTGAAATCGGAGGGTCGCTCCGAGATTTGCCCCGCCCCCTTTTGGACGACGGAGCCCCTTTCAGCCTCGATGACCGGCGGTAACCGCATCACCTTCGGCCGAATTGAGTTGTTATGTATAGGCAGGAGTTGAAAGAAAGTAACGGGAAGTAGGATTTTCCTGACAAATGGCAGCACATTTGCAATGACATCATGTCAATTCGATGAATATAGCTGCAAGATGCCAGCAGGCGAGAGATGGGTGGAGCGAATAAATTCGCCCCACCGATGGCTTTTTATGTAGGAGTCAGCTCTGCTGGCGAATGGTGTTACAGGGCAGCTTCGTCAGCAGAGCTGTGGGTGGTTTAAGGGGAAGTGTCCGCCCCAGCTCCGCCCCCTCACCCCCACCCTCTCCCCAGCGGGGAGAGGGGGCAATCCGTACCCCCCGTTACTCCCGCGTAAGGCGATTCATTCGCCCAAATTCCGCTCCGCCAGACGAATAAATTCGCCCAGCTCCCCTACCCTTCAAAAAAAAGCAGCTCCGCGGTGCGAAGCTGCCAAGTCTCAAGGAGAGATCGGATCGCTGGCCGGAAAGGTTTCCTCCAGCGCCTCATCCAGCTGGTCGTCATCGGCATCGGTAGGCGGCCGATCGACGACCTCGTCGTCATCGCCTTGCATGGTGCGTCCTCCGTTTGGCAACTGTTCTTTTTAGGCCCTTGCCGGACGGCAAGGTTCGCTGAAGAACCGAAGCGTGCGCCGGGAAGCCCATGGAAAAACCCGGAAAAGCAGGCTTTTCCGGGTTTTCGAAACTCACAGGTAGGTCGGCAGGCAGGAACGGCTCTGGCTCTGCAGCGTAGTGACCGACGGCGGCGGCAGCCCGGCTTCCTGGGCCAGGTCGCGGCGGATGGCGCTGATCAGCCAGTCCACCCGCTCCGGCGCACTGAACTGCGTCGAAGGGACGGCCCGCTTGAGTTCCTTGCCGTCCTGGCGTTGCAGCACCAGCAGGTAATACCCATCGGGTCGGGGCTGAGTGGCCAGTTTGAAATCGGGGAATGCGGCGGCAACTCTTTCGAATGCTTGTTTCATCTTGAGCTCCGGATAGGCAGTTGAATTCCGTGCGTATCCCTAGGAGCAGGCTCCGTGCCAATTTTTCTCAAAAAACAATTCTTTAAAAATCAAATACTTATAAAATAGCTTCACTCTTGCCATCGTGCATTTCGCAAGACTGGGCATTCGTCGGACGTGCAAATCGCGAGACCCACGTCACATAAAAAATGCAACCCATACCGCGAGATAGAGCGGATGGCGCCGCGATCGAATCATGCGACCCGACCGCGGGCACCTGCGGACTACTGGATTCCGCTATGGGTCCGACCATCCTGCCGGACCCGATCGGCCACCTCCCGGCTCAGCTCCTGGCTGACCTCGCTGGCCTTGGCGTAGCCTTCCTCGGCCAGCGCCTTGGCCTTGTCGGTCACCCGGTCGCTGGTTTCGCCCAGCAGGCGATCTTCCTCGCGGGTCGGCGGCAAGGCGGCCCCCAACAGCGCGCCCACGGCAATACCGATGGCTCCCAGCGCCAACGGCTGCTCGGCGAGCATGTGCTCCACACCATCACGGGCACGCTCGGCCTGATGACGCAGGGTATCGGCAGCCTGGTGGCTGGAGTCGCTCAGTCGCTGCCGGGTGGAGTCCCAGTTGCTGCCCAGTTCGTCACGCAACTGGCCCGCCTTGTCCTTCAGATGTTGAGCCTGGCGCTTGGCACCGGCGGCTTGGCCCGACAGGCTGGCATGGCCCGACGCGGGTGCCGAGCGGTTCTGCCCCATCATCAGCCAGGTCAGCCCCAGCGCAGTGAGCAGGGTCGGCACCGGGTTGGCCTTGACGGTCTCACCGAGATTGCCGAAGAACTCCCCGCCGTTGCCCTTGGCATAGCGCAACGCCCGGTCCAGCAGTTCGCCGGGCGACAGTTTGTTCTCCAGCTCGTGGACGATGCTGCTGATGGACTCGCGCTGCTGGTCGATTTCCCTTTCCAGGGTTTCCGGGTCCTTCTGCGCCTCGGCGGCGATTCGGCTTTGCGTACTCATCAGGCGTTCCTCCGAATGGCTTCCTGATCCTTCTGCAAGGCGTGCAGGGTTCGGTCGGGAGTGAAGGCGGACGGCTCGAGCTTCTTCTTGCCGGCCTGCACCATGGCCAGGCCGACGACGACCACCACGGCACCGACGATCAAGGCCGCCAACCATGGCTGTACCACCTGGGAAAGCCCATAGACCGCGGCCTGCAGCAGGATGATGAAGCCGGCCAGGAGCACTGCGCCGCCGCTGGCCACGCTGGCGATTCCGGCCTTGGTGGCGTGAATGGACGAGGTGATTTCGGACTTGGCCAGCGCCAGTTCCTTGGTGAAGAGCAGAGGCACCTCCCGGCCGAGCTGGTGCAACAGGCCGGTGACGGAATGCGAATCCTCCGGTTGGCTACGAGCTGGCTGGCGACGGGCACTATCGAATTGACGGGGTTGCGTCTGGCTCATCAGTGGGTTCCTCCGTTGCTGGTTTTTCCATCGCCCCGGCCGGGTGGGCAGCAGGATGCATTGGCGAAGGTCGAGGCGTTGTCCGAGGGGGTTGCCGGGCTGCTGTAGCCCGACGAACCGGGCGCCGGCCGGCTGCCGGAACTGGCGCCCATGGCGCTGGTGGGCGTGCCGGTGCCGGACATGCCGCTGCTCCGCTCGTCCGTATCACGCCTGCCGGAAGCACGGGCGAAACGCGTCAGGCCGAAGCCGAGGGCGATGCTGCCGGTGATAAACAGCGCCGGGTTGTCCCGGGCCAGTTGGCTGGCCTCGCGGAACAAGGTGTCAGCGCTCTTGCCGCGCAGGTTGTCGGCCAGCCGGCCGAGGCTGCCGGCGATATCGGCAACGTAGTGGGAAAGGAACGCGTCGTCCTGGCGCTCCAGTTCGGAGGCGGCGGCGCGGGCGCCCTGGGCCACCCGGTCGAGTTCATCGGCAGCCGTCTCGCGGTATCGGTCCAACTGCTCCTTGCCCTGGACTTTCACCTCTTCCGTCGCTTGTTTCGCCTTGTCCTGCAGTTCTTCGGTCAGCGCCTCCCTCGAAGTGCCGCCACGGGATTGGCCATCGAGACCGGGGGTCGTCTGGTTGGGGGTATGCATGGTCGGGTTCACCTCTTCGCTTGGCCGGTAACCAGAAGGCTTGGGCCCGCTGGCAAAGCCTTGTCGTTGATGGGTTGCCTCTTTCAAGGTGACAGGCCCTATTCCGACGAGTTCTAGCGAGGCGGACGCCTCGGGCGCGCTGGATCGGCCATTGCCGAAGGGGATTCATTCGCCGGTGGAAGGGTCAGAAAAAAGAACCCGTGCAGGAAGGAGGAACGACCATGTCTACACGCTTCAAGGTCGGTGACGCCGTGCGCTGGAACTCCGAGGCCGGCTGGATCGAAGGCCGGATAACCCGGGTCCACACCCGCGAGATCGAGTTTCGCGGACGCACCCGGCATGCCAGCGAAGAGGAGCCGCAGTACGAAGTGACAAGCGACAAGACCGGCCACTTGGCCATGCACAAGGAAACCGCGCTGAAGAAGATCGAATGAACATGCACCCAACGACAGGACAACCGGAACGGATCTGGACCATCGGCCACTCGACCCGCTCCTTGGAGGAATTCATCCGCCTGCTCGCCGACTACGGCATTCGCGGGCTGGCCGACGTGCGCCGCTTTCCGGGTTCGCGGCGGCTGCCGCAGTTCGCCGAAGCGGCGCTGCGCGACGGTCTGGCCGAGCACGGCATCGCCTACCGCTGGCTACCGGCGCTGGGCGGCCGCCGCCGGCCACGGCCCGACTCGCCGAACACGGTCTGGCGCAACAGCTCCTTCCGGGGCTATGCCGATCATCTGGCCAGCGCCGAGTTCGCCGCCGGGCTCGACGAACTGCTGACGCTCGCCAGCGCCCAGCCTACCGCGATGATGTGCGCCGAGCTGCTCTGGTGGCGCTGCCACCGCTCACTGATCGCCGACGTGCTGAAGGTGCGGGGTATCGAGGTCATCCACATCCAAGACCCGCACACCGCCATCGTCCATCCCTACACCTCGGCGGCGCGGGTCGAAGACAGCCGCCTCAGCTATGCCGGCGATGAGCAGGATCAGGGGGACTTGTTCGGCGGCTGAGGCTCAAATCAGCTCGATACGATCCTCACGAATCATGATCAGCCCCTGCTTGTAGAGACCACCGATGGCCTTCTTGAAGGTGCCCTTGCTGACACCGAACAACCGGCTGATGGTCTCCGGCGGGCTCTTGTCGCCGAGCGGCAACGAACCGCCATTGGTGCGCAGCTCCTGCATGATCCGCTCGCCGAGGCCGCTTACCGCCACCTGGCCGATCGGCTGCAGGCTCAGGCTGATCTTGCCGTCGGCGCGCACTTCCTTGATGAAGCCCTTTTCCTGCATGCCGCCTCGGAGGAACTTGAATACCTCGTTGCGATGGATCAGCCCCCAGTGCTTCCCTTCGATGATCGCCTTGAAGCCCATGGGCGTGGGCTCCACCACCAGCAGGTCCACCGCCTGACCGGTCTTGTAGTGGGGCGGCGTCTTGTCGAGATAGCGATCCAGCCGGGCAGTGGCAGTGATGCGGCGGGTCCGACGGTCCAGGTAGACATGCACCACGCAGTAGTCGCCGACCTGCAGCGGCCGCTTCTCTTCCGAATGCGGCAGCAGCAAGTCCTTCGGTAACCCCCAGTCGAGAAACAGGCCGATGCGATTGATCTCCACCACCTTCAGGCTGGCGAACCCGTCGACCTGCACCTTGGGCTTCTCGGTGGTGGCGATAGGCCGGTCGTCGCTGTCCAGATAGACGAACACGTTCAACCAGTCGCCGATCTCGCTCGGCTGCTCCTTGGATATGTAGCGCTTGGGCAGAAGAATCTCGCCCTCCGCACCGCCATCCAGGTAGAGCCCGAAATCGGTGTGCTTGACCACCTGTAAAGAATTGAACCGCCCGATCAACGCCATTCGTCATTACCTCGCCTGCGAGCCGCGCATTCTACCGGACAGCGCCAGAGCGGGCCGCTATTGCGGATGAAAGATTCCATGACGAAGAGGATGGCTCGGCGCCGCTGTCCGATTGAATTCATTCGCCTAGCGCAGCTCCGCCCGGATTTATTCGTCCAAGGTTGACAAACAGGCGAATAAATTCGCCTCTGGGGTTCGTCTCGAGCAAGGCAAGGACGAAAACCGACGAACAGTCCCCTGCGGGACGAATGGCGGTTCAGCCGAACGCCGGTAGCTGTTAAAAACGGGCCGGGGGCATGGGCGCGGGCCGCATGCCAGACGCGCCGGCACTTCCGCCGCGCAGGCTCCGGGGCCGCGTGACAGGCCACTCCTGTTTCACTGAAGGAGTGTGCGACGTGATTCGTCATGTGCTTTTGATCCTTCCGCTGCTCGCCGGTTGCGCGGCAGCGGTGAACCAGCCGGTCGAGCGCGAGCTGGGCGACTATGAGCTCAAGATGAGCTATGCGCCGCCGCGCAGCATGGCCCAGGGGCTGGTGCAACCGAACAGCGGCACCCTCGCCCACGGCGGGCTCGACGTGACCCACACCAGCGGCTGGTACTTCGGCCAGTGGGCCGCCAATCTCGATCCGACCGAAGGCAAGATGATCAAGCTGGACAGCTATACCGGCTTCAAGCAGCCGCTCGACGAGCGCTTCGGCTATGAATTGGGCGCACTGCTGCACAGCTACCCGACGCTCAGCCAACGCAATGTCGAGGAGTACTACGCCGGCCTGTCGGTGTTCGGCAGCCGCCTGGGTGCGGCGTTCAGCCTCGATCCCGGCCGTTCGGACCGCACCCTGCTGGCTGATCTCGACCTGCAGGACGACCTCGGTTTCAGCGTCACGCTCAAGTACGGCAACCACGCCCTGGACAACCCGGTGGGCGTCGGCAACGGGCGCAACGTGCGGGTCTTCAACGACTGGTCGATCAACCTGGTGCGCCCCTGGCTCGGCTTCGACCTCAACCTCAGCTATTCCGACTCCAGCCTGAGCGCCCTGGAATGCGCGGCCTATTCGGGCTTCAACCGCTACTGCGACGGAGCCTTGACCTTCAAGGCGTCGAGGGCTCTGTAACGTGAGTGAGCCATTCGTCAGACAGCCAGCACTTTTCCTTTCCCCAATGCTCTCTCCAAGAGTGTTCCAACGGAAAGGAATAAGAAGATGTTGGACTTACTCATCGTATTGGCATTCGTCGTCTACTCCATCGGTTCGGGCCTGCGTGCCCGGGAGCAGGCCTCACAGAACCTCGGCGAATACTTTCTCGCCGGCAAGACGATCAAGGGATGGCAGTCGGGCTGTTCGATGGCCGCCACCCAGTTCGCCGCCGACACCCCCTTGCTGGTGACCGGCCTGGTGGCCACCGCCGGGGTCTTCGCCCTCTGGCGCCTGTGGATCTACGGTCTCGCCTTCCTGCTCCTGGCATTCGTATTCGCCGTCGGCTGGCGCCGCGCCGGCGTGCTCACCGACGCCGAGCTGACCAACGTGCGCTACAGCGGCACCGGCGTCACCCTGCTGCGCCTGCTCAAGGCGATCTACTACGGCACCGTGATCAACTGCGTGGTGCTGGCCATGGTGCTGGTGGCGGCGATCCGCATTGCCGAAGTTTTCCTGCCCTGGCACGACTGGCTGCCCGCGGCGCTCTACGAACCGATACTCGGCTTCGTCACCGCCACCGGCCTCAAGCTGGGCGACAGCATGACCGGCCTCGACCCGCAGGTGATGACGACCAACAACCTCATTTCGATCCTGCTGATCATGCTGTTCACCGCCGCCTACTCCATTACCGGCGGCCTGCGGGCGGTGATCCGTACGGATGTGATGCAGCTCGCCGTCGCTCTGATCGGCACCTTCGCCTATGCCTGGTTCGTCATCGATGCAGCTGGCGGGCTCGGCGGGCTGAGCGATCGAGTAGTCAGCCTCTACGGCGAAGACCTGGCCGGCAAGATGCTCTCCTTCGGCCCTCCGGAGAATGCCAGCGATCTGCTGCTGCCGTTCCTGATGATCATCGGCATGCAGTGGCTGTTCCAGATGAACTCCGACGGCACCGGCTATCTCGCCCAGCGCAGCATGGCCTGCAGCAGCGACCGCGACGCGCGGGTCGCCGGCGTGGTGTTCGCCTGGCTGCAGATTTTTCTGCGCAGCCTGTTCTGGCTCGGCATCGCCATCGGCCTGCTGGTGCTTTACCCCTTCACACCGGAGGACATGAACGGCGAGGGCTTCACCGCCGCGCGGGAAATCCTCTTCGTCCAGGGCATCCAGGATTTGCTGCCGCCGGGCTTTCGCGGCCTGATGCTGGTGGGTCTGTTGGCGGCCCTGGCTTCCACGGTGGATACCCATTTGAACTGGGGCGCCTCGTACTGGAGCAACGACATCTATGACGGCGTGGTCTGCCAGCGCCTGCTCAAGCGCAAGCCGAAGGGCCATGAGCTGGTACTGGTGGCGCGGTTGTCCAACGTGCTGATCATGATCATCGCCCTGGCGATCATGGCCAACCTTGGTTCGATCCAAACGGCCTGGTTCATCTCCCTGCTGTTCGGCGCCGGCATGGGCTCGGTGCTGCTGCTGCGCTGGCTGTGGGAGCGGATCAACCTTTACTCGGAACTCACCGCCATGGCCGTGTCGCTGATCACCGCTCCGTTGCTGCTGTACTTCCTCGGCACCGACCCGGACGACGAGTGGATTCGCCTCGGCATCATGGCGCTGGTGACCACCAGCGCGGCGATCCTGGTGACCTTCTTCACCCCGGCCACCGATGACAAGACCCTGCAGCGTTTTTACAAGCGCGTGCGCCCCTTCGGTCTATGGCAACGGAGTTCGCGGGCCATCGGCGATGCGTCCAGTGCTCCCCTGTATGCACTGGGCGAACGCCTCGGAGCGGTGGCGGTGACCGCGATCTCGCTGTTCGCGCTGCTCGTCGGGGTCGGCCGGTTGCTGTTCCCGCCGCCGGGTAGCGGCCCGCTGTTCACTTGGATCTGCATCGGCCTCGGTCTGGTGCTGATTCCGTTCTGGCTGCGCATGCTGCTCAACGAAGCGCCGCACGAAGAACATCTGGAGGCGAAGCCGGTCATGGGTAAATGATCTGCCAGGGAGAGGCAGCGATTCGCCAGCAGAGCCGGCTCCTACGAAAGACCAGCGGCTCCGGGTAGGGGCGAATTTATTCGCCCACGAAGCCCCACCGGGCGAACTCACGAATGAGCGCCACGAAGCGCTCATTCACTCCCCTCCTCCAGCCCAACCCGCAACAGCTTGCCGTCCGCTTCGTCGGTCAGCAGGTAGAGGTAGCCATCCGGCCCCTGGCGCACGTCGCGGATGCGGCTGCCGAGATCTGCCAGCAGGCGCTCCTCATGCACCACCCTGTCGCCGTCCAGTTGCAGGCGGATCAGCGTCTGCGCCGCCAGGGCGCCGATGAACAGATTGTGCTGCCAGGCCGGGAAACGGTCGGCGTCGTAGAACGCCATACCGCTGATGGCCGGCGACTTCTCCCAGACGTAATGCGGCGGCTCGGTGCCCGGCGCGGTCTTGCCCTTGGCTTCGGGAATCGGCAGCAGCGAGTAGTTGATGCCATGGGTGGCGAGCGGCCAGCCGTAGTTCTTGCCCGCCTGGGGAATGTTGATTTCGTCGCCGCCGCGCGGGCCGTGCTCGTGGGTCCAGAGCTGGCCGGTCCAGGGATTGAGCGCGGCGCCCTGCTGGTTGCGGTGGCCGTAAGACCATATCTCCGGGCGCGCGCCGTTGCGGCCGACGAAGGGGTTGTCATCCGGCACCTTGCCGTCCGGGTAGAGGCGCACCAGTTTGCCCTGCAGCTTGTCCAGGTCCTGGGCGGTAGCCCGTTCGTTGTTCTCGCCCAGGGCGATGAACAGATGACCTTTGCCATCGAATACCAGCCGCGAACCGAAATGGATACCGGTCGACAGCTTGGGCTGCTGGCGAAAGATCACCTGGAAATCATCCAGGCGGGTGCGGTCGGCGGACAGCTTGCCGCGTCCGACGGAGGTCCCGGCACGCCCGCCCTCGCCCGCTTCGGCGTAGGACAGGTAGACCAGGCGATCCGTGGCGAAGTCCGGCGACACCGCTACATCGAGCAGGCCGCCCTGGCTGCGGGCGAAGACATCCGGCACGCCGGCCAGCGGTCTGGACAGGTTACCGCTGCGATCGAGCAGGCGCAGACGCCCCGGCCGCTCGGTAATCAGCGTCCCTTCATCGCCGGGCAGGAAAGCCAGCGCCCAGGGGTTTTCCAGCCCGCCGACCACTTCGGTAACCGTCAGCGTACCCAGTTCGCTGTCGTGCTTCGACGTCTCCGCAGCCTGCGCGCCGCCGGAGAGAAAAAGGGCGACGGCGCAGGCCATCCACAGGGTTGTCCGGGTCATGGGGCTCTCCTCGTTCGTCATGAACGGAAAACTGTAGGCGCTGCCGGACGATTGCTGGCGGCGCCTACATCTGCGGTTACAATGACGGCCCTTCCGGCACTTCGGGGTGTAGTTTTTAGAGGTGCCCCTCTCAGTCACACGAGCCCCCATGACCGACCCCATCCGTCTCTCCAAACGCCTTGCCGAACTGCTGCCCTGCTCGCGCCGCGAGGCCGAACTCTACATCGAAGGCGGCTGGGTCCTGGTTGACGGCCAGGTGGTCGAGGAGCCGCAGTTCAAGGTGGCGGACCAGCGCATCGAACTGCTGCCTGGCGCCACGCCTGCGCCGATCGAGCCGGCGACCCTGTTGCTGCATAAGCCGGCCGGGCTGGACGAGGCGGCAGCCCTGGCGCTGCTCGCCATCGACAGCCGGGCCGACGACGACAGCTCCGGTATTCGTCCGGTAAAACGCCACTTCCGCCACCTCAGTGCGCCACTGCCGCTCGATACCGATGCCAGCGGCCTGCTGGTGTTCAGCCAGCACCGTGGCGTACTGCGCAAGTTGAGCGAGGACGCCGACCGGCTGGAGCAGGAGTTCATCGTCGAGGTGAGCGGGCAGATCGCCGAGAACGGGCTCGCCCGGCTCCATCATGGGCTCAGTTATCGAGGCGTCGCGTTGGCGCCGTGCAAGGTCAGTTGGCAGAGCGAGAACCGCCTGCGCTTCGCCCTCAAGGCGCCGCGCTGCGGACAGATCCGCCATATGTGCGAAAGCGTCGGACTGCAGGTGCAGGGGCAGAAGCGCATCCGCATCGGCCGGCTGGCCATGGCCAAGCTGCCGTCGGGCCGCTGGCGCTTCCTCGGCGCTCACGAACGCTTCTGAGCCTTACTCCCCGCGCTGCTTCCACAAGCTCACCAGGGCTTCCGGCGCTTCGGTTTCCGGTACGTTGAAGCTGATCCGCTCCACTTCGAGACCCTGGAAGCTGACCTCCACACGAAAATAGCGCTGGTCGCCGCGCCCGGCCTGGCCGGGCTCGCTGGCCTTCGGCGCGGCGGTTTCAACGGCGGCGCAGGCTTGCTGGCGCTCGGCCTCGGGGCAGTTGGCCAAGTCGATGGAACAGGCCCGGACCAGGCCAGGCACATGGGCCACCCCACCTTCGCGGGTTACCCGCAGGCCGGTGGCGGCAGCCAGAGGCGGTAATTCGATCATGTCGTCACTCCCACACCATCCCAGCCGGCCTTCACGGCCTGGTGCTCGGTGCTGTTGGCCCCGAAAAGCTTAGCGGCGTTGTCCAGGGTCAGGCGAGCGAAGGCAGCGAAATCGGCGGTGCTGCCCAGGCGTTCGTCGCGCAGGGCGTCGTACCAGATCCGCCCGGCCTTTTCCCAAGCCGGGCCGCCAAGGGCAGTGGCCGTCAGGTAGAAGGCGCGATTGGGTATGCCCGAGTTGATGTGGACGCCACCGTTGTCGATCCGGGTATCGACGAAATCCTTCATGTGCCCCGGCTGCGGGTCCTTGCCCAGCACCGGGTCGTCGTAGGCGCTGCCGGGCTCGGCCATGGAGCGCAATGCACGGGCCTTGACCGCCGAGGTGAACAGGCCGGCACCGATCAGCCAGTCGGCTTCCTCGGCGTTCTGTTTCAGGCGGTACTGCTTGACCAGGCTGCCGAACACATCGGACAGGGATTCGTTGAGCGCGCCCGCCTGGTTCTGGTAGACCAGCCCCGCCTCATGCTCGATGACACCGTGCGCCAGCTCGTGGCCGACGATATCGACGGCGATGGTGAAGCGGTTGAAGATTTCCCCGTCGCCATCGCCGAACACCATCTGCTCGCCATTCCAGAAGGCGTTCTCGTAGCCCTGCCCGTAGTGCACCGTACCGATCAGCGGCAGGCCGGCGCCATCGATGGAGTGCCGCTGGTAGACCTCCCAGAACAGCGCATAGGTAGCCCCCAGGTACTCGTAGGCTTCGTCCACCGCCGGATCGCCGCTGGCCGGCTGGCCTTCGCCGCGTACCAGGGTGCCAGGCAACTGGTTGCCCTGCTCGGCACTGTATACCGCGCGCTGCACCTGGCCGGGCGACGAGGCGCGAGCCTGCGCCGAAATGCTGGAGATTCGTGGCATCCCGGCACGCAGGCCGCGCATATGCTGGTCGAGCGCCAGGGTGTCGCTGGCCAGGGCGCGCAACCGTGCGTTGCCGTGGCGGGCCACCCGATCGAGCAGATAGGGGGGCAGGACGAAGGCAGACGAAAGGAACGGGCTTTGTTGGGCGGTACGGTCACGCATGGCAATCCTCCTGATGGAAAGCGGTCCTTGCTGATCAGACCCCCGCCGGACCGATTCATTCGCTTCGCTCCGGCCGCCGTTCCAGTGTCAGCACTCGACTCAAGTCGGACGACAGCCGCCGCGCCATGTTTTATGCTGGCCATCAGCCACTCAGGGTCATCCGTCGTGCTCCGTCCGTCGCTACAGAAGCTCCGCGCCGCCTCGGCCGTCAACGACGCGCTGCAGCCGCTCGCCAGCCAGGAAAACCTCAAGCGCCTCGCGCTACTGGCATTGTTCGCAGTGCCCTTCAACCTGACCCACATCCTGGTGTTCTGGGCCAAGGTTCCTGCCAGCCCGGAAGAAGTCCTTTGGCGGCAGGGCATCATATTCAGCCATGCCGTGCTGGCATTGCTGTTCACCAGCTTCGGCCTGCTCGCCCGCCGCCTGTGCCACGGCCGTCCGCCGTCCTGGGCGGTCGGGATGCTGACGAGGCTGGCGATCGGGGCGGTACTCGCCTTTGCCGTGGCGATCGCCTGCGTCGACCAGTGGGTCACCCCGAACATCACGCCCCTGCTGCTCGGTTGCACCTTGGCCGGCCTGGCATTCCTGATGCGTCCCGGCGAGGCCGCGGCCTTCTATGCGGCCACCCTGATCGCCTTCGAAGCAGGCATGCAGTTCAGCCAGCCCGATCCGCAGCTGCGCCTGTCCAACCAAGTCAACGGGCTGAGCGCCTGTGGGCTCGGCATGCTGCTGTCGGTGATTCTCTGGCAGGGCTTCGCACGCATTCAGCGGCAACAGGAGGAGCTGGCGGAAAAGCACCGCCAACTGGAATATCTCGCCGGACACGATGCCCTCACCGGCCTGCTCAACCGCCGCGAGTTCGACCGCCTGATCCGTGCCGAACTGGCCCGCGCGGAGCGCAGCCTGCAACCCCTCAGTCTGCTGATGGTCGATCTCGACCACTTCAAGCAGGTGAACGATCGCCATGGGCACCCCGTCGGCGACAAAGTGATCCGCCAGACCGCCGACCTGCTCCTGCGCCACACCCGGGCCGGCGACAGCGTCGCCCGTTTCGGCGGCGAAGAATTCACTCTGCTACTGCCCGACACCGACGCCACGGAAGCGGCGAAACATGCCGAAAACCTGCGCCGCCTGCTGGAAGCTACGCCCGTGCAGCTCGACCACGGCGAAGTACGACTCACCGCCAGCTTTGGCCTGACCAGCCTGCCAGCGCGACATTCGGCCAGCTACGAAACGCTCTACGCCACCGCCGACCGGGCCCTCTACCTGGCCAAGGCAAACGGCCGCAACTGCGTGAAGGCCCTGGTGCCGGAAAGCGTCACGCAGGTGCGCAAGCGCGGCTGAACCGCTCAACGCCGCCAGGGATTGGCCTCCAGGCTGTTGTGAATGGATGTGGCCGCCTGCGCCGCCTGGCCGGTGGCGACGCTGACCTGGTTCAAGGAACTGACCACATCGCCCGCCGCGTAAAGCCCCGGCACACTGGTGCACTGCGCAGCATCGACGAACAGCCGACCCTCTTCGTCGCAGCGGGCCCCCAGGGACCGCGCCAGGTCGGAGCGGACCCGTGCTCCCAAAGCCGGATACACCACATCGAACCAGTACTGCTCACCCTTGCGGGTACGCATGCCGACACGGCGATCGGCAGCGATCTGCAGGCGTTCGACACGGTCGCCGATCAGCCGGATGCCATAGTGGCTCGCCAGGGCCAGGGCGTCCTCGCAGGCCTGCGAGTCGCCATGCACGATCACGGTGACCCTGTCGGTGAAGGTCCGTAGGAACACCGCGTGGCGAATCGCCCGCTCCGCCGGACCGTACACCGCCACGTCATCGCCGTTCACCTCGTAGCCGTCGCAGATCGCGCACAGACGCACGCGGGTGGAGCGAATGGCCTCCGCCGCGTCGGGAATGTCGGGCAACTCGTCTTCGATGCCGGTCGCCAGCAGAACCCGCCGAGCTTGCAATCCGCGCCCGTCGTCGAGGGTCAAGCAGAAGCCCAGCGTCTCCTGACGCAGGGCCCGGGCCTGCGCGGCAATGATCGTCGCCCCGAAATCCAAGGCTTGGCAGCGCAAGCGTTCGAGCAGCTCCGGGCCGGTGATGCCCGGCGGAAAACCGGGGTAGTTATGGGACATCGGAATCAGAGACGCCCGGCCGGGGCCGCCGTCGATCACCTGCAACGACCGGTGAAAGCGCGCCAGGTAGATGGCTGCGGTCAACCCGGCCGGGCCCGCCCCGACGATGATGCAATCCAGCATTGCCTTCCCCCTTTGGCCCGTTCGGCCCGGATCATCTTTACTCAAGCGAAGAGCCGCGCGGCGAACGCAACGGGCGAAGGACGGTCGAACCTGCGGAGCCGACGCGCCGATCATGAGGAACGCCATGAAACGATGGACCATCTTCGCTCTACTGCTGCCCCTCGCCGGCTGCGCCTCGCAGCCCTGCGACACACCCTGGAGCGAAAGCCGTTGCCGCGAAGAAAGCCTGCTCTACCAGAACGACCTGTTGCAGGCCAAATTGCTGATCGTGTCCGGCGACCCGGAAACCTACGAACTGGCCAACGTACTGCTTAAACGTGCAGCCCCCCACGACACGACAGGCGAAACCGAGTTCTACAAGGCGGTGATGCTGATCCGCATGGGCCCCCAGGTGGACGAAGTGCTGGAGCTGTTGCAACAGGCGGTCGACAAGGGTCATCCGCACGCCACGGCGCTGATGTACAAGATCTACGCCGAACCCTACCTGCTCGATACGCCCGACCCGCTCAAGGCGGAAACCTACCGGGCGCGCTACGCCGGACTGGACGTGGCGAAGAGCGGCTACCCCTCGTTCGAAAAGGCCCTGAGCCTGGTCGGCGCCCTGGTGGACCAGCCCGCCGCTCTGGCCGGTGCCCATGCACCCGATCCGTAGAGAATCGCGCAATCAGCCCAGGTCGACGGAAAACATCGAGGATTGCGCCAGCGAGGCACGTGCTTCCTCCTCCGAGGCATAGGGACCAGCCATCAGCGAACCGTCCATGACGATCGCCCAGCACACCTCCCAGGCGGGACGCCAGACCTCCGGTAGTTGGTCGCCCTTGAGCTGAATCACTTCGGTTTTCATGCCTACCTCCACAGTCGACGAGTTCATTCGATTGCCGCGAAGCATCCGCCGGCCGCCCCTGGCCCCTCGAATGGCGGCCATGGCGCCCTTCGCATTGCTCTCTTCCATCCAGACCACGCCGAATGGACCTTTGCTCACGCCAATGGTCGGCAACGCAGCGGCGGTTCCTGGAAACTCTGCGCGCCAGGGGTTTTCCTAAAGAAAACATCCGCGACGAAGAGGCCCTCATGCGCAGCATCTTTCCTCGCCTTCGCGAACGACTCCCACTGGTGGTGGCGCTCGGCGTGCTGTTGTTGCTCGTTTCCTGCACCCGGGTCGGCCTGGTCTACCGCAACCTCGACGTGCTGGTTCCCTGGTCGGTCAACGAATACCTGAGCATGACCACGGAGCAGGAGCAGACCTTCAAGACCCGTTTGCAGGAACACCTCGCCTGGCATTGCAAGACCCAGCTACCGGCCTATCTCGAGTGGCTGAACGAGATCAACCGCGAAGTCGAGACCGGGCAGGTCACCGAAGCCAATTTGCGTGCCCGCCTGGAGGAAGCCAAGGGCGCCATCGAGGAGATCGCCAAGGAAATCACCCCCTCCACCGTCCAGCTTCTGCGCAAGCTGACCGATGCCCAGGTGCAGGAATTGTATGCCTCACTGGACAAGGACATGCGCCAGCGCCGCGAGAAGCTACAGGACGAATCCTGGGAAGACCGCCTGGAGGAGCGCACCGAGCGCATGGAGAAACGCCTGGGCAACTGGCTCGGCCGGCTCAGTCCGGCGCAACGCCAGCGGGTGAGCGAGTGGGCCCAGTCGCTTGGCGACCAGAACGGCCTCTGGCTGGATAACCGCGCGCGCTGGCAGGCGGAATTCCGCGACGCCCTCGCCCAGCGCCAGGCCGACGGCTTCCCGGCCCGCATCGCGCGCCTGCTGCAGCGGCGCGAGGAACTCTGGAGCGAGCAGTACCGGCAGACCTTCGCCCGCAACGAGCAGGCCGCCATCCGTCTGTTGGTGGATGTCATGGCACTCGCCGACGACAAACAGCGCACCCGTTTGCTGAATCGCCTGGACGGCATGCATACCGACTTCGCCAGCCTGGCCTGTCTGAACGGTGGGGACTGATCGTAAGAAAAACGGGGGGCCAGAAATTGCTGCTAACAAAGTGAGTCTTCTCCCTGCACGGTTCACCTGCAACGACGGAAATATTGTCGAGAGAGAGGAGATAGCACTTTGCCAAACAGCGCGCGAGCGCTTTAACCCGGCCAATAACCGGTAGTACGCGAGTGCTTATATCGGCATGAGGCGATAGATAACGTGGAAACTTGGCAGAGGAATATTTGAAATAAAAAAGCCCCGCTACGCGGGGCTTTCTTAACGATGGTCAGATCAGGCCTGGAGCCAGCCTTCGACCTTTTCCGCACCGTACTTTTCTTTCCAGGCTTTCAGAACCTTGTGATTACCGCCTTTGGTCTCGACGACTTCACCGGTTTCCGGGTTCTTGTAGACCTTGACGGCGCGCTGGCGGCGCTGCGGGCCACGGGCGGCCTTGCCCGGCTTGACGCTGACCGGCTCCGGATCGAGGATCGCGACGATATCCCGCAAGCCCTTGTCGTAGCTTTGCATCAGCGCCAGCAGTTTTTCTTCGAACTCGAGTTCTTTCTTTAATGCCGCATCCTTTTTCAGCGATTCAAGCTGGGCCAGGTGTTCTTGAAGCGCTCTTTCGGCGGCGCGGAATTCGGCAAGCTTGGACAATCTCTTCTCTCCGAGCTAAAGGGTGGCTGACGAATGTCGGCAAACTACTGTGTCGATCCGAAAAAAACAATAGCCGGAGAAAACAAACTCCGCTCGACTCAGGATTAGCACAGGTTTAGCAAAAGAGAAAATATGTACTTCCAGTTCAAGTTCGATGAACTAAGGCTGCGTGGCGATAAGAGCGGCCATGGAATAATTGGGCTTGGTTTCTCTTCGGAAACCGGCTCGAGGAATATACGAAGTGCGGGACGGCCAGCAGCCCCCGCAGGCGAATGATTCGCCCCTACGAAGGCTTCGCTTCAGGCACAGTGGCTTTTCGTAGGAGCCAGCTTTGCTGGCGAAGCTCTCCGGGGCCTGGTTCGCCGCTCCTACAATGGCGGGGCGGCCCTACGGAGGCCAGGACTGACTCAAACGTCCTTTTCTTCGCCGAGCACGTCGGCCAAGCCTTCGATTTCGGCGCGGGCCAGGGCGCGTTGGTCGAGTTTGAGGCGTGCGGCCTCGGGAAGGTCGGTGAAGCTGATCAGCCCGCGTACCACCAGCACGCTGACCACATCTTCGAGCACGCGGATCAGGTCGAGGTCGGAACTGCGCAACGCGTCGAGGCGCGCCTTCATCTCTTCCTTGGCGGTGATCCAGCGCTGCAACTCTTCGCTTTCGACGGCCAGCACTTCGGTCATTTCGTCGAAGGGCTCGTGCTCGACCCGAAGAATGTGTCCGTCCGCGTCCCGTTGTACGTAAACCATGTTGCTCCTCGGTGTATCGCCCGAAACGGCGTCCTGATGCGGCGATCGCGCCCCGGAGCCCGAGCTTCCGGCGTCAGGAATGGCGCGACGCGGCGTCACAAGATCGCCCAGCGCGGCCTCTTCCGTCAAACTCCGCTTGTCGCGGAACAGTATGGCGAGGACTTCCGAAAGCCCGCGAAAAGCGCCGGACTTGCCGCCGCCCTTGAAAAGATCCGTTATCGGCACGACAACACCCGAACGCTAGGAAAGCAGACTGACCACGGTGAAACGGTTGATATTGGCCTGGGCGATCACGGTCTGGGTGACCGCCGCATAGCTGGATGGACTCTGGCGCATCAGGTTGAACACCAGGCTGGCGTAATCCTGCGCCCACTGCTTCTCGTCCTGATGGGACTGGCGGGCGAGAAACTCGCGGATTTCCTCCTGCCGATGGCTGAGCTGCTCGCGCAGCGAGGCGATCTTGTCCAGCGCGCGCACCACGTCGTCGAGCACCCGGCGCAGCTCGCGGAAGCTGTCCAGGCTGCTGTCCGCCGGCAGCCTGAGCAATTCGTCCTCGTGGCTGTCCAGGCGGGTCGGCTTGCCCTTGGCGAACAGCTTGCCCTCGCCCTGCACCGCCAATTGCCCCTTGAGCTGCTGCCAATCGCTCTCCTTCGCGCTGAACTTCACCGCGCCGCCCGCATCCAGCTCGGCACGGATGCCGGCCTGGCCAAGGCTGGTGTTGAAGCGGCGCAGAATCTGCTGCTCGCTCATGTCCTCGTCGAGGACCACCGCCACCGGCTCGGCCAGCGCGCGTCCGCCGCTGAACAGCAGCGTCTCCTTGCCGGCTCGGCGGATGGCGTCGATGGACTCCAGACCCTCCAGGCTGAAGCGGCTGCGCACCGGCTCGTTGAGGCGCAGTTTGAAGCTGGCGTCGAGGCTGTTGCCGGAGCGCTCGGCGCGTTGCCGGAGCAGGCTGTGGGCCTGCTGCATGGCCTGCTTCACGGCTTCCCGCGCACCGGGCTGCGAATTGCTCAGCTCGCGGCCGAGGCTGAGCTTGAGCTGGGCCAGGCGATCCGCCAGCTCGCCCAGGTAACTGTCCGCCGACTGCATCGACGACAGTTGCTGGTTGAGCTGCAGGTTGAAGTTCGCATTCTTCCCCGCGGCGCGTTCCGCCCGGTGCGTATCGACGGGATTGGCCGGGGCCTTGCGCGACACGCTCGCCGGCGCATCCGGCAGGACCGCCTGGCGCCGCTCGCGGGAATCGATGGTGGCAACGGCCGGTAGCTGCTTTTCGACCTTCATGGATTTCCTCCGCTCGCAGAGCCTGTTCAACGTCTTGCGAGCTAGAGGCATGCAAGGCAAAAACGGGCGAAGAAGCGCAGTTTACAAGTGGCAAATGAGCATTCTGAGCCTGTTTTCAACGCGACAGGCCCGACGCGCAGCAGATGCTGAACAAGCTCTACAACAGGCTGAACAACGACAGCTCATGAATCTTCAGGTAGGTCTTCTGTGTGGCCTGCAAGGACAACTGGTAGTTGTTCAGATCGATGGATGCGCCGGCGTAGTCGAGCCGGGACAGTTCGCCTTCGATCTTCTGGTTGACCAGGGAGACTTCCTCGTTGCTATCGGTGAGCAATGTCAGGGTGTTCTGCCGCCCACCCAGCTCGGTGATCGCACCGAGCACGCCGGCGTGGGTCTCATCCAGGCGCAGCAGGGTATCGTCGATCTGCTGGCGCACCGCCGGGTCGTTCGCGTCGAGAGCCGGGTCCTGCAGGGTCTTCACCAGGGCGTGCAGCTCGTTGAGCATCGGGATGCCGGCGCCGAATACGTCCAGTGCAGTGACGTTCTCCTCGACCAGCACGCCGTTGGCCACCGCCGCTTGGCGGTGCTTGCCATTGCCGGTGATGGCGTAGGTCTCGGTGGCCGCATCGAAGGTCACCGCCGGGGTGTCGCTGAGGGTGCCGGAGAACAGGTAGCGACCCTCCTCGTCACGCACGTTGGCGAAGCTGAGCAGGGTCTTCTCGATATTGCTCAGTTCGCCGGCGATGGCCGACAGATCCTCGCTGGTGTTGGAACCGTTGGCCGCCCACAGCAACAGGTCGCGCACGTTGAGCATGGCGTCCGAGGTGGATTGCAGGTTGGCTTCCTGCACCGACAGGCTGCTGGACACGTTGGCGATATTGCTGCGGTACTGCGTCAGGCTGGCCTCTTCGCGCTGCACGCGGAGGATGCGCACACTGGCGATTGGATCGTCGGAGGGCAGCATGAGGCGCTGCCCGGTGGCCATCTGCTGCATGAGCTTGCCCAGTTGCGCGGAGTTGGCGCTCATGGCGTTGTGCATCACGGCGGTGGTCTGGACGTTGGTGATCCGCATGGGGGAGATCCTGTTCCTGGGGCGCCGTCAGAACGCCGCGAGCATGTCGTCGAACATCTGGTTGGCGGTGCTGATCACCTTCATGTTGGCCTGGTAGGCCTGCTGGTAGGTCATCAGGTTCACCGCCTCCTCGTCCAGGCTCACGGCGCTGACACTGTCGCGCTGGGCCTGGGCCTGCTCGGCCACCGCCGTGGCCGATTTCAGGTCGGCCTGGTTCTGCCGGCTGGCGCTGGCGACCTGGCCGAGCAGCCCGGCATAGGCGTCGTTCAGGGTGACCTGGCTGCCGCCGAGGGTGATGGTCTGCCGTTTCAGTTCGAGCAGCGCCAGCAGCACTTCGTTGTTGCCGGTTTCTCCGGCCGTGGAAGAGAACGCCAGCTGCTCCGGGGCGAGCGCGTTGACGCTGAGCATCGCCGTGGTGCTGGCGGCGTTGTAGGCCAGCAAGGGCTGGCCGGGGTTGCCGGCGAGGTCGAAGCCGGTCACCAGGGTATCGTTGAGCATCTGCGCCAGCGCCCCGGCCATGTCGTGCAGGGCCTCCAGCGCCGGGCGCAGGCTGTCGTATTCGCTGTCGTAGAGACCGCCCAGGGCGCCGTCGAAGCCGTCCTGCTTGAGCGGGAAGCTGGTGCCGGCGAAAGACAGCGCCACCACCTGTTCGCCGCTGGCGGTCGTGTTCACCTGCAACTGCCCCGCCGTGCTGCCCGCCACTAAAGGCTGACCGTTCGCCAGGGCGACGCTGAGGGCGCCGTCCGGCGTCTCGTGGACGCGCAGGCCGGCGTACTGGCTGAGGTCCTTGACCAGGCTTTCGCGGTGGTCGCGCAGTGCCGCGCTGTCGCCGCCGACGGATTCGGTTTCGACGATCTTACGGTTGAGCAGCGCGATGTTGCCGATCAACCCGTTGACTTCGCCGGCCATGGCGCCGCGCTGTTCGTGCAGGGCGTTGAGTTGGGCGCCGATGTTGCTGCCCAGGCCATTGAAGCGCTGGCTGAGGTTCTTCGCTTCGCTGAGGATCTGCTGGCGCAGGGCGATGGAGTCCGGCGAGGCACTGGCTTCGCTCACCGCGGCGAAGAAGCGGTCGAGGCCGACGCTGATGCTCGAGCCTTCGCCCGCCATCAGGCCTTCCAGCGAGGTCAGGTACTGCTGGGCGTTGCTGTAGTAGCTCAACTCGGTGTTGGCGCGCCACAACTGCTGGTTCTGGAAGTCGTTGGCCAGCCGGCGGATGCTGGTGACCTGCACGCCGCCGCCGACGCTCAGGCCGCCCTGCCCGGCCAGCGAGCCGAACACCGGGTTGAGCCGGCTGAAGCCGGGGGTGTTGACGTTGGCGATGTTCTGGCCGGTGGTGGTCAGCGCCACCTGCGACGCCCGCACACCGCTGTAGCCGATCTGGCTCAAGATACTCACGACAAGGTCTCCTTTCGCTCGATCCGGATCGGTTGGGCAAAGGCCGCCGACAGGGATTGATGGGTGCCGGAGGCAGCGGATCGAGAGATGCTCTTCTCTTGCAAGGCGACCGGATCGGCGGCGGACTTAAATCGCGCCAGCTCGATCACCGGGCCGTTGACGGACGGTAGCTCGCGCGGCTCCTCCCGCACGGCGATGCGCTTGCCCACTGCGGCGCCTAGCAGCTCGCCCTGGCGCACGCCCTCGGCCAGCTCCACCTGGGCACGGGTCTGTGCCGTCCAGCGCGGCTGCAACGGCTGGGCCTGGGCCAGCCCGCCCGGCTCCGTCCGCGGGGTTTCGGCCAGCGGCGCGCTCCGCAGGCTGCGCAGGATACGCGTGGTGTAGTCGCGGGTTTCCTTGAACGGGATGCGTTCGATCCAGGCACCGACGCTGATCTCGCCGCGGCGCGGGTCGCCGTTGCGCTCCAGCCACTCGTCGACCCGGCCGGGACCGGCGTTGTAGGCGGCCAGGGCCAGCGCATGCTCGCCGTCGTAACGCGCCAGCATCTTGTTCAGGTAGGCGCTGCCGAGGGTCTTGTTGTAGGCCGCGTCGCTGGTCAGGCGCGCCTCGTCGTAGGCCAGGCCGAGTTCGGCGGCCATCTCGCGGGCGGTCTCCGGCATCAACTGCATCAGGCCGCGCGCGCCCTTGGACGACACCGCATCGATGCGCCCGGCGGATTCCTGGGCAATGACGCTCTCCACCAGCGCCTTGAAACCGGCCGTGCCACGCTGCCAGGCTTCCGCCAGGCCATCCATGCCGCGTCGCCAGGTGCTCGCCAGCGGCTCGATCAGCGAGCCGCGCGACAGTTCGGCGGAGCGTGCCGCCGCACCGGCCTGCTCGATGTCGGCGATGGAGGCGCCGTCACCGGAGAGCTGCTTCACCAGCAGGTCGGCGATGCCGGTCTGCTTCTTGCCGGCCAGGGTCTCGGCCAGCACTTCGTCGTAGAAGTCGCGCATGGTGTCCAGCTCGCGGCTGCGCATCGGGTTGTCCGCCGCCAGCACGTCGCCGGCCTTGCGCATCTGCTTGAGAATCTGCTGGAGGAACAGGGCTTCGAACTGTTCGGCGGCCTGCTGCAACTGCTCGCGCGGCGCGGCTCCGCCGCCATCGGCATGGACAGAGGCGGAGGTATTGCGATTCAGGGAAACGATGCTCATGGGGTCCGCACTCAGATCACGATCAGCTCGGCGTTCAGGGCGCCGGCCCGCTCCAGGGATTGCAGGATGCTCATCACGTCGTCCGGCGTGGCGCCGAGACTGTTCACCGTATTGATGATGCTTTCCAGGCTGGCGCCTTCCGGCCACTTGAACATGGCGTTCTTGTCCTGGGTCACCGCCACGTCGGACTGCGGCACCACCGCTGTCTGGCCCTGGGAGAACGGCGCGGGCTGGCTGACCTGGGGATTCTCGCTGATGGTCACGGTGAGGGTGCCATGGGCCACCGCCGCCGCCTTCACGCGCACGCCCTGCCCGACCACCACGGTGCCGGTGCGGCTGTTGAAGACCACCTTCGGCCGGACCCGGCCCTCGTCCACTTCGACCGCCTCCAGCATGGCCATGAAACCGATGCGCTGGTTGCTCGACAGCGGCGCGCGCAGCGACACCTTGGTGGCGTCGAGGGCGGTGGCAGTGCCGCTGCCGAAGCGGGCGTTGACCGCTTCCACCACCTTGCTGGCGGTCTGGAAGCTGGGCTTGCGGATGTTCAGCATGACGTCGTCGCGCTGAGCGAAATCGCTGGGGATCATCTGTTCGATGGTGGCGCCGTTGGGAATCAGGCCGGTGGTGGCGCTGTTGATCGCCACGCTGGAGCCGCTGGCACCTTCTGCCTTGAGGCCGCCCACCACCAGGTTGCCCTGGGCCAGGGCGTAGGTCTCGCCGTCCACGCCCTGCAGCGGCGTCATCAGCAGCAGGCCGCCGCGCAGACTCTTGGCGTCGCCCAGGGAGGACACGGTGACGTCGATGGTCTGGCCGGCGCTGTAGGACGGCGGCACGTTGGCGGTGACCATCACCGCGGCGGCGTTCTTCAGCTTGGGATCGGTGTTCGGCGGCAGGTTCACGCCGAACTGCTTGATCATGTTGGCCACCGACTGGCTGGTGAACTTCACCTGGTTCTTGTCGCCGGTGCCGTCGAGGCCGACCACCAGGCCATAGCCGATCAACTGGTTGCCGCGGATGCCTTCGATGTCCACGAGGTCCATCAGCGGTACGCCGTGGGCGGCCGTCTGCCAGATCAGGCCGCAGGCGGCCAGCAGGAACCGGGAAAACTGAAGCATGGGCGATACCACTCAGAGGGGGAACAGGGGGTGGGTGAAGAAACGCGTCAGCCAGCCCGCCGAATTGCTGTCGTTGAGCACGCCGCGACCGGCGTAGGAGATGCGCGCGTTGGCGACGTTCTGCGAGGACACCTGGTTGAAGCGGTCTATGTCGTCCAGGCGCACCAAGCCGGTCAGGCGGATGAACTCGTCGCCCTGGTTCAGACGCAGCGATTTCTCGCCCTTCACCAGCAGCACGCCGTTGGGCAGTACCTTGTGCACGGTGACAGCGATGGAGCCGCGCAGGGTGTTCTGCTGCGAACTTTTGGCCGAGCCCTCGAAATCGCGCTCCGCCTCCGCCGAGCTTTCCAGTTTCGGGTAGGTCTTGCCGAGCACGGTGGGCACGCCGATGCCGACGCTGGAGGACTTGCCGAAGCTGGTGCCGGCGCTCTTGCTCGACTGGGTGGATTCGTCCAGCACCACGGTGAGGATATCCCCCACCCGCAGGGCGCGCTTGTCCTGCAACAGCGAGCCGGCGTAGCCGGAGCGGAACAGCCCGCCGCGCGACGTCGGCGGCAGTCTGTAGTCCAGCTCCAGCGGCTCGTACTGGCTGGAGTCCTCGTCCGGGCGCATTTCGTCGAAGCTCTGGCAGCCGGCGAGCAGCGCCAGCAGGGCGAACAGGCTGAAGGTACGCATCATCGGCATCAAACGGTCTGGTTGAGGAACTGCTGCATGCCCGAAGCGGCGTCCAGCACCTTGGCATTGGCCTCGTAGGCGCGCTGGATGGCGATCATGTTGACCATGGCTTCGACCACCTGCACGTTGGAGCCTTCCAGCACACCCTGTTTGAGGGTGCCCAGGCCTTCCTCGCCCGGCGCGCCTTCCACCGGCTCGCCGCTGGCCACGGTTTCCTTGTAGAGATTGCCGCCCAGGGCCTCGAGGCCGGCCGGGTTGGCGAAGTTGACCAGGGTGATCTGGCCCAGCTCCACCGGCACGGTCTCACCGGCCAGCACGGCGGTGACGGTGCCGTCGCTGCCCACGGTGAAGCGGCTGCTGCCGGCCGGTACTTCGATGGCCGGCACCAGCGGCAGCCCTTGGGCATTGACCATCACGCCCTCGGCATTGAGCTGGAACTGGCCGTTCTCGGTGTAGAAAATCTCCCCGGACGGCGCTTCCACCTGGAAAAAGCCGTGGCCGATGATGGCCAGGTCCATGGGCTGGCCGGTGGTCTGGATGCTGCCCTCGGTAAACACCTTCTGCGTGCCGGCGACGCGCACGCCGCTGCCCAGCTGGATGCCGGACGGCACGGTGTTGACTTGGTCGGCCTGGGCCCCCGGTTGCAGTTCGATGGAGTAGAACAGGTCCTCGAAAACCACCCGGTCGCTCTTGAAGCCGGTGGTGTTGACGTTGGCCAGGTTGTTGGCCACCGCCGCCATGGCGGTGTCCTGTGCCGCCAGGCCGGTCTTGCTGACCCAAAGTGCCGAACTCATTTGCGCGTACTCCCGCTTAGCTGCCGCGAATCATGCGATTGCCCGCGTCGGACAGGTCCTCGGCGGCTTTCATCATCTTCACCTGGGTCTCGAACAGGCGATTGAGGCTCATGGTGCCAACCAGTTGCTCGATGGCCGAGACGTTGCTGGCTTCCAGGTGGCCGGATACCAGCACCACTTCCTCGCTGGCCTCGGCCGGCTGGCCGTCCTTGGTGCGCAGCAGGCCGCTGGCGTCCTTCATCAGGTCGGAGGCCGGCACGTCGACACGCTTGATCCGGTCCACCTCGGCCATCAGGTAATCGCCGCGCGGCATCACCGAAACCACGCCGTCGGAACCAATGTGCAGGCTGTCGTACTCCGGCAGGACGATCGGGCCGCCCTCGCCGAGCACCGGCCGACCGTTGATGGTCAGGCGCAGCTCGGCATCCACCTGGACGCTGCCGTGGCGGGTATAGACCTCGTTGCCGTCGGCGCCTTCCAGGGCGATCAGGCCCTTGCCCTGGATGGCGAAGTCGAGGTCGCGGCCGGTGGCTATCAGCGCGCCCGGCGCCAGACTCACGCCATTGCTCTTGGCCAGCGCCATGTGCCGGCTGTCGTAGCCATAACCCTGGACATCCACGGCCTTGGCCTGCTCCAGGTCGGCGCGAAAGCCGGGGGTGTTGACGTTGGCCAGGTTGTTGGCGCGCACCTGCAGCGAGGTCATGGTGCGGCTCGCGGCGGTCATCGCGGTGTATCCCAGACGGTCCATGGCTTACCTCAGATCGCGCCGAACAGCACTTGGGTGAGTTCCTTGTCGGTGGACAGCACCTTGGTGTTGGCCTGGTAGTTACGCTGTCCTTCCATCAGCCCGACCAGTTGCTGGGTCAGGTCGACGTTGGAGCTTTCCAGGGTCCCGGCACTGAGTTCGCCGAACATGCCGACGCCCGGCGCCCCCACCAGCGCCGCACCGGAATCGGAGGTCTCGCTCCAGGCGGTGCCGTTGACGTTGCGCAGGCCGCCGGGGTTGGTGAAGTTGGCCAGCACCACCTGGCCCTGCAGCATGCGCTGGCCGTTGCTGTAGTTGGCGTAGACCATGCCGTCCTTCTCCACTGCCAGGCCGGTCTGCTCGCCGGCCGAGTAGCCGGTGGCGCGGTTGGTGGTGACGACGAAATCGGAGCCGTACTGGCTGGTGCCGCTGTAGTCGATGGCAATGCTCATCGGGTCGACCCCGGCCAGCGGGAAGCCCACGGTCACCTCGCCCACCGGCGTCGCCAGCGAGCCGTTGGTGGCGAAGGTCAGCGCCTGCGGGCCGCCCACCGAGCCGCCGTCGGCGTAGTAATAGGCATCCCAGGTGTTGTCGGCGGTCTTGACGAAATACTGGGTCAGGGTGTGTTCCTTGCCCTGGGAGTCGAAGACCTTGGTGGTGTAGGTGGCGTTGTAGGTGTCCACGTTGGCCGGATCGAACGGCCCCACCGCCGGAACGCTCTCGTTGGAATCCAGGTTGGCGACGAAGGCCAGCGCATCGGTGGCCTTGGCCGGCAGGTTGGCCGATTGCAATTGCAAGTCGCCCACCGCGCCCACCAGCAGGTTGCCGGCAGCGTCCACCGGGTAGCCTTGCAGGCGCTGACCGGAGACGTTGACCAGGTAGTTGCTCTTATCGGCACCGAACACGCCGGCACGGGTGTAGTTGACGTCGCCGTTGCTCGCCTTGGTGACGAAGAAGCCGCCGCCGGAAATCGCCAGGTCCAGGCTACGGCCGGTGGTCACCAGGGCGCCGCCCTGGCTGATGCTCTGGGTCAGGCCGAGGACTTCCACCCCCATGGCCTGGCTGTCGGCGTAGATGCTGCCGAATTCGGCACGGGACGACTTGAAGCCCGTGGTGCCGGCGTTGGCGATGTTGTTGCTGATGGCATCGAGCTGTTCGGTGACCGCGTTCAGGCCGGTCAGGGCGATGTTGAAACTCATATCGATTCTTCCTGTTAGGAGCTAGAGCAGTCCGGCCACCGGGGTCTGACCGAATTCGGTGATGTTGTAGAACGGCACGGAGCCGACGCCTTCGATTTCCAGCACCGGGCCCTCGCTGCTGACCCGTACCTGCTTCACCCGGCCGGCGACCTCCACCGTCGGGTACTCGCCGCTGTCGGTCTTCGCCTCGATGCTGTACTTGCCGGGCGCCAGGCCAAGGGCCTTCGGATCGACGACGAACTCCACCGTGCCGGCCTCCTTGGAGCCGAGCGGCACCTCGGTTTTCACGCCGTTGGCGTCGGTGAGCACCAGCACCGTCTTGCTCGAGGCATGCGCCTGGGTGAGCCGGCCGCCGACGCTGTCGCCGTCGAGCTGCAGGCTGCTCGCTGCCACCTTCACGTCCTGGCCAACCAGGCCGGCCGCCGTGAGGGTCTGCAGGTTGTCGAGCAACACCAGGTTGCTCTTGGTGAGCGCCGTCATGTTCTCCATGCTTTTGACCTGGGACATGGCGGCGTACTGGTTGAGGAACTCGGTGCTGTCCACCGGCTTGGTCGGGTCCTGATTCTTGATCTGGGCGACCATCAGGCTGATGAAGTTGTTCTCCATCTGGGTGGCGTCGCTGACGTTCACCGCCTGGCTCTTCACCGCATCGATATCGATCGACGCGGTATTCGACTGGCTCGTTGCGTTGACCGTGGCCATCAGGCGTCTCCCAGCTTGAGCAGGCTCTGCTGCATGCTCTTGACCCGGTTGAGCACCTCGACGCCGGTCTCGAAGCTGCGGCTGGCCGACATCATGTCGGTCATTTCCTCGATCTCGTTGACGTTGGCGTAGAACACGTAGCCGTCGCGGTCGGCCAAGGGGTTGTCCGGCTCGTAGCGGCGCACCGGATCGCGACCGGCGGTGACCACGTCGAGCACTTGCACATGGGCGCCGCCGAGGCCGGCGTCGCGGGTCAGCTCGCCGTTCTCGTAGACCGCGGCGAACACCGGCTTGCGCGCCTGGTAGACGTCTTCGGCGCTGGTCGCGGCCGACTCGGCGTTGGCCAGGTTGCTGGCCACGGTGTTCAGGCGCACGGTCTGCGCGTTCATCGACGAACTGGCGATGCGGTAGATGGAATCGAACGACATGGCGTCAACGTCCCTCGATGGCCTGCTTGAGGCCGCGGAATTTCATGTTGAGAAAGGTCAGGCTGGTCTGGAAATCCATGGCGTTCTTGGAGAACGCGCCCTGCTCGACACTCAGCTCGACCGTGTTGCCGTCCTGCGACGGCTGGGTCGGCACGCGGTACTTCAGTTGCGGGTCGGCGCCGGCGGTAGCGACGTGCAGTTGCCGGTCGCTGTCCAGCCGCTGCATTTCGCCGGCGAAATCGATGTCCCGCGCCTGGAAGCCCGGGGTGTCCTCGTTCGCCAGGTTGGAGGCCAGAATCTCGCTGCGCTGCATCCGCAGCTCCAGCGCTCGCGCATGGACGCCCAGCGCGTCTTCAATCCGTATACTCATCACCCACACCTACCAAGGTTTCAGCATGGCCTTGCTTGAGCACAAACCATGCCCAACCTGACAAATGCGAGCATCCGATTGATTTTCCTGGATTTTTTTAGAGTCACCGAGACTCCGCGGGCCATCCTGCTTCCGCTTTCGGCGGGTTGCCGGGGCGGAAGCGGAAGCGCTCTTTCCGCCCGCAGTCGTCTGGTTTTCCTGCTCGCCGCGCTCCTGGCGCCACTGTATGCCGTCGCCGAGGCGAGGCAGCAGATCGATGAGGCAGTGCATGCCTATCTGGCGCAACGGCTGCAGGAAGAAGCCAGCCGCCAGGGTTGGCAGGGCCTGCGTTTCACCCACGACAGCAGCCCGCTGTCCGCCACGGCGGCTCTGCCCCCCTGCTCCGTCCCGCCGCAAGTGAGCGTCAGCGGCGACAACCCGTCCCTGCTGGTGCGCCAGCGCTACAGCGTGCAGTGCCCCGACCAGCCCGGTTGGACCGTCGCCGTGGTCAGCCAGGCGAACGTCTTCCTGCCCGTGGTCCATGCGCGCACGGTGATCGAGCGCGGCCAGACCATCGGCGCCGACCAGCTCAAACGGGAAGAACTGAACATCGCCAAGGCCCCGCGCGGCTTCTTCAACGACCCGGACGACGTCATCGGCCAGGGCGCCAAGCGCCGTATCCGCGCCAACCAACTGATCACCCCCGCCCTGCTCGGCACCCCGCTGCTGGTCCGCCGCGGCCAGCGCGTGACCATCGTCGCCAACCAGGACGGCATCGCCGCCTCGGCCCAGGGCGAAGCCCTGGAAAACGGCCGCGAAGGCGCGGTGATCCGGGTGAAGAACCTCAGCAGCGAAAAGGTTATCGACGCCAAGGTGCTCGAGGCGGGAGTGGTGACCAGTACGTTTCAGTGAGGGGTAGTCTGTGAGGGGGGGGTGAGGAGCAAGCGCCCCTGGCGATCCTGATCGAACGGCGCGATCCGACTACGGGCGCGCATCTGTAGGATGCCAGCTCTGCTGGCGAAGCGTCCGAGCGGTTCACTTCACGACCTTTCCAATGTACATGGCCCCCTCTCCCCTGAAGGGTAGAGGGGAGTCGTACCGCTCGGTGTAGTGCAGTGATCCTGACGCTTTGTCATTGCCAGACTTGCAGAAGAGGTTCGGCTAACTCGGACGCCCCGTCAGGAGGCCGAGCGGAATCGTCGTGTAGGGGGACGAGCGGCATGGATGCCGCGAGAGGCGCGATTGGCCAGGGATGGCCCCTCGTGCGGGACCGCCGAGGCCGGCCCCCGGAGCGGCGATGGAGGGAGGGAAGTCGAGCGAAGCGAGGCCCGGATGCCGGGGCAAGCCCTCTTGGTTACTTCTGGGGCGACTGCCAGAAGTGACTCGCCGGGGGGCGAAACAAGAAGTGTCTGCGAAACTTCAGTAATTGGTTTGGCTCAGGAGTCCTGCAACCGCCCACTTAAAAAGCCAGGACCAAAAAATTTTTCGAAGAGTCATTTAATCGGCGCCGGAAGTCGGTCGCCTTACCCCTTCAGCAGGCAAACACAGCCAGCTTCTCTCAAGCTCAAGCAGAAGGAATACCCAAATGGCTCTGTCGATCCATACCAACTACTCCTCCCTGGTAACCCAGACCAACCTGTCCAAGACCAACAACGCCCTGGGTACTAACCAGCAGCGTCTGGGCACCGGCCTGCGCATCAACTCCGCCGCCGACGACGCCGCCGGTCTGCAGATCGCCACCCGTCTGAACGCCCAGTCCCGTGGCATGGACGTCGCCATGCGCAACACCGGCGACGCCATCTCCATGCTGCAAACCGCCGAAGGCGCGTTCAACGAAATGACCGACATCCTGCAGCGCATGAAGGACCTGGCCACCCAGTCCGCCAACGGCACCAACGCCCAGGCCGACCGTGATGCCCTGCAAGCCGAGTTCGACGAACTGGGCAAAGAGCTGGCCAATATCATGACCAACACCAGCTACGCCGGCGAAAAACTGTTCGGCCTGGACGGCAGCACCGGCAAGTTCGGCGCCGCCGCCGTGGACTTCCAGATCGGCGCCACCACTGCCGAGAAGCTGACCCTGGACGTGACCACCGCTTCCGCCGCGCTGGGCACCACCCTGGACGGCCTGTCCAGCAACTACACCACCCCGGGCACCGCCGGCACCGAAATCGCCACCGCCGCCGGCGCCAACACCATGATCGACACCATCGCTTCCGCCTTGGACGACGTCGGCTCGCTGCGCGCCCAGTTCGGTGCGAACATCAACCGCCTGAACCACACCAACAACAACCTGGCCAACATGAAGGACAACACCGACATGGCCAAGGGCCGCATCATGGACGCCGACTTCGCCAAGGAAAGCGCGAACATGACCAAGAACTCCATGCTCATGCAGTCCGGCATCTCCATGCTCAAGCAAGCCGGCCAGATGCCTGGCATGGTCATGTCCCTGCTCGGCTAAGCCGCAGGACACGCGGGGGCATCCGCCACCCCGCCCCAAACGCCCCGACTGGTTCGGGGCGTTTTCGTTTGGAGGGGGAGAAGCAGAGACCCGCCCGCAGTGAACCTCACAGACGCTTCGCCAGCAGAGCCGGCTCCTGCAAAAAAGCACGCGCTCGTAGATCCTACGTTCTTGCGCAATCCAGGGCCGCGGCCGCCCGGACTTTCTTCGCTTACCCAAGCCGCTTCCCCGAACCAGACAAGCTAGGCTGACGAACCTGCCACCATCATCACACTCAAACCAGTACTTGCATCACTATTTTTCTGACGTCAAAATGCCATCACTTTTGTCCAGTATGTACGGCAATCCACCGTAAAACCGTCAGTCGACTACATGAACGCACCTTACGATCCTCAAGTGACCGGCGAAGCAGGGAATCTTTCTTGCCTGGTACTGAAAACAGGCAGGGACGATTGCTATGCGCGCTTCTATCCGGCCCTGTACCAGCTGGATCTGCAAGTGGATGGCAAACGGGAAAAAGTCGACCTCGGCTTCTCCGGCAGCCGGTTGCTGGAGCGCCTTTTGCTCGAGCCCGGCGAGGTGGTGTCGCGCGAAGCGCTGATGTCGCACGCCTGGTCGGATCGGGTCGTCGGCCAGGGCAGTCTGAACCAGCAGATCTATACCTTGCGTCAGGTGCTCGCCGACGAAAAGAAGCGGCAGATCATCCAGACCCTGCCGCGCCGGGGCTATCTGTTCAATCCGCAGTTCCTGCTGACCCAGGTGCCAGCCAACGAACCGATGGTCGAAGCGGAAGCAAGCGAAGCACCGCCAGCCTCGCCCCCGGTGGCGATGAAACGCACCGCGACCTGGCCGCTGCTCGCGCTCGCCCTGCTGGCCCTGCTGGCCCTGCTCGGCATCAACGTGGCGCAGTACATCCACCGGATCGGCCTGCAGAGCGAACTGGCCAGGAGCCATGCGCAGGTGGGAAAACTGCATGTCGAGTACATCGATGAAAAGGAACAAGTGCTCCCCGAGCTGAGCAAGGCTACCCAGGGCCTGACCACACGCATGGCGACCCTGGCGAAAAGGCCGGTCGATGTGGTGATCGCCATGACCACCGGCTTTTTCGAGGTTTTCTGCCGTCAACCGGACGGCGGCATGCGCACGCTGACGGTGAGCAGGAAACGGATCGACGACCTGCCCGACCAGATGTTGCTGGAGTGCCTGCCATGAACCTGCCGTCCTTGAACGGCCGGGGCATCGCTACCCTGTCCGGGGCCGTGGTGCTGCTCGGCGGCGGCCTGCTGGCGGCCTGGATGAACGTCAATTCCGCCGCCGAACTCAGCGGCCGCTACACCTCGGGCGGGCAGGTGCTGTCGAGCAAGGGCGAATTGACCGAGGTGCGCCACAGCATCCAGTTCAGCAAGGACCATTTCCACGCCATGACCCGCCAGGGCGACACCATCCTGGAGACCAGCGGCAGCGTCGAGTTCGGCTTTCTCGGCCATTACCTGCTGCGTGTGGAGAGCGGGCGCATTTCCGGTCTCTGGCCGAACAACGCGCTGGACGACGACCTCCTGTTCAACCTGCTGTATGTCCGCAAGCCGGGTTCGACGCTCAAGCTCGAACCGCTCCACGGCTGCCTCTACGCCCAGGAAGTCCGCCAGGTCTACTGTGCGCAGTGAGCCGCCGGGTGTGATCGCTCCCGGATACGCCGAGAGAATGAATTCGCCCCTATAAGTCGTATTGCACCGAACCCGCTTTTCGTAGGAGCCAGCTCTGCTGGCGAAGCTTTTACGTGATCCCGCTCGCGAGCAGAGCTCGCTCCTACAAGGAAAGCCCGGACCTCGTCGTAGGGGCGAATTCATTCGCCCTCCCCACCTCGCCGGGCGGATGAATTCGCCCCTGCACAAGCCAGTGTCAGAGCGGCTGCTTCTCCGCTCGTACCGGTGCCACGTAGTCGCTGCCCTTCGGCGAGTAATGCACCTGCGCCTGGGCATCGCCGAACAGTTCGCGGTATAGCGCTTCGGCGCGGGTGGTCAGCAGCAGCAGTTCGATGCGTCGGTTGGCGCCGTTCTCCGGCTCGTCCGGTCGCAACGGCATGACGTCCGCCTGGGCCGCCACCTGCAGCACGCTGGCCGACGGCAGGCCGGCATCGACCATCACGTTGCGCGCCCGCAATGCGCGGTCGCCGGAAAGGTTCCAGTTGTTGTAGCCGGCGCGCGTCCGGTACGGCGTGGCGTCGGTGTGACCGCTGATGATCAGCTTGTTGTCCACCTTGGCCAGGATGCCGGCGAGCGCGCCGAGCAGCCCCTGGAAATGCGGGTTGAGCACCGCACTGCCGCGCTGGAACATGAAGCGCCGCTGGTCGTCCTTGATCAGGATGCGCAGGCCCTGGGGCACCACGTTGACCTCGATGTTGGCCATGGCATCGACTTCCAGCGCCATCTTTTCCATCAGCGCGGCCAATTCGGCCATTTCCGCCGACGAGCCGTAGCGCTTGCGCGAGGCCTCCCCTTCCGATCGCTCCTCGCCGTCCCGTAGCGGTTTGGCATCGGCGACGGGCTGGCTGTCCTGATGCGCGGACAGCGGTACGCCATCGAGGTCGAGGGGAGTCTGGCTGGTGCCGTCGAACACGCCCGCGCCGCCGTCCACCAACGGGTTGGTCATGAGATCGGATTGCGGCGGCACCGGCGACTGGTTCTGCGGCTGGACCACCCAGAGCACCATGAATAGCGCCATCATCGCCAAGGTGAAGTCGGCGAAGGCCACCTTCCAGGCACCGCCGTGCTCCTCGTCATGCCCCTTCTTCGAGCGGCGCTTGACGATGATCTCGTGGTCCTTGTCGGAACGCTTCTTCATGCCACGTCCCTTTCATCCTCGTAGCGGTTGACCCAGGTCTCCAGCTGCTTGAAGGCAGGCTTCACGTCCTGCTCGATCAGCTTGCGCCCGGCATCCACTGCCAGCAGCGTCGGCTTGCCGGCGACATGCGCCACCAGGGTGGTACGCACGCATTCCAGGGCCGACAGCTCGGTCTTGATCCGCTGCGCCATGGCGTTGCTCAACGGGTCCATCAGGCAGTAGCAGAAGAAGATACCGAGGAAGGTGCCGACCAGTGCCGCCGCCACGTGGGTGCCGACATCGGCGACCGAACCGCCGATGTTGCCCATGGTGATGATGATGCCCATGATCGCCGCCAGGATTCCGAATCCCGGCATGGCTTCGCCGATCTTGTGCAGCGATTTCGACGGCAGCAGCAGCGTGTGCTCCATGGCCTCCAGCTCCTGCTCGAGGAAGCCTTCCAGCTCGTGGGCGCTGATCTTGCCCATGGCCATCAGGCGGAAGTTGTCGGCGATGAAGGCCATCAGGTTCTTTTCCTGGCGGATCAGTGGGTACTTGGCGAACAGTTCGCTCTGCTCCGGCTCTTCGATGTGCGCGTCGAGCACCTTGAGGCCGCCCACATCGACCATCTCCAGCAATTCATAGAGCAGCATCAGCAACTGCCGCTGGAACTCCTCGCCGCGGCGCTTGTAGACGAACACGCCCTTGATCTGCGAGCACATCTCCATTAGCACTTCCTTCGGGTTGCCGACGATCAGGCTGCCCAGGGCGGCACCCAGGATGATCACCACCTCGGCTGGCTGCCAGAGCACCCGCATGTCGCCATGGGCCATGGCGTAACCGCCCAGTACACAGGCGACGATGATCAATGCACCCAATAACTTCTGCACGTTCAGGCTCTCTCGGTCAGGTAGCGGCAGGCCTTGTTCAGCGCCTGCTTGCTCAGTTGGCATACCCGGGCGTCGCTCACGTCGAGGACCAGGGCGATTTCTTTCAGGCTCAGGTCGTGCTGGTAGTAGAGCGTCAGCACCAGCCGCTCGCGCTCGTCCAGCCGGCTCAGCGCCTGCGCCAGCAGACGTTCCTTGAGCACGCGTTCCTCGACGCCCTGGGCGCCGTCGGCGAAGGCTTCGTGGCCGTTCTGCAACAGCTCGTCCAGGCTCTCGATAGCCTCGCAGGATTCAGCCTGGAGGAAGGCCTGGTAGTCCTTCTCGGCGAGGCCGGTGGCCGCGAGGATTTCCTCGTCGCTTGGCGCCCTGCCGAGCTGTCGCGACAGTTGGCGGATAGCGTCGCGGATCTTGTGGGTCTGCTGGCGCACCTGGCGCGGCCGCCAGTCCTGGCGGCGCAGCTCATCGAGGATGGCGCCGCGCACGCGCAGGGCGGCGTAGCGGCCGAAGCCCTCGTCCGGCTCGCCGTAGCGGCGCAGGCAATCGAGCAGGCCCATCAGGCCGATCTGCTCCATGTCCTCGCGGTCGAGCACCTGGTTGGCCTGCAGCGACAGTTGACTGACGATGCGCTTGACCAGCGGCAGGTATTGCATCAGCCACTTCCGCTCGTCCTCCGGCCGCAGCAGCGCGGGCGCCGCCTGGCCGAGGGCGTAGTCATAATCGATAGCGCAGTTCGCGTTCATGATCGGCTCTTATTGCACGATGAGTTTGCTGACCAGCACGTGGACGAAAGGCACTGCGACCTTCTTGCTGGCGAAATCGTCGAGCAGGACCTTTTCCAGGGTCCCTTGCAGCTCGGTGATCGGCAGCCCGCGCAATTGGTCGAAGCTCAGGGTGGAGAGATGCGCCACCACCGAGTTGCGCACCATGGGGTCGACCTGTTCGAGCTTCTTGCGGTCGGTATCCAGCTCGGCCTGCAGCACCAAGTCCAGTACGAAGTAGTGCTCACGCCCCTTGCCGGGCAGGCTGACGATGACCTTTTCGATGGGGAAGAAGGTGTATTCCGAGGCTTCCTCCGCCTCGGCTTCGGTCCGCCCCTCGGACGACTCGCCGTTCGCCACGCCACCACCGGCCTGCAAGGTCTTGAGCATGCTGTAGTTGAATGCCAGCCCGCCCAGGGCGATGGCCGTGTTCAGGACCAGCATCAACAGGATGATTCGCGGCATCGCCATAAACAGTTCTCGACTCACATCAAAAGGAATGACTGACCAAGCCCGACCACAGCCGACGGGCGCTTACACGGTGACCAGGACATCGTCCGGCGCCGCCCGCCGGCTGCCCGACGATGTACTCTCGCGCAGGGCATTCGCTGCGATCTCGTCCTCGACCGGCGTCCAGGCCCGCCCCTGCCGGGCGTGCTGCTGCCCCGACTGGCCGTCGGCGGAAACTTGCACGCTGACCTGCAGGAAGTTTTGCCCCACCAGTTCCTGGCGCAGGCGCTCGCTGGTCTGGTTGAGCAGTCGTGCGACATCGCTCTGCGCGGCGGAAATCTGCACGTTCAGGCGACCCGACTCGTGGCTCAGGTAAATCTCCAGGCTGCCCAGCTCCGGCGGATCGAGACGGATGCTGGCGTTCTGCACGCGCTGCTGGACCTGCAGCTCGACGGTGTCGCGCAAGGCATGCAGCATCTGTTCGCCCCACTTGGCCTCCGGCGCCTCCAGCTTCAGCGTGCGTTCCAGAGCCGTCGCCGGCTGCACTGCCGCCATGGGCGAAGCGATCGGGTTGGTGCCGTCGATCACCGTTGAAGCGGCCTGCGGCAGTGACGACGCGTTGCCGGCACGTTCCAGGGGCGCGAGCAGAGTCGTCTCGCTGCCCTCGCCCGGCTGGGCAGCGTGAAGCACCATCGCGACGGGCGTTTCGGGCATAGCCAAGGCACCACTGATGCTCAACGAAGACGGCACGCTCAGCGGCTGCGCCCGCCCGTCCTGCCGCAGCGGATTCACCAGCACCTGGGGAATGCTTCGCAGGGCGATGTCCATGGTTTGCCGGGCCGGTGTTTCATCGCTGTCCTGTGCCTGCACGCGGGTCGCGCGCTGGTCGAGCATGCTCAGCAGCCAGCGCTCGGCCCGCGATTCCGTTTCCGGCGTCACGGTCGGGTCCGCCGGCAGGATATCGGCCATCGGCGGCTGCAGCTCGTCCACCCCGGATTCGGCCGGCAGCGCGTCGACGGGTTCGTCGCCGCCGCTCTCATCGGGCGCCCCGCTCTCGGGAAGCAGCGCCGTGTCGGGCAGGATGAACGTCTCGCCGGATCGGGCGACGGCCGCCCGCGGGTCGCTACCTGGCTTCGCCATGCCCTCGGCCGGCACGGCGGCAGCCGGCCCGCGCTGGGTTATCGAATGAAGCACGCCTTATCCCCCATACATCTCGGTCCGCATGTAGGCCGAGCGTCCCTCGGCATACTCCAGGTGTGTCAGCAGCAATCGCCGCAGGCGCTCGCACTCCTTGGCGCACGCCTGGAGCGCCTGGCCGTGCAGGCGCTGCAAGGCTCGCTTGGCGCGCTGCAATTCCGGCTCCGGCTCGCGCCCGGCGAGGGCCTGCAGCAGCTCGCGGATACGCGCGTCGATGGCGGCCATGCGCTCCCAGTCCTTCTTCGCCAGGGCCTCGGTCAGCTCGCCCTGCACGGCGAGCAGCCGGCGGCCGAGCTCATCCACGCCGGGCATTCACGCCATCCCAGCCTTCACGCAGCACTTCGAGCAGATGAACCACTTCATCCAGCCCCTCCAGCGACAGCGTCACGCTGACGTCGGAGAGCCGGTAGATGCAGTAGTCGTAGAGGCGCGCCAGGCCCTGGACCATCTCGCCGCCGTTCTCGTAGTCGAGGGCGCCGTTGAGGCCGTTGAGAATGTTCAGGCACTTCTCCAGCGACTGGCCCTTCTGCTGGTAGCGCTTGGCCTCGATATGGCCGCGGGCGCGGGCCAGCTCGTCGAGCAGGCCGTCGAACAGGACCAGGACCAGTTCATAGGGCGACGCCGCGGCCGCGCGGGCCTCGAGGTCGACGGAGCGGTAGCTGTCGTAACTGTCGTTCAGGTGATAGGTGCTCATGAGAACATGCCGTAGGTTTGTTCCATCGCCGCCATGGTCTGCATCAAGCCGGTGTACTGCTTGAGGTAGCGACCGTAGTAGCTGTCGTATTGCTTCTGGAGGTTGTCGAACTGGTCGTCGACCCGGCGCAGCATGGCGTTCAGGGTCTCCTTGCGGCTCTTCATCACGCCGTTGACGCTGCTGGTGTAGACCGCCAGGTTCTTGTCCAGGCTGTCGATCAGGTTGCCCTTGTCGGTGAACAGCTTTTCGAAGCCGTCAGGGTCGGCGGCGACGGCCTTTTCGAAACGTTTGGCATCGAGGGTCAGCTTGCCGTTGCGGTCGGCGACGATGCCGAAATCCATCAGCGTCGTGCCGCCGTAGGAGGTCCGCAGCACCTGGTTGAGCATGCTCTCGATGGCGCGGATGCTCGAATCGCCGGCCAGCACGCCACGGGCGGTGCTTTCGCTGCCGCTGACGGTCAGCGAATCGAAGCTGCCCATCAGCGTGTTGAATGCACTAATGAAGGCCTGCGCCTTGTCCTTGGTCGCGCTCTTGTCCTGGCCGATGTCCACGGTCAGCGGCTGGCCGCCGGCCTGGTGGGCCTGGGTGAAGGTCAGGCTGACGCCATCGATGACCTGGTCGAAAGTGTTGCTGCCGTTGGTCAGCAGCATGCCAGTCTCACCGCCGAGGCGTACCCGGGCATCCTTCGCCGCGGACAGTTCGCGCGCACTGGCCAGGGCGCTATCGAACGCACCGCCGCTGGTACCGGAGGCGGACAGACTGATGGCGTTGGCGGTACCGGTTTCCTCGCTGCCGAGCACCAGGGATACCGTGCCGTTGCTGCGTACCAGGGTGGCGTTGACGCCGGTGTTGTCCGCCGCACCGTTGATCGCCGCCGCCAGCTCCTCCAGGGAGTTGATGCCGTCGCCGTCCTTGTCCACACCGGCCAGGTCGATGCTGAAGCTGCTGCCGCCCTGGCCGATGATCAGGGTGCCGCTGGTGTCGATGTCGCTGTTCTGCAGCCCCTCTAGGGCGAGCTGGTGGCGGGTCGCCAACTGCTCGACGAAGAACTGGTAGCTGCCGGGTACCGCAGTGGCCCCCACCGTGGCGGTGGCATAGCCGCTCTGGCTGAAGGTGGCGCTGTTGACCAGCATGCTGCCGCTGCTGCCCTTGAGCCCCTTGACCACCGAGGCGAACGACTTCAACGCCGTCTCCAGTGTGGTTACGGCGTTCAGTTGAGCCTTGTAGGTGGCCTGGTTGCGGTTGGCCCGCGTCAGCGCCGACTGGACTTCATAGGAAGCCAGTTGGGTGGCCATCTGCTGTACGTAATCCGAATCTATCGCCATGGTGTCGAATACCCTTTTCTGCTCTTGAGCAATAACGATGCCAATGCGTAACCCATTGATTTAACTTGGGCTTGCTGCATGGGACGGTGAAAGACGGCTTCCGCTCGCAGGCCTGGGGCGGCGATGCGGAAGCCCTGTTTCCGCTTCCGCACGACCGCGGACTTCCAGAGGGAAAAGGCGACCCATCCACCGCCCCGCTTAAACAACCGCGAGCCGGTTCATGAAATCGGCCAAGGCTGTGCGATGCCCCACGCCGACCGACTGGGATGTCCCGCAAATCCCGACATTCGCGTTGAAGCGCAGCTCCGACGGCAGGCAGTCTGCCGCGCGGATGCCAGGGAAACAGGGAGAACGGCATGGCACGAGATACGAGGCCACTGGTCACGCATTGGGAGTGGTACAAGAACGGCCAGGGTCTGCTGGTCCGTCGGGTGGTCACCGAAGAGGAACAAGAAGCCCGACAGCGCGCCACCGAGGAAGCGCGCGCCCGCCAGGAACACTTCCTGGATGAGCAGGTCCGGATCGCCGACGAACTGGAACGGCGACGGCTCGAACGGCAGGTTGCCGTCAGCCTGCGTATCGGCGTGTTCTTCGACGGCACCGGCAACAACACCGCCAACGCCGAGGAAGGCGCCGCCTGCCGCCGTTCGCGGAGCATGCCGGAAGACCAGGCCCGCGCCATCGTCGACCGCTGCGAGCCCTACAAGCTGACCGGCAGCTATGCGAACGATGTGACTAATGTGTGGCGGTTGTACGACCTATACCCGACCTCTCGCGCACTTCAAGGCGAAGGGCAAAAGCGCTGGGCATCCTTGAGCATCTATGTCCAAGGCATAGGCACCGTAGCCGGCCAGCCGGATCAAGTGTTCAGCTCCGCGACTGGACGCGGGGAAACGGGTATTGCTACCCGTGTCTATGACGCTTTCAAGGCGATCCGGAGCGACATCAAGCAGCTGCTTCAGCAGAACGCCGACTTTCAAATCGAATCCATCACCTTCGATGTCTTCGGTTTCAGCCGTGGTGCAGTGGTCGCCCGGCATTTCGCCCACCAGCTCCTCTTCGTGAAGGACTGGCCGGTGTACGAACTGCTGTCCGGCCTGGGCAGGCACCTGGAAAGCCGCTTCGTACATCGCTTCGGCGAGGGTATTCGCGCCGGCGTGCTCGGCCTGTTCGACAGCGTGGCCGCCACCGCCGGCTGGACCGACTGGAGCGTACGCAATCCGGTGGAGCCGGGCCTGCAAATCACCCTGCCCCAGTCCCGCTTTCCGCACGTGGTGCATCTGGTCGCCGCCGACGAACAAAGGGCCAACTTCCCGCTCAGCAGCCTGGCCCCGGATCATCTGGAAATCGCCCTGCCCGGCGTGCATTCGGATATCGGCGGAGGCTATCTGGCCGAGGATCAGGAGCGTGTATTGGTCGGTCCGATGCGCGCCCAGACCGTACCCCTGCAAACGCCCATCGAAGAAACCGCCATCTATGTCGAAGCCCAGGAAGACCTGGCCCGGCAGATCGCCCAGGGCTGGCCTGCCGATGCCCTGAGCGTCCACACGCCGCCCGCCGAATCGCTGCCGGCCGATCCCCAGGATCGGCTGGCGCCCCGCCTCAAGCGGGTTTTCGCCGGCGTGGAGCTGAGCCGCCCCCTGAGCGGAAAGCTGTCGCTGGTTTACTTGCGGTTGATGCACAAGCTGGTTACCGAAAGAGGCGTACCCTTGGATGTCATCGATATCCATGATCCAAAGTATGAGATCCCCGACGAATTGGCGCCCCTCTGCGAGCGCTTCCTGGCCGGCGACTATCAAGTGACTGACGCCGAGTACCGTATGCTGCGCAGGCGCTACATCCATTGCTCGGCACACTGGACACCCATCCTCAATGGGCATTACAACCGCCTGCTCTACGTCAACACGCCCACGAACGATGGCATACGGGTCATCCATCCCCACAAGCCCCAAGGACGCCCATGAAACGACTACGGATAGCCCTGCTCGCTCTGCTCGCCGGCTGCCAGGCCGCACCCGCATCACACCCTTCCCTAAAAACGCCCCCCGAGTGGTGGCAACTGGGCTTTACCGTCCCCGACTGCATGGATGCCTGGGTCGAATGGGCCGCTGCGGAAGATATCCAGGGGCGGATATTCAACCGCATCGGCAGTGGCCTCCCCGCCTATAACTGCCCCGGCAACACCTCGACGGAAATAGCCCGGGGATGGCAAGGTCCTGGAGTAGGCGGCCGCCAGGTTCCCGGGGCGGACCTGCCCAAGCGGATCTATGTCCGCTGGCAGTCTATCGTCGAACGAAAAACCTACAGAGCATGGATCGAAATACCTGAACAGGCGCGCGCCCTGATGCGAACCAGCCAAACCCAAACCTGCCCCGATGATCCGGATTTCGGCATCCCGGGTATCTTCATCCATCTCGGCCTGGCCCCCGGTGGAGCGATAGTCGTCTGGGTACGCGACCCCTGCCTCAGCGCTGTGCAAGTCGCCAGCGCCCAAGCGGAGGAAGAGCCTCTCGGCCCACACCAAGGTGAATCAAAAGGACACTACTACCCACAAAAAGAAGCCTCCAAGCGCTACGTCGAACGCTTCGGCATTCCCTACGACAGTTGGTGAGTCTGATGAGAACTCTTCTGTGCTCGACCTTCATCCTGCTCGCCGGCTGCCAGGCCATGCACGAGCAGCCTCGGTCCTTCAGCTCGATCACCCTTCCCTGGAGAGTCGGATTCACCGTTCCCAGTTGCATGGATGCCTGGGTGGAATGGGCGGGCGCCGAGGATATGCAGGGGCGCTACCTTCGCCTGGCCGGCGGCGTCCCAGCTTACGGTTGCTCCACCACCTCGAATGAAGAACAGGCACGCGGCTGGAAAGCGATTGGCGTTGGCGGAATGGGCCTGTCCGGCTATGACCTGCCCAAGCGTCTCTATATCCGCTGGCAATCCATCGTCGAGCAGAAAACCTACAAGGCCTGGGTGGATCTTCCCGAGGAGGCACGTACACTTTTGCGGCTCAGTAATACCACTCTCTGTCCGGCAACACCGGAGGACGACGAGCCTGTAGGCATGGCAATCAACATGGGGCTTGCGCCGGGGGGGGTGATCATCGTTTGGGTGCGCGACCCTTGCTTCAAACCCATCCAAGTAGCTCGGCTCCAGGCAGAAATAGAGCCTCTTGGTCCCCACCAAGGCGAATCCGAAGGGCATTACTACCCACAAAAGGAAGCATCCAAACGCTACATCGAACGCTTCGGCATTCCCTACGGCAGTTGGTGAACGCCTCTCAGGCACTCAGCATGGCTGTGGGGCGTAGAGTTGGGCGGGGTCGGTTTCGCCGAGCAACTGGTCGAGGATTTCGTGGTGCATGGCCAGGAGCTTGCCGTTGCGTTCGTTCAAGCGCTTGCACTGGGCCGCGAGTTGGCCGAGTTGTTCCCAGGACTCACGGAGACGCGCCCGCTGGCTCGGGGGGAAATGGTCGAGCAGCTTCTGCATGCCCTCGGCGCCCTTGTCCAGGCGAAAGGCCGTGAGGATTTTGCTGCGCCGCTGCGCGCGGGCGCCCATCTGCTCCAGCATGTCGCCGATCTGCCGGTTGAGCAGGTCGATCCGTCCGCAGTCGCGCTTGAGCAACTGGTCGTACAGTTCCTGCATCAGCCCGCGCAGGCCAAGGTAATCGGCGCAGTCCTGCTGCAGGTCCTGTTCGAAGACATGCAGCAACTGGGCGGCTCGACTCACGTATCGCTACCGCTGTGGTAGGCCAGCATGCTGCCGGCGAGGCTGTCGACATCGCTGCGGATATCGCCGCGCTGGAGAGCGGCCTTGATCGCTGCGACCTTGTCCAGGTCGACGTCGGACAGGCTGCGCAGGGCGTCCTGCAGCGACTCGAGGCTCGGCTCGGCGGAAACGCGGCTGGCGGATGTGGATTTCGCCGGGCTGGTGCGATCGTTCCGGGCCACATTCGGGGCCTCGGCCTGGGCCGTGAAGCTGGATTTGAAGTGCCGGTTGATTTCCATGCTGTGATCCAAACGCTGGGTGTCACGGGGTATAAGCGACCGTCACCCGGCAAGACTTAAATGGTTTTTAGAAAATTTCTCTCTGTTTGCATTTGCTGGAGGCTCTGAGCCCAACCGATTACCGAGTTCAGCAAAGACTTCTCGTTTCGCTGCCATGCCCCCGCCACCAGCTCTGGGCGGCGAGGCCATCCTGGATTTTCTGCTCCTGCCGTGCAAGGTCTTCCTGCCATTGCGCCAGCTTCATATCGATCACCTGGGTGAGGATCTTCTCGTTGCGCATGGCTTGCAGCAGCTCGGCCTGGATGCGCGCCAATGCCGCTTCGGCCACGCTCAGCTCGCGGCGTTGCAGTTCGACCATCTTGTGCAGGGTCGCCTTGTATTTCTGCTGGTTGTCGCGCTGCAACGGCGTGGTCATAGGCACGGTGAATCCGCACAGGCGGCTGAGGCCGGCGATGTTGTTGCGGTAGCGCTGGCAGAGGTTCTGCTGGTAGGCGACGCGGCCGAGCATCTGCCGCACCTTGTTCTCGCGCAGGCTGGCCAGCCGCGACAGGGTTTCGATCTGCTCTTTCATGGTCATTTCACCAGGCTCTGCAGGGTGGCGATGCTCGGTGCCAGCTCGGCGGCGTCGCCGGTCTCCTGGCGCAGGAAGCGTTCGATGGCCGGGGCCAATTGCACGGCACGGTCGGTCTTGGCGTCCATGCCGGGGGTATAACCGCCCAAGGGGATGAGCTCCTTGATCTTGCCGTAGGTGCTGTAGAACTCCTTGAGCTGCCGGGCCGCGCCCTGGTGCGCCGGGCTGGTGACCTGGCTCATGCAGCGGCTCACCGAGGCAGCGATGTCGATCGCCGGGTAGTGGCCGACGTCCGCCAGCCGGCGCGACAGGACGATGTGGCCGTCGAGGATCGCCCGCGCACAATCGACGATCGGGTCCTGCTGGTCGTCGCCCTCGGCGAGCACCGTGTACAGCGCGCTCAGGCTACCCCGTTCGCTCTCGCCGTTGCCGGCGCTTTCCACCAGCTCCGGCAGCATGGCGAACACCGAAGGCGGATAGCCCTTGGTCGCCGGCGGCTCGCCGAGGGCCAGGGCGATCTCGCGCTGGGCCATGGCGTAGCGGGTCAGGGAATCCACCAGCAGCAACACGTCCTTGCCCTGGTCGCGGAAATAAGCGGCGATGCTGTGGCACAGCTCGGTGGCCTTCAGCCGCATCAACGGCGACTCATTGGCCGGCGCCACCACCACCACGGCCTTGCGCAGCCCTTCCGGGCCAAGGGCATGGAGAATGAACTCCTGCACTTCGCGGCCGCGCTCGCCGATCAGCCCGACCACCACCACGTCGGCCTTGGTCTGCCGGGTGATCATGCCGAGCAGCACGCTCTTACCCACCCCGCTGCCGGCGAACAGGCCGACGCGCTGGCCCTTGCCTAAGGTGAGCATGGCGTTGATCGCCCGCACGCCGACGTCCAGCGGCTCGGACACCGGCTTGCGCTTGAGCGGGTTGACCGAGGGCAGCTCGCCCGGCAAGGAATCGCGCCCGCCCAGGCGGCCAAGGTCGTCCAGCGGTTCGCCGAGGCCGTTGATGACCCGCCCCAGCCAGGACTCATCGATCTGCAGCAGGGCCTCGTCCCGCGCCGGGAACACCCGCGAGCCGGCGGTCAGGCCCATGGGCTTCTTGAACGGCATGAGGTAGGTGATGTCGCGGTTGAAGCCCACCACCTGGGCCTCCAGCATGCTACCGTCGGCCTGCTCGACGTTGCAGCGCTGGCCGGTCATGCGGCGGCAGCCGAGGCTTTCCAGGAGCATGCCGGAAACCCGTACCAGCCGGCCGCTGACCTTGGCCAACTGGACCGACTCCAGGGAGCGCAGGGCGTCGTCGAGCTTGAAGCTTTCCAGCAGCGACATGCTCAGGCCTCAGCCACATTCAGGTGTTCGGAAAGCGTGTCCATGCAGGAGTCCAGGCGCTGCTGGCAGCCGATGTCGGCCTCCGCCTGGGCGGTCACCACGCGGCACTCGCCGAGGGCCAGGCGCTCGTCGGGCACCAGCCGCCAGGCCGCTACCCGTTCGGGGGCGAGGTCCTTGATGCGGGCGCATTCTTCCGGGTTGAGGTGGATATGCACGTCGCCCTGCTCGCCCGGCATGGCTGCCAGGGCCTCTTCGGCGAGGGTCAGTAACTGGGTGGGGTTGAGGGTCAGCTCGCAGCGGATCACCTGCTTGGAGACCTTCTTCACCAGCTCCAGCAGGTCCTGGCGGCGGTTGCGCTCGAATTCGGCGAGGAAGCGGTTCAGCTCTGCGGTGATGCGGTCCAGCGGCTGGCTAGCCGCCTCGAAGGCCTGGCGACCCTGCTGGCGGCCTTCCTCACGGCCCTGGCGCAAGCCTTCCTGGCGGCCGGTTTCGAAGCCTTCGCGCTGACCGGCCTCCTGCCCTTGCAGCAAGCCCTCCCGGTAGCCCTTCTCGATGCCCTGCTGGAACCCGTCGGAGATCGCCCGCTGCAAGGCCGACGGGTCGCCGTTCCAGTCCGTCTGCGCCGGTGCGCTGCAACGCGGCGGGAAACGATAGGGCCGCCAGTTGCGGCCGTCCTTGATCACCTTGACCGTCATCGCCGCGCTCCTCATTCCACCGTCTGTTCACGGAACAGCTGGACCTGCAGTTCGCCCTGGGCCGACAGCTCGCGGACCACCGCCATGATGTCCTTGCGCACCTGCTCGACACGGCTGAGCGGCACCGGGCCCTGGCGCCGGTTGATCGACTCCATCTGCTGCGCCTGACGCTTGGGCAGCGCGCCCTGGATGGCGCGGACCAGCTCGGGCTCGGCGCCCTTGAGAGCGACCACCCACTCTTCCAGCGGGATGGCTTCGAGCAGCGTTTGCAGCACTTCCTGGTTCTGCCGGGAGAGGATGAAGAAGTCGTACATTTCGTCCTCGATCTTCTCCACCAGCTCTTCGCTGTGGGCGCGCAGCAGCTCGAACATCTGGTCGCGATTGCCCTTGAAGCGGTTCATGATGTCCGCCGCCTGCTTCACCCCGCGCACCTGCGAGCCCTGGGTGGAGAGCACCGAGAGGCTGCGCTCGATGAGCTGCTCCAGCTCCTCGATCACGTCGCTGTTGATCTCGGTGAGGTTGGCGATGCGGTAAAGCAGCTCGTCCTGGCGCTCGGCCGGCATGCACTCCAGCACCTCGCTGGCCATGCCCGGCGGCAGGAAAGCGAGGAACACCGCCTGCATCTGCGGGTGCTCCTTGGCGATCAGCGCGGCGAACTGTTTGGGATCGAGCCATTCCATCTTGGCCATCTTGGCGCGGATTTCCTCGCCGTAGATGCTGTCCAGCAGGCTGCGGGTGATGTCGCCGCCCAGCGCCTTGCCGAGCATGCGCGAGAGGTAGCTGCGCGAAGCACCCTTGATGCTGCTCTGCTCCTTGAAATCCTCGAAGAAGCGGCCGATCACCTCGGAGACCATCGGCTGCTTGATGTTGCTCAGGCGCGCCATGGCCTGGCTGATACTGACGATCTCTTCGCGGGTGAAATGGCGCAGCACGCCGGCGGAGGCGTCGTCGCCCATGCTCAGCATGAGGATCGCCGCCTGCTCGACCGAACTGAGCGGCCGGGCCTGGCTGCGCACCCTGATTTCCTTCGACGTGGACTGGCCAGTGTCAGCTTGCCGGGTTGAGGTCTCTTTCATTTCGCCCTATCCACTGCTTGATGACTTCCGAGACACGCTCGGGATCGTTCTTCGCCAGCATCTGCAGATGCTCGATCTGCATTTCCAACCCGGAATCCGGAGCCGGCAGGCGGATTTCCGAGAGCGGGCTCAACTCGCCAAGGATGTTGATGCCTGGGCGCTCCTCACCCACCTGGGCGAGCAGGCGTTCGCTGCGCTCGCTGGCCAGCGTCGCCAGGGCATCGCCCTCGGGTAGCGCCTGGGTCTCTACGGGACGCGCCGGGCTGGTCAGGTTGCGCACCGCCGGGCGGACCACCATCAACAGCAAGAGCAGGCTGATCAGGCCGAACACGCCGAGCTTGATCAGCTCGTGGATGCGGCTGTTTTCCCACCAGGGCAGCGGCTCTTCCGTCACGGCTTCGTTGGCGAAGGGGAACACGCTGACGGTGAGCAGGTCGCCACGGCTCTGGTTGAAGCCCACCGCGCTCTTCACCATGGCCTCCAGCTCCGCCCGCGCCTCGGGCGTCCAGCCGCCTTCCGGCGCGCTGGCGGCATTCAGCACCACCGCCACGCTCTGCTGGCGCAGGGCGAACGGCGCGTGCTTGACGTGAGTGACGGTCTGGTCGTAATCGAGCTGGCGGGTCGATTCCTTGCGCAGCGAGGTGGCCGCCTTGTTCTCGGCGTCCTTCTTCTGCTGCTCGTTACCGGCGTTACCGGTATTACCCTGTTCATCCTCCGGTTGCGGCACGGGGCGGTTGCTCAGGGAGCCGGGCACGCCCAGGGCCAACTGGTCCAGGGTGCTCTCGTCGCGCAGCACCTCGTTGCGCAGGCGGGGCGCGTCGCCGTATGCCTGGAAGGTCTCTTCCTTCTGGCTGAAATCGAAGTCGGCGGCGACGCTGACGCGGTAGTTGCCATTGCCGAGGATCGGCGCCAGCACCTCTTCCACGTTGGCCACGGCCTTCTGCTGGTAGTCATCCGCCACCTGCCAGCTCTGCGCCGGCCCGCCCCCGGCATTCAGCCCGCGCGACAGCAGTGCGCCGTGCTGGTCGACCACGCCGACGTCCTCCGGCTTGAGCTGCGGCACGCTGTTGGCCACCAAGTTGACGATGGCCGCCACCTGCTCCGGCTTGAGCCGATAGCCGGGCGCCAGCTGCACCATCACCGAGGCCTTGGCCGGGTCGCGCTTGCTGACCACGAAGGAACTGGTTTCCTCCAGCGCCAGGTGCACCCGCGCCGACTCGATGCCCTTGAGCGACATCACGGTACGGGCCAGTTCCCCTTCCAGGCTGCGCTTGAGACGCACGTCCTGGACGAACTGGCTGGTGCCCAGCGGCTCGTCGCGGTCGAACAGCTCGTAGCCGGCCGGCACCGAGACCTTCACGCCCTTGGCGGTCAGCAGCATGCGCGCGCGGGCCAGGTCATCCTCGCGCACCAGCACCTGGCCGCTCTGCGGATGGATGCGATAGGCCACCGCCTCGCCGTCCAGCACCTGCATCACTTCGGCGGCCGGATAGGCCTCGCCTGAGCCGTACAGCGGGCGGAACGCTCCCTGGTCGCGCCACAGGTAATACACCACGCCCACCGCCAGCAGGGCGGCCACCGCCGCCATCGCCAGCAGCGACAGGCGCGGGTCCAGCTTCAGCCCTTGCGCGGGCAGCTTGCTCTTGATTGTCTGCAGCACGGCTCAGCACCCACGCCCGATCACAGCGGCATTCTCATGATTTCGTCGAACGCATTGGTCAGCTTGTTGCGCACCTGCAGCAGCGCGGAGAAGGACACGCTGGCCTTCTGGCTGTCGATCATCGCGCCCACCAGATCCTCGCTCTTGCCGCTGTCCACCGCAGCCATCGCCGCGCTGGCCTGGTGCTGCTGGGCGTCTACGGCACGCAGCACGCTGTCGAAAGCCGCCGCGGGGCCGGCCGGCCCGGTGTCTCCCTGCAGCGCGGCGGGCTTGATCGCCGCGCCCTCGGACAGTTCTCGGATCTGATTCATCCGGTCCAGCATGTCCTGCCGGACCTGAGTGATGGATGTCATGCGGTTCTCCAATCGAACTAGACGGGTATCTGGACGCCCTGCTCGCGCATGGCGTTGAGGCGATAGCGCAGGGCTCGGGGGGTCATGCCGAGGCTTTCGGCGGCCTTGGTCTTGTGTCCGCCGAACTTGCGGATGGTGTCCAGCACGTGCTGGTACTCGGCCCATTTGCCGCTGGCACGCAGGGCCGCCTTGCCGCCTTCCGGCATGGACAGGGGGCGAACTTCCTCGCGGACCGGCAGCGGCTCGGGCGTGGCCAGGCCGAGGTCGCGGGGTTGGATGAACAAGCCGTTGCGCAGCACCAGGGCGCGCTGCACGGTGTTTTCCAACTCGCGCACATTGCCCGGCCAGTCGTGGGCCAGCAGGGCGCGGCAGGCGTCTTCGGTGAGCAGGTCGTCGTGCTTTTCCTGCGGCGCGTACTGGCGGATGAAGCGGCGCGCCAGGGGCAGCACGTCTTCCTTGCGCTCGCGCAGCGGGCTGATGTGCAGCGGCAGCACGTCGAGGCGGAACATCAGGTCGGCGCGGAAGCGGCCTTCCGCCACTTCGCTCTGCAGATCGCGGTTGGTGGCGGCGATGATGCGCACGTTGAGTTCGATTTCCTTGCGCCCGCCGAGGCGCTCCACACGCTGCTCCTGGAGTACGCGCAGCAGCTTGGCCTGCAGCCCCAGGGGCAGCTCGCCGATTTCGTCGAGCAACAGAGTGCCGCCGTTGGCCAGCTCGAACTTGCCGGGCTGGGCGGTGACCGCGCCGGTGAAGGCGCCGCGCTCGTGGCCGAAGAGAATGGATTCGAGCATCTGCTCGGGAATCGCCGCGCAGTTGACGGCGACGAAGGGCGCATCATCGCTGGCCGAGAAACGGTGGATGTAGCGCGCCATCAGCTCCTTGCCGGTGCCGGTTTCGCCGGTGACCAGGATCGGCGCGCGGGTCAGCGCCACGCGCTGGGCCATGGCCAGCAGGCGGCGGCCGGCCTGGGAACAGGAGACGAAGCTCTCCTCGGCGGCGCAGGCGAACTCCTGGCGGCGCAGCAGCGCCTCCAGTTGCGATTCGCTGAACGGCGACAGCAGGTAATCGACGCAGCCCAGCTCCAGCAGCGCAGCGGCCTTCTCCTGGTCGGCATACTCGACGATGGGGATCACGCTGAGGGTCCGGGCACGCCGCAACAGGGCGCCCACCTGGGCATACAAACTGTGCTCCGGCAGGCTGCTGGCGAACACGAAGACCAGCCCGGTACCGGCCAGGCTCTCGCTGTCCAGCTCGGCACAGGTGGCCGAGACAACGACCCGGCAACCCTGACGCACGAGGCTGTCGGCCAGCAACGAATGACTCTCTTCGCCGCTGCCGCCAACAATAACGGTCTTCTGCGCCGGCAGCTCATCATATGAATAACTCACCGATTGACTGACACGCTTCAACGTAATTCACCTGTTCGTTTATTGCCTGCCGGCAGTTGGCGCCGAGGAACATCGAAGACGTTCCGAAAGTTCTCGTGGCATTTAATCGTCTTGAACTTTGCGTCGTCTTTCCCTGGTGGCGGGAGGCGACCTTCAATGAACTCGCCTACGTTCTACAGCGTGACCAAGTTCACAGCGCGCAACCCTAACAAGCCCTCTCCGTTTCGCTTAATTACTTAGCGTCAAATCGCATCAAAAAACGGCCAGAACCTGTCAAAAACGGCTTTTGATATCTATTGATTTAATTTCCAGCCCCCTCCTCCCTAGACTGGCGACTCCCGAAAACGCCCGCCCTGCGCGGGCGCTTGCGGAATGACGGCGCGCTTCCACGCCCAAGGTCCGGAACCGGCGTCAGAAGGCCGGCAAAACAGCAAACGCTTCGCCATCGAGCCCTTATCGATGATGAGCGCGAAGAACAGAGCAACTTTCCAGAAAGAAAAACAGCGATTCGATCTTCTGCCGTAACAACCAGGAACAAAGCTCAGCACATGACCGGTAATTCGAAAGTCCACCATGGCGTGCCCGCCGACAGGCTGACCCGGTTGAAGCCGCAGAAGTTGGGTCGGCATTACCACAAGATTCCGCAGTACATCCGGGAGTTGACCAGTAAACATCCGCGGATCATCAGCGATTATTTCCTGCGCAATTACCGGATCAATCTGGAATTGAATCGGGTGGATGTGCATGAACAACAACTTCAGCGCCCGGCCGAATGCACCTATCGCTGCCCATTCGGCAAGGTGGGTTTCGCCATCGACCGCGCCCTGCTGACCGAGGCCCTGGAGTGCTATTACGGTGGCACCTGCCTGCCCAGCCACGACGAACCGCCGATCAGCACCTCGGAACAGCGGATGCGCGAACGGCTGGGCAAGGACATCGCCAACCTGTTCGCCCGCAAGCTGCTGTCCGGCGCCACCTTCGGCGAACTGGTCCGGCACGAGAACGCCTACGAGCAGGTGGAGTGGGAGTACGTGGCCGAGTTCTCCTACACCAGCCACCTCACCGGCAGCCAGTCTTCCATCTTCATCTTTCTCGACAACCCGCTGGTGGACGAACTCACCAGCCGCCTGACCGGCCCCGCAACGTCGCGGCCGACCGGCAGCCCGGCGAACAACATCCGCCACCTGCCGGTGCGCCTGGATTGCGTGATCGCCGCCCTGCAGATGCCACTGGCGCAGGTCCTCGCCCTCAAGCCCGGCGACATCCTCATGGTGCGTCTGCTGGAGCGCTGCGAGGTGCAGATCAACCAGCAGAAGCTGTTCCGCGGCAGCCTTTTCGAAGAAGACGGCGCCTTGTTCCTGACCTCTCTTGAGAGCGTGAAAAACCCATGACCGCGCAATTGACCGACAACGATTTCGAAAGCCTGATCAACGAAGGCGACCTGGGTCTCGATGCCGCCGACGAGGTGGTCAACGCCGAAGCCCCGGCGCAACTGCCGCACCAGGACCTGAGCTTCTTCGGCAAGATTCCGGTGAACGTGACCCTGGAAGTCGCCTCCACCGAGATTTCCCTCAAGGAGCTGATGGAAGTCGATACCAGCAGCGTGATCGTGCTCGACAAGCTGGCCGGCGAGCCCCTCGACGTGAAGGTCAACGGCGCCCTGTTCGCCAAGGCCGAAGTGGTGGTGATGAACGGCAACTACGGCCTGCGCATCGTCGAACTCAGCGGCACCAGCCTGAACGACCTGACCCGATGAAAAGCCTGCGTCGCCTCGCCGTCCTCGTCCTGCTGCTGGTCGCCGGGCTGTGCCCGCTGGTTGCCCAGGCGGCCGGCGGGGACATCACCCTGCTCAACCTGAACGACACCGAGAACGGCCAGGAGCTGAGCGTCAAGCTGCAGATTCTGATCGTCATGACCCTGCTCGGCTTCCTGCCGGCAATGCTCATGATGATGACGTGTTTCACCCGCTTCATCGTCGTCCTGGCCATCCTCCGCCAAGCCATCGGCCTGCAGCAGAGCCCGCCGAACAACATTCTGATCGGCATCGCCCTGTGCATGACGCTGCTGGTGATGCGCCCGGTCTGGCAGGAAATCTACAGCGACGCCTACGTGCCCTTCCAGGCCGACCAGATCACCCTGGAACAGGGCCTGGGCAAGGCCAAGCAGACGCTGTCGCGCTTCATGCTCGCGCAGACCAACAAGAACTCCCTGGAGACCATGGTTTCCCTGGCCGGCGAAGAACTGCCGCAGAACCTCGAGGAACTGGACTTCTCCCTGCTGCTGCCGGCCTTCGTGCTCAGCGAACTGAAGACCGCCTTCCAGCTCGGTTTCATGATCTTCATACCGTTCCTGGTGATCGACCTGGTGGTGGCCAGCGTGCTCATGGCCATGGGCATGATGATGCTCTCGCCGATGATGATCTCGCTGCCGTTCAAGCTGATGGTGTTCGTCCTGGTCGACGGCTGGGCCCTGATGATGGGGACCCTGACCACCAGCGTGCAGCCGTTCTAGCGAGGCCTGGCGAACATGCAGCCAATGTCCGATCGCTCCCCTGCTCCGCGAGGGAACGCAGCCCCAGACGCTCCGCGTCGACTCGGTGCCGGGCGCAACGCCTCTGCCGACGCGACCGCACTTTTTCGCGAGCAGAGCTCGCTCCTACGAAAAGCC
>NZ_MUJY01000141.1 GCF_002286785.1 Pseudomonas sp. PIC25 | reverse complement strand
TGCCCTGGGTTCTACTTCGAATACACCACGCCGGCGTACCTGGAACTGCAATACAAGCGCTTCAACCCGCGCGGCGGGTCGTACATGCCGTACTACCTGACCAAGATCGACTACGACAGCTGCAACGGGCTGGGCGTCTGGAGCCTGGCTGCGACCTTCGTCACCCTGACGGCGGCGACGCCGATGAAAAGCGCGATGGACTTCCCCATCGACCTGATGGTGCTGGACGGCGCGGCCAAGGTGCGCAACGCCACCCTGGCCGAAAAAACCGAATACCGCAGCGAAACCGCCGAACGTGGACGCTACCTGCAACAACGCTACGACTTCGACGGCGACGAGACACCGGACTACGTGGTCCCGGGCAAGAAAGTCACCCGCGAAGTGAACGGCGAACAGAAAACCGTGTTCGTCACCACGCCTGTGGAACAGGCCGAACTGCAAGGCATCTACCTGTCCAGCCGGCATGAAGGCGTCCCGTCCGACACCGAAGAAACCGCCCCGGACTTCACCCGCCTGATCGACACCGCCCCCGACTTCCAGGACCGCGGCCTGCTCAAGAGCATCAGCAAGGACGACCTGCGCGACACCGACATCTACGTATTCCGCGAATCCAACGGCCAACTGGTGGCCGAACGCCGGGGTTTGCACGAAGACGAACTGTACAAGAACTACTCCGGGGTGGACGAACAGGACGGCGCCTTCCGCTACACCATCCAACTGCGCGGCTCGGTGGAAAACTACTACGCCCTGAGCACCTACCGGGGCGAAGCCAACTTCACCCGCTGGCAGAGCGCGGGCGGCTTCAAGGAAGAATTCCAGCGACGCACCGCCAACCACCTCAAGGCCGGCGAAGTGGTGCGCATCATCGCCATCAACCGGCCGACCGGCTACATGGGCAGCGTCAAACTGCAACTGCAATCGGCGACAGCCAGCGGCAACCTGCTGAACTTCCCCGGCCAACGGATCGAAATGGGCCCGCCGAACCTGAAAGTGTGGGCCGAACGACGGAACAAGATCGAAGCGGGCATGACCCGCGGCGAAGAAAAGAAACACCTGATCGGCAACGAAGGCGCGGGCCTGGGCAGCGACATCAGCATCGCCATCTACAGCGACTGGGTCGACCAGGACGGCAGCCCGCTGCCGGAAGAACTGGGCGACTACGGCTACACGGGCCGGCTGGCGAAAATCGTCGCGGCCAACCAACTGGCCCCGGTGGGGGCGAACAACCTGTCGCAGTTCGCCATCAAACCGGGCCGGCAGGTACAAGTCATCCACCTGCCGGAAAAAGTCCTGGCCAAACAACACCTCTACCTGCAAGTGGCCGGGCAGCCGAGCAACCGCAACCCGGACTTCTCCTCCAACGGCCAGGCCAGCGGCATCCTCAAATACCGCCCGACGCACTACGTCCCGGTGAAAGTGCCGCTGCACGACGAAGAAGCCAGCGAACTGTCGCGCCAAGCCTACCGCAAGGCGGAAAAAGACAACCCGGACCTGGACCTGAAGAAACCCGAACCGCTGTACGCCTGGCAGTATCGACCGGAGTTGCAGTTTAGTTTGTATGAGTTGA
>NZ_MUJY01000140.1 GCF_002286785.1 Pseudomonas sp. PIC25 | reverse complement strand
TGCCCTGGGTTCTACTTCGAATACACCACGCCGGCGTACCTGGAACTGCAATACAAGCGCTTCAACCCGCGCGGCGGGTCGTACATGCCGTACTACCTGTCCGTCTAGCAATAGCAACGCGCCATGTACTGACTTCGCTATCAGCGAGCCGGTCGTTATTCACAAAATCCGTAGGGACCAAGAAAAATGAGTGGCTGGCGCTGAGGCGTGCGGCAATTTGTCTCTAATCGCTTGTTTTTCCTGCCTTTTATAGAAGGTGTTCAGAAAATCGCCAGCGTGTACAGAGCTAGCGCTGGTCTGCCTTTGCGAGGGTTGCCCAGAAAGTGCTCACAGAGTTATCCACAGGTTTTGTGGGCAACCTCTTCCGATATTTCGTCTTTCCCGTTTGGCAGCGGTCGAAGCTGGAAGGAGGTGCCTGTTGCATTGCCGGGCCGAAGCCGGGTTTCTGTGTTTTTCTGCTTCAGTTCGGGGCGCACCATTCGCTTCTGCACTGTTCGAGTTCATTTCTGTTCGCCGTTCCTGAACCTGCTCGTAGCTGCTCAAGCCTTGCCGAATGGGCGCTTCCGATAAATGTGACGGCCCTGGCACAACTGCTGCAAGACCCATGGCAAACCCACTCAGCTGGGTCCGTCCAATCGGTCAAAGGCGATCGACAGCCAACATAGGCTTGGGCGAGACGGTGCTCAGACGGCATCGATAGAACAGGCAAAGGCGCCTGGAAACCGCGAGGTTTCCAGGCGTTTTTTTTGCCGCGGATAAACCTGATTGGCCAGGCCGGGAAACGCTATGAACACCACAGTTGCCTCCACCTCTGACAAGCAAAGGCTGATCGTCGTCGGCAACGGCATGGTCGGCCATCACTGCGTCGAGCAGTTGCTCGCCAATGGCGCCTTGGAGCAGTACCGGATCGACGTGTTCGGCGAAGAGGCGCAGCGGGCCTATGACCGCGTGCACCTGTCCGAATACTTCGGCGGCCGCGACGCGGAGTCCCTGGCCATGAGCGCGGTCTCCCTCTATGAAAAAGAGGGTTTGACCCTGCACCTGAGCGTCCAGGTGCTGGAGATCGACCGCGCCAAGCGCGAGGTGGTCACCGCTAAGGGTCGCTTCGGCTACGACAAGCTGGTGCTGGCCACCGGTTCCTATCCCTTCGTGCCGCCGATCGAGGGTGCCGAGGGCGAGTCGCGGCTGGTCTACCGCACCCTCGACGATCTCGATGCGATTCGCGCGGCGGCCAAGGGTAAGCGCCGTGGCGTGGTGGTGGGTGGCGGTCTGCTCGGTCTGGAAGCGGCCAATGCGCTGAAATCCCTCGGTCTGGAGGCTCACGTGGTGGAGTTCGCGCCACGCCTGATGCCGGTCCAGTTGGATGACTTCGGCGGTGCTGCGCTGAAGAGGCGTATCGAAGACCTGGGTGTCGGCGTGCACCTGTCCAAGGCCACCCAGTCGATCACGGCCGGCGAGGAATATCGCTACCGGATGAATTTCGCCGGCGAGGATTTCCTCGAGACCGATCTGGTCGTGTTTTCCGCCGGCATCCGCCCGCAGGACGCGCTTGCCCGCGCCTGTGGCCTGGAGCTGGGGCCGCGTGGTGGTGTGGCGATCAACGATCAGTGCCTGACCAGTGATGAGTGCATTTATGCCATCGGCGAATGCGCGGCCTGGAACGGCGGCATCTTCGGCCTGGTTGCTCCGGGCTACCAGATGGCCCGCCTGGTGGCCGCCGAGCTGTGCGGCCTGGAAGGTTCGCCCTTCCTCGGTGCGGACATGTCGACCAAGCTCAAGCTGCTCGGCGTGGACGTCGGCTCCATTGGCGACGCCCACGGCGCGATGCCGGGTGCGAAGAGCTACCGCTATATCGACGAGGCCACCGCCAGCTACCGCCGCCTGGTGGTTTCCGCCGATGGCAAGCAGGTACTCGGCGCCGTACTGGTGGGCGATAACAGCTATTACGACACCCTGCTGCAGTACGCGCAGAACGGCATCAAGCTGCCGGCCGATCCGGCCAGCCTGATCCTGCCGGCGGGCGAGGGTGCTCCTGCCCTGGGCGCCGATGCGCTGCCCGCCACTGCCACCATCTGTTCCTGCCACAACGTCAGCAAGGCGTCGATTTGCGAGGCCATCGATGGTGGTTGCACTGACCTGGCCGGGATCAAGGCTTGCACCAAGGCTGCCACCGGTTGCGGTGGCTGCGCGGCGCTGCTCAAGCAGGTCTTCGAGCATGAGCTGACCGCCCGTGGCGTGGCAGTGGACAAGAGCTTGTGCGAGCACTTCGCCTATACCCGCCAGGAGCTGTATCACTTCGTTCGCGTCGAGGGCATCGAGACCTTCGAGGAGCTGCTGGCCAAGCATGGCAAGGGCCATGTCGGCTGCGACATCTGCAAGCCGGCGGTGGGTTCGATCCTCGCTTCCTGCTGGAACAAGCCGATCATGGACCCGTCGCTGGTACCGCTGCAGGACACCAACGACACCTTCATGGCCAACATGCAGAAGAACGGAACCTACTCGGTGGTGCCGCGCATTCCCGGCGGCGAGATCACCCCGGAAGGACTGATCGCCATCGGCCAAGTGGCGAAGAAATACGACCTCTACACCAAGATCACCGGCGGCCAGCGCATCGACTTGTTCGGCGCCCAGTTGCACGAGCTGCCGGATATCTGGAGCGAGCTGATCGCCGCCGGCTTCGAGACCGGCCATGCCTATGGCAAATCCACCCGCACGGTGAAGAGCTGCGTGGGCAGCACCTGGTGCCGCTACGGCGTGCAGGACAGCGTGAAGATGGCCCTGGACATCGAGCACCGCTACAAGGGCCTGCGTTCGCCGCACAAGCTCAAGTTCGCCGTCTCCGGCTGCACCCGCGAGTGCGCCGAGGCGCAGAGCAAGGACATCGGCGTGATCGCCACCGAGAACGGCTGGAACCTCTACGTGTGCGGCAACGGCGGCATGCGCCCGCGCCACGCCGAGCTGTTCGCCACCGACCTGGATGACGCGACCCTGATCCGCTACATCGACCGCCTGCTGATGTTCTACATCCGCACCGCCGACAAGCTGCAGCGTACCTCGGTGTGGCGCGAGTCGCTGGAAGGCGGCCTGGATTACCTGAAAGACGTGATCATCCACGACAGCCTGGGGCTGGCCGCCGAGCTGGAAGCCCAGATGCAACTGGTGGTCGACCGCTACGAATGCGAATGGGCCAACGCCCTTAGCGATCCGGAGAAGCTCAAGCGCTTCCGCACCTTCGTCAACGAGCACGGCGGCGACCCGGATATCCATTTCGTCAAGGAACGCGGACAGCGCCGTCCGGCGCGGTCCGGCGAACTTCATCTGATCCCGCTGACCGAGGAGGCCCACTGATGAGCCAGTCCAATACCGCCCTGAACATCGCCGAATATTGGCAGCCGCTCTGCTCGCGCAACGACCTGGTCGCCAACTCCGGCGTGGTCGCCCTGGTCGAGGGGCAGCAGGTGGCGTTGTTCTACCTGCCGGATACCGAGGAAGAAGTCTTCGCCATCGGCAACCGCGATCCGAAGTCCGGTGCCAACGTGATCGGCCGTGGCATCGTCGGCCAGATGGGTGGCGATCTGGTGATCGCCTCTCCGCTGTACAAGCAGCATTTCCGTCTGAGCGACGGCAGTTGCGTGGAATACCCGGAACAACAACTACAAGTCTGGCCCGCCCGCCTTTGCGGGGATCGGGTGGAAATCCGTCTCTAGCCGCTGCCTTCAGAGAGAGATCACGCTCATGTCCTATCTGGTCCCCGCCGAGTTCGCCACCAAGATGGTGGATGCCGGTGAATCGAAGATCTACATGTCCACCCGCGACACGCTGATCCGTGCCTTCATGGCCGGCGCCATCCTGGCCCTGGCCGCTGTGTTCGCGGTGAGTATCAGTGTGCAGACCGGTTCGCCGCTGGTGGGCGCCATGCTGTTCCCGGTCGGTTTCGTCATGCTGTATCTGATGGGCTTCGACCTGCTCACCGGAGTGTTCGTACTCACCCCGCTGGCCCTGCTGGACAAGCGCCCCGGCGTCACCGTCGGCGGTGTGCTGAAGAACTGGGGCTTGGTATTCACCGGCAACTTCGCCGGTGCCCTGACCGTCGCGTTCATGATGGCGTTCGTCTTCACCTACGGCTTCTCCACCGAGCCGGGGCCGATCGGCGAGAAAATCTCCCACATTGGCGAGGCGCGTACCCTGGGCTACGCCCAGTATGGTCTGGCCGGCTGGCTGACCATTTTCCTGCGCGGCATGCTGTGCAACTGGATGGTGTCCATGGGCGTGGTCGGCGCGATGATCTCCACCACCGTCAGCGGCAAGACCATCGCCATGTGGATGCCGATCATGCTGTTCTTCTACATGGGCTTCGAGCACTCGGTGGTGAACATGTTCCTGTTCCCCTCCGCGATGATCATGGGCGGCGATTTCTCGGTCATGGACTACATGCTCTGGAACGAAATCCCCACCGCCCTGGGTAATCTGGTGGGCGGCCTGGCCTTCACCGGCCTGACGCTCTACGCCACTCATGTGAAGACCGCGCCGAAACGTACATTCGGTTGATCCGGCCGGAAGCTCCGTCGAGGGGCTTCCGCGTTTTCTTCGCCCAGCGATTCCGGGCCGCATGACCAGCAAGGGCAGGCATGTCGCAACTCAGCGTTTCCGTCGGCCAGCATTCCGCCAAGGGCCGCAAGTCGGTCAACCAGGATTTCCATGGCGTCTGCATCCCGCCGGAGCCGCAGCTTTCCAGCAAGGGCATCGCCATTGCCGTGGCCGATGGCATCGGCAGCAGCGCCGTCAGCCATATCGCCAGCGAGGCGGCGATTGGCAGCTTTCTCGAAGATTACTACTGCACCTCCGACGCCTGGTCGGTGAAGAAATCCGCGCACCGGGTGCTGATGGCCGCCAACTCCTGGCTGTACGCCCAGACCCGACAGAGCCAGTACCGCTACGACATGGACCGGGGCTACGTGTGCACCCTGAGCGCGCTGGTGCTCAAGGCGACCACCGCCTACCTGTTCCATGCCGGCGATACGCGCATTCATCGCCTGCGCGACGGCGAGTTGGAGCGCCTGACCGAAGACCATCGCCTGTGGGTCTCCCGCGAGACCAGTTATCTCAGCCGAGCCCTGGGCATTACCCCGCACCTGGAGCTGGATCACCGCAGCCTGTCCCTGGAAGTGGGCGATCTGTTCCTGCTGACCACCGATGGCGTGCACGAGCACCTGACGGCGGCCGCCATGGTCGAACTGATCCACGCCCACGGCGACGATCTGGATGGCGCCGCCCGGGCCCTGGTGGATGCGGCCCTGAGCCGGGGCAGCGATGACAACCTCACGGTGCAACTGGTGCGCGTAGAGGCACTGCCCAGCCGTGACGCGGACGAATTGCACCGGCAACTGGCCGAGTTGGCGCTGCCGCCGTTGCTGTCGCCACGCATGGAGTTCGACGGCTACCGCATCGTCCGCGAGATCCACGCCAGCAGCCGCAGCCACGTCTACCTGGCGCTGGACGGCAACGCGCCGGTGGCGCTGAAAGCGCCGTCGGTGGACTTGCAGCAGGATCGCGGGCACCTGGAGCGCTTGCTCACCGAGGAGTGGATCGCCCGCCGCATCGACAGTGCCCATGTGCTCAAGGCGCCTGCCCAGACGCGCCGGCGGAGCTACCTCTACACCGTCAGCGAGTTCGTCGAAGGCCAGACCCTGCGCCAGTGGATGGTAGACAACCCCAGCCCCGGCCTGGAGAAGGTGCGCGATCTGATCGAGCAGATCGCCCGTGGCCTGCAAGCATTCCATCGCCTGGAAATGCTTCATCAAGACCTGCGCCCGGACAACGTGCTGATCGACGCCACCGGCACCCTCAAGCTGATCGACTTCGGCTCCGCCCAGGTGGCCGGCCTGCAGGAGCGGGAGTCCCTTCCGCGCGACCAGTTGCTCGGCACCGCCCAGTACGCCGCTCCCGAGTATTTCCTTGGCGAGAGCGGCTCGCCGCGCTCGGATCAGTACTCCCTGGGGGTGATCGCCTATCAGTTGCTTAGCGGTCGCCTGCCCTATGGTGCCGAAGTGGCCAAATGTCGGACCCGCGCCGAGCAGGGGCGCCTGGTTTACCAGCCGTTGCGCGACAGCAACCGCGAGGTGCCGGCCTGGATCGACGACGTGCTGCGCAAGGCCGTGCATCCCGATCCGCACAAGCGCTACGCCGAGCTGTCGGAGTTCCTCTACGAGCTGCGCCACCCGAGCGCCGAATTCCTGCGCAAGCAGCGCCCGCCGCTGCTGGAGCGCAACCCGGTGCAGTTCTGGCGCAGCGTTGCGCTGGTCCTTGCGGCGCTGGTCTTCTGGTTGCTGCTGCGTCCGGCTGGCTAGGGCCTGCTGGCTACGGGCTATGCACCGGCTTGGCTATCAGCCTCTCAATCGTTATGCACAAATCCTCTTATGCTGGACGATCGTGCAAAGTGCTATCAGCACATACCCGAAGCGATTGAATAACTGCTTGTTTTTATTGCGCTTTGTAAGGGGCGTTCAAAAAATCGCCAATAGCCGTGAGGCTCTTGATAATCGGCCTTTGCGGCATTTGCTCAGAAAGAATCAACAGAGTTATCCACAGCATCTGTGGGCAACCGGCGCTCCGCGAGCAGCAGGGCGTTGCGGGGCGTGAGGCGATGAGAGCAGAAGGTTCCCAGGGTCACGTCGTAGCCCTGGTTCTGCAGGTAAAGCGCGCGATCGAGCAGCAGCCAGAGTTCCATCGGGCGGCGAAACAGGCCTCGCAGCAATTCCAGGTTGCGCACCTCCGCCAAGCGCTGCCAGCCGGCGTGTTCCAGGCGCTGCCAGTCACGGTTGGCCGGTGAGGGCAGTCCTTTCAGTTCCGCCAGGTCGCGGCAGTAGTCGGCGAACGGTTTGTCCAACCAGGCCGGCGGTAACGAGGGCACCGGCAGGTAGGCGTCGCATCCACGCAGTTCGCGCTGGAGCAGGTCGAAGGCCAGGCGGCGGGCCATGGACGCATCGCGCTGGCGGCGGACGCGGGCCCCGGCGGTCACGGTTTCGGCCAGCGGCAGGCGCAGGTCGTCCTGAGACAGGACGAGCGACGAGCCTTTGCCTTCTGCGGAGAGCGGCAGGTAATCGTTGGTGCCGATACGGTTGTAGCAACAGGGCGCAATCGCCAACTGGTCGCAGCCAGCGGTACTGGCCAGTTGCATCAGGCGGATATGCAGGTCGCCGCAGGCGTGCAACGCCACGGGGGTGTGCGCGGTATGGAGACGGTCGGCGGCATCGTCGGCAAGGACGTCCTGCTGCTGGTGCGTCGCGTCGAGACCGAGGCGGTCGCTCAGAGTCTGTCCGGCTTCAACCAGTGCGCCGTCGTATTCCAGGCAGGTGAGGGCCGCGCCGCTGCGGACCGCCAGCAGCCTGCCGAGATGGCCCTTGCCGGAGCACCAGTCGAGCCAGTGCCCGGTAGGCCGCTGGAAGGACAGGCGGCTGGCGAAGGCTTGGATCTGTTCCCACTTGCGGCCGGGGATGTCCACGTTGAAACGGGAGGGCAGTTCGGCGACCGGTTGTGCGGGAAGCTCGTCCAGTGCGCCGAGCTGGGCCGCGCGCTCCGCGAGGAGGGGAAACGGATCGGGTGCGGCCAGATATTCCGGGTGGTTATGCGCGGCATCGGCGTCGGCCAGCGTACGTCGGCGCAACCAGAGGGATAGCTCCGGGCAGCGCTCTTCCCAGGGCAGGTGCAGGTCGGTGAACGGTTTGGGCCGCCAGAACGCCTGTGTTTCCAGCAGGAAGGCATCCAGGGCGAGGAATCGTTCGCGCAGTCGTGCGCCGCTGAGCAGGTTGGACATGGTGAGGAGAGAGAGCTGGCGAGCGGCGATTATATCGCCGCCCGCGCCCAGCGTCCGCCGGGCTCAGCGCGCCTGGGTGGCGTCGACCCGCAGCCAGCGTTCCAGCAGGCGGAAGCCGCGTACCAGGAAGAAGGCGATCAGCAAGTAGAACATGCCGGCGGCGAAGAAGATTTCCACCGGCAGGTAGGTGCGGGCGATGATGGTCCGCGCCATGCCGGTCAGCTCCAGCAGGGTGATGGTGCTGGCCAGGGCGCTGGCCTTGAGCATCAGGATTACCTCGTTGCTGTAGGCCGGCAGGCCGATCCGTACCGCGCGCGGCAGGATGATGTAGAACAGCGTCTGCGTCCTCGACATGCCCAGCGCACGGGCCGCTTCCACTTCGCCATGCGGCACGGCCTGGATGGCGCCGCGCAGGATTTCGGCAATATAGGCGGCCGTGTGCATGGTCATGGTGATGATGGCGCACCAGTACGGATCGCGCAGATAGGGCCAGAGCGGTCCCTTGCGAATCACATCGAACTGCGCCATGCCGTAGTAGACCAGGAACAACTGCACCAGCAGCGGCGTTCCGCGGAAGAAAAAGATGTACCCGTAGGGGAAAGCGCGCACGTACCAGTGTCGCGAAGCGCGGGCGATGCCCAGCGGAACGGCAAGGATCAGCCCGGCGACCACGGCGATGGCCACCAGCTCCAGGGTCAGCAGTGCACCGTCGGCGAGGCGCGGCAGCCACTTGATGATGACGTCCCAGTTCATGTCGTGCTCCTGACGAAACCGCGGCTTGCGCGCTTCTCGAGGTAATGCATGCCGATCATGGCGAGGACGGTCAGGCCCAGGTAGATGAACGCGGCGACCATATAGAAGGTGAAGGGCTGCTTACTGGCCGTGACCGCGATCTGCGAGCGGCGCATGATTTCTTCCAGGCCGATCACCGAAACCAGGGCGGTGTCCTTCATCAGGATCATGAATAGGTTGCCCAGGCCGGGCAGGGCGACGCGCCACATCTGCGGCATGATCAGCCGCCAGAAGATCCGGCCCTTGGACAGGCCGAGGGCCAGGCCGGCTTCCCGGTGGCCGCGCGGAATCGCCAGGATGGCGCCGCGGAAGACTTCGGTCGCATAGGCGCCGAAGCAGAGGCCGAGGGCGATGGTGCCCGCGGCGAAGGCATTCAGTTCGAGGCTTTCCACGCCGAGCAGGTCGGCGAGGCTGCGCATCAGGTTGACGGTGCCGAAGTAGATCAGCAGCACCCAGAGCAGCTCGGGCACGCCGCGCACGATGGTCGAATAGCTTCCGCCCAGCCATTGCAGCGGCTTGTAG
>NZ_MUJY01000139.1 GCF_002286785.1 Pseudomonas sp. PIC25 | reverse complement strand
CTGGAGCGGGAAACGAGACTCGAACTCGCGACCCCGACCTTGGCAAGGTCGTGCTCTACCAACTGAGCTATTCCCGCATTGGCGTCCCCTAGGGGACTCGAACCCCTGTTACCGCCGTGAAAGGGCGGTGTCCTAGGCCACTAGACGAAGGGGACGCGGCCCGGAACTTACAACAGATTTTCCGGCTTCCCTCGCTTCGCCTGAGGCTTTACGCTGGAAGTGGCGCGCATTCTAGGGAGCGACTCGATGGTCGTCAACCCTTGAGTAAAACTTTTTTTAAATCAATGACTTCTGATGAGAACTTGAGCTGGCGCTATGAGCCTGTCCGCTAAGGCACTACACTCGGGACAAAACACGTGTTCGAGAGGTTGTTCCGATGTCTCCGCTCTTGATTACAGGTTTGATCGTCGCCGGCATCGTTTTGCTGATCGCCATCGCTTATATCAATAACCTGGTTGAGAACAGCAAGCTCGAAAAAGCCCGCCAGAGAGCCGACCTCAGCGATCGCCTGCGTCGCTGTGCCGACCTGTCGGAGACGCTTCCCGGTCAGTTGATGACGCCGGCGCTCAAGCTGCTGCTCAGCCGTCTGGAACTGCAATTCGTCGAACGCCTGCTGCCCCTGGACAAGGGCAACGCCACTCTCAAGACACGTATCGACGCACTCAATGGCCTGCTCGCTCAAGGCGAATCCATTGCGGTCCGCAACGCCCCACAAACCGTGGCGGCGGAAGCCACGGCAAAGGAAATCCGCTTTCAACTGGAGGGGCTGCACGGCTTGGTCGTCCGCTCCGCACAGGAGAATCTGTTGTCGGCCAACGAAGCAAAGCATTGGGTAAAGGAAATCCGCCAAATGCTGGTGCGCACGAACGTCGAACTGTTCGGCAATGTCGGCAAGCAAGCCCTTCAGCAGAACCAACCGCGCCAGGCGCGCCTGGCTTTCGAGCGCGGCGTGCAATATCTGCGCAAGCAGAACGATCCAGGGACTTACAAAGCCCAGCTACAGCAGTTCGAGCAACTCCTGGCCCGCGCCGATGCCTTGGTGCTGGAAACAGCCAAGCCAACGGACGACGAACCCACCGAGCTGACCGAAGGTCTGAAGTCCCTGGAAGACGAAGACGACTGGAAGAAAAAGAACATCTACGATTGACGGCCTCGATGAGGATGCCATGAGCCTGACCGTCTATGGAGCTCCGCTCTCTCCGTTCGTACGCAAGCTACGCCTGTGCCTGATCGAGAAAGGGTTGGAGTACGACCTGCAGATGATCGTGCCGCACGATCAACCGGACTGGTATCACGAACTCAATCCCCTGCGAAGAATCCCAGCCCTCAAGGACGGTGCTCTTACCCTCGCCGACTCCAGCGTGATCTGCCAATACCTGGAAGACCGCTATCCCGACCTGCCACGGCTGTATGGCAATGACCCCGTCGAGACCGCCCACATTCGCTGGCTGGAAAAATATGCGGATTACGAACTGGCGCCGCTCACCACCTTCTGCATATTCCGCAACCGCGTGCTGAAACCGACCATGGGCAAGGCCTGCGACGAGGACGCCATTCGCGATGCGCAAGACAAGCTCCCGGCTCATTTCGACTATCTGGAGGGAACTCTCGACGATGCACCCTATTTCACGGGCGAAACGCTGAGCATGGCCGACCTGGCTATCGTCAGCCAATTGATCAACATGGAGCATGGAGGCGAGCGGCTCGACGAAGGCCGCTGGCCCAATCTCGCGGCCCTCTATCAGCGAATCAAGGGACGCCCCTCGGTGCAGAACGTCCTTCCGGGCGAACAACGGACACTCGCCAAACTGAGCGCCCTGGCAACACGCTGAGCGCAACGTACCCGCCCGGGCGGCGGGTACTTATTTCCGACTCAGCACTCGGTCAGACGCAGGAAAATAGCCGCGAGTCGTTCGATGCCAACCTGATCCTCTTCGGAAAAACGTGCCTGCCGCGGGCTATCCAGGTCCAGCACACCGATCAGGCGCCCGTCTTTCACCAGCGGCACCACCAGTTCGCTATTGGAGGCACTGTCACAGGCGATATGCCCGGGAAACGCGTGCACATCCTCGACCCGCTGCGTCGTGCGGCTGGCTGCGGCAGCACCGCAGACACCTTTGCCAAAGGGAATCCGCACGCAGGCAACCTTGCCCTGGAAAGGACCAAGCACCAGCTCCCCGTCGTGGTTGAGATAAAAGCCGGCCCAATTCAACCCTTCCAGCTCGTGGAAAAGGAACGCTGCGAACTGAGCGGCGTTGGCCACGAAATCGCGCTCATCCGCCAGCAGCGCTTCCAGTTGTGCGGCGAGCAACGCGTAACCTTCCAGACCTTCGCCGCTCTGCTGTAGATCGATCATGCCGGGTTCTCCAAGAGTTTCAGGCCCACCCAATCGCGGGCAAATTGATAGGCGCAACGGCCGTTGCGGTTACCGCGACCGAGCGCCCAGCGGATTGCCGCTTTTTCGAGTTCCTCGCTCCAGCCCCATTGCAGCCCCGACTGCTCGGCAAGCACGCCGATCCAATGCCGGACGACATCGAGGAAATGCTCTTGGCTAAAGGGATAGAACGATAGCCAGAGTCCGAAACGGTCGGACAAGGCAATCTTGTCCTCCACCGCCTCATTCGGATGCAGTTCGCCGTCCACCATCTGCCAATGCTCGTTGTCGCTCTGTTTCTCGGGCACCAGGTGACGGCGGTTCGAAGTGGCGTAGAGCAGCACGTTGGCCGGGGCACGCTCCAGCGAGCCATCCAACACGCTCTTCAGCACCCGGTAATCGCCTTCCCCCGACTCGAAGGAAAGGTCGTCGCAGAACAACACGAAGCGCTGCGGAAGACCGGCCAATTGCTCCACGACACGCGGCAGATCGGCGAGATGGTCGCGCTCGATTTCGATCAGGCGCAGCCCCACACCGGCATGTTCGGCGAGCAGTGCGCGGACCAGCGACGACTTGCCGGTCCCCCGCGCGCCCCATAGCAAGGCGTGGTTGGCCGGCAGGCCATCGATAAACTGACGGGTGTTGCGCGCCAGTTGTTGCCGTTGCTTGTCCACGCCGATCAGGTCGGACAGGTTGAGATCCAGGTCGACCGTGAGCGGCAGCAGATAGCCACCCTGCCCTTCACGCTGCCAACGGGCGGCGAGATGGCGGCTCCAGTCGAGCGCAGGGCGCTCCACCGGCAGCAAGGGTTCCAGACGATTGAGAACGGTTTCGACCCGCTCCAGAAATGCAACCAAACGAGTATCCATGCGGCACTCCGTGATCGACCGCAAGCTCTGGCGCTGCCTTCGCGAGGGTCGTATGGGCTATGCTTGGCGAGCGAACGGACAGAGGTTGGCCTTTTACCCCCCATGGATATATCCCTCACCAACCGCTTGTCATTCAAACAAGCCAGCTTGACGGTGCTGGTCGCGTTCATCCTGGGGACGTTGCTCAGCCTGATTCAGGTGGGCATCGATTATGCCAGCGAAGACGCCTCCATCAACCGCGAGATTCGCTCGCTGCTCGAAATCAGCCACAACCCGGCGGCCCGCATCGCCTATAACATCGACGCCGAACTGGCCCAAGAACTCGTGCTCGGCTTGCTCCGCTCGCCGGCCGTGATACGGGCGGAAATCGTCGACAACAGCGGCGCGGTCCTGGCCAGCGTCAACCGCCCCCCGATGCATAGCCGCTACCGCATGTTCAGCGACTTTCTGTTCCAGGAGCGGCGCCGCTTCGAAGACCCATTATTCGTCGCCCATGCGCCGCACGAAGCCCTCGGGGTCCTGCACCTGGAGGTCGACACCTATGCCTTCGGCAGTCACTTCCTCAAGCGCGCCGTGCTCACTCTGGTCACTGGCTTCGCGCGCAGCCTGCTGCTGTCGCTGATCCTGCTGGTGCTGTTCTACGCCATGCTGACCAAACCCCTGGTCGGCATCATCCGCGCGCTGAGCGAACGCGATACGCGCATGCCGGCGCGCCAGAAAATACCCTGCCCTCCCGGGCACGAGCGCGACGAGATCGGCATCCTGGTCGAAGTCACCAACCGCCAGCTCGCCAACATCGCCGAAGAGATCGAGCAGCGCCGGGAAGCCGAGGATCGCCTGACCCAGTACCTCGGCGAACTGGAAAACATCGTCTCGGCCCGCACCGCCGAGCTGAAGGCCACCAACGCCCGCCTGACCCAATCCAACCAGGAACTGGAGGAAGCACGCCGCACTGCCCTGCAGATGGCCCAGGCCAGGGCAGCGTTCCTGGCCAACATGAGCCACGAGATTCGCACCCCGCTGAACGGCTTGCTCGGCATGCTCGCCCTGGCCCTGGACGGCCCGCTGAACAGCGAGCAACGGCAGCAGCTTTCCATCGCCCACGGCTCGGGCGAAGTGCTGGTCGAGCTGCTCAACGATATTCTCGACCTGTCCAAGTTCGAGGCCGGGCAGCTCGAACTGGAGAGCATTCCCTTCGACCTCGGCGTGCTGGTCGAAGACACCGCCAGCCTGCTCTCGCAGAACGCCGCGCCAGGAGTGGAATTGACTTGCCTGATCGATCCGCAGTTGCCTATCCAGGTGCTCGGCGATCCGACCCGGGTTCGCCAGATCGTCAGCAACCTGCTGTCCAATGCACTGAAGTTCACCCGCTTCGGCCGGGTCGACGTGCGCGTGCGAGCCGTTGCGGATGGCGTGGAAATAGAGATTCGCGATACCGGCATCGGCATTTCCGAAGAAGCCCAGGAGCGCATTTTCCAACCCTTCGCCCAAGGCAGCATCGACATCACCCGCCAATACGGCGGCACCGGCCTTGGTCTGGCCCTGACGCGCAGGCTCTGCGAAGCCATGCGCGGGGAACTCGGCCTCGTCTCCAAGGAAGGCTTCGGCAGCCGCTTCACCGCCCTCCTCCCACTGCCGAGTCATGCCCGGAGTACGCCACTCCCGCCGCTGCATGGGCGGGTCGTCGCGCTCTGTCCATCCAGCAGTGGCCTCCATGAGCTGCTCAACACACTGTTGCCGAGCTGGGGGCTGACCTATCTACGGCAGGACACCGATGCGCCGTTGGCCGGTATTAAAGGCGATACCTTCATCAGCGATTGCCCGGAATGCCTGCCGGGGCTGCGCAAGGTGATCGACTCGCCGATCCTCCTGGTCACCGCCTACAACCGCTTCATGGACAACGAGCAGGCCAGCGCCCTGGCCCCGCTGGAACAGATGGCCCGCCCCCTGGGGCGCGCCGCGCTGTACCAGACGCTTCGCCACATCCTGCAACCGGGAGTCATCGAAACGCCCCGACAATCCGCCAGCGAAAAGCCGCAGAGCCGCCAAGCACGCGTCCTGCTCGTGGAGGACAATCCAGTCAACCAGATGGTCGCCAAGGGCATGCTGGCCAAATTGGGCTGCGACGTGGCAGTCGCCGCCCATGGTGCCGAGGCGCTCGACCATCTTGCGCGGGAGCCGGTGGATCTAGTGCTGATGGATTGCAACATGCCGATCATGGATGGCTACGAAGCCAGCCGGCGGATTCGTCAGAGCGGTCGCTGGCCCGACTTGCCGATCATCGCCCTGACCGCCAATGCCTTGCCGGACGAACGCGAACGCTGCCAAGCCGCCGGAATGAGCGACTACCTGGCCAAACCCTTCCGTCGCGAAGAACTGGCCGCCCTCCTCGATAGCTGGTTACCGGCTACCGCTACGCCATGAGGCGAGCGAGCAAACCACCGAGCCGCTCGCGTAACTCTTCTATTTCGGCCATATCCATGCCGCTTTCGCACAGCAGGCGGGCCTTCAACGGGCCTGCGCGATCACGCAGCGCCAGCCCTTCCGTCGTCAATGCCAGATGCACCTCGCGCTCGTCGCTCGCTGCCCGCCGGCGCCGTACCAGCCCCAGCGACTCGAGCCGCTTGAGTAGCGGCGTGAGAGTGCCGGAATCCAGCATCAGACGCTCGCCCAGGGCTTTTACCGTCGGCTGCGGCGGTGGAGCGGCCTGCCACTCCCACAGCACTAGCATCGCCAAGTACTGCGGGTAGGTCAGTCCGAGGGCGTCGAGCATCGGCTTGTAGCCCCGGATCACCGCACGCGAGGCGGCATACAGCTTGAAGCACAACTGCCGGTCCAGCAGCAGGCTATCGGATATTGCGTCACTCATTTGAGCAGGGCTTCGATCTCAGCGCTCAGTTCTTCCGGCTTGGTCGTCGGTGCGAAACGCTTGATCAGGGAACCGTCCTTGTTGATTAGGAACTTAGTGAAGTTCCACTTGATGCCCTGGCTGCCGAGGAGACCTGGCGCGCGTTTTTTCAGGTTAACGAACAACGGATGAGCACCCGCACCATTCACATCAATCTTCTTGAACAGCGGAAAAGTCACGCCGTAGTTCAGCTCGCAGAATTCGGAGATCGCTTCCTCGTTACCGGGCTCCTGCTTGCCAAACTGGTTGCAGGGGAAACCCAGCACCACCAGCCCCTTGTCCCGGTATCGCTGCCAGAGGGCCTCCAGCCCTTTGTATTGCGGCGTGAAACCGCATTTGCTGGCGGTGTTCACTACGAGCAAAGCCTTGCCGTCGAAATCGGCTAATGTTTTCTGCTCACCCGTGATGGTGGTGCAGGGAATGCTGAGAAGCGCGTCGCTCATGGGATTCGTCCTTAGAAAGTGAGAGAACGCCAAGAAGATAGCGATCAATTAGATTGCGTGCAATTCAATTGACACTCAATAAGGCCCGCTGATACCAGGCTCTGCGGCTCACTCGTCTTTCGGCTTCAGCTTCAACGCGACCGAGTTGATGCAATAGCGCAATCCGGTGGGCGCCGGTCCGTCCGGAAAGACATGCCCGAGATGCGCATCGCAGCGCGCACAGCGCACCTCGATACGATGCATGCCGTGGCTGAAATCATCCTTGCTGGCGATCGCCTGGTCGTCGACCGGCTGGAAATAGCTTGGCCAGCCGCTCCCCGAATCGTATTTGGCATCCGAATCGAACAGCGGCGCATCGCAGCAGGCGCAGTGATAGATGCCCGGTGTCTTGGTCGCGTAATACTCACCGGTGAAGGCACGTTCGGTCCCCCCCAGACGGCAGACATGGAACTGCTGGTCGGAGAGTTCCTCGCGCCACGCCTCAAGGGGTTTTTCGAGCTTGTCCATGGGAATCCTCGCTAGGAAAAAAGCCCGATGCCGATCTTTCCGGTTAATCGGGCCGCACGTATGATGCGTCACTCTTGGAACCGTCCACGTTCTGCGGCTCCGGACCGGGTAACGCCGAGGTGCCCGACCGACATCCGCGCATTGTGGACAGTGATTGGACTCCAGTCTGGCAGCGGCATTACAGCCTGCCAAGACCGAAAGAATTCATGCCTACCGCCGCTCCCGCGGCGTTTTCTTCGGGATACTCCGCATCATGCAGGTCAGCAAATCGAACAAGCTCGCCAACGTCTGCTACGACATCCGCGGGCCGGTGCTCAAGCACGCCAAACGGCTGGAAGAGGAAGGCCATCGCATCCTCAAGCTGAACATCGGCAACCCGGCGCCGTTCGGTTTCGAAGCCCCCGAGGAAATTCTCCAGGACGTGATCCGCAACCTTCCCACCGCACAGGGCTACAGCGACTCCAAGGGCCTGTTCAGTGCGCGCAAGGCGGTGATGCAGTACTACCAGCAGAAGCAGGTTGAAGGTGTCGGCATCGAGGACATCTACCTCGGCAACGGCGTCTCCGAGTTGATCGTCATGGCCATGCAGGCCCTGCTCAACAACGGCGACGAAGTGCTGATTCCCGCGCCCGACTACCCGCTGTGGACTGCCGCCGTGTCGCTGGCAGGCGGCAAGCCGGTGCACTACCTGTGCGACGAGCAGGCCGGCTGGTTCCCCGACCTGGCCGATATGAAGGCCAAGATTACGCCGAATACCAAGGCACTGGTGCTGATCAACCCGAACAACCCGACCGGTGCGGTCTACTCCAAGGCCGTACTGGAAGACATCGTCGAACTGGCGCGCCAGCATAATCTGGTGATTTTCTCCGACGAGATTTACGACAAGATTCTCTACGACGGCGCCGTCCACATCTCCACCGCCTCGCTGGCGCCGGACGTGCTCTGCCTGACCTTCAACGGTCTTTCCAAATCCTACCGGGTAGCCGGCTTCCGCTCCGGCTGGGTCGCCATCTCCGGCCCCAAACACAAGGCCCAGAGCTACATCGAAGGCCTGGATATCCTGGCCAACATGCGCCTGTGCGCCAACGTGCCGAGCCAGCATGCGATCCAGACCGCCCTGGGCGGCTACCAGAGCATCAACGACCTGGTGCTGCCCAATGGCCGCCTGCTGGAACAGCGCAACCGGGCTTGGGAACTGCTCAATGACATCCCCGGCGTAAGCTGCGTGAAGCCCATGGGTGCGCTCTATGCCTTCCCGCGGATCGACCCCAAGGTCTGCCCGATCCACAACGACGAGAAGTTCGTGCTCGATCTGCTGCTCTCGGAAAAACTGCTGATCGTCCAGGGCACCGCCTTCAACTGGCCTTGGCCGGATCACTTCCGCGTGGTCACCCTGCCCCGCGTCGACGACCTGGAACAGGCTATCGGACGCATCGGCAACTTCCTCAAGTCGTATCGCCAGTAACCATGCGCAGCCAGGGCAGACGCTACCTGATCACCGGCGCCAGCTCCGGTATCGGTGAAGCCCTGGCCCGCGAACTGGCCGCCCAAGGCTATGACCTGGCACTGGCCGCGCGCAGCCTGGACCGCCTCGAGGCGTTGGCCAAGGAGCTGGCCGATCAATTCGGCAACCGGGTCGCGGCATTGCCACTGGACGTCACCGATCCGGCCGCCTGCCAGGACACGGTCAGCCTGGCCGCCCATACCCTCGGCAGCCTCGACGGGGTGATTGCCAACGCCGGCATCGCCCTGGCTGGCAAGGCGGGAGGCGGCCACTTCGAACGTATCCAGCGCACCCTCGATACCAACCTGACCGGCGCCATTGCCTGCCTGGATGCCGCCACCGCGCTGTTCCGCCAGCAAGGCCACGGCCATCTGGTTGCCGTTGCCTCGGTAGCCGGCAAGCGCGGCCTGCCCTATGCCGCCGCTTATTCGGCGAGCAAGGCCGGGCTCATCGCCTACATGGAATCCCTGCAGGCGGAGCTGCTCGGCAAGGGCATCGACACCACGCTCATCCTGCCAGGCTTCATCGATACTCCCTTGAACAGGGACATGGGCAAGCGCCCTTTCCTGATCGATGCCAAGCGGGGGGCGGCGCTGATCGCCAAGCACGTCACCAAGCGGAGCAGAAGCGCTTACGTACCGGCCTGGCCCTGGGCTATTCTCGGCCGCCTGTTACCCCACCTTCCGACCTCTCTCATCGCCAAGACCTGAATGGACCTGCAGATCGACGACTTCTACAAGGACGCGGCAGCCGGCCTGCTCATGTTGTACCAGGCATTCCCGCGCAAGATCGCCCTCTACGTCGAGGACCTGATCGGCCGCGAAGAGCCTGACGAGTTCGGTCTGCCGAGCAAGCGTCACCAGAGCTGCCTGGGCGCCCTGCTGTGGCTGGCCGAGGAAGGCTACCTGCGCTTCGATTCCACCATCCAGTACGATGCCCTGGACCAAGCCGTGCTCACGGAAAAAGGCTTTCTGCGCCTGTCCCGCGCCGTCCCCCATGCGCTGCCCGATGGCGTCACGCTGCCGCCCAGCGTGCGGCGAGTGCACGCCACCCTCGCCTACCAATTGCGCGAAGCACTGGCCGCCCGTCATAGCGAACGGCTGGCGCGCCTGACCCGGCTGCTGTTCGAAAGCCACCTGCACGGCGCAAACGACACAGTTTGAAATAGTCGCTCGGTTGAATAGCCTCCGGGCGCCCCTTATATACCCGGCATGACCATGCCACCGGCATGCTTTATCGCGAGGAGAAGCTCTACACCATGATGCGCATTCTGCTGTTCCTGGCCACCAACCTGGCGGTACTCCTGATCGCCAGCATCACCCTCAGCCTGCTCGGCTTCAATGGGTTCATGGCGGCCAACGGAGTCGATCTGGACCTGCAACAACTGCTCGTCTTCTGCGCCGTGTTCGGCTTCGCCGGCTCGCTGTTCTCGCTGTTCATCTCCAAGTGGATGGCGAAGATGAGCACCGGCACCGAGATCATCAGCCAGCCGCGTACCCGTCATGAACAGTGGCTTCTGCAAACCGTCGAGGAACTGGCGCGCGAAGCCGGCATCAAGATGCCCGAGGTCGGCATCTTCCCAGCCTACGAGGCCAACGCCTTTGCCACCGGCTGGAACCGGAACGACGCTCTCGTCGCGGTCAGCCAGGGCCTGCTGGAACGTTTCTCGCCCGATGAAGTGCGTGCCGTACTGGCCCACGAGATCGGCCACGTCGCAAACGGCGACATGGTGACGCTGGCGCTGATCCAGGGCGTGGTGAACACCTTCGTAATGTTCTTCGCGCGCATTTTCGGCAACTTCGTCGACAAGGTGATCTTCAAGAACGAGGAAGGCCGCGGTATCGCCTTCTATGTCGCGACCATCTTCGCCGAACTGATCCTGGGCATCCTGGCCAGCATGATCGTCATGTGGTTCTCGCGCCGTCGCGAGTACCGCGCCGACGACGCCGGCGCCCGCCTGGCTGGCACCCGTTCGATGATCGCTGCTCTGCAGCGCCTGCAGGCGGAACAGGGCGTCCCGGTACACATGCCGGACAGCCTGACCGCATTCGGCATCAACGCCGCGAAGAAAACCACCTTCGCCGGCCTGTTCATGAGCCACCCGCCGCTGGAAGACCGTATCGAAGCGCTGCGTCAGCGCGGCTGATCCCAATACGCGAAAAGGGCGACCCGAGGGTCGCCCTTTTTCATTCCCGCCGATCAGCGCTGCAATCGATAGACCCGTTCCTCCAGGCGCGTCAGGCCACGCTGAAGGAATCGCCAGTTCTCACCCAGTACATCACGGCACTCCAACGGCTCCAGTTGCCAGTCCGCGCCAAGCAGGCGCCGGACCTCATCATCCGGCACCGAGAACGGCGGGCCCTGCATCTGTCCCTGCTCGTAATCCAGCGTCACCAGCAGCCCCGCGCAACCCGCCGGGAGTATGCCGGTCAGGTGCGCGACATAGCGCTGGCGCATTTCCGGCGGCAAGGCGATCAGAGCCGCCCGGTCGTACAAGGCGGCGCAGCCGGCCACATCCTCCGCCGTCAGGGCGAAGAAATCACCGCACCAGAGTTCAAGTGCACCGGCCCGATAGACCTTGAATGCCCCGTGGGACTGGATTTCCGGCTTCAGCTCTTGCTCGGCGAAGAAATCCTCGACGGCCTTCTCGGCCAGCTCGACACCCAGCACGGCATGCCCCTGCCCTGCCAGCCAGGCCAGATCGAGCGACTTGCCGCACAGCGGAACCAATACCCGGCTGTCGGCCGACACCCCGAGCGTCGGCCAATGCCGCAGCAGATAGGGGTTCACCTCGGAAAGATGGAACCCGATCTCGTTGCGCTGCCAGCGCGCCTGCCAGAAATCCGCCTGCATGTTCATTCACCGTTTCGATCAAAAAGCACAGGAATTTATACTGGATTCCGATAGATCCAGCCCGGAAGATGAACAGTATCCTACTAGAGGTCATCGAGAATGCTACCCAGCCTATTCATCTCCCATGGCTCTCCCATGCTGGCGCTGGAGCCTGGCGCCAGTGGCCCCGCATTGGCGCGTCTAGCGGCTGAGCTGCCCCGCCCCTCGGCGATTCTGGTGGTCTCCGCTCATTGGGAATCGCCCGACCTGCGCATCGGCACGGCAGAACATCCGGAAACCTGGCACGACTTCTACGGCTTCCCTGAACGCCTGTATGAGATGCGCTATCCAGCCGCCGGCAATCCCGCCCTGGCCGATAAGGTGATCCACCTGCTGGCTGCCGATGGCCTGACCGCCCAGCCGGAACCGCAGCGCCCGCTCGACCATGGTGCCTGGGTTCCGCTGTCGCTGATGTATCCGCAAGCCGATATTCCCGTGGTGCAACTGTCGCTACCAACGCATAAGGGCCCGGCCTTCCAGACCCGTGTTGGCCGCGCCTTGGCGAGTCTGCGCGAGCACGACGTGCTGCTGATCGGCTCAGGCAGCATCACCCACAACCTCGGCGAATTGAACTGGCGCGCCGGACCAGACGTGGTCGCCCCGTGGGCAAAGGCTTTTCGCGACTGGATCGTGGAGAAGCTGGCGGAAAACGACGAAGCCGCGCTGCACGACTACCGCCGCCAGGCCCCTTCTGCCGCACGCAATCACCCGCACGATGAGCACCTACTGCCGCTGTACTTCGCCCGGGGCGCCGGGCAGACGTTCAGCCTGGTACATCAGGGCTTTACCCTGGGAGCGCTGGGCATGGACATCTATCGATTCGACTGAATCGCACGGCCATGAAAAAGCCCCGCATGAGCGTAATGCTGTTCACTTAAGCGGAGCAGCCTTCCGATCCACTGGATAGCGGGTCTTCGAAATCTTCACCGTCCTGGGCCTTGATGGCCTTGGGCGGTG
>NZ_MUJY01000138.1 GCF_002286785.1 Pseudomonas sp. PIC25 | reverse complement strand
TCGATGGTCTTGTCTTTGCTGGTAGTCATAAACACAGTCGTTTGCCTATCCCTTATGGTAAGGGGGAAACGGTGTCCTGTGTTTCAAGGGGCTCGTTCAAGTCGCCTACCTTGATCTGCTCGATGGGTTTAAGCCCCTCTCGGGTGTGGACCAATGTGCCTGCCACGAAGCATACGCCGTGGGGTTCGTTCACCGACCGTCCATTACGCAGGTCGACAAGTGTTCCACTATCGGGAAGGAACATTCCCTCAAGCCATGCCACATCCTTTATGCCTGACCGATAGAGCGGATAAACATCAGCAAGCAGTGCACTCGCACCATCGGCCAGTTCAAATTCCATTCATATCCTTCAAACTCTGCCCAATCAGATTCATTCTCAAAACCCTGGCCTTGGTTGAGCGCCCACAAATCTTTTACTTGAACCCAGCCCTTACCTCTTATCCAGAATGGATGGTTTGGTGTTACCACAAGCCGACGCGAGGCATCTGGTGGCATCGTGCGACCTTCTGCTCTCGCCTGATCCCACTCATTTTTAAGATAATAACTCACCGTCCAAACTACGGAATCCTCGAAGTGGGTGGTCCTTGTCACCCGTTTATAAGTGCGTTCGCCAGTCTCCTCTGGCTGGGTTAACACCCAATCTCCTACTTGAATCTGCTCAATCGGCTTCATCCCTTCCTTGGTGTGTATCAGCGTGCCCCCCGCGAAACACAAGCCATAGGGCGCAGGAGCTTTCGTTACCATTTTCATTTCGTTCTGAGCATCTTGGATTACTTGCCGGTAAAGAGCATCACCAGCATATTCTCTTGAACGGACGCGCACTAATTCATCAAAGCTACGTAGAGGAGATCATGCCCAGTTGAGCGGCCGCGTTGGCATCGTCCATGGCCATGCGCAACGCCATGGTCAAGTCATTCTTGATCTGCACCGCCTGGAAAGCCTGCTCGGCAAGTGATGCGTTCTTGTTCACCATCGAAGGTAAATCATTGGCCAGAGCACGTTGCATTGATAAAGCCTCATCAATGGACAGTGAGCCTATCGAAGGCAGTTGGATCAGTTTGCCACCCGCCACTTGGAGCGTACCCCCCACATGACTGAGAATGCCGCCACCCACATGCTATTGAAAAAACAGGGCCTGAATTAACGCACCCCGCCCTACTTCTAAATGCATTTTCCATCCGATAAGAAAATTGCTTTGCCATCCACCCAGTGCTTGACCTCACCGCCAGCTCTACCTGGATATGCATACTTTTCCTTTTCCGCCAAAGAAATCAAGGCTTGAAACGCCATTGATTCAGCTTTACCCCTGAAGGGTTCTTCACTGTACTTCTCCAACATCACACATATTTTCTTGAATGGAAACTTCCTATAAAATTCCTCTGTAAATTCTTTCGAACAAATAGCTGTTGCTGAGGCGCGGCGTATCTCGCGCTTTAACCGCCACGCCATAATTAACTTCTCCAATGGATCGTTAATGTCGCTAACGTACCCCTCTATTTTAGGCACCATATATCTATACCATGCACTAACATCAGCAAGCGACATAGAGTCGGCTTGCGGTGCCGTGAAAGGCAACTCGTCGACCGGAATTCTAGGTATATCAAGATCGTCGTTTTCTGACTCCTTTTCCTGATATACATCTTCAAGACGAAGAACAATGCTCCCGTCCGGCTCGAAGCGTCCCGCTCGAATGAGCTCCTGCGCTTTGGTATTAAAAATATGTTGGTGGTTTACGTACCACCAAAACGGGTTAGACCAAGTCGGATTCTGATGCTCGTTCGGGCCATCGTCATTAAAATGCTCTTGCAATATTTGCCAGGAAATGGAACAAAGCACCTTTTCTTTTTCTCTTTCAGCCACGAAAAAGACGGCTTCTTTCTCGTCGTCTGACACAACATTTCCTATGTCAAAGTAGTACCACATTTATCACGCCCTCAATTTCTCATTTACTCAAAGGTGATTAGATAGGCGGCGGAACCAATTCGATAGTAGAGCCTTCCACCCTGGCGTTCATCATGTATATGAATAAAAGCCGTCACCTTTTCCATAACAAAGTGCCCTCCTGAAAGGACGTCACTACGGTGAATCCGATCTAACCTGCCCCCGCTTCATTCCTAATATCCTTGGCAAGCGTGCCCCCTTGGAAATTCACACTATGGACCCAGAAGCCTTTGGCCCCGACGTAGTAGGTATGGAAATCCTCCACATCCAGGTTATACACAGCCACGCGCAGGTAAGGATCAGCGCTTTCGATCACCTCGGGTGCCAAGTGCGCCGGCTTTTCCGTGTTTATCGGCGTGTAGTTGGCGTAGTCGAAAAGCGAGCCGGTTACTTCCGCCACGAAATATTCCTCGTAGGTGTCGTATCCAAGCTGACGCCAGAAAAGCGCCCTATTCTTGATATCGCCTCCACCGAAGGTCCAGCCAACGCCCTCACGGTTAGTGCGATAAACGCGGTTAAGGCCAAAGACTTTTGCCAAGCTGCCATCGGACTTACGAAGAACACCCCCTGCCTTCAGCGCATCCGCGCGCGTCCAGCCCATGCCTTCTACCCAGAAGGGATGATTTTCGGCTGCTGCCGCAAAGTAGATCGGGTCCGACATGCTCCAATCGAGCAACGTGATATGGACATCGACAATGGTCTCGTCCTCATGCACGAAGGTAGTGACCACACGCTTGTATTCGGGACTGCCACTGCCGTCCTCGGGGCTGGAGAGTACCCAGTCGCCAACCTTGATCTCCTCAATCGGCTTGAGTCCTTCCTTCGTGTGGACACGCGTTCCCTTGATGAAGCCCTCGCCGGCCTGGGA
>NZ_MUJY01000137.1 GCF_002286785.1 Pseudomonas sp. PIC25 | reverse complement strand
GCTATGGAAACGAGCTCAACCCATTGATTTGCATGAAGGAATCGCTCGGCTTCTATCCCTTGCAACAGCTAACGCAGACATAGCCAATTCATTCGCCCAACGGAGCACGGCCATCGCACGTTTTCCCGGATTGCGCTTGGGCTCCGAGATACGCCAGAGAGCGAACCAAACCCCGATAACGAAAAAGCCGCCCGAAGGCGGCTTTCTCATGAACGCTCGGCTTAGAGCTGCGGGCCGGCGTTGCGGATGGCGTCGGAGACGTCGAACTTCTTGAAGTTCTCGATGAACTGCTTGGCGAGAGCCTTGGCGGCCTCGTCGTAGGCGTTCTTGTCTTCCCAGGTGTTGCGCGGGTTGAGCAGGTTGGTCTCGACACCCGGAACGGTCTTCGGCACGTCCAGGTTGATGATCGGCAGGTGCTCGGTCTCGGCACCGATCAGCGCGCCGCTCTGGATGGCCGCGATCACGCCACGGGTGGTCGGGATGTTGAAGCGCTTGCCGACGCCGTAGCCACCGCCGGTCCAGCCGGTGTTGACCAGGTAGACCTTGGAGCCGAAACCACGGATGCGCTTGATCAGCAGCTCCGCGTACTCACCAGCCGGACGCGGGAAGAACGGCGCGCCGAAGCAGGTGGAGAAGGTGGACTTGATGCCGCCGCCGGAGCCCATTTCGGTGGAGCCGACCAGGGCGGTGTAGCCGGACAGGAAGTGATAGGCGGCCTGCTCTTCGTTGAGGATCGACACGGGCGGCAGCACGCCGGTCAGGTCGCAGGTCAGGAAGATCACGGCGTTCGGCTCGCCGGCGCGGTTGGCGTCGACGCGCTTCTCGATCAGGTCGCGCGGATAGGCGGCGCGGGTGTTCTGGGTCAGGCTGCCGTCGGCGTAGTCGGGCTGGCGGGTTTCCGGGTGCAGCACGACGTTTTCCAGCACGGCGCCGAACTGGATGGCTTTCCAGATGACCGGCTCGTTCTTCTCGGAAAGGTCGATGCACTTGGCGTAGCAACCGCCTTCGATGTTGAACACGCTGCCCACGCCCCAGCCATGCTCGTCGTCGCCGATCAGGTAGCGGCTTTCGTCGGCGGAGAGGGTGGTCTTGCCAGTGCCGGAGAGGCCGAAGAACAGGGTCACGTCACCCTCTTCGCCCATGTTGGCGGCGCAGTGCATCGGCAGCACGTCGGAATCCGGCAGGAGGAAGTTCTGCACGGAGAACATGGCTTTCTTCATTTCACCGGCGTACTGCATGCCGGCGAGGAGAACCTTCCGGGCGGCGAAGTTGATGATCACGCAGCCGTCGGAGTTGGTGCCGTCGCGGGCCGGGTCGCACTCGAAGAACGGAGCGTTGAGGATCAGCCACTCGCTCTTGGAGGCCGGGTTGAACTGCTCGGGGTTGATGAACAGGCAGCGGCCGAACAGGTTGTGCCAGGCGGTTTCGGTGGTCATCTTGACCGGCAGGTAGTGCGCCGGGTCAGCCCCTACGTGGACGTGGGAAACGAAGCGGTCGCGCTCGCCGAGGTAGGCTTCGACGCGGGCCCAGAGGGCATCGAATTTGTCCGCCGGGAACGGCCGGTTGATCGCACCCCAGGCGATGGCGGCCTGGGTGGTCGATTCTTCGACGATGAAGCGGTCGGCCGGAGAGCGGCCGGTACGATGACCGGTCTTCACCACCAGCGATCCGTTGGCGGCCAGTTCGCCTTCACCGCGACGGATGGCCTCTTCGACCAGTTGTGCAGTGCTGATGTCGGTGTAGACGGCGTGGTTGGCTTGCATCATGTGGGTCCCCGTCGGCCAGAGGCCGAGTCCTCCGAACGTTTTGTAGTGAGACGCAGGCCTCGCTACAGCGAAAAAAGTGGGCGCGATTATGCCAGAAAAGCGCGCGGTGGGTAGGAACCTCTGATCCGGTCAAAGGTTCCCTGGCCATGCAGATTCAGTGCCGGGTTCTGGACGGAGCCCCGCTCCCGCCACCGGCGAACAATTGAGTCACATCGGCGGCGTCGAAGATGTAGCGCTGGTTGCAGAATTGACAATCGATCTCGACTTTACCGTCATTTTCATCGAGCAGCAGCTCGGCGTCCTGCTGGCCGAGGCTCACCAGGGCGTTCGCCGAACGCTCCCGCGAACAACTGCAGCGGAACTCCAATGCCTGCGGGTCGAACAGCCGCACGGTCTCTTGGTGATAGAGGCGGCGCAGCAGGGTCTCGTTATCCAGGCCGAGCAGTTCTTCGGCAGTCAGGGTGTCGGCCAGGGTGGTCATGTGCTGCCAACTGGCTTCGCGCTCTTCCGGGTCCTTGAGGCGGTCGGCCGGCAGTTGCTGGAGCAGCAGGCCACGGGCGCGACGGCCGTCGGCATTGAGCCAGAAGCGCGTCGGCAACTGCTCGGAGGTGGCGAAGTAGCCGGACAGGCACTCGGCCAGGGTGGCCCCCTCGAGGGCGACGATGCCCTGGTAGCGCTGGCCCTGGCGCGGATCGACGGTAATCGCCAGCACACCTTCCGGCATCAGGCTGCGCAGGTCGGCGCCCGGCAGCACCTGCTCGGCATGGTAGCGGGCGATGCCGCGTACTTCGCGTTCGCTGGAGCATTCCACCATCAGCAGCGGTACGGCGCCGGCGGAACGCGCCTGGAGGACCAGCAGCCCTTCGAACTTGAGGGTGCCGACCAGCAGCGCCGCGGCGGCGAGCATCTCGCCCAGCAGTTGCGCCACCGGCTCCGGGTAGGGGTGCTTGGCCAGGACGTGGCCGTAGCTGTCGTTCAGGGTGGCCAGTTCGCCCCGGATGTCGGTGTCTTCGAAGAGGAACCGCTGGGTGTGATCGAAATCGTGCATAGGGAGCCGGTCGTCGCGGAGGTGAAGGAATCACGGCGGGCCGCGCCTGGCGCGCCCGTCACGGAAGATTCGGGAGGAAAGGCCGGAATTCTAGGGGATAACCCCCGGCCTCTCCAAGCCGGGGCGATCGCCGGACCGCGATCGCTCGGAGCCCACGCCCTAGGCACCGTCGCGGAAAAAATGAATCTGCCGCCTCTGCTTCTTGGTCGGACGGCCGTCGGTCTGGATGCCGAGGGCACCGGCCTTGCGCAGCGCGGCGGCCTGTTCGCGGCGCTGGATGCTGTCGGCGGTTTCCTCGTAGAGCGCCTGAGCTTCCGGCGCGCCCCGGCGGACGCAGGAAAGGGCGCGGACCACGACGGTACGTTCGTCGAACCCGGTACGGATAGTCAGTTCATCGCCCACCCGGGGTTCCTTGGCCGGCTTGCAGCGCTCGCCACGGCAGTGCACCTTGCCGCCTTCGATGGCCGCCTTGGCCAGGGCGCGGGTCTTGTAGAAGCGCGCAGCCCACAGCCATTTGTCCAGGCGGACTTTGTCGTCGTCTTTTTCGTTCATTGCGTCACTCTTCGGCTACCGTCTCTTCTGTTGGACACGGCGATGGATGCGGTTGTCATTTGCCCCAACTAGAATGCCGCCAATTCATTCGGAAAGCCTACCTTGAAGACGTTCGACCATCTTTCCGTGATCGGCCTGCGCGAGTGGATCGCCCTACCCGACCTGGGCGTGGCCGGCCTGCGCGCGAAGATCGATACCGGTGCCAGCACCTCGGCGCTACACGCCACCGAGATCGTCGAATTCGAGCGCGACGGCCAGCCCTGGGTACGCTTCACCGCGCACCTCGGCACCCTGGTGCAGCTTCGCCACCGCCACTGCGAAGCACCGCTGGTGGCGGTGAAGACGATCAAAAGCTCCAACGGCCTGGCCCAGAGTCGCTACGTCATCCGCACCACGCTGTCCCTCGGCGACCGCGCCTGGCCGGTGGAATTCACCCTGACCTGCCGCAAGGCCATGCGCTATCGCGTGCTGCTGGGTTCGAAGGCCCTGGTCGAGGGGCAACTGGTGGTCAATCCCGCGCTTTCCTATGTCCAGGACAAACCCTCGCTCCCCTCTCTCGCTGGTGTCCAATGAAAATTGCCGTGCTTTCGCGCAATCCGCGTCTGTATTCGACTCGTCGTCTGGTGGAAGCCGGTGAGCAACGTGGTCATGAAATGGTGGTGATCGATACCCTGCGCGCGTACATGAATATCGCCAGCCACAAGCCGCAGATTCATTACCGCGGCAAGCGGCTGGAGGGCTTCGACGCGGTGATCCCGCGTATCGGCGCGTCAATCACTTTCTACGGCTGCGCGGTACTGCGCCAGTTCGAAATGATGGGCGTGTGCCCGCTCAACGAATCGGTGGCCATCGCCCGTTCGCGCGACAAGCTGCGCGCGCTGCAACTGCTTTCCCGGCGCGGCATTGGCCTGCCGGTGACCGGCTTCGCCCACTCGCCGGACGATATCCCGGACCTGATCCAGATGGTCAACGGCGCCCCGCTGGTGATCAAGGTGCTGGAAGGCACCCAGGGCATGGGCGTGGTGCTCTGCGAGACGGAGAAGGCGGCGGAGTCGGTGATCGAGGCGTTCATGGGCCTGAAACAGGACATCATGGTCCAGGAATACATCAAGGAAGCCGGCGGCGCGGACATCCGCTGCTTCGTGGTGGGCGACAAGGTGATCGCCTCGATGAAGCGCCAGGCCAAGCCCGGCGAATTCCGCTCCAACCTGCACCGCGGCGGCACCGCCAGCCTGATCAAGATCACCCCCGAGGAACGCATGACGGCGATCCGCGCGGCCAAGGTGATGGGTCTCAACGTGGCCGGGGTGGACATCCTGCGCTCCAACCACGGGCCGCTGGTGATGGAAGTGAACTCCTCGCCCGGCCTGGAAGGCATCGAGCAGACCACCGGCAAGGACGTTGCCGGGATGATCATTCAGTACTTGGAAAAGAACGGCGGGCCGAACCTGACGCGAACCAAGGGCAAGGGATAAGGCTTGAGGGGGCGCCCCCTCATTCACTCAGGCGATATGACTTTCGCGCGCATCCATCCAGGCAAGAAAGGCGGGTTCGTTCAGCGGCCGGCTGAAATGAAAGCCCTGCCCCAGGGCACAACCGTGGCGGCGCAGGCTGTCCAGCTGGACCTGGCTCTCGATGCCCTCGGCCACACACTCCAGGCCCAGGTTGCGGGCGATCACCAGGATGGTCTCCACCAGCATCGCACCGCTGGTTTCGCCATCGAGGTCGCCGACGAAGCTGCGGTCGATCTTCAGTCGGTCCAGCGGCAGGCGCTTGAGGTAGGTGAGCGACGAGTAGCCGGTACCGAAGTCATCGATGGCGAAACGCACGCCGAGCCGCTTCAGTGCCTGCATGGCAGCGATGCACTGCTCGGCGTCTTCCAGCAGGACGCCTTCGGTGATCTCCAGCTCCAGCGCGGCAGCCGGCACGCCATGGCGTTGCAGGCAACTGCTGATGCGCTGGGCGAAGTCGGGCTGGCGCAGCTCGCGCGGGCTGATGTTCACCGCCAGCACCAGTTCAGGCCACTGCGCCTGCCAACGCGCCAATGTGGCGCAGGCCTGCTCCAATACCCAGTTGCCGAGCTCGTGGATCATCCCGGTTTCTTCCGCCAGCGCGATGAAGTGGGTGGGGGTGACTTCACCGCGTTCGGGATGCGACCAGCGCACCAGTACCTCGGCACCGGCCACGCGCCCGGACGCGAGTGACAGCTGGGGCTGAAACACCAGGCGCAACTGGCCGCGTGTCATGGCCTGGCGCAGTTCGTTCTGCAGCTGCAAGCGCTGGTCGATGGCGGCCTGCATCTCGGGTGCGAAGAAATGCAACGCGTTGCGCCCGCCCTGCTTGGCCCGGTACATGGCGGTGTCCGCTTGCTTGAGCACATCGGCCGCCGCCTGGCCGCCGAGGGGATGCAGGGAGATGCCGATACTGGCGCTGATCGATAGCTCGTGACCGTCGATGCGATAGCCGCCGATCAGGCTGGCCAACAGCTTCTCGCCCACCTCGGCGGCGTGCTCGGCGGCAACGTCCGGGGTATCCGCCATGGCCTCCAGCAAGACCACGAACTCATCGCCGCCGAGCCGCGCCAGGGTGTCCTCGGCACGCAGGCCGCCAGCCAGGCGCGCCGTGACTTCGCGCAACAGACCATCGCCAACCGGGTGGCCGAGGCTGTCGTTGACCGTCTTGAAGTGGTCGAGGTCGATGAACAGCAAGGCGCCATAGCGGCCTTCCCGCTGCTCGCGGGCCATGGCGTGCTGCAGGCGGTCGAGCAGCAGGCGCCGGTTGGGCAACCCGGTCAGTTCGTCGCTGTAGGCCAGACGTTCGATTTCCCGTTGGTAACGCTGACGCTCGGAAATGTCAGTGAAGCTCAGGCGGACCAACCGTCCCTCCCCGCCCGGCAGCCGGACCAAGCGTGCCTCGCAAGGGCGCACGCGGCCGGCGGCGTCACGCACCAGCCAGTCGAAAACCGGCGCTTCGCCAGCGAGCGCCGCCTCGATATGGCGGCTGGCGACCTCTTCCGACGACTCGCCGCCACCCTGCAACACCGGGCTGAAATGCGCCGGACGCTTGCCGAGCAACTGCTCGCGGGGCAGACCGAACAGGCGGGCAGCGTTCTCGTTGGCTTCGACGATACCGCGCTCGGTATCGAATACCAGGATGGCTTCCGGCGCATGCTCCACCAGGGTGCGGTAACGGGCTTCGGCTTCGTAGCGGTCACTGATGTCTTCCACCAGGGTCAGGCAGGCTTCCAGCCGGCCGTCGGCATCGCGTACCGCACGGACGCTGACGCGGGTGTAGACCGGGCTGCCGTCCGGGCGCAGGAAGCGTTTCTCCAGCTCGTAGCCGTCCCGCGAGCCGTCTTGCAGTTCCTCCAGGCGCGCCTGGTCGGCCGGGAGGTCGTCGGGATGGGTAATGGCTGCCCAGGTGGTAGCGTTCAGCTCCTCGCGGGACCGCCCGAGAATGCTGCACAGCTTGTAATTCACCTCTTCCCAGCGCTGCTCGGGGGTGGTCAGGGCCATGCCGATCAGCGGCGCTTCGAAGAACAGCCGCAGGCGCTCGTCGCGCTCCTGCAACTGGCGCTCGGCCTGCTTGCGCGCGGTCAGGTCCTGCAGCGCGCCGTAGATGCGGATCACCCGCTCGCCATCGCGCTCCACCAGCCCGCGGGCGCGGACCCAGCGCGGATTGCCGCGGGCGGTGCTCAGGTGCAACTCGATATCGAAGCTGTCCTGCCCCTTGAACAACTCGCGCAGGGTGGTCCAGGCCAGTTCGCGGCTGTCGTCGTCGAGGTAAGCCAGGGCCTGGCGGTATTCCAGCGCACCATCGCCGGGCTCGCGCTCGAAGATGCGGTAGCTGCCTTCGCTCCAGAACATCCGGTAGCCGGGCAGCTCCAGCACCCAGCCGCCGAGGTCGGCGATGGTTTCGGTCTGGGTCAGCAGATGGGTCTGGCGCAGCAGCTCCTCGCGACGCCTGGCCAGCTCCTGGGCAAGCCGCTCGCGGCTGGTGACGTCGTGTTGCAGGCTGAGGAAGTGGCTGATGCCCCGCTCGTCGCGCATCGGCGCCACGGTGACTTCGTTCCAGAACGGCCGGCCGTCCTTGCGGTAGTTGCGCAGCACCACCTGGCAGGTCTCGCCCCGGTTGCGCGCATGCTGCATGCGGGGCAGTTCGTGCTGGCCCTGGTCCCTGCCGAGCAGGAAATCGCTGGGCTGTCCCAGCGTCTCGGCGCGGGAATAGCCGCTGATGCGCTGGAATGCCGGGTTGCAATAGATCAACGGGAGCCCCTCGGCCCGCGCGTCGGCGATGCTGACACCGAGCGGGCTGGCCTCCAGGGCGAGATTGGCCAGCGCCAGTTGCTGCTGCATCCGCGCGCTGCGCGCCAGTGCCCGGCGCATGTCGCTGAGGCTGCGCCCCACCAGGAGCATGGCGATCATCATCAACAGCACGCTGAGGTGGAGGCTGGTGCGCTGCGGGCCGAACCAGTCCGGCTGGGTCTCCAGCGGTACCACCAGCGGCAGCGCCAGGACCAGCAGGCTGGTCAGCACGGCGCCGCACAACGCACCGGGAAAACCCCAGACCAGGGACAGGACCAGCATGGCGAAACCGATCAGCGGCAAGGTCTGCAACCAGGGCAAGGCCACCAGCAGGCCGGGCAGGCCGACCAGCAGGACCAACAGCAGAGGCCAGGGCGGCAGGTGCTGCGGAATGGGTCCATCAACCGTCGCGGCGCTGCCGGGCACCGCGCGCAACCAACCCTTGCGGCGCAGCAGAGGGGTGCCGAAATGCAGCAACGGCAGGGCGATGGCCAGGACGCTGAGGCTGTCGGCCAGCCCAAGAGCCAGGCTGGCATGCAGCCAATCGCCACCCGGCAGATGGCCGGTGATGACGAGATTGCCCTGCACGCCGAGCGCCACGACCGAGGATGGCAGCAGCACACCGAGCAGAATGAAACGCAACAGATGATTGAATTCGTTCAGCGCCGGATCGAAACCGCGCTGGGCGGTCATCAGCCAGCCCAGCCCCACGGCCAGGGTTTCCGGCAGGGCATGCAGCGGCGCCCAGTGCCAGTCCAGATCCCACAACGGCACGCTCAACAGCGCATTGAGAAACAGCGCGGGAAGTATCCGTGGTCCCCACCAGAGGCTGAACGCCAGCCCCAGGGCGAAGGGCACATACCAGATCGCCACCCCGCTGGAGAACTGGGTGGAAAGGGATAACCAGGTGCCCAGCTGGAACAACGGCAGGGGCAGCCACCAGGTCCATCGGGGCTGGCGGTCGGATACAACAGGCATGGCGACCTCATGGCAAAGCGCCGCCATAGCATAGTTCAGCAGCCGGTGGCCCGTCTGCATGCCGTGCTGGCGTTATGCCCGAACGGTCGTCCCGGGGTCAGACCGCGTCGCGCGGCAGCATCAACCCCAGCGGCAGGCACACCCTGGCTTCTAGTCCGCCACCGGAACGGTTGCGCAGCTCCACGCTGCCGCCATGCAATGCGGCGATGCGCTTGACGATGGCCAGGCCGAGGCCAGTGCCCTTGCCGCCCCGGGCGCGGTCGCCGCGAATGAAGGGGTTGAAGATATCCGACATTTCCGTCGGGTCGATACCGGGGCCGCGGTCCAGCACGCTGAGTACCACGTAGGGCGCGCGGCAATCGCCGGATACGTATGCGGCCACCTCGACCTGCTGGCCACCATGGCGCAGGGCGTTTTCCACCAGGTTGGTCAGCAGCCGCTTGATCGACACCCGGCGCAGCGGGATCGGCGGGATCTGCTCCAGGCATAGCCGTACCTGTTCGCCCTTCTGGTTGAACGGCGCCACCACCTCTTGGGCCAGTTCGCCAAGATCGACGTCTTCCACCGGCTCGTCGCGCCCGTCGCGGATGAAGGCGAGGAACTGATCGAGGATGGCATCCATGTCTTCGATGTCGCGCACCATGTCCTCGGCGAACTCGTTGTCGTTGCCCAGCAGTTCGAGGGACAGGCGCAAGCGGGTCAGCGGGGTTCGCAAGTCGTGGGAGACGCCGGCGAGCATCAGTTCGCGCTCGCGACCGGCCTGCTCGACGTCCTCGGCCATCTGGTTGAAGGCCCGGTAGACCTCGGTCATCTCGCTCGGCGTGTTACCGATCGGCAGGCGCACGCTGCGGCCCTGGCCAATCTGACGGGCGGCGAACACCAGGCGCTTGAGCGGCGCGCTGAGCTGGCGGACGAAAATCCAGGCGGCGGCGGTGGAAAGCAGACCGATCCCGAGGAACCAGCCGAGCACGTTCCAGATGCGCTGCCCGCGCAGTGGATGCGGGTAGAGCGGGACTTTCAGCCAGTCGTCGCCCAGGCTCGGCGCGTACACCCAGAGCGCCGGCGGGCTCTTCACCCGTACCCGCACCTCGGTATCCGGCCCCAGCTCGGTGCGCATCTGGCGCTGGAAGATTTCGCTGTACGGCCAGTGCTGTTCGCTGAGCGGCACGGCATCGCGCTGGACCAGCGTGAGCCCGGCCTCGCGAGCAATGTCGTCGCGCGACGAAGGCTCGGCCGCCCAGTAGGCACGCAGGGTGAGCGCCGCGCCGTGGCTGTACTGGCGGTCCACCAGGACGTCCTCGTTCATCATCAGATAGACGAGGGTCAGCGCCTTGGAAAACAGCACCACGATCAGCACCAGCCAGAGGGTGCGGGCGAAGAAACTTTGCGGGAACCAGAGGGGAGCCTTCATCAGCAGCAAGCCCCAAGCTTCAAGCTACAAGTAGTTACACCGTCCGCTCTTTCTTGCAGCTTGTGGCCTGTAGCTTGCCGCTTCATTTATTACCATCCGGAACGAATACGTAGCCGACGCCCCAGACGGTCTGGATATAGCGAGGCTTGGACGGGTCCGGCTCGATCAGCCGGCGCAGGCGGGAAATCTGTACGTCGATGGAGCGCTCCAGGGCGTCCCACTCGCGGCCGCGGGCGAGATTCATCAGCTTGTCGCGGGTCAGCGGCTCGCGGGCATGCTGGACCAGCGCCTTGAGCACGGCGAACTCACCGGTGGTGAGCATGTGTACTTCGTCGCCACGTTTCAGTTCGCGGGTGCCGAGGGACAGTTCGTAATCGCCGAAACGCACGGTTTCGTCTTCGCTGGCCGGCGCGCCCGGCACCACCGGCACCTGGCGACGCAGTACGGCCTTGATCCGCGCCAGCAGCTCGCGTGGGTTGAACGGCTTGGCCAGATAGTCGTCGGCGCCCAGTTCCAGACCCTGGATGCGGCTGGACTCGTCGCCCTTGGCAGTGAGCATGATGATCGGAATCTGATTGTTCGATTCGCGCAGGCGGCGGCAGGCGGAGAGGCCGTCCTCGCCGGGCAGCATCAGGTCGAGCACCACCAGGTTGAACAGCTCGCGGGCAAGCAGGCGATCCATCTGTTCGACGTTCTCCACCGCCCGCACGCGGTAGCCCTGTTCGTCGAGAAAACGTTCGAGCAGACGCCGCAGACGGGCGTCGTCGTCGACCACGAGGATTTTTTCGCCTTCAACGGGGGCAGTGTTCATAGCGTCTCCAGACCAGGACATGGTGCGGATTATGGCGCAGACGCCACCCGCACCGCCGCGACCATTGTTAGCAGATTTTTCCCCGGGCGGACCCGGCGCTTTCATCGGCTGGTGCGCATTTATCGGCGCCAGCGACCTGACGCCCGCCGCCCCTGGGTATAATGCCGCCCTTTCACGGCCGGACCGGCCCGCGTGTCTATCTGTCAGGTAAGTGCATTCATGGATATCAACAGTCGTATCGCCGAGGAGCTCGGTGTCCGTCCGCAACAGGTTGCCGCCGCCGTGGGGCTGCTCGACGAAGGCTCCACCGTGCCCTTCATCGCCCGTTACCGCAAAGAGGTGACCGGCAGCCTCGACGATACCCAGCTGCGCCATCTGGAGGAGCGCCTGCGCTACCTGCGCGAACTGGAAGAGCGCCGCGCCGCGATCCTCGCCAGCATCGAGGAACAGGGCAAGCTGACCCCGGAACTGGCCCGCGAGATCAAGCTCGCCGACACCAAGACCCGCCTGGAAGACCTCTACCTGCCGTACAAGCAGAAGCGCCGCACCAAGGGCCAGATCGCCCTGGAAGCCGGCCTCGGCGAGCTGGCCGACGCCCTGTTCGGCGACCCGACCCTGGCACCCGAAGCCGAAGCGGCCCGCTTCGTCGATGCGGAAAAGGGCTTCGCCGACGTCAAGGCCGTGCTGGAAGGCGCCAAGTACATCCTCATGGAGCGCTTCGCCGAAGACGCCACCCTGCTCGACCGCCTGCGCGGCTTCCTCAAGGACAACGCCACCCTCAGCGCCCGCGTGGTTGCCGGCAAGGAGACCGAAGGCGCCAAGTTCCGCGACTACTTCGAACACGACGAACCGCTCAAGGGCGCACCTTCCCACCGTGCTCTGGCGATTTTCCGCGGCCGCAACGAGGGCGTGCTGAGCGTCGCGTTGAAAGTCGGCGACGAGGCGCCGGGCCTCATGCATCCGTGCGAAGGCATGATTGGCGAGCGCTTCGGCATCAAGGATCAGGGCCGCGCTGCCGACAAATGGCTCGGCGAGGTGGTGCGCTGGACCTGGAAGGTCAAGCTCTACACCCATCTGGAAACCGATCTGCTCGGCGAGCTGCGCGAAAAAGCGGAAGACGAAGCGATCAGCGTGTTCGCCCGTAACCTGCACGACCTGCTGCTGGCCGCGCCGGCCGGCCCGCGCGCCACCCTGGGTCTCGACCCGGGCCTGCGCACCGGGGTCAAGGTGGCGGTGGTGGATGCCACCGGCAAGCTGCTGGACACCGCCACGGTCTACCCCCACGCGCCGAAGAACGACTGGGACGGCACCCTCGCGGTGCTGGCCAAGCTCTGCGCCAAGCACGGCGTCGACCTGATCGCCATCGGCAATGGCACCGCCAGCCGCGAGACCGACAAGCTGGCCGGCGACCTGATCAAGAAAGTGCCGGGTCTCAAGCTCACCAAGATCATGGTGTCCGAGGCGGGTGCCTCGGTGTATTCGGCCTCCGAGCTGGCCGCGAAGGAATTCCCGGAGCTGGACGTGTCCCTGCGCGGCGCCGTGTCCATCGCCCGCCGCCTGCAGGACCCGCTGGCCGAGCTGGTGAAGATCGACCCGAAATCCATCGGCGTCGGCCAGTACCAGCACGACGTCTCCCAGCTCAAGCTGGCACGCTCTCTGGATGCGGTGGTGGAAGACTGCGTGAACGCCGTCGGGGTGGACGTCAACACGGCGTCCGCCGCCCTGCTGGCGCGTATCTCCGGCCTCAACACGACGCTGGCGCAGAACATCGTGCAATTCCGCGATGCGAACGGTGCGTTCAAGTCCCGCGACGAGCTGAAGAAGGTGCCGCGCCTCGGCGAGAAGACCTTCGAACAGGCCGCCGGCTTCCTCCGCGTGATGAACGGCGACAACCCGTTGGACGCCTCGGCGGTGCACCCGGAAACCTACCCGCTGGTGCAACGTATTGCCCAGGACACCGGCCGCGACATCCGCTCGCTGATCGGCGACTCGGCATTCCTCAAGCGCCTAGACCCGAAGAAATTCACCGACGAGAAGTTCGGCCTGCCGACCGTCACCGACATCCTCGGCGAACTGGACAAGCCCGGCCGCGACCCGCGCCCCGAGTTCAAGACCGCCGAGTTCCAGGACGGCGTGGAGACCCTCAAGGACCTCAAGCCGGGCATGGTGCTGGAAGGCGTGGTGACCAACGTGACCAACTTCGGCGCCTTCGTCGACATCGGCGTGCACCAGGACGGTCTGGTGCACATTAGCGCGCTGTCGGAGAAGTTCGTCAAAGACCCCTATGAAGTGGTCAAGGCCGGCGACATCGTCAAGGTCAAGGTCATGGAAGTGGACATCCCGCGCAACCGCGTCGGCCTGTCCATGCGCATGAGCGACACCCCCGGCGAGAAGGTCGAAGGCCCGCGCGGCGGCGGTCAGCCCAACCGTGGCGGCCAACCGCGCCAGCCCCAGGCCGCACGCAGCACGGGCGCCGCGCAACCGGCCGGCGGCGGTGCCATGGCCGCGCTGTTCGCCAACGCCAAGCAATTGAAGAAAAAGTGACCGAACGCCCGCGGCCAGCCAGCCGCGGGCTTCGTCAGTAGGGGCGAGTTCATTCGCCAAACGAACCCAAGGCGGACGAATGGATTCGCCTCCTCCGGGAAAACCGCAGGAGTTGCCCCATGGATATCCCCGAAGACCTGCAATTCAGCAACTTCAGCCGGCTCATCGGCTGCCGCGTCCATCGCCTGGGCGAAGGCGAGGCCGAGATCGCCCTGAGCATGGCCGACCACCTGCGCAACCGGGGCGGCAAGCTGCACGGCGGCGCGTTGTTCAGCCTGATGGACACCGCAATGGGCCTGGCCTGCTCGACCGCCCACGGCTTCGACCGGCAGAGCGTGACGCTGGAATGCAAGATCAACTACATCCGCGCCGTCGGCGAAGGCGATGTGATCTGCCATGCCCGCGTCCTGCACGCCGGCCGTACCACCCTGGTGGTGGAGGCCGACATCCGCCAGGACGACACCCTGGTCGCCAAGGGACAAGGCACCTTCGCTCAGCTGTAACGCCGAAGTGGCCCCAAGGCTCTATGATGAAAAGCCTGGATACCCCTGGCCTCTTGTAGACACGCCGCGCTGCCCCCATATTGGCGCGACACTGCCTAGGAAACTGACTCTTGAGCGACCTCCTTTCCCGCCGCCTGGCCCTGCTCGGCGAGCGCGCCCATCTCTCCCTGCTCGAACAGTGCCTGCACGGCATCGAGCGGGAATGCCTGCGTGTGGATGCCGATGGCCAGCTGTCGCTGAGCCCGCACCCCGCCGCACTGGGCTCCGCGCTGACCCATCCGCAGATCACCACCGACTATTCCGAGGCCCTGCTGGAGTTCATCACGCCGGCCGAGCAGGACCCGGCGCGGACACTGGACGATCTGGATCGCATCCACCGCTTCGTCTACGCCAAGCTCGATGGGGAGTTCCTCTGGAGCGCCTCGATGCCCAGCCAGTTGCCGGACGAGGAGACCATTCCCATCGCCCGCTACGGCGACTCGCTGATCGGCCGCCTCAAGTACGTCTACCGCAAGGGCCTGGCGCTGCGCTATGGCAAGACCATGCAATGCATCGCCGGCATTCACTACAACTTCAGCCTGCCCGAGACGCTCTGGCCAGTCCTCAAAGCCTTCGAGGGCGACCCGCAGAGCGACCGCGACTACCAGTCGGCTCGCTACATCGCGCTGATCCGCAACTTCCGCCGCTATAGCTGGCTGCTGATGTACCTGTTCGGTGCCTCGCCGGCGCTGCACAAGGGATTCCTGCGCAGCAACCCGCATCAATTGGAAACCCTGGACGAGGACACTCTCTACCTGCCCTGGGCCACCAGCCTGCGAATGAGCGACCTGGGCTACCAGAACAATGCCCAGGCCGGTCTGACGCCCTGCTACAACAGCCTCGACAGCTACCTGGCCAGCCTGCGGCAGGCGGTCGGCACGCCCTACCCGCCCTATGTCGAGATCGGCACCCAACGCGACGGCGAGTGGCTGCAACTGAACACCAACGTCATCCAGATCGAGAACGAGTACTACTCGAGCATCCGCCCGAAGCGCGTGACCCATAGCGGCGAGCGGCCGATCCAGGCGCTGGCGGCGCGTGGCGTGCAGTACATCGAAGTGCGCTGCCTGGACATCGACCCCTTCCTGCCGCTGGGCATCGACCTGACCAGCGCACGCTTCCTCGACGCCTTCCTGCTCTACTGCGCCCTGCAGGACAGCCCGCCCCTGGCTGGCGACGAGTGCCGCGCCTGTACCAACAACTTCCTCAAGACGGTGAAGGAAGGCCGTCGTCCCGGTCTGCATCTGCAGCGGGACGGCAAGCCAATGGGGCTGAAAGCCTGGGCCCACGAGCTGCTCGACGACATCGCACGGGTCGCCGACCTGCTCGACCGTAGCCACGGCGGCAGTGTCCATGCCGATGCCCTGACGGCCCAGCGTGCCAAGGTGGAAGACGCCCGCCTGACGCCATCCGCACGGGTACTGGACGCCTTGCGCGAGCACCGCGAAAGCTTCGTCGGCTTCGCCCTGCGCCAGAGCCGGGTACATGCCGACTATTTCCGCGGGCGACCGCTGAGCGAGGCGGAAATGGCGGAATACGAGGCACAGGCGCAGCAGTCCCTGGCCGAACAGGAGGAACTGGAACGTACCCAGGTCGGCGATTTCGATACCTTCGTCGAGGCCTATCAGGCCAGCATCCTTGGCATTGCCATCTGACGTCCGACATGCCTGGACGGGCCGCACGACGGAGTCGCGCAGCCCGTCACAAAACCGACAAGTGGCGGCAATTGGCGGGATAGACAGTCCGACGAGACGTCGCGCGGCCGGCTAGGATGAGCGGAAATTTCGGAAAAGCGAGCCCCGCATGGCGCCGTCCGACGCCTCTCTCGACAACGATGACAGCCAATGGAGCCTGGAAAGCCTGACGAAGGCCTACCAGCAAGGCTATATGGCAGGTTTGACCGGCCACCCGATCGACCAGCAACCCTACCCGGCCGACGTCGTGGCCGCCGCCTGGGAAGCCGGCTGGGACGACGGGCACGAGCAACTGCTCGCCTCCGGCCGCCAACCCCAGACCAAGCGCGCCTGACGCCACGGCCTCCCTGTCGGTAACCCGGATAAGCGCAGCGCAATCCGGGACCGTTCTAACGGACATCGCCCTCCCAGCCTCTTCCGCCCCGCTGCCTACAGCGACTTCTCGAAAATCTTCGAATTGCGCTGATAGTTGTATAGCGACGCCCGCGCAGCCGGCAGGCGCTCGACGCTGCTGGGCTCGAAGCCACGCTCGCGAAACCAGTGCGCGGTACGCGTGGTGAGCACGAACAAGGTCTTCAACCCCTGCTGGCGGGCCCGCTCCTCGATGCGCTCGAGCAGCTCGTCGCCGCGCCCACCGTGGCGGTATTCCGGGCTGACCGCCAGGCAGGCCAGTTCGCCGGCATCCGAATCGGCGATGGGATAGAGCGCCGCACAGGCGATAATCAGGCCATCGCGCTCGACGATGCTGAACTGAGTGATCTCCCGTTCCAGCACTTCGCGCGAACGGCGCACCAGGATGCCCTGCTCCTCCAGCGGACTGATCAGGTCGATCAGGCCGCCGACGTCCTCGATGGTCGCCTCGCGCAGTTGTTCGAACTGCTCCTGGTCGACCAGGGTGCCGCCGCCGTCGCGGGTGAACAGTTCGGTGAGCAGCGCGCCATCTTCCTGATAGCTGACGATATGGCTGCGCTTCACCCCGCCCCGGCAGGCCTGGGCGGCGGCGTCGAGCAATTCGGCCTGGTAGCTGGCGCCGAGCCGCGCCAGGTGCGTCGGTACCTGCTGCGGGCGTAACTCGCGGATCAACCGGCCCTGCTCGTCGAGCAGACCGCGTTCCTCGCCGAACAGCAGCAACTTGTCGGCCGCCAGATCGATGGCCGCACGCGTCGCCACGTCCTCGCAGGCAAGGTTGAAGATTTCCCCGGTGGGCGAATAGCCGAGCGGCGACAGCAGCACGATGGCTCGCTCGTCGAGCAGACGGCCGATCCCCTTGCGGTCGACCCGCCGCACTTCGCCCGTGTGGTGATAGTCGACGCCTTCGAGCACGCCGATCGGCCGCGCGGTGACGAAGTTGCCGCCGGCGACGCGCAGGCGCGAACCCTGCATCGGCGAGGCCGCCATATCCATCGACAGGCGTGCCTCGATGGCGATGCGCAATTGCCCCACGGCGTCGATCACGCATTCCAGGGTGGGCCCGTCGGTGATCCGCAGGTTGTGGTGGAAATGCGGCGTCAGGCCGCGATTGACCAGACGCGCCTCGATCTGCGGGCGCGAGCCGTGGACCAGTACCAGGCGCACGCCGAGGCTGTGCAGCAGTACCAAGTCATGGACGATGTTGCCGAAGTTCGGGTGGGCCACCCCTTCGCCGGGCAGCATGACCACGAAGGTCCGGTCCCGGTGCGAGTTAATGTAGGGCGATGCGTGGCGGAGCCAATTGACGTAATCGAGCATGAATGAGCCTGTAGTGATTCTGATGGCTCTCCCCTTCCGTCATGGAAGCGGAGCGACAAGGGAAAGACGGTTCATCCGCCGGCTTTCCGAACTCTCCCGTCGGGGAGAGGGCAGTCCGTCGTCATCGTCGCAACACGGTCAGACTCCACTCGGGCTCAGGCAATAGTGCTGGATCAGCTCGCGCAGCAGCCGGACACTCGGCTCCAGGCGCGCCATGTCGAGGTACTCGTCCGGCTGGTGGGCGCAGGCGATATCGCCGGGGCCGAGCACCAGGGTCTCGCAACCGAGCTGCTGAAGATACGGGGCCTCGGTGCCGAAGGCCACCGCGCCGGCAGCATGACCGGTGAGCCGCTCGGCCACGTGCACCAATTCGGCGTTGGCGGCCTGCTCGTAGGGCGGCACGCTGGGGAACAGCGGGGCGAAATCGATCTTCACCTGATGCCGCTCGGCCAGCGGTTGCAGGCGCTGGCGGATTTCCAGGCGCAGGTGCTCCGGCGCCATGCCCGGCAATGGACGCAGATCGAACTCCAGGGAACACTGCCCACAGATGCGGTTGGGATTGTCGCCGCCATGGATGCAGCCCAGGTTGAGGGTCGGCTGCGGCACGTTGAACAGCGGGTTGTGGTATTCCTTCTGCCACTGGCCACGCAGCGCCAGCAACTCGCCGATCGCCTCGTGCATGGCCTCCAGGGCGCTGTGCCCGAGGCTCGGGTCGGACGAGTGACCGCTACGGCCGAGGATGTCGATGCGCTCCATCATCACACCCTTGTGCAGGCGGATCGGCCGCAGCCCGGTCGGTTCGCCGATCACCGCGGCGCGACCGAGCGGCCGCCCGGCATCGGCCAGGGCACGGGCGCCGGACATGGAACTTTCTTCGTCGCAGGTGGCGAGGATCAGCAGCGGCTGCTTGAACGGCTGCGCGAGCAGCGGCCGCACCGCCTCGACGATCAGCGCGAAGAAGCCCTTCATGTCGCAACTGCCGAGGCCATACCAACGGCCATCGCGCTCGTCCAGACGTAGCGGGTCACTTTTCCACAGGGCGGCGTCGAAAGGCACGGTATCGCTGTGGCCGGCCAGCACCAACCCGCCGGGGCCGCTGCCATAGCTGGCGAGCAGATTGAACTTGCCGGGCACCACCTCCTGCACTTCGCAGGCGAAGCCGAGGTCGCCCAGCCAGGTGGCGAGCAAATCGATCACCGGCCGATTGGTCTGGTCCCAGTGCGGCTGGGTACAGCTCACCGAGGGCGCGGCGATCAGCGCGGCGAAGGCGTCTTTGAGAGAGGGAACGGGCATCGGCGATTCTCCGGCAGCAGGCCTCCATGATGGACCATCGCCGCAGCGGAATAAACCGGCCCCGCCCGTCGGAATGCAGCAGTCTGGCGGACACGCAGGGTACGTGCCCGCCTTCGAGGTCAGGCGAAGATGCCTTTGAGAACCAGGAAGAACAGGATCGACAGGGCCGCACCCACCGGCAGGGTGATGATCCAGGACATGAAGATCGAGCCGATCACGCCCAGGTTCAACGCACCGATACCCCGCGCGATACCGACGCCCAGCACGGCACCGACCAGGGTGTGGGTGGTGGATACCGGCAGGCCGATGGCCGAGGCCCCCACCACGGTGGTGGCGGTGGCCAGCTCGGCGGCGAAGCCACGGCTCGGGGTCAGCTCGGTGATTTCCTTGCCAATGGTGGCGATCACCTTGTAGCCGTAGGTGGCCAGGCCGATGACGATCCCCACGGCGCCGAGCAGCAGCACCCAGCTCGGCAGCGCGGCCTTGGCACCCACCGCCTCGCCGCCGGACTGGATCACGCCGACGATGGCGGCCAGCGGGCCAACCGCGTTGGCCACGTCGTTGGAGCCATGGGCGAAAGCCATGGAGCAGGCAGTGAAGATCATCAGCACCGCGAAGACCTTCTCCACGCTGGAGAAATGGAACGCCTTGTCCGCTTCCTCATCGACGTGGATACGGCTGAGGATGGCGATGCCCAGCAGCATGACCAGGGTGCCGACGCCCACGGCCAACAGCAGGCTCTGGTTGCTGCTGAGGTTCAGGCCGATGTGCTTGAGCCCCTTGGACAGGGTCATCACCGCCACCATGAAACCGGTGAGGAACATGTACAGCGGCACGAAGCGCTTGGCATTCTTGAACGGGCTGTCGGTGTCGATGATCAGCTTCTGCACACTCATGAACAGACCAAAGGCGACCACGCCGGAGAGCACCGGAGAAACCACCCAGCTGGCGACGATGGGGCCGACGCCACTCCACTTCACCGCATCCATGGAAATGCCGACGGCCGCGAAACCGATCACCGCGCCGACGATGGAGTGGGTCGTGGACACCGGCCAGCCCTTCATGGACGCGATCAGCAGCCAGGTCCCCGCCGCCAGCAGCGCCGACATCATGCCCAGCACCATCAGCTCCGGCGAAATCAGCGACGCATCGACGATGCCGCTCTTGATGGTCTCGGTGACCTGGCCACCCGCCAGGTAGGCACCGCAGAACTCGAAGACCATGGCGACGACGATCGCCTGCTTGATGGTCAGCGCACGCGAGCCCACCGAAGTGCCCATGGCGTTGGCGACATCGTTGGCACCCACGCCCCAGGCCATGAAGAAACCGAACAGGCAGGCAAGCAGCAGGAGTACGAAACCGTAGTCCGTGATCAGAGACATAAGAATTTTCTCGTCGAATCCCAGAAAGGATGCTGGCGCTTATCGCGCCAGCAGTTGTTCCAGTCGGTTGCCCACACGCTGGGCACGGTCGGCGACATCGCCGATCCAGTCGATGATCTGGTAGAGGAACATCACATCGACCGGGGGGAGATCCTTTTCCAGTTTGAACAGGCCGCGGCGCACTTCGATCTGCAGGCGGTCGGTGTCCTGCTCGATGGCGTCCAGCTCTTCGATCAGGTTTTCCACCAGCACCGCCTCGCGGCCGCCGAAACCGGTTTCCAGCAATTCGTCCAGCTCGTTCATCGCCTTCAGCGCCTGGGCGCTGGCGTCCACAGTACGCTGGACATAGGTCAGCATCAGCGGCTGCAGGGCTTCCGGCACGGTCATGCAGCGGCCGAGCATCAGGCCGGCGATGTCCTTGGCGCGGTTGGCGACTTTGTCCTGTACACTCAGCAGCTCCAGCAGATCCGAACGCGGAACCGGCAGGAACAGGCTCTTGGGCAGGTGCAGGCGCACGCTCTTCTTGAGCTTGTCAGCTTCCTTCTCCAGACGCACCATCTCCTGCTGCACCTGTTCCACTCTGTCCCAGTCTTCCGCCACCACCGCCTGGAAGAAGGGCATCAGATTCGCCGCGCACTCGTGGGCCTTGGCGATGTGCTGTTGCATCGGACCGATGGGCGACCGGCCGAACAGACTGACGAAGGGATTGGTTGGCATAGGGTGAACCCCGTTTTTAAGAGGCGGCAAGTATACGGATCGCCCCGTGGACCTGCCAGCATGCGTCATCGGGCTGCAACTTTTCATGATAGGCGCTTGGATTCCGCACCATGGTCAAAGAAACCGAAATCAAGCTGCGCGCCAGCCGCGAGACCCTCGCCGCACTGCGCGAACACCCACTGCTGAAGAAACGCAACAAGAGCGGCTGGGAGCGCCGGGAACTCTTCAACCAGTATTACGACAGCGCCGAGCGAGACTTGGCTCAGGCCAAGGTGGCGCTGCGCCTGCGCCGCGACGGCGAGCAGTACATCCAGACCCTGAAGAGCCGCGGCCAGAGCGTCGCCGGGCTATCCGAACGCAACGAATGGGACTGGTACCTGGATAAGCCCAAGCTCGACCCGAAGAAACTCACCGACGACTGCTGGCCGGCCAGCCTGGCGGAGCTGGACAAGAAAAGCCTGAAGCCGATCTTCACCACCGACTTTGTTCGCGAACGGGCGGAAATCGCCTGGGGGCGCGGTAAGGCCAAGGTGGTGATCGAAGCCGCGCTGGACCTGGGCAAGGTCATCGCCGGCGAGCGGGAAGAAGAAATCTGCGAGCTGGAGCTGGAACTGCGCCAAGGCGAACCGCAAGCGCTGCTGGAACTCGCCGCGGAGCTGGCCACCGACCTGCCGTTGATGCCCTGCGACATCAGCAAGGCCGAGCGCGGCTACCGGCTGTTCGATGAAAACAGCTACGCCCTCAGCCTGCCCGCGCCCGAACTGGATGCCCTGATGCCGCTGGACGAGGCCTTCGCCGCGCTGGCCTGGCACCTGCTCGGCAGCAGCCAGCGCCTCGCCGAACAATACCGCTTCAACGGCCACTGGCGTCTGCTCGGCCTGTGGCTGGGCCAGTTGGCCGAGCTGCGTGCGCTGCTCGGCAGCCTCGGCCAGGCCGTGCCCCGGGCCAGCAGCCGCGAATTGCGCGAAAGCCTGGATGCGCTGCTCATGGACTGGCGCCCGCGCCTGCAGGACGGGCAGCACAGCGAAGAGAGCCGGCAGGCCGCCGTCGGGCAGTTCGCCGAGGAGCTGGCCGGCACCCGCTGGGGCCTGTTCTCGCTGAACGCCTCGCGCTGGCTGCTCGGCCATGCCTGGGTGTCCGCCCGCAACGAGCGTGGCCAGCGCCAGGGTTCCGCCCCCCTGGGCCGTTGGCTGCCGCGCATGCTCGCCGAAGAGGCCCAGGCCCTGCCGCTGACCCGCTACCAGCGCCAGCCGGAGGACCTCGCCGAGCAGTTGCCGCGTATCGAGCGCATGCTGGTCTGGCTGCGCCTGGCCCGTGGCGTGCTGGAGCTGCCGGAAGTCGATCGCCTGTACGGGGAACTGAACAAACTGGCGGCCCTCGCCATCCAGCCCCTGGACGACGAGCAGCGCGAGCTGCGCACGGCCCAGGCACAGACGCTGATCTCCTTGCCTGCCTGGAAGGCCTTGCAGAAATAAAGGAAGCGCGCCGGGACCATGCTCAGACAAAGCCTACGATCCGTTTTCGCCACCTGGCTCACCGGCCTCCTGGCGCTGCTGCCCCTGGCCCTGACCCTGGCACTGCTGGCCTGGGTGGTGAGCCTGCTGAACCGCCTGGTGGGCCCCTCCACCCTGGTCGGCCAACTGTTCGCCACCCTCGGCCAGCCGTTCGCCAGCAACCCGTACCTGGCCTACCTGCTGGGCAGTCTGGTCCTTCTGGGAAGCCTGTATCCCCTCGGCCTCGCCGTGCAGTTGGGGCTGCGCCGGCCGCTGGCCTGGCTGATCGACGTCACCCTGCGGCGCACCCCGCTGATCGGCAACCTCTACAACCTGGCTGATCGCTTCGTGGGCCTGCTGGACCGCGAGAAAAACCCGGACATCGGTGCCATGAGCCCGGTCTGGTGCATTTTCGGTGGGGACGGCGCGGCCGTGCTGGCGCTGCTGCCAAGCCCGGAGCCCGTCGAACTGGAAGGCCGGCCGCACTACGCCATCCTGGTTCCGACCGCACCGATCCCGGTCGGCGGCGGGCTGATCTACGTCCCGGTGGACTGGGTACGCCCGGCCCACATGGGTGTCGACGACCTGAGCGCCATCTACGTCTCCATGGGCCTCACTCCGCCTCCGCCACGCAAGGACTGAGTTTCACACCGGCAACGCGGTGGTCGACTTGATCTCCGACAGCGCGACGATGGAGTTCACCTCCTGGATGCCAGGCACCTGCGAGAGCTTCTCGAAGAAGAAACGCTCGTAGGCCTCGATGTCGCGGGTCACGATGCGCAGCATGAAATCCACCGTCCCCATCAGCACGTGACATTCCAGCACCTCGGGAAAGCCGCGCATGGCCTCGGCGAACTCGGTGAGGTTGGAGCGGCCGTGGGCGTTGAGCTTCACCTGGGCGAAGATTTGCGCGTTCAGGCCGACCTTGCGACGATCCAGCAGGGTGACTTGGCCACGGACCACCCCTTCCTCCTTCAGCCGCTGAATGCGCCGCCAGCACGGCGACTGGGACAAACCCACCCGCTCGGCGATCTCCGCGGTGGACAGGCTGGCGTCCTCCTGCAGCAGTGCGAGGATGCGGCGGTCGAAATTGTCCAAGGCGACGGACATAACTTTTCCTCGAAATGAATAAAACGAGGCAAGACTATCCCAGTCGCTTGCCACAGGGGATCAATAAGGCAGAAAAAACCGCACTGGAACTGGAAAACTGTCCACACCGAAACGACAGGAGCATCCGCATGCCCGCCCACGCCAGCGCCAGCCCTCTCCACCTCGTACCGTCCGTGCTCCAGGACCACCGGGCGGACGCCTGGAACGGCGCCGTCACCCGGCTGATCGACGCGCACTTCCATATCCAGGCGGATGCCGAGCCGGATGTGCTCTGCCGCCTGCTTGGTTTCTTCGCGCAACAACAACTGACGCCGTCGGATGTCAGCGCGCATCGCGAAGACGACGACCGGTTCGCCCTGACCATCCGCCATCCATCGCTCTGCGCCCGACGTGCGGAAGTGATCGCGCAGAAAATGCGCAGCCTGGTCAGCGTTTTCGCGGTCGAACTCCAAGAAGCAGCCGCTTTGGTGCCCAAGGCCGAAGCCCAGGCGTAACCCATCGTTCCAGGCTGGGGACTCGATCACGCTTGGCGCTTCGCCCCGCGACGCGTATTCGGGCATGCTACGCGCAACACGGATGTGAGGGCCGATTGGCCTAAGCTTCCAAGTGAGCCGAGAGCAACCGAGGAACCCCATGACAGCGTTCGCTTCATCCGCCCAGGACCGTTGGCTGGATCTCAACGACGTGCTCCGCGAGCTGGTCAACCAGGGCCGGGTGGACCAGAACACCGCCGAGCAGTGCCTGGCGATCCGTCGCAGCGCGGTGAACAACCAGCAGCACCCGCTGGAATTTCTCGCCGCCCAGCAGATCGACGACCTCACCCGGCCGGGCAAGAAGCTCGACCTCGACACCCTGACCCGCTGGCTCGCCGACCTCTCCGGCCAGCCCTACCTGCGCATCGACCCGCTGAAAGTGGACGTCGCCGCAGTGACGCCGCTGATGTCCCACGCCTTCGCCCAGCGGCACAAGATTCTCGCCGTGGAAGTAACGCCGGACCTGGTGACCATCGCCAGCGCGCAACCCTTCGTGCACAGCTGGGAAAGCAACCTGACCCACGTGCTGAAACGGCCGATCAAGCGGGTGGTGGCCAACCCGGCGGACATCCAGCGCTTCACCCAGGAGTTCTACCGCCTGGCCCGCTCCGTCAGCGGCGCCAGCGCCGCCGACCAGAAGGTCAGCGGCGTCGGCAACTTCGAGCAATTGGTCAACCTCGGCTCCAGCGACCAGGAGCCGGACGCCAACGACGCGCACATCGTCAACATTGTCGACTGGCTGTTCCAGTACGCCTTCCAGCAGCGCGCCAGCGATATCCACATCGAGCCGCGCCGCGAACAGGGTACGGTGCGCTTCCGCATCGACGGTGTGCTGCACAACGTCTACCAGTTCCCGCCGCAGGTCACCATGGCGGTGGTCAGCCGCCTGAAAAGCCTCGGCCGGATGAACGTGGCCGAGAAGCGCAAGCCCCAGGACGGCCGGGTGAAGACCAAGACCCCGGACGGCGGCGAGGTGGAATTGCGCCTGGCTACCCTGCCCACGGCCTTCGGCGAGAAGATGGTGATGCGGATCTTCGACCCCGAAGTGCTGTTGAAAAGCTTCGATGCCCTCGGCTTCTCACTGGACGACCTGCGCCGCTGGCAAGGCATGACCAACCAGCCCAACGGCATCATCCTGGTCACCGGCCCCACCGGTTCGGGCAAGACCACCACGCTGTACACCACACTCAAGCAGCTCGCCACCTCCGAGGTGAACGTCTGCACCATCGAAGACCCGATCGAGATGATCGAGCCGGCGTTCAACCAGATGCAGGTCCAGCACAACATCGACCTGACCTTCGCCAGCGGCGTGCGCGCCCTGATGCGCCAGGACCCGGACATCATCATGGTCGGCGAGATCCGCGACCTGGAAACCGCCGAGATGGCGATCCAGGCGGCGCTGACCGGCCACCTGGTGCTCTCCACCCTGCACACCAACGATGCGCCCAGCGCGGTGACGCGCTTGCTCGAACTCGGCGTGCCGCACTACCTGATCAAGGCCACCGTGCTGGGCGTCATGGCCCAGCGTCTGGTGCGCACACTGTGCCCGCATTGCAAGGCGCCAACGGAGCTGAGCGAAGAGGACTGGCAGAGCCTGACCAAACCCTGGAGCGCCCCGCTGCCGACCGGCGCCCACCGCGCCGTGGGCTGCCTGGAATGCCGAGACACCGGCTACCGTGGGCGCGCCGGGGTCTACGAGATCATGCTGCTCAACGATGCCATCAAGCCGCTGATCACCGCCGACACCGACCTGGTCGCCTTGCGCCGCCAGGCGTTCAAGGACGGCATGCGCAGCCTGCGCCTGTCCGGCGCCCAGAAGATCGCCGCCGGCCTGACCACCCTCGAAGAAGTGCTGCGCGTGACACCGCAGAGCGAGCAGAAGTAACGACCGGCCCCTCGACACGCTCTGGGGCGGCCCTCTTCAGAGTACGCCCCCATGGCTAATTTCCCGTTTCGGGAACCCCTACCGGCAAGATACTAGCGCTCCGCCTAAACTCAGCGTGTTTTCTCCAACCGCAGGAGCCGTCTCCGATGGAAATCGGAACAGTCATTCTTCTCTTCGTCGGCCTCGCCATCGCCGTGGTCTTCATGGGCTTCAAGGTGGTGCCGCAAGGCTACCAATGGACGGTCGAACGCTTCGGCCGCTACACCAACACTCTCAAGCCGGGCCTGAACATCATCGTTCCGGTGATGGACCGCATCGGCCGCAAGCTCAACGTGATGGAAAGCGTGCTGGACATCCCGCCGCAGGAAGTCATCAGCGCCGACAACGCCATCGTGCAGATCGACGCGGTGTGCTTCTTCCAGGTGATCAATGCGGCCCAGGCGGCCTATGAGGTGAACAACCTGGAGCTGGCCATCCGCAACCTGGTGATGACCAATATCCGCACCGTGCTCGGCTCCATGGAGCTGGACGCCATGCTCAGCCAGCGCGACGCCATCAACGAACGCCTGCTCAAGACCGTCGACGAAGCCACCGCCCCCTGGGGCATCAAGATCACGCGCATCGAAATCAAGGACATCACGCCACCGTCCGATCTGGTCGAGGCCATGGCCAGCCAGATGAAGGCCGAGCGCCTCAAGCGCGCGCAGATTCTCGAGGCCGAAGGCAAGCGCCAAGCCGAAATCCTTACCGCCGAAGGCGAAAAGCAGGCGCAGATCCTCAAGGCCGAAGGCGAACGCCAGGCCGCCTTCCTCGAAGCCGAGGCCCGCGAACGGGCGGCTGCCGCCGAAGCGGAGGCGACCCGCATGGTGTCCGAGGCGATCGCCGCTGGTAACGTGCAGGCGGTGAACTACTTCGTCGCACAGAAGTACATCGACGCCCTCGGCCAGCTCGCCGCGTCGGACAACAGCAAGATCGTCCTGATGCCGCTGGAAGCCAGCCAAGTGATCGGCGCGGTCGGCGGCATCGGCGAGATCGTCAAGGCGACGTTCGACGGCAAGAAGAGCTGACCATGTGGGATTATTTGCAACACCTGTCCTTCTGGGACTGGCTCGCCTTCGGCACCCTGCTGCTGATCCTCGAAGTCTTCGGCGCGGGGGGCTACCTGCTGTGGATCGGCGTTGCCGCCGCCAGCGTCGGCGTACTCACCTTCGTCTTTTCCGACCTGCACTGGACCCTGCAATTCATCCTGTTCGCCATCCTCTCGGTGCTCACCGCCGTGCTCTGGTGGCGGCGCCAGCGCAGTGCGGCCAAGCCCTCCGACCAGCCCGGCCTGAACCAGCGCGGCCAAGAGCTGTACGGCCGGACCTTCAGCCTGCACGAAGCCATCGTCGACGGCCGAGGCAAGATCAAGGCCGGCGATACCGTCTGGCTGGTGGTCGGCCCGGACCTGCCGGCCGGCACGGCCGTACGGGTGATCGGCCAGGAAGGCGTGCTGCTCAAGGTCGAAGCCGCAGCCTGAACGGTGCCATAGCCATCCCCGCACCGCCGGGGATGGCCGTTGGGAAGGGAACTCCAAACGAAGCGCAGGACTCTTAACTACAGGCTCAAGCCCAGAGGAGTCCCTGTCATGCGCCGTTCCCTTGCCTGCCTCGCGTTAACCTTGTCCCTGCCTGCCGCCAGCGCCTTCGCCGATGGCGATTTCTGGCGCGACGTACTCTCGTCGGGCGCCACCACCGCCTCGACCTACCTGACCTTCAAGGACGACAAGTTGATCGTGGCCGCCAAGGATGACGCCAGCAGCTTCGTCGCCAGCGGCGGCGAGATTCGCGGCCCCTACCTGGAGGCCGCCCTGCAACGCATCCGCGACCAGCACCCCGGCGTGAAAGCCGACGATATGGAGCTGGCTACGGCGATCCTGGCAGCGGAATAGACTGCCCGTCATAACGAAAAAGGCCGCCCGGATGGGGCGGCCTTTTCGTTTTCGAGCCGGACTCACTCGCGATAGGCATCCATCGGCACGCAGGCGCAGAACAGGTTGCGGTCGCCGTAGACGTTGTCCACGCGGTTCACCGTCGGCCAGTACTTGTGGGCGCGGGTGTGGGCGGTCGGGGTCACTGCTTCCTCGATGCTGTACGGCCGTTCCCAGACGCCGATGACGTCTGCCAGGGTATGAGGCGCGCGCTTGAGCGGATTGTCCTCGGCCGGCCAGTCGCCGTTCTGCACCTTGCCGATCTCGGCGCGGATGCTGAGCATGGCTTCGATGAAGCGGTCCAGCTCGTGCTTCGACTCGCTCTCGGTGGGCTCGATCATCAGCGTGCCGGGGACCGGGAACGACATGGTCGGCGCGTGGAAGCCATAGTCCATCAGGCGCTTGGCCACGTCTTCCTCGGTGATCCCGGTTTCCGCCTTGAGCGGACGCAGGTCGAGGATGCACTCATGTGCCACCCGGCCGTTGCGGCCGCTGTAGAGCACCGGGAAGGCGCCGTCCAGTTTGTGCGCCAGGTAGTTGGCGTTGAGAATGGCCACTTCGGTGGCGTCCTTGAGCTGCGGGCCCATCATGGCGATGTACATCCAGCTGATCGGCAGGATGCTCGCGCTGCCCCACGGCGCCGCGCTGACCGCGCCGTTCTCCGGGTTCGGGCCTTCCAGCGGGACCACCGGGTGGTTGGCGACGAACGGCGCCAGGTGCGCGCGCACGCCGATCGGCCCCATGCCCGGGCCGCCACCGCCATGGGGAATGCAGAAGGTCTTGTGCAGGTTCATATGCGAGACGTCGGCACCGATATCGGCCGGACGCGCCAGGCCGACCTGGGCGTTGAGGTTGGCGCCGTCCATGTAGACCTGGCCGCCCTGGGCATGGATGACCTCGCAGATTTCCCGGATGCCTTCCTCGTAGACACCATGTGTCGAGGGATAGGTGATCATCAGGCAGGAAAGCTGCTCGCCGGCTTCCGCCGCCTTGCGCTTGAGGTCTTCGAGATCGACGTTGCCGTCCTGGTCGCACTCGACGATGACCACGCGCATGCTGGCCATCTGCGCCGAGGCCGGATTGGTACCGTGGGCCGACGATGGAATCAGGCAGATGTTGCGGTGCCCTTCGCCGCGGCTCTCATGGTACTTACGGATCGCCAGCAGGCCGGCGTATTCGCCCTGGGCACCCGAGTTGGGCTGCATGCAGATGGCATCGAAGCCAGTGATAGCGCGCAGCCAGGCCTCCAGCTCGTCAATCATCGCCTTGTAGCCCTGGGCCTGCTCCACCGGTGCGAAAGGGTGCAGGTTGGCGAATTCCGGCCAAGTGATCGGGATCATCTCGCTGGTGGCGTTGAGTTTCATGGTGCAGGAGCCGAGCGGGATCATCGCCTGGTTCAGCGCCAGGTCCTTGTTCTCCAGCTGCTTGAGGTAGCGCAGCATCTCGGTTTCGCTGTGATGCACATTGAACACCGGATGGGTCAGGTAGGCGCTGCTGCGCTCCAGTTCGGCCGGAATGCCGCTGGCGACGTCGCCAGCATCCAGTGCGGCGACGTCAAGGCCGTGGTCGGCGCCGAGGAAGATATCGAACAGTCGCTCGACCGTTTCGGCGGTGCAGGTTTCGTCCAGGCTGACACCGAGCTTGCCGCGTCCGAGGATGCGCAGGTTGATGCGCGCCGCCTGGGCACTCTCGATGATCGCCGTCTGGCTGCCGCCAACCTCCAGGGTCAGGGTGTCGAAAAAGTGCCTGTTGATCCGCTGGATGCCTTTCTGCTCCAGGCCGGCGGCGAGTATCGCAGTCAGACGATGTACGCGCTGGGCGATGCGCTTGAGCCCCTGCGGACCGTGGTAGACCGCATAGAAGCTGGCGATGTTGGCCAGCAGGACCTGGGCCGTACAGATGTTGGAGTTGGCCTTCTCGCGGCGGATGTGCTGCTCGCGGGTTTGCAGGGCCATGCGCAGGGCGATGTTGCCGCGGGCATCCTTGGACACGCCGATGATGCGGCCGGGCATGGCGCGCTTGAATTCGTCGCGGGTGGCGAAATAGGCGGCATGCGGACCGCCGTAGCCCATGGGCACGCCAAAGCGTTGGGCCGAGCCGAACACCACGTCGGCGCCCAGTTCGCCGGGCGGGGTGAGCAGCAGCAGGCTGAGCAGGTCGGCGGCCACGCAGGCCAGCGCCTGCTGGCTGTGCAGGTGATCGATCAGCGGGCGCAGGTCGCGAATCTCGCCGTGAGTGTCCGGGTATTGCAGCAGCGCGCCGAAGACTTGCTGCCTGACCAGCTCATCCACGCTGGCGACGACCACGTCGAAGCCGAACGCTTCGGCACGCGTCTGCACCACGGAGATGGTCTGCGGATGGCAGTTCTCGTCGACGAAGAACAGGTTGCTCTTGCTCTTCGCCACGCGCTTGGCCAGGGCCATGGCCTCGGCGGCGGCGGTGGCTTCGTCGAGCAGCGAGGCGCTGGCCAGGTCGAGGCCTGTCAGGTCGATGGTCAGTTGCTGGAAGTTCAGCAACGCCTCCAGCCGGCCCTGGGCGATCTCCGGCTGGTAGGGGGTGTAGGCGGTGTACCAGCCCGGGTTCTCCAGCACATTGCGCAGGATTACCGTGGGCGTGACGGTGCCGTGGTAGCCCATGCCGATCAGGCTGGTCCACAACTGATTCTGCTGCGCATGTCCCTTGAGCTTCGCCAAGGCGCCCTGCTCGTCCAGCGCCGCCGGCAGGTCGAGCGCTCGGTCCAGGCGGATCGCCGGCGGGACCGTCTGGTCGATCAGTTGGGCGCGGCTGGCGAGACCGAGGCTTTCGAGCATGGCCTGCTGCTCGGCCTCGTCCGGGCCGAGGTGGCGGCTGAGGAATGCGTCAGGTTGCTGGAGTTGGGCGAGACTGGGCGTCTGGGACATGGCAGGGGCTCTTCGGAAAGCACGAAGCCCCGCCGATGCGAGGCTCCATGGGCAGGCTGGGATCAGGCGTCGGCTTCGCTGGCGGCCTTGTAGCCGTCGGCGTCGAGCAGCTTGTCCAGCTCGGCTTCGTCGCTCGGCTTCAGTTTGAAGAACCAGCTGCCGTACGGATCGCTGTTGACGTTCTCCGGGCTCTCGGTCAGCGCCTCGTTGACCGCGATCACCTCGCCGCCGATCGGCGCATAGATATCGGATGCAGCCTTGACCGACTCCACCACCCCGGCTTCCTGACCGGCGGTCAGTTGCTGGCCGACTTCCGGCAGTTCGACGAACACCACGTCGCCCAGGGCTTCCTGCGCGTGGTCGGAGATACCCACGGTCACGGTACCGTCCATTTCCAGGCGGGCCCATTCGTGGCTGGCGGCGTAACGCAGATCGGCGGGAATGTCACTCATTGCTTGATCCTCGAGAAAAGGCGGCAGGTCACTGCCAGGAAAATTTAGCAGGCGCGCGGCGGGCCGTAGGCAAACCACATCGCGCGACTGTCGGAACGTCTTTCAGATGAGCGCCTTGCCGTGACGCACGAAATTCGGCTGGACCACCCGTACCGGGTACCACTTGCCGCGGATTTCCACCTCGGCACGGTCGCCGGTGGCGGCCGGGACGCGGGCCAGGGCGATGGACTTGCCCAGGGTCGGCGAGAAGCTGCCGCTGGTGATCTCGCCTTCGCCGACTCCTTCGACCCGTACCACTTGGTGAGCGCGCAGTACGCCACGCTCTTCCAGCACCAGCCCGACCAGACGCGGCTGGTCGCCGGTGCTGCGCTGCAATTCCAGCGCCTGACGGCCGACGAAGTCACGCCCGGCCGGCTCCCAGGCGATGGTCCAGGCCATGTTGGCGGCCAGCGGTGAGACGTCTTCGTCCATGTCCTGGCCGTAGAGGTTCATTCCGGCTTCGAGGCGCAACGTGTCGCGTGCGCCGAGGCCGATCGGGGCGATGCCGGCACCGACCAGTTCGCCGAAGAACGCCGTCACTTCAGCGGCCGGCAGCATGATTTCCAGGCCGTCTTCACCGGTATAACCGGTGCGGGCAATGAACCAGTCGCCTTCCGGCAGGCCCTGGAACGGCTTGAGTTCGTTGATCAGCGAGGCGCGGGCGGAGGTCACCAGTTCGGCCGTGCGGGCACGTGCCTTGGGCCCCTGGATGGCGAGCATGGCGAGGTCGGCGCGCTCGTTCAGTTCGACGGCGAAGCCCTCGGCCTGACGCATCATCCAGGCCAGGTCCTTGTCGCGGGTGGCGGCGTTGACCACCACGCGGTACCCATTCTCGGCGAGATAGACGATCAGGTCGTCGACGACACCGCCACGCTCGTTGAGCATGCCGCTGTACAGGGCCTTGCCCGGTGTTTGCAGGCGTGCCACGTCGTTGGCCAGGAGATGTTGAAGATAGGCGGTGGCCTGGGTGCCCGACACATCCACCACGGTCATGTGGGAGACATCGAAGACCCCGCAATCGCGGCGCACCTGATGATGCTCCTCGACCTGCGAACCGTAGTGCAGCGGCATGTCCCAGCCGCCGAAGTCGACCATCTTGGCACCGAACGCCAGGTGCTGGTCGTAGAGAGGGGTGCGCTGTCCCATGGGTTTCTCCTTCCGGGCGTGGCGAAGATGCGGGCATCGCCGCGGCTCGGCTGAGCCTGCTTCGGCAGGTCACTGGCACGTCCGCAGAGCCCACCGGGAGAGTGGGTCGCATCGAATGGCGCGCATTGTAGCCGCTCACTGGAAGGGGGTCACTCTGCAAGCTGCAAGCGAATCAGTGCGAGGTCGAACTGGCGCTATCAATCACCTGCCGCTTTTACTTGCCGCTTGAGGCTTGAAGCTTGCTGCCGCCCCTATCCTACTTGCCGCGCGGAGCGACGGATGAGGCCGATCACCGGCAACAGACCGACCAGCACCAGCGTCAGCGCCGGCAGTGCGGCGCGTGCCCATTCGCCCTCGCTGGTCATCTCGAAGACCCGCACCGACAAGGTGTCCCAGCCGAAGGGACGCATCAGCAGCGTGGCCGGCATTTCCTTGAGTACGTCGACGAACCCCAGAAAGGCCGCGCTCAGCGAACGGGGCAGCAACAGCGGCAGGTAGATGCGAAAGAGCAAGCCCGGCCCGCCGATGCCCAGGCTTCGCGACGCTTCTGGCAGCGACGGACGGATTCGCGCCAG
>NZ_MUJY01000136.1 GCF_002286785.1 Pseudomonas sp. PIC25 | reverse complement strand
ACCCCCGTGCGGTCCACCTCCATCCGTGTCGCAACGGTGGATGTGGTTCCTTAATCGTTCGAGGAACTTTCCATGCGCTTACCGAGCTTTTCCGAAATCTGTTCAATAGGCTGCTTCTTCACGGCGGAGGTGCGGCATGTCTGACTTCCGTCCGCTTCCTTCCCTGAGCACTACAACGCGCCCCGTTCTCTACACCAATACCCGCCTCAGCCCGGACGAGCTGTTCGAAGCCGGACAGGAGCGTTTGAACGCGGCGCAGCAGTTGGCGTTGGTGCTCTATTGCAACGAGCCGCAGTTGGACAACGGCGAGGTGTTCGCAGCGTTTCGTCTATTGCTGGGCGATGCGGCGGGGTTGTATGCGGCGGCGTTCAAACGGTTGCCGGGGGATTGAAGTCGTACGTTCGGTAGCGCCTTGAGCGGTTATACCGATGTGGTCGAGCGGCTCGAAGCTGTTTGAATTGCGAGCATCGATAAAAAACGCCCCGGCAAGCCGGGGCGTTTTTCTTTGCGAGGCAGCGAGCGATCAGAGACCGTTCTTTGCCTTGAACTCGCGGCGGCGGCGGTGCAGGACCGGTTCGGTGTAGCCGTTTGGCTGCCGGGTGCCTTCGACCACCAGTTCCAGGGCGGCCTGGAAGGCGATGTTGTTGTCGAAGTCCGGTGCCATCGGGCGGTACAGCGGGTCGTTGGCGTTCTGGCGGTCCACTACCGGGGCCATGCGCTGGAGGCTTTCGACGATCTGCTCGCGGGTAACGATGCCGTGGCGCAGCCAGTTGGCCAGCAGCTGGCTGGAGATGCGCAGGGTGGCGCGGTCTTCCATCAGGCCGATGTCGTTGATGTCCGGCACCTTGGAGCAGCCGACGCCCTGGTCGATCCAGCGCACCACATAGCCGAGGATGCCCTGGGCGTTGTTGTCCAGCTCGTTGCGGATTTCCTCGGCGGACCAGTTGGTGTCCTTGGCCAGCGGAATGGTCAGGATGTCGTCCACGGAGGCCGGCTCGCGCTTGGCCAGTTCGGCCTGGCGGGCGAACACGTCGACCTTGTGGTAGTGCAGTGCGTGCAGGGTGGCGGCGGTCGGCGACGGTACCCAGGCGGTGTTGGCGCCGCTCATCGGGTGGACGATCTTCTGCTCCACCATCGCCGCCATCAGGTCAGGCATGGCCCACATGCCCTTGCCGATCTGGGCGCGGCCCTGCAGGCCGGTGGCCAGGCCGATGTCGACGTTGTTGTTCTCGTAGGCGGCGATCCACTTCTCGCTCTTCATCGCGGCCTTGCGCACCATGGCGCCGGCTTCCATGGAGGTGTGGATTTCATCGCCGGTGCGGTCGAGGAAACCGGTGTTGATGAACACCACGCGCTCGGCGGCGGCCTTGATGCAGGCCTTGAGGTTGACCGTGGTGCGGCGCTCCTCATCCATGATGCCGACCTTCAGGGTGTTGCGCGGCAGGCCGAGCACGTCTTCGACGCGGCTGAACAGCTCGCTGGTGAAGGCGACTTCTTCCGGGCCGTGCATCTTCGGCTTGACGATGTACACCGAGCCGGTGCGGCTGTTCTTGCGGGTGGTGTTGCCGTTCAGGTTGTGCAGGGCGATCAGGCTGGTGACCAGGCCGTCCATGATGCCTTCCGGCACGTCGAAGCCCTGGCTGTCGACGATGGCGTCGATGGTCATCAGGTGGCCGACGTTACGCACGAACAGCAGGGAGCGGCCGTGCAGGGTCAGTTCGCTGCCGTCCGCCTTGGTGTAGACGCGGTCCGGGTTCATGGTGCGGGTGAAGGTGCTGCCGCCCTTGGACACGACCTCGGCGAGATCGCCTTTCATCAGGCCCAGCCAGTTGCGGTAGACCACGACCTTGTCGTCGGCATCGACGGCGGCGACCGAGTCTTCGCAGTCCATGATGGTGGTGAGGGCGGCCTCCATCAGCACGTCCTTCACGCCAGCGGCGTCGGTACGGCCGATCGGGCTGGTCGGGTCGATCTGGATTTCGAAGTGCAGGCCGTTGTGCTTCAGCAGCAGGGCCGCCGGGGCTGTGGCGTCGCCCTGGAAGGCGATGAACTGGGCGGCGTTCTTCAGACCGGTCTGGCTGCCGTCTTTCAGGCTGACCACCAGGGTGCCGTTCTGGATGGTGTAGGCGGTGGAGTCCACGTGGGAGCCGTTTTCCAGCGGCGCGGCTTCATCGAGGAAGGCACGGGCGAAGGCGATCACCTTGGCGCCACGGATTTCGTTGTAGCCCGGGCCCTTGGTGGCGCCGTCGGCTTCGCTGATCACGTCGGTGCCGTAGAGGGCATCGTACAGCGAGCCCCAGCGGGCGTTGGAGGCGTTGAGGGCGAAGCGCGCGTTCATCACCGGTACGACCAGCTGCGGGCCGGCCATGCGGGCGATCTCTTCGTCGACGTTGGCGGTGCTGGCCTGGAAGTCGGCCGGTTCCGGCAGCAGGTAGCCGATTTCCTGCAGGAAGGCTTTGTAGGCCGCGGCGTCATGGGGTTGGCCGGCGCGGGCCTGGTGCCAGCCGTCGATGCGGGCCTGGAGTTCGTCGCGCTTGGCCAGCAGGCTGCGGTTCTTCGGTGCGAGGTCGTTGATGACCGCTTCGGCACCGGCCCAGAAGGCGTCGGCGGAAAGGCCGGTACCGGGAATGGCTTCGTCGTTAACGAAGTCGAACAGGACTTTGGCGACCTGCAGGCCACCGACTTGAACGCGTTCAGTCATCACTTGCCTCACTCTGTTCAGCTTTACTTAATGCCGGTCCGGACACGGTTTCCCGTCTTGTAGTCCAAGGCGCGGCATACTACATCAAGATTCCGGGAAAATCAGTGGGCACGCGTCGCTCTGCGACCAAAATACGAGATGTGGTCACGGAATGATTTTTTGTGCTCAAAATTTCGAGATATTGTTTCATGGATTGAAATATTTCGTACACGAGAATTTGCATATACCTGTCGGATGTCCCTGTGTCGCTCCACCGAGCGCAGGCGACAGGGCAACCTATACTCCCCGCCAACCCTTGCGGAGTTCGAACATGCAGGTAAGACCCGCCACCCCGGCCGACTTGCCGGAACTGACCGAGCTGTTCGCCGGCTACCTGGATTTCTACCGGGTGGCCAAGCCGGTCCCGGCCATCGCCGCTTTCCTGTACGACAGGCTCGAGCGCGGCGATTCGCAGGTGCTGGTGGCTTGCGAGGCGAACGGGCGGTTGTGTGGGTTCGTTCAGTTGTATCCGCTGCAGGCATCGCTGGCGCTGGCACCGGCCTGGTTGTTGAGCGATCTTTATGTGGCTATCGGGGCGCGCCGCCAGGGCATCGGCAAGGCGCTGATGAACGCCGCCCGGGTGCATGCGGAAGCCAGCGGCGCCTGCGGCCTGCAACTGGAGACGGCGAAGACCAATCGGGCGGGGCAGGCGCTATACGAGCGCCTGGGCTATGTGCGCGACGACACCTTCTACACCTACTGGCTGAGCCTCGAGCGCGGCTGACGGTATCGGTTTTCACGACGAGGAAACGAGCATGGATCATCTGGTACTCACGGTGATTGCCCAGGACCAGCCGGGGCTGGTCGAGCGGGTCGCCAAGTGCATCGCCGAACATGGCGGCAATTGGCTGGAGAGCCGCATGTCGCGCATGGCCGGGCAGTTTGCCGGCATCCTGCGGGTGGCGGTGCCGGCGGAATCCCATGACGAGTTGGTGGACGCGTTGCAGGCCCTGAGCCTGCACGGTATTCGCGTGCTGCTGGCACAGAGCGGGCTTGAGCCGGCCTGCAACTGGAAGCCGATCCGCCTCGACCTGGTTGGCAACGACCGGCCCGGCATCGTCCGTGACATCACCCGCCTGCTCGCCGAGCACGGCGTCAATCTGGAAAGTCTGGTCACCGAAGTGGCACCGGCGCCGATGAGCAGCGAGCCGCTGTTCCACGCCGAGGCGTTGCTGGCGGTGCCGCTCAATCTCTCGCTCGATGTGTTGCAGGAGCGTCTGGAAACCCTGGCCGACGATCTGATGGTGGAGCTGAACCTGCGTACGGACCCTTGAGCTTATCCCCGCTCGTTGGGCACAAAGCTGTGGATAACCTGGGGAGCCCCGGCGCGTGGCCACACGCAGCGGGACTTTCAGCTAATCGTTTGAAAAATCGGCACTTTCTGAAGGTTGCTCACAGTACATGGGGATGCTTCTGTGGATAAGCCTGGGAGCGTCCGCTGCGCCCCGCGCGTGGGGCGGCCCGCAGCGATTCGATCAGATTTTGATCGATGGGCCTAGCGGTTCCGCAGCATCAGCCACGCATCCACGCTATACACCGCCAGACCGGCCCAGATGCAGACGAAGGCCAGCAGCTTGGCCGGCTCCAGCGGCTCGCCGAACAGTAGGATTGCCTGTAGCAGCACCAGGGTCGGGGCCAGGTACTGGAGAAAGCCCAGGGTGGTGTAGGGCAGGTGGCGGGCGGCGGCGTTGAAGCAGATCAGCGGAACCAGGGTGATCGGGCCGGCGGCGACCAGCCAGAAGATTTCCGGCAGGGTCCAGCTGCCGTTGCCCGCTTGAGGCGTGACCGCTAGCCAGATCAGCGCCGCCGGCAGCAGCATCCAGGTCTCCACCACCAGGCCGGGGAGGGCGGCCACCGGTGCCTGCTTGCGGATCAGCCCGTAGAAACCGAAGCTTAGCGCCAGCACCAGAGACACCCACGGCAGGCTGCCGACCTGCCAGACCTGCTGCGCCACGCCTAGCGCGGCCAGGCCCACGGCGACCCATTGCAGGCGGCGCAGGCGCTCGCCGAGCAACAGCATGCCGAGCAGCACGTTCACCAGCGGGTTGATGTAGTAACCCAGGCTGGCCTCCAGCATGCGCCCATTGTTCACCGCCCAGACGTAGGTCAGCCAGTTCACCGCGATCAGCGCGCCGCTGGCGGCCAGCACGGCGAGCCGTTTCGGGTTGTCGCGCAATTCGCCCCACCAGCCGGGATGCTTCCAGAAGAACAGCAGGATCGCTCCGAACAGGGCTGACCAGAGCACGCGGTGCACGACGATCTCCAGGGCCGGTACTTCCTGGATGGCTTTGAAGTAGAGGGGGAACAGGCCCCAGATGACATAGGCGCTCAAACCGAGTGCGTAGCCGCGGCGGAGATTGGCGGTGGCCATGGGATTCCTTGGTCAGGCTGTGGAAACCGCACTACGGGCGCATCCAGGCCGGAAAAAGGCCGGCCCGGGATAGCCTCGGGTGGGTTCGGATCGAAGCCTGCCATTCTAGACGCGGCCGGCGCGACTTGTCTGGATGTTCAGCTTTTCTGTCGGTAGTCGAGGCGCGAAAAACCGTAAGGTAGCTTTTACGGTTCCGTAGTGAGGGTGCAATCAGTCGGCGGACAGATTGCCGCTGTAGCTGAGCAAGGTGCCCAGCAAGGGGAGGGAAAAACCAACGTAAAAGTGGTAGCGGTCATTCTCGATACGCTTGTAGGCCGTAGTGCGGGGAAGCAGCCACAGTGGAATACGCATACCGTGCAGCCAGGCTTTAAGCGGCCTCCAGCGCCAGCCTCGATCAGTCGTCTCCACGGCGAGGGCAAGACGCATGGCGCCGGTCGATTCGATCCAGTGCCCGTCGGGCCAGTTGTTTGCGGCAGGAAGTTTCAAAACAGCCGTAGCGGCTCCTCATCCAGCGCCGCCAACTGCTCCCGCAGCATCAGAATCTGGTCGCCCCAGTAACGCTCGCTGCCGAACCAGGGAAAGCTCATGGGGAACGCCGGGTCGTCCCAGCGGCGGGCCAGCCAGGCGCTGTAGTGCATCAGGCGCAGGGCGCGCAGGCCCTCGATCAGCGGTAGTTCGCGGGGGTCGAAATCGTGGAATTCCTGGTAGCCGTCGATCAGCTCGGCGAGCTGGCCGAGGCGCTCCTGGCGTTCGCCGGCGAGCATCATCCAGAGGTCTTGCACCGCCGGCCCCATGCGGCAGTCGTCGAGGTCGACGATGTGGAAGGTGTCGTCGCGGCACAGCAGATTGCCCGGATGACAATCGCCATGCAGGCGGGTCGGCGTGTAGCGCACGCGCTGGGAGAGTTCGTCCAGACGCTTGAGCAGGTCGCGCGCCACCGATTCGTAGGCCGGCAAGAGGCTGCGAGGAACGAAACCGCCTTCCAGCAGTGTCGTCAGCGAGGCATGGCCGAAGTTATCCACGCCCAAGGTTTCACGGTGTTCGAACGGACGGATCGCCGCCACCGCGTGCAGACGGCCGAGCAATTGGCCGAGGCGGTACAGCTGATCGAGATTGCCCGGCTCCGGCGCGCGGCCACCGCGGCGTGGAAACAGGGCGAAGCGGAAGCCGGCGTGCTCGAATAGGGTCTGACCGTCGCGCCGGATCGGTGCCACCACCGGCACTTCGCATTCCGCCAGTTCGTGGGTGAAGTGATGCTCTTCGAGAATGGCCGCATCGCTCCAGCGCGCCGGCCTGTAGAACTTGGCGATCAGCGGCTGCTCGCCCTCGATGCCGACTTGGTAGACGCGGTTCTCGTAGCTGTTCAGCGCCAGGATGCGGGCGTCGCTGAGGTAGCCAAGGCTTTCCACGGCATCCAGTACCAGATCGGGCGTAAGGGTATCGAAGGGGTGGCTCATGAACGGCTCCGGGCGGTAGGGCGCACAGTGTAGCGCCCTGGGCCCGTTCAGGTGCGCATCGGCGTGCTGCGGCGGGGGTCGCCGAGGCCGTAGACCAACAGCAGCAGCAGGAACGACAGCCCCAGCAGCGCGGCGGCCAGCCGGTGGGCCTCGGTGTAGCGCAGTGCTTCGACATGCTGGAACAGGGCGATCGAGACCACCTGGGTCTCGCCGGGAATACTCCCGCCGAGCATCAGCACCACGCCGAACTCGCCGAGGGTATGGGCGAAGCCCAGGGTCGCAGCCACCAGCAGCCCGCGGCGCAGCAGCGGCAGGATCACCCGTAGCAGGCGCTCCCAGCGGCTGGCGCCGAGGCTGGCGGCGGCTTCCAGCAGGCTGCGGGGGATTTCGCGGAAGGCCACGGTCAGCGGTTGCACAACGAAGGGCAGTGAGTAGATCACCGAGCCCAGCACCAACCCCGAGAAGCTGAATGCCAGTTGGTGCCCGGTCAGGCGGGTCCAGGCGGAGCCGAGCGGCGTGTCCGGGGCGAAGACCACCAGCAGGTAGAAGCCGAGGACGGTCGGCGGCAGCACCAGGGGCAGCGCCAACACTGCGTCGAGTACCTGACGCAGGCGCGTCTGCCGACGCACCCGCCAGGCGGCCAGCGGCAGGCCGATCAGCATCAGCAACAAGGTGGACAGCCCCGCCAGGCGCAGGGTGATCCACAGCGCCTGCCAGTCTCCGTCAGTCAGCAGCACAGCCGGCATCTCCAGGCAGGGCGTAGCCGGCGGTGGCGAGGGTGTCGCGCTGTGCGTCGAAATAGGCGGCGAAGCGTTCGGCGACGGCGCGGCGCTCCGTCCTGGCGAGAATTACGCGCTTCTGCACCAGCGGGTCGTACAGCGCGGCATTCACCTGCCAGTACTGGTTGGCGGGTACCTTGCCGGCCGTGAGTTGGCTGAGGGCGACGAAACCGGCGCCGGCATTGGCGCTGGAGACGAACTGGTAGGCCTGGCCGATATCCTGGGCGTAGACCAGGCGCGGTTGCACCTTGGCCAGTTGGCCGCTGCGTTCCAGCGCTTGTAGGGCGGCTTTGCCGTAGGGCGCGGTGTTGGGCTGGGCGATGGCGATCTTGCCGGCCGGGAGTGCGTCGAGAGCCGGTGTGCTGGCGGGCGTCCACAAGGCCAGACGGCCACAGGCATAGGGCCTGGCGGCTTCACCCTTGCCGCTGGCGGCGAGCTGCTCGGGGCGTTCGGCATCGGCCGAATAGAACAGGTCGAACGGCGCGCCCCGGCGAATCTGCTCGAAGAAGGCGCCGGAAGAGCCTCCGGCGAGCTGCACGGCGACGCCGGTCTCCTGCTGGTAGCGGTGGGCGATCTGCTCCATCACTGGCAGCAGGTTGGCCGCGACGGCAATGCGAATCTGCTCGGCAGCCTGGGCGGCAGGCAGGGTCAGCAGGCTCAGCAGGGCGAAGGCGGGAATGCGCAGATGCATGAGGGATTCCTAGTCAGAGTGGGGTGCCGAGCAAGGCCTGCTCGGGAGAGAACTGCACTTGCACGGGTGAGCCCTCGACGAGATGGCGGTGGTGCAGGCGATCCGGGTCTGCCAGGGCACAGAGCGTCTGGCCGCTGGGCAGGGCGATCCGGACTTCGCTGGGACCTTCGTCGGCCGGCAGGATGGCGTCGATGTGGCCGAGGAGGCGGTTGTGGTCGGTCTCGCCGGTCTCATCGGGGGCCAGCACGTGCAGCCAACCGGCCTTGATCAGTGCGAATACGCTGCTGCCGACGGCCAGTTCCAGGCGTTCCGTGCTGTCGCGGGTGATCAGCGCGGCGATGTGCAGGGCACCGCTCAGGGCGATCTCGATGCGGTCATGACGGCCGTGCGGCTCGATCGCCACGACGCGGCCGTGCAACTGGTTGCGGGCGCTGGTGCGCAGCATCAGGCGGCCGAGCAGGTCGAGGTCGGCGCTGTCCTCGGCGGCTTGCAGCACCTGCGCCTGGAGGCTCTCCAAGCGCTGATAGAGCGCCAGCAAGCGCAGCCCATCGGCGGACAGCCGCGCGCCGCCGCCGCCACGGCCGCCGACGCTGCGCTCCACCAGCGGCGTGCCGGCCAGGTTGTTCAACTCGTCGATGGCGTCCCAGGCCGCCTTGTAGCTCAGCCCCGCGGCCTTGGCGGCGCGGGTGATCGAGCCTTGCTCGGCGATCTGCTGCAACAGGGCGATGCGCTGCGGACGGCGTACGACGTGTTGGGCGAGAGAGGACAGCGTGCTCATCGAAATCGCTATATGGTTTTGTATATAGCGGCTGATGCTGCGAGAGGCCGACTGCGAAGTCAAGCCAGCGCAGCGGGGCGAAACGCCGCAGTCTCAGGTGTCTCCCGGCCGAGGCGTACGCGCCAGGCAATAGACATCCACTCGCGCCGCGCCGGCCTTCTTCAGCAGGCGCGCCAGGGCTTCGGCGGTGGCGCCGGTGGTCAGCACATCGTCGACCAACGCCAGATGGCGCCCCGCGATGTCGGCATCGGGTGCCAGGGCAAACGCCTTGCGCAGATTGCGTCGACGGGCCGCGGCATCCAGCTCCTGTTGTGCCGGCGTGTCATGTGGGCGCAGTAAGGTGCGTTCGTCCACCGGTAGTTCCAGGCTGCGGCCGAGCCAGCGGGCGAGCATCGCCGCCTGGTTGAAGCCGCGCCGGCGCAGGCGCTTGCTGGCCAGCGGAACCGGCAGCAGGGCAGCCGGTCGCGGCAGGCCCTCCGCGAAGGCGTGTTGCAGATGATGTGACAGGAGCCCGGCGAGCAGACGTCCCAACGGCCACTTCGCCTGATGCTTGAAGCGGGTGACCAGACTGTCCACCGGAAAAGCGTAGCGCCAAGGCACTTCGACCCGGTTGAAGCTGGGCGGATGCTTCAGGCATTCGCCGCAGACCAGCCCGACCCCGTGCAGGGGTAGGGCGCAGAGGCTGCAGTGTGCGCCGAGCCAGGGCAGGTCGGCTTCGCAGCCCGTGCAGAGCGGCAGATGTTCGTCGGCCGGCTCGTCGCATAACAGGCAGAATTGTTTATTTTTTGTCCAGATGTAAACCTGGCGCTTGCTCTCTGGTTGACAGCGCATAGGGCTTCCCTAAATATGCCGGACATCCGTGTCGCGCCTGCCACTGTACAGGCGCTTGCCACCCATAAGGAATCATCGATGAGCGCCACCGCCGCCGCTTCCGAACTGCGTCACGATTGGACCCTCGCCGAGGTCAAGGCCCTGTTCGAACAGCCCTTCAACGACCTGCTGTTCCAGGCCCAGACGGTGCACCGCGCCCACTTCGACCCGAACCGCGTACAGGTCTCGACCCTGCTGTCGATCAAGACCGGCGCCTGCCCGGAGGACTGCAAGTACTGCCCGCAGTCCGGCCATTACAACACCGGGTTGGAGAAAGAGAAGCTGATGGAGGTGGAGAAGGTCCTCAAGGCCGCCGCCGAAGCCAAGGCCATCGGCTCCACCCGCTTCTGCATGGGCGCCGCCTGGAAGCACCCGTCCGCCAAGGACATGCCCTACGTGTTGCAGATGGTCAAAGGCGTGAAAGCCATGGGCCTGGAAACCTGCATGACCCTGGGCAAGCTCGACCAGGAGCAGACCCGCGCGCTGGCCGAGGCCGGCCTCGACTACTACAACCACAACCTCGATACCTCGCCGGAGTTCTACGGCAACATCATCACCACCCGCACCTACAGCGAGCGCCTGCAAACCCTGGCCTATGTGCGCGAGGCGGGGATGAAAATCTGCTCCGGCGGCATCCTCGGCATGGGCGAGTCGCTGGATGACCGCGCGGGCCTGCTGATCCAGCTCGCCAACCTGCCGGAGCACCCGGAGTCGGTGCCGATCAACATGCTGGTGAAGGTCAAGGGCACGCCGCTGGAACAGGAGAAGGACGTCGATCCGTTCGATTTCATCCGCACCCTGGCCGTGGCGCGGATCATGATGCCGAAATCCCACGTGCGCCTGTCCGCCGGCCGCGAACAGATGAACGAGCAGATGCAGGCCCTGGCGTTCTTCGCCGGCGCCAACTCGATTTTCTACGGCGAGAAGCTGCTGACCACCGCCAACCCCCAGGCGGACAAGGACATGGCCCTGTTCGCCCGCCTCGGCATCAAGCCGGAAGAGCGCGAAGAACACGCCGACGAAGTGCACCAGGCGGCCATCGAGCAAGCCCTGGCCGAGCAGAAGAACAGCGAGCTGTTCTACAACGCCGCTTCCGCCTGAACCTGTAGGGGCGAATTCATTCGCCTGGGCCTGACTCCCTTGGGCGAATGAATTCGCCCCTACCGCATGCGCTCTACTGCCAGCCCTGCCGCTTCAGGGAGTTGCGAGTCTTTATGTGCTTCGATCTGCAATCCCGCCTCGCCGAACGCCGCGCGGCCCATCTCTATCGCCAGCGTCCGCTGCTCGACAGCCCCCAGGGCCCCGAGGTGGTGGTCGACGGGCAGCCGCTGCTGGCCTTCTGTTCCAACGATTACCTGGGGTTGGCCAACCACCCCGAGGTCATTCGCGCCTTGCAGCGCGGCGCCGAGCAATGGGGTGTCGGCGGCGGCGCTTCGCATCTGGTGATCGGCCACAGCGGCCCGCATCACGCGCTGGAGGAAGCCCTCGCCGAATTCACCGGACGACCCCGGGCGTTGCTGTTCTCCACCGGCTACATGGCCAATCTCGCCGCCGTCACGGCGCTGGTGGGGCAGGGCGATACGGTGCTGGAGGACCGTCTCAACCACGCCTCGCTGTTGGACGCTGGCCTGCTCTCCGGGGCGCGCTTCTCGCGCTATCTGCATAACGATGCTGCGAGCCTTGCCAGTCGTCTGGAAAAAGCCACCGGCAGTACCCTGGTGGTGACTGACGGGGTGTTCAGCATGGATGGCGACCTGGCCGACCTGCCGGACCTCTGCGCCGCGGCGAAAGCCAGGGGCGCCTGGGTGATGGTGGACGATGCCCATGGCTTCGGCCCCCTGGGCGCGAATGGCGGCGGCATCGTCGAGCAGTTCGGTCTGGGGCTGGATGACGTGCAGGTACTGGTCGGCACCTTGGGCAAGGCGTTCGGCACCGCCGGGGCCTTCGTGGCCGGCAGCGAAGAGCTGATCGAGACGTTGATTCAGTTCGCCCGCCCCTACATCTACACCACCAGCCAGCCGCCGGCGGTGGCCTGTGCCACCCTCAAGAGCCTGGAACTGCTGCGCAGCGAAGGCTGGCGCCGTGAGCATCTGGCGCGCTTGATCGCCCGCTTCCGCGAAGGCGCCGAAGCGATCGGCCTGACCCTGATGGACAGCCCGACTCCGATCCAGCCGATCCTGATCGGCGACAGCGAGCGGGCCATGAAGCTGTCCGCGCTGCTCAAGGGGCGCGGCATCCTGGTCGGCGCCATCCGCCCACCCACCGTACCGGCCGGCAGCGCGCGCCTGCGCGTGACGTTGTCCGCCGCTCACAGCGAGGCGCAGTTGGAGCGCCTGCTCGAAGCCCTGGCCGCCTGCTGGCCGGAGGTGTGCGATGCGTGACCGGCTGATCCTGTTGCCGGGCTGGGCGCTGGGCTGCGCGCCGCTGGAGCCGCTGGCTGCTGCACTGCGGGGGCTCGATCCGGGGCTCAAGGTGGATATCGAACCCCTGCCGCTGCTGGATAGCGGCGATCCGCAGGACTGGCTCGACGAACTGGATGCGAGTCTGCCAATGGATTGCTGGCTCGGTGGCTGGTCACTGGGCGGCATGCTCGCCGCCGAGCTGGCGGCGCGGCGCGGGGAACGCTGCTGCGGTCTGCTGTCCCTGGCCAGCAATGCCTGCTTCGTCGCCCGGCCCGACTGGCCGAGTGCGATGGCGAAAGACACCTTCACGGCGTTCCGCGCCGGTTGCGCGACCGATGCCGGCACGACGCTCAAGCGCTTCGGCCTGTTGTGCAGCCAGGGGGCGGAAGAAGCCCGCGCGCTGGCCCGGCAACTGGTACTCGAGGTGCCGAGCGTCTCGTCGGACGTTCTGCTGGCGGGGCTCGATCTGCTCGCCACCCTGGATACCCGCCCGGCTCTTCAGGCATTCCGGGGGCCGCAACTGCACTTGTTCGGCAGCGCCGATGCCCTGGTTCCAGCCGAGTCCGCCAGCGCTCTGCTGGCGCTGCTGGGTGACGTCGAGATCGGGCTGATCGAAAGTGCCAGTCATGCGTTCCCTCTGGAGCGGCCCCACGAAGTGGCGGCGTCGATCCAGGTTTTCCTGCACGAGGCGGGCGATGACTGACGGTCTGCCGGACAAGCGCCAGGTGGCTGCGTCTTTCTCGCGGGCGGCGGCCAGCTACGACAGCGTGGCCGCCCTCCAGCGCGCGGTGGGGAGCGCGCTGCTGGATCGACTGCCGGAAGGCTTCGCTCCCGAGCGCTGGCTGGACCTGGGCAGCGGCACCGGACATTTCTCGCGGGCCCTGGCCGAACGATTCCCCGCGGCGGAGGGCATCGCCCTGGATATCGCCGAGGGCATGCTGCGTCATGCACGCCCGCTGGGCGGAGCCCGGCGTTTCGTCGCGGGCGATGCCGAACGCCTGCCGTTGCGTGAGGCATCGCTGGACTTGATCTTTTCCAGCCTGGCGGTGCAGTGGTGCGCCGATTTCGCTGCCGTGCTCGGCGAAGCACGCCGGGTGCTGCGGCCAGGCGGCGCGTTCGCCTTCAGCAGCCTCTGCGTCGGCACCTTGCAGGAGCTGCGCGACAGTTGGCAGGCGGTGGACGGGTTCGTCCATGTGAACCGCTTCCGTCGCTTCGAGGATTACCGGCAGCTCGCCGAAGACAGCGGGCTGCGCCTGCTCGGGTTGGCGCGGCGGCCGGAAACGCTGCATTTTCCCGACCTGCGCAGCCTGACCCACGAACTCAAGGCCTTGGGCGCGCACAACCTCAACCCCGGGCGTCCCGGCGGCCTGACCGGACGGGCGCGCATCCTCGCCCTGATCGACGCCTACGAGCGCTTCCGCCAGCCCGAGGGACTGCCGGCCACCTATCAGGTGGTCTACGGAGTGCTACAGAAATGAGTCTGGCTTTTTTCGTTACCGGCACCGACACGGAAATCGGCAAGACCACCATTGCCGCCGGATTGCTGCATGCGGCGCGGCTGGCTGGCCTGTCCACCGCGGCGGCCAAGCCGGTGGCCTCCGGATGTGCGATGGCGACCGACGGCCTGCGCAACGACGATGCCCTGGCCCTGCTCGGCGAATGCAGCGTGCCGCTGCGCTACGAAGAGGTGAATCCTTTGGCTTTTGCGCCGGCTATCGCACCGCACCTGGCGGCCCGCGAAGTCGGGGTGGAGCTGGACGTGTCCGCCCTGGTCGAACCGGTACGCGCCATCCTCGCCAAGGGCGCCGACTTCACCCTGGTGGAAGGGGCCGGTGGTTGGCGTGTGCCGCTGGCGGGAGCGGCCACCCTGTCCGATCTGCCCATTGCCCTCGACCTGCCGGTGATCCTGGTGGTCGGGGTGCGTCTGGGTTGTATCAACCACGCCGTGCTCACCGCCGAGGCCATCGCCCGCGACGGCCTGCGGCTGGTCGGCTGGGTGGCCAATATCGTCGACCCGCAGACCTCGCGCCTCGACGAGAACCTCTCCACCCTGGCCGAGCGCCTGCCCGCACCCTGCCTGGGCCGGGTCCCGCGTCTCGGTCTGGCTACGCCGGTGGCGGTGGCTGCGCATCTCGATCTGCGCCCGTTGCTCGGCTGAGACGAGTTCAGGGCAGGAACACCGCCCGCATGCAGTTCTGCGCCTTCTGCTTGAACAGGTGATAGCCTTCCGGGCCCTGCTCCAGATCCATCGGGTGGGTCAGCAGGTAGGACGGGTCCAGCTCGCCTTTCTGGATGTGCTCGAACAGACGCGGCACGTAGCGCTGCCCCGCCTGCTGGCCGGAGCGCAGGGTCAGTGCCTTGTTGACGATGGCGCCCATGGGGAACTTGTCCAGCAGGCCGCCGTAGACCCCGAGTACCGATACCGTCCCGTTCTTGCGGCAGGCACGGATCGCCTGGCGCAGTGCCGCGCCGCGCTCGGTATGCAGGCGTAGCTGCTGCTTGGCTTTGTCGTAGACCTGCTCGATGCCGGTGCCGTGGGCTTCCATGCCGACGCAGTCGATGCAGCGATCCGGCCCGCGTCCACCGGTCAGTTCCAGCAGGGCTTCGTGTATGTCGGTGCGGGTGTAGTCCAGGGAGATGGCGCCGGCCTTTTCTTCCGCCAGCCTCAGCCGGTCGGCGAAGCGGTCGATGGCGATGACCCGTTCGGCGCCCAGCAGGTAGGCGCTGCGGATCGCCATCTGGCCGACGCCGCCGCAGCCCCACACGGCCACGGTGTCGCCGCGCTGAATATCCGCCCGGTCGGCACCGAAGTAGCCGGTCGGCGCGGCATCGGAGACGAACACCGCCTGCTCGTTGCTCACCCCGTCCGGCACCTTGAACAGGTTCACGTCGGCATAGGGCACGCGTACATAGGTCGCGTGGCTGCCGGCATAGCCACCGAAGGCGTGGCTGTAGCCGAAGATGCCGGCGCAGCTGTAGCCGTAGGCCAGCTCGGTCTGCTGGCCGTTGGGGTTGGAGTTATCGCAGCAGTTGAAATGGCCCTCGCTGCAATAGCCGCACTCGCCGCAGCCGATGATGGAAATGGCGATTGCCCGGTCGCCCTTCTTCAGGCCGGTGACCGCCGCGCCGGTCTCCACCACCTCGCCGAGGAATTCGTGGCCGAGCACGTCGCCCGGGTGCATGGTCGGCACGTAGCCATCCAGCAAGTGCAGGTCGGAACCGCAGACCGAGGACATGATCACCTTGAGGATGGCGTCCTTGGGATTGACGATGCCCGGGTCGGGAAGCGTTTCGACGCTCAGCCGGTTGGGGGCTTGCCAGGTCAGTGCGCGCATCAGTGCACCCCCGTGGAGCCGTGATGGAACACGGTCGGGGTGGGTTCGACCGGTCGGCGCACGGTGGCGGGGCGGGTGCTGTTGGTGGCGATCTCGCCGGTTTCCATCAGTTGCTTGAGCCGGCGCAGGTCCTGGGCGGCCTTCATGGTCGGTAGCAGTTCCAGCGTTTGTGCCAGGGCATAGCCCAGCTTGCCGGCGGGCGGTTCGTAGGCGATCACCGCCTTGATTTCCGTTCCCTTGCCCTGGGGCGCGTCGCGGAAGCTGACCCAGCCGAGGTTGCGGATCGGCGCGTCCGGTTCGGACATCCAGGCGAGCAACTCGTCGGGACGATCCTCCGTGAGGCGGGTGGTCCATTCCAGGGTCTTGCCCATCGGCAGGCGGGCGACCCAGTGGGCGCGATCGCTGGCCAGCACCTCGACGCGCTCGATGAAGGTCATGAAGCGTGCCAGGTTGCTGAAGTCGCGCCAGAAGCGATACAGCTCGGTGCGTGGCTTGTCGATGGTGATGCTGCGCGACAGGGTTTTCGCGCTGCTCCAGCGGTTTTCTTCCGCCAGTTCGCTTTCCAGCGGCGTTGGGGTCAGTGCCCGCTTGGCCGGACAACGCCCTGTCGTGCCCCGTGCGAGGGCCAGCCCGCCCAGCAGGACTTGCAGCCAGCCGCCCAGTCCGCTGCTGCGCAAGCCATGGCACAGCAGCACAGCGCCAGTGACGAGCGAGGCGATGCGTTCCAGGCCCTGGACATTGGGTTGGTCGGAGCCCCCGACGGGATGGCGGGTCGAGACGAGAGTGGGATGATCGTGATTCACGGCGGCCTCCTGAAAACGGTCACTTTCCAGCTGACTGTCGGCTCGTGCAGTTCGTTCAGGACGGTTGGATCAACGGGCAAAGCCAGGCAAACGCTCACTCGGCTATATAAAGGCGTTTTGCCATAATCGTTTCTTCCTACAACCGAGGCCTGTCGTCTGCTTCAATAAGCTGGAATCTCAGGAGCCGTGTCCCATGCAGATATCGAGCAATATCCTCAGCGCAGGGGTGAGTGCCTTCCAGGCCGGCCAGCAACGTGCTGACCGGGCGGCAGCGGAGATCGCTGCCGGCGCCCTGCCTCCCGTCCAGCAGCCGGCACCCACCCCGCCGGCCCAGGCGACCGACAGTGCCTCGGCCGACCTGGCCGACAGCCTGGTCGAACTGCGGGTCGGCGAAACCCAGGCACAGGCTGGCGCCAAGGTGATCGAGACGGCCGACGAGGTGCTCGGTACGTTGATCGATACCCACGCCTGAGGCGTCTTGTCACCCTGGTCCGCCGCTAGGGCGGGCCAAGGAGCAACCGCGTGAACATCCCGCCGGCCTCCACGTCCTTTCCTCCCTCGGCCTCCCGCGCCGGTCTCCGTCCTGAAACGCCCTCGTCGGCGACTGCCGATGACCCCTCCCGCACTGGGCGCTCGCCGGCCGGGGCCGCAGAGGAGCGTCTGCGCCTCGCTGCCCTGGACGAATTGATCCAGCGCGACCGCGAAGTTCGCGCCCACGAGCAGGCGCATGCGGCTGCCGGTGGCGGTTATGCCGGGGCGCCGAGCTACACCTACTCGCGCGGCCCGGATGGGCGGCTCTATGCCGTCGGCGGTGAAGTAGGCATCGATACCGCTCCGGTACCCGGCGATCCGGCGGCGACCCTGCGCAAGATGGAGGTCGTTCAGCGGGCCGCGCTGGCCCCGGCCGAACCCTCCGCCCAGGATCTGCGGATTGCCGCGGAGGCTCAGGTCCAGGCGATGCAGGCTCGTCTAGAACTGGCGGTGCAGCAGCGCGGGGAAAGCACGGGCGAGAGAGCCGAAGAGGCAGAGGAGAAGGAAGCCGAGCCAGGCCGGCAGGCAACCGGGAGCGGGCCTAAGCTGGATCTATACCGGCGTCTTCAGGACGACGGGCCCGTCGCATCGGTGGTCGATCTGTACGCGTAGGCGGCACGCTGCCAGTGCTTGACAAGGGGTTGGCGTAAACGTATGTTTCAAACGCCTGTTTGACCGCTGGGCCGCATACCGGCTCTCGAGCGGCCGGGAATCGATCCCGCAAGCGACCGGAAACCCGGTCCCCCTGATAACTAGGAATCCACCGCAGAGGTTTACCGCTATGCCTGAGTACAAGGCCCCCTTGCGTGATATTCGTTTCGTACGCGACGAGCTGCTCGGCTACGAAGCGCACTATCAGAGCCTGCCGGCTTGCCAAGATGCGACCCCGGACATGGTCAACGCCATTCTCGAGGAAGGCGCCAAGTTCTGTGAGCAGGTGATCGCTCCGCTGAACCGTGTGGGTGACATCGAGGGTTGCACCTGGAGCGAATCCGGCGTGAAGACCCCGACCGGCTTCAAAGAGGCATACAAGCAGTTCGTCGAAGGCGGCTGGCCGAGCCTGGCCCACGACGTGGATCACGGTGGCCAGGGCCTGCCGGAATCCCTCGGCCTGGCCATCAGCGAGATGGTCGGTTCCGCCAACTGGTCCTGGGGCATGTACCCCGGCCTGTCCCACGGCGCGATGAACACCCTGTCCGCCCACGGCACAGACGAGCAGAAGCACACTTACCTGACCAAGCTGGTATCCGGCGAGTGGACCGGCACCATGTGCCTGACCGAGCCGCACTGCGGTACCGACCTGGGCATGCTGCGCACCAAGGCCGAGCCCCAGGCCGATGGCACCTACAAAGTCACCGGCACCAAGATCTTCATCTCCGCCGGTGAGCACGACATGGCCGACAACATCGTCCATATCGTCCTGGCCCGCCTGCCCGACGCACCGGCCGGCACCAAGGGTATTTCCCTGTTCATCGTGCCGAAGTTCCTGCCGAACGCCGATGGCGGCGTGGGCGAGCGCAACGCCGTGTCTTGCGGTTCCATCGAGCACAAGATGGGTATCCACGGCAACGCCACCTGCGTGATGAACTTCGACGGCGCCACCGGCTTCCTGATCGGCCCGGCGAACAAGGGCCTGAACTGCATGTTCACCTTCATGAACACCGCTCGCCTGGGTACCGCGCTGCAAGGCCTGGCCCACGCCGAAGTGGCGTTCCAGGGCGGCATCAAGTACGCCCGCGAGCGTCTGCAGATGCGTTCGCTGACCGGTCCGAAGGCGCCCGAGAAGCCCGCCGACCCGATCATCGTGCATCCGGACGTGCGCCGCATGCTGCTGACCATGAAGGCCTTCGCCGAAGGCAACCGCGCCATGGTGTACTTCACCGCCAAGCAGGTGGACATCGTCAAGTACAGCCAGGACGAGGAGCAGCGCAAGGCCGCCGACTCCCTGCTGGCCTTCCTGACGCCGATCGCCAAGGCCTTCATGACCGAAGTCGGCTTCGAGTCCGCTTCCCATGGCATGCAGATTTACGGCGGCCACGGCTTCATCAGCGAATGGGGTATGGAGCAGAACCTGCGCGACTGCCGCATCTCCATGATGTACGAAGGCACCACTGGCGTTCAGGCCCTCGACCTGCTGGGTCGCAAGATCCTGATGACCCAGGGCGAAGCGCTGAAAGGCTTCACCAAGATCGTCCACAAGTTCTGCCAGGCCAACGAAGGCAACGCGTCCGTCAAGGAATTCGTCGAGCCGCTGGCCAAGCTGAACATGGAGTGGGGCGAGCTGACCATGAAGATCGGCATGGCCGCCATGAAGGACCGCGAGGAAGTCGGTGCCGCTTCGGTGGACTACCTGATGTACTCCGGCTACGCCTGCCTGGCCTACTTCTGGGCCGACATGGCACGACTGGCCGCCGAGAAGCTGGCAGCCGGCGAAGGCGATGCCGCTTTCTACACCGCCAAGCTGCAGACCGCGCGCTTCTACTTCAAGCGCATCCTGCCGCGTACCCGCACCCATGTCGAAGCCATGCTGTCCGGCGCCGACAACCTGATGGAGATGGACGAAGAGCATTTCGCTCTGGGCTTCTAAGCCTTCGTCTGCATCGGTTCGAAAAATGCCGCGTACCTTTAGGGGGCGCGGCATTTTTTCTGTCGGGCATTTTGTAGGAGCGAGCTTGCTCGCGAACGGGACCGCGCACCAACGCTTCGCCAGCAGAGCTGGCTCCTACGAACGCTGGCATGGGGAGAAGTCCATTCGCCCGGCGAGTGGGTTGGGCGAATGCGTTCAATCCACGGAATGCCACAGGCTGACCGGCGAGTCGTCCGGCGCCGGTTGGCTGGCGATCCGGTATGCTCTACCCTTCAGCGGTGGCTGGCAAAATGCTAGCTTTCTCCCGTTCCGCCAGCTCCGGAGCCCCCCTTGCCTCGCTTCGCTGCGGTGCGCCTGACTCATTTTCTCCCGACGGTACTGTTGCTCGCTGCCGGGTGGCTGATCGCCCGGCTCCCCGCCCTCAGTGAGTTCTTCACTTCGCTGTTCAACGTTCTGCCCACCTTGCTGCTGTTGCTCGGTGGTGCGCTCTGCCTGGTGTATGGCCGCCAGCGCGAGCTGTTCCTGCTGGTGGTGATTTATCTGGGCTATTACCTGCTCGACACCCAGGTCGACCATTACCGTGCCACCGGCAAGATCCGTGACGATGCCGCGCTGGTGTTTCATCTGGCCAGTCTGCTGTTGCCTCTGCTGTACGGGCTCTATGCCGCCTGGCAGGAACGTACCCATCTCGCGCAGGACCTGATTGCCCGCGGCGCCGTGCTGCTGGCCGTCGGTGCGGTGACGGTGGGGCTGGCCCAGCGCTACCCCGGCGCGCTGCTCGTCTGGGTGGCCGAGGTGCGTTGGCCGAGCCTGCATGGCGACTGGATGAGCCTGGTGCAACTGGCCTATCCGCTCTTCGCGCTGGCCTTTTTCCTGCTGCTGGTGCAGTACCTGCGGCAACCGCGTCCCCTGCATGCGGCGCAATTGCTCGGCCTGCTCGGTCTGCTGTGGATGCTGCCCAATGTCTTTCTCCTGCCACACGGGCTGAATGTGATGAGCAGCCAGGTCATGCTGGTGTTGGTCGCAGCGGTAGCCCATGAGGCGTATCACATGGCGTTCCGCGACGAGCTCACCGGTCTGCCTGGCCGTCGCGCCCTGAACGAGCGGCTGCAGCGGCTCGGGCGCAACTACGTGATCGCCATGGCCGACGTCGATCACTTCAAGCGCTTCAACGACACCCACGGCCACGATGTCGGCGATCAGGTCCTGCGCCTGGTCGCCAGCCAGTTGCGCAAGGTGCGTGGGGGCGGCCGTGCGTATCGCTACGGCGGCGAGGAATTCACCCTGGTGTTCTCCGGCAAGACGCTGGAGGAGTGCCTGCCGCACCTGGAAGCGGTGCGCCAAGCGGTGGAGAACTACCAACTGCAATTGCGCGACAAAGGCAGCCGGCCGAAGAACGATCGCCAGGGCCGCCAGCGTCGCGGTGCGGCCACGGCTACCAGCGTGTCGGTGACGATGAGCTTCGGCGTGGCCGAGCGCCAGCAGGAGCAGCGCACCCCGGAAGAGGTGATCAAGGCCGCCGACCAGGCGCTCTACAGCGCCAAGAGTGCGGGCCGCAATTGCGTGCGGGCCCATGGCCAGAACCGGCGTGGCGCCGTGCGGGTGGCCGGCGCAGAGTAGAAGGCGGGCATTTATGGCCCTGCATTCAGCCGGCGCAATGTCGTTGTTCCTCCTGGCGGCTGGGCATAGCGTGGCCGGATCGCGCGATCGCGCCCCTGCCAAGGAGAACCGTCCATGCCCGAGTACAAGGCCCCGCTGCGCGACATGCGCTTCCTGCTCGATGAAGTCTTCGATTTCCCCGCGCGTTACGCGGCGCTGGGCGCCAGCGATGCGACGCCGGACATGGTCGGCGCGATTCTCGAAGAGGGCGCGAAGTTCTGCGAGCAGGTGCTGGCACCGTTGAACCGTTCCGGCGACGAGGAAGAGTGCCGGTTCGACAACGGCGTGGTGACCACCCCGAAAGGCTTCAAGGAAGCCTTCGCCCAGTACGCCGAGGGCGGCTGGATGGGCTTGTCGGCCGATGCGGCCTACGGCGGCCAGGGGCTGCCGCATTCGCTCGGCCTGATCTTCAGCGAGATGGTTGCCTCCAGCAATCAGTCCTGGGCGATGTACCCCGGCCTGACCCACGGCGCCATGTCGGCGATCCACGCCCACGGCAGCGAAGAACAGAAGCAGACCTACCTGACCCGCATGACCGAGGGCCGCTGGACCGGCACCATGTGCCTGACCGAGCCGCACTGCGGCACCGATCTCGGGATCATCAAGACCCGCGCCGTGCCCCGCGCCGATGGCAGCTACGCAATTTCCGGCACCAAGATTTTCATCTCCGCCGGCGAGCACGACATGAGCGAGAACATCGTTCACCTTGTGCTGGCCAAGCTGCCGGACGCGCCGGCCGGGACCAAGGGCATCTCGCTGTTCATCGTGCCGAAGTTCCTGCCGAACGCCGACGGCGGCGTGGGCGAACGCAATGCGCTGTCCTGCGGTTCCATCGAGCACAAGATGGGTATCAAGGCCTCGGCCACCTGTGTGATGAACTTCGACGAGGCCATCGGCTTCCTGATCGGCGAGCCGAACAAGGGCCTCAACTGCATGTTCACCATGATGAACCATGCCCGCCTGGGCACCGGCATGCAGGGCCTCTGCCTCGGCGAAGCGAGCTACCAGGGTGCGGTTCGCTATGCCAACGACCGTTTGCAGATGCGCGCCCTGACCGGGCCGAAGGCGCCGGACAAACCGGCCGACCCGATCATCGTCCACCCCGACGTGCGGCGCATGCTGCTGACCATGAAAGCCTTCAACGAAGGCAACCGCGCCCTGGCCTACTTCACCGCGCAACTGCTCGATGTCGCCCACCTCAGCGACGACGCCGCGCAGCGCGAGGAAGCGGAGAACCTGCTGGCCTTCCTGACGCCGATCTGCAAGGCATTCATGACCGATACCGGGCTGGAAGCCACCAACCTCGGCATGCAGGTCTTCGGCGGTCACGGCTACATCCGCGAGTGGGGCATGGAACAACTGGTACGCGACTGCCGCATCGCCCCGATCTACGAAGGTACCAACGGCATCCAGGCCCTCGACCTGCTCGGCCGCAAGGTGCTGGGCAGCCAGGGCAAGCTGCTGCGCGGCTTCACCAAGCTGATCCATAAGTTCTGCGAAGCCCAGGCCGGGCACCCGCAACTCAGCGCGCAGGTTGCCGAGCTGGCGGCGTTGAACAAGGAATGGGGCGAGCTGACCCTGAAGATCGGCCAGGCAGCGATGAAGAACCCGGACGAAGTCGGTGCGGCCTCGGTGGACTACCTGATGTATGCCGGCTACGTGACCCTGGCCTACTTCTGGCTGCGCATGGCCGTGGTCGCCCGGCAGAAGCTGGACGCGGGCGAGGGCGAAACGGCGTTCTACCAGGCCAAGCTGGTCACCTGCGACTTCTACTTCAAGCGATTGCTGCCCCGCACGGCGTCGCATCGAGCGGCAGTGGAGGCGGGGAGTGAGTGCCTGATGAAGTTGGAGGCGGAGCATTTCATGCTCTGAGAAGGGAGGGTAGCAGTTGAGTGCTACCCCATTTCCTGCGCATTCCGATATGGCTGGTTGCGCCAGGGCATGAAAAAGGCGCCACCAGTGGCGCCTTTCTTCTTTCCCCAGCCCGGTTATCAAGCCGGCGCAGACGTCCTGATCAAATGATCGAACGCCCCCAGCGAAGCCTTGGCGCCTTCGCCCACGGCGATGACGATCTGCTTGTACGGCACGGTCGTCACGTCACCCGCGGCGAAGATGCCGGGCAGCGAGGTCTGGCCGCGGGAGTCGACCACGATCTCGCCGCGCGGCGACAGTTCGACGGTGCCCTTCAGCCAGTCGGTGTTCGGCACCAGGCCGATCTGCACGAAGATGCCTTCCAGATCGAGCGAGTGGAACTCGCTGGAGTTACGATCCTTGTAGACCAGACCGGTGACCTTCTGGCCGTCGCCCTTCACTTCGCTGGTCAGTGCGCTGGTGATCACGGTGACGTTGGGCAGGCTGAACAGCTTGCGCTGCAGCACGGCATCGGCGCGCAACTGGCTATCGAACTCGATCAGCGTCACTTGGGCGACGATGCCGGCCAGGTCGATGGCCGCTTCCACGCCGGAGTTGCCGCCGCCGATCACCGCCACGCGCTTGCCCTTGAACAGCGGGCCGTCGCAGTGCGGGCAGTAGGCGACGCCACGGCCGCGGTATTCCTGTTCGCCCGGGACGTTCATCTCGCGCCAGCGGGCGCCAGTGGCGAGGATCACGGTCTTGGCCTTGAGCGAGGCACCGCTGGTGAAGCGGATTTCGTGCAACTGGCCGGCCTGGGTTGCCGGGATCAACTTGTCGGCGCGTTGCAGGTTCATGATGTCCACGTCGTACTGCTTGACGTGCTCTTCCAAGGCGCGGGCCAGTTTCGGGCCTTCGGTTTCCTGGATGGAGATGAAGTTCTCGATGGCCATGGTGTCCAGCACCTGGCCGCCGAAACGCTCGGCGGCTACGCCGGTGCGGATGCCCTTGCGGGCGGCATAGATGGCGGCGGAAGCGCCGGCCGGGCCACCGCCGACCACCAGCACGTCGAATGCCTGCCTGGCGCTGAGCTTTTCGGCATCGCGGGCGGCGGCGCCGGTGTCGATCTTGGCGAGGATTTCCTCCACGCCCATGCGGCCCTGGCCGAACGGTTGGCCGTTCAGGTAGATGCTCGGCACCGACATGATCTGACGCTGCGCGACCTCATCCTGGAACAGCGCGCCGTCGATAGCGACGTGGCGGATGTTCGGGTTGAGCACGGCCATCAGGTTCAACGCCTGGACCACGTCCGGGCAGTTCTGGCAGGACAGCGAGAAATAGGTTTCGAAGTTGAATTCGCCTTCGATGCTCTTGATCTGCTCGATCACATCGGCGGCGGTCTTCGAGGGGTGGCCGCCGACTTGCAGCAGGGCCAGCACCAGCGAAGTGAATTCATGGCCCATGGGAATGCCGGCGAAGCGCAGGCCGATGTTCCCGTTCGGGCGGTTGAGGGAGAACGACGGCCGGCGGGCATCGCTGCCGTCGGTCCGCAGAGCGATTTTGTCGCTCAGGCCGACGATGTCGTTCAACAGCGCCAGCAGTTCGCGGGATTTGTCGCTGTCATCGAGGGACGCGACGATCTCGAACGGCTGGGTGACCTTCTCGAGGTAGGCCTTCAACTGAGTTTTAAGCGTGGCGTCCAACATGATTGGCGGTACCCATTACAGAATTCGGAGAAAAAACACCCGGGCGGATCGCACCCGGGCGTCGGGCACGGAGAAAACGGGTCACGTCTCTCACGTAAAACGGATTGGGAAACGTAGCGAGCAGTGCTAAGGCAAGGCGAAATCAGGCGAGGGCGCGGAGTTTACGAGCTGTAAATGAGCAGCCCGAGCCTGGGCGGTCCCACCTGATTTCAACGCAGCATCAGCATCGCGCAGTAGTCTCGCGGCCAGTTTCACGGCCGTTTTTAGATCTTGCCGACCAGGTCCAGAGAGGGCGCCAGGGTGGCGTCGCCTTCCTTCCACTTGGCCGGGCAGACTTCGCCCGGGTGGGCGGCGACATACTGGGCGGCCTTGACCTTGCGCAGCAGCTCGGACGCGTCACGGCCGATGCCGCCGGCGTTGATCTCGACAATCTGGATCTTGCCTTCCGGATCGATGACGAAGGTGCCGCGGTCGGCCAGGCCGGCTTCTTCGATCAGCACGTCGAAGTTGCGCGACAGAACCCAGGTCGGATCGCCAACCAGCGGGTACTGGATTTTGCCGATGGTGTCGGAAGTGTCGTGCCAGGCTTTGTGGGTGAAGTGGGTGTCGGTAGACACACCGTATATTTCGACGCCCAGCTTCTGGAACTCGGCGTAGTTGTCGGCCAGGTCGCCCAGCTCGGTCGGGCAGACGAAGGTGAAGTCGGCCGGGTAGAAGAAGATCACGGACCACTTGCCCTTCAGGCTGGCCTCGGTGACTTCGACGAACTGGCCGTTGTGGTAGGCAGTGGCCTTGAACGGTTTGACTTCGGTGTTGATCAGGGACATGTGAACTCCTCGATGGGATGTGAAGGAAACACCGCAAAGACTACCGATAGGCCCGGCGAATTTTTAATTGATTGAAGCCATGGGATCGATTGCCTGTCTCAATAGGAAATGGGATTGGGGTGTGACTTTTTATTTGTTTATGGTCACTAAAAGACTCTATGAGTCAAAAGTGTTGTTCGGTTACACTGGGTTCCCGTTCAACGGCCGCTTTTCCCGGCCTCATTCGTTGAGTCACGCGAGGTTTCTTCCCATGGCTGACTACAAAGCGCCCCTGCGCGATATGCGCTTCGTCCTCAATGAAGTTTTCGAAGTGGCCAAGCTCTGGAACGAGCTGCCCGGCATCGCCGAAGTGGTCGACGAAGACACCGCCTCCGCCATTCTCGAAGAGGCCGGCAAGGTTACCGGCGGCACCATCGCCCCGCTGAACCGCAGCGGCGACGAAGAAGGCTGCCAGTGGAAAGACGGCGCCGTGACCACTCCGGCCGGTTTCGTCGAGGCTTACCGCACCTACGCCGAGGGCGGCTGGGTCGGCGTCGGCGGCAACCCGGTCTACGGCGGCATGGGCATGCCCAAGGTGATCGGCGCCCAGGTCGAGGAGATGGTCAACTCGGCCAACCTGTCCTTCGGTCTCTATCCGATGCTCACCGCTGGCGCCTGTCTGGCGATCAACGCCCACGCCAGCGACGAGCTGAAGGACAAGTACCTGCCGAACATGTATTCCGGTGTCTGGGCCGGTTCGATGTGCCTGACCGAGCCGCATGCCGGCACCGACCTGGGCATCATCCGCACCAAGGCCGAGCCCCAGGCCGACGGGTCCTACAAGGTCACCGGCACCAAGATATTCATCACTGGCGGCGAGCATGACCTGACCGAGAACATCATTCACCTGGTGCTGGCCAAGCTGCCGGACGCGCCGGCCGGTCCGAAGGGCATCTCCCTGTTCCTGGTGCCGAAGGTGATGGTCAACGCTGACGGCAGCCTGGGCGAGCGCAATGCCGTCACTTGCGGCTCCATCGAACACAAGATGGGCATCAAGGCCTCGGCCACCTGCGTGATGAACTTCGACGGCGCCACCGGCTGGCTGGTCGGCGAAGTGAACAAGGGCCTCGCCGCGATGTTCACCATGATGAACTACGAGCGCCTGGGCGTCGGCATCCAGGGCCTGGCCGCCGGCGAGCGCTCCTACCAGAGCGCCATCGAGTATGCCCGCGAGCGTATCCAGAGCCGTGCGCCGACCGGCCCGGTGGCCAAGGACAAGGCGGCCGACCCGATCATCGTCCACCCCGACGTGCGTCGCATGCTGCTGACCATGAAGGCCCTCAACGAAGGTGGCCGCGCGTTCTCCACCTACGTGGCGATGCAACTGGACACCGCCAAGTACAGCGAAGATCCGAGCGTGCGCAAGCGTGCGGAAGACCTGGTTGCGCTGCTCACGCCGGTCGCCAAGGCGTTCCTCACCGACGTCGGCCTGGAGACCACGGTGCATGGCCAGCAAGTGTTCGGCGGCCACGGCTTCATCCGTGAGTGGGGCCAGGAGCAACTGGTGCGCGACGTGCGCATCACCCAGATCTACGAAGGCACCAACGGCATCCAGGCGCTCGACCTGATCGGCCGCAAGGTGGTGGGTAGCGGCGGCGAGTTCTACAAGCACTTCTCCTCGGAGATCAAGGCATTCGTCGCGTCTGCGAGCAACGAGCTGGCCGAGTTCACCGGCCCGCTGAAGGCCGCCGTGGAAAACCTCGACGACCTGACTGCCTGGGTACTCGATCGCGCCAAGAACAACCCCAACGAGATCGGCGCTGCGTCGGTGGAATACCTCCACGTGTTCGGCTACACCGCCTATGCCTACATGTGGGCGTTGATGGCACGGACCTCGCTGGGCAAGGAAGGGCAGGACGACTTCTACGCCAGCAAGCTGGGCACGGCGCGCTTCTACTTCGCCCGCCTGCTGCCGCGCATCCACTCACTGACCGCATCGGTTCGCGCCGGCAGCGAGTCGCTCTATCTGCTGGATGCCGCGCAGTTCTGATCCTGCTGCCGTAACGAAAAAGGCCCCGCAGAATCGCGGGGCTTTTTCTATTTACCTGAATCAATCCGGAATCAGTTCATCTACCGCTGCCGGATTATCGATGAACGGATTGCGGGTGCCTTGCAGCACCTCGATCCGGTCGTTGCGCCGGCGTTCGTCGTCGTCGGGCGGATCGAGGCGGTGCCAGGCCTTGAACATCTGCACCTGGCCCGGGATGGGCAAGTGGTATTCCCGGTACATGTAGAAGATCGCCCGGGCGATGTTGCCCTTGGCGGCATCGCGGGGCTCCACCAGTTGGAAGGTAGCCTTCAGGTCACAGTCGATGTCGGTGAATTTGCTCGGCACGCTGTCGTCCAAGTCGCCGAACTGGGCATTGCGCCGCGCCAGCTCCACCCGGCTCAGGGCCGGATAGAGGTTGTGCAGGTCGGCGAGCATGTACGGGTACTGCGGATTAACCACGCTGCACTGGTTATCGGTGATGCAGCGCAGGGCATTCTTGATCTGGCGGGTGCTGTACAGCGGGCTGGCGGCGAGCTGGCTGCTTTCCCCGGAGAAGGGCTTGCCGCAGTAAAGCGTGTTGCCGCCGGCGCCATAGAGTTCTTTCCAGAACGCCTGATCGATGACGGCCTTGTGATCCGCGTTGCGGGTCTGGCCGCCGGCAAAGGCGGGGGAGGCGCAGGTCGTCAGACAGAAGAGGGCAATCGCAACTGCTCGCATGGTTTGCCTGGTGTCTTGGTCTTTGTAGGACAAAAATCAGTCTAACAAGACCTGTGTCACAAAATAAGCCTGACTTCCGGCTTGTTTGGGCGCCGTGTAGGAAAAGGCTTACACAAGGTGCCGCTTATCGCTTCTACCGGCCCATTGAACAGCCCATTAATCTTCTTCGCATGGACGTCGCGCAGGAAGCGCCAAGAACGCACAGGGATACGAGGATTTCCGCCAGGGAGGCGGCTCGATCACGGATGTCAGGATTCAGTCTGCAAAGCCCCGCACTGCGGGGTTTTTCTTTTTCCGCCAAGTCTTTTCAAGTCCTCTCTCCCCAGTCGTGGCGTGCGACCGCAAGGCGCTCATATCTCTCGGTTGCCTGGTTCTTCGTTGCCCCGCCAGCTTTTGCAAGGGGCGATATCTGCCACCCGTCGCACCATCGGGTATCGTTTTCGATACAGATGCTGGCTTCTTGTCTCTGTCGATACAGGCAAAAGGCTAGCGTAAGCGGGCCGATACCATTCACCCATAAGCTTCTACGTATCCCTGGATATAAAGACGCGGTCGAATATCCTCCGTGGGGTTTCACCCGTGCTTTCCTTCAGACGCATCGCCGGTTTCTCGCTGATAGAGCTGATGATCACCGTCAGCCTGTTGGCGATTCTCGCGTCTTTCGCGGTCCCCAGCTTCGCCAACATGGTGCGGCGCAGCAACGTCGAGACGGCCAGCAACGAGTTGTACGGCCTGTTGCAGTATGTCCGCGGGGAGGCCGTCACTCGTGGCCATAGCGTGACGATCGGCGCCGACGCGCCCGACGCCTGGGCGGGGGCCCTGGACGTGCGGGCGGCCAGCGGCGGGGAAACGAAGACCCTGCGTCACTATGACAACCTGAACTTCGCCAACGTCGTCGCCAGTGCGGCCGATTCGACGGTCAGCAGCATTGTGTTCCGGGCCAATGGCACCAGCGCCAACGCAACCACCATCACCCTCTGTTACGACGGCTATCCGGCGATCACCGGCAAGTCCATCGTCATTTCCCGCAGTGGCCAGGTTTCCGCCCCGGAGGACGCCTCATGCGAATGACCGGGCTTTCCACCCGCTTCCCCCGCTTCCATGGCTTCAGCATGATCGAAGTGCTGGTGGGCCTGGTGCTGACCTGTATCGGTGTGCTCGGCATGGTTGCCCTGCAGGCGCGCAGCATCCACTACACCCAGAGCGCCGTGAACCACAACCAGGCGATCCTGCTGGCCGACAACCTGCTCGAAATGATGCGCAGCAACCCGAGCGGTGCCCTCACGGACGATCTGTTCACGACTTCCTCGACGTACTACAAGGCGCCGGGTTCGGCATTCGCCAGCACCTCCACGAGCCTTGACGAATGCCTGAGCCGTGACCGTAGCAACGGTGGCAGCACGGTGGCGACCGCCGATCTCGATTGCTGGCGGCAGGAAGTGCAGAGCCTCCTGCCGGTGACCGACGATGCGCTCGAAGCCAGCTTCGCCATCTGCCCGAGCGCCAGCCCGGACAGTTGCTCCGCCAGCGGCAGTTCGGTGGTGATGATCCAGATCGCCTGGACGGACAACTCCGGCGAGTGCGACGACAACCTTTGCATCTACCGGCTACGCAGCGAGCTTTGACATGAACGGAATTTCCCGGCGCCAGAATGGCCTCTCGCTCGTCGAACTGATGATCGCGCTCGCCATCAGCAGCTTCCTGATCCTGGGCATCACCCAGTTCTACATCGACAACAAGAGCAACTACCTCTTCCAGCAAGGGCAGTCCAGCAACCTGAACAAGGGGCGCTTCGCCGTGCTCATGCTGGAGCAGGTCCTGGCCCGTGCCGGTTATCGCGCGGAGCCTTGGAACAGCCTGGCTGTTGCCTTCCCGGCGATCAGCGCCGGCAACGGTTGCCCGGCGTTTTCGGCCGGGGAAACCGTCAAGGCCAACTCGGCGGGCAACGGCCTCTGCATCCGCTACCAGGCCGCCGAAGACGCGGGCGACTACGACCTCGACTGCCTCGGCGAAGACGTCGAGGCCGATGCCTCGGTCCTGCTCAACCTGGCGTACGACAGCGCAGAGGGCACTCTGTCCTGCCGCGTTTCCGGAGCGTCCGCGGTCCTGATCGACAATGTCGCCGGGTTCGTCGTGGGCGACCTGCCCGACAGCGATGCCACCAACCAGTCCATCCGCTTCGCCGTGTTGCTGGGCAGCGGCTCCAGCCTGCGCGGCGGAGTGGAGAGCGATGTGATCACGCGCTGGAACAGCCTCAGCGGGGAGACGCTGTCCAGCGACAGCAAGCGGATCTACCAGATCGCCCAAGGCAGCGTCGCGCTACGCAACCTGATGCCATGAGGGAAGCCATGCCCATTCTTCCTGCCCACCAACGCGGCGCTGTACTCGTCGTTGCCCTGGTCATGCTGCTGATCCTGACCCTGCTGGCGACCAACAGCATGCGCGAAGCCACGATCCAGGCCCGCATCAGCGGCAACGTAGCCGAGCGGAAGGTGGCCGGCAACGCCGCCGAAGCGGCCTTGCGCGAGGCGGAGCGCCGCCTGGCGGCTTACGCCAGCCTGGACGAAGGCAGCGTCGACTGCACCACGAGCGTCGCCAGCCACGCCCATCTGTGCATCCTCCAGAGCGGGGAAAGTTTTTTCGCCTATGCCAGTCATGCCGGCAGCGATGGCTCCCTGGAAAACTGGTGGGAGCAGGACGAGTACGCCATCGACTACAGCGGCACCGACGAAAGCTCCAGCTTCTCCCCGGCGCCCCGCTGGAACCTCGCCTACTACGGCTACGACCCGGGCAACGAGGTCACCAATGTGGAGGAAGCGGCCTACGGCGTAGGGCCGCACTACTACGTCGCCAGCGGCGCCGGTCAGGCGAAGGGCGAACGCATCACCCAAGTACTGCAAAGCGTCACCGTGCGTCGCTACTGAGGAAAGACTCGATGGAACGTCCGGCATTCTTCGGCAAGACCCTCTCCAACCTGCTCGCTGGTCTATGCATCCTCGGTTCGGCACACAGCCAGGCCGCCAACCTGTCGCTGAGCCAGCTCCCGCTGTTCCTCACCGAGGGCGTGGCGCCGAACATCATGGTGACCATCGACAACTCCGCGAGCATGCGTTGGGCATTCGCACCGGATGGTATGAACCCCACGGGTACTACCATCTACAACGGCTATACGGCGGACCAGATCCGCACCAGCCGCCGGGCCAAGTCGTCGGCCTTCAACCCGCTGTACTACAACCCGAGCGTTACCTACCAGGCGCCCTACCAGGTCACCTACAGCGGCGGCGAGATCACCAGCACGCCGATGAGCACCAGCTTCACCGCCGCCTATGTGAACGGCTTCAAGACCAGCAAGGGCACCTATGACCTCAGTTCCAACTACATGGTCACCTGGGAGTACGACACCGAGCGCAGTACCTCCGCGTCGGGCATGGGGTCGTATAGCAAGTATTCCAGCTATGCCAGCCCGAACCGGGTGTACTGGCTGGCGGCCAACCCGTCCGCGGATTTCGCCAGCGCCACCACCTCCACGACGACCACGACGGGCGACTCGACGAGCGGAACCTTCAGTGGCAGTACCAATAACATCGGGACGCAGACCATCAATGGTGTCAGCGTCGTAGTGAGCAGCAGTGGCAACTCATCCTGCTCGGCCAGCATCGACAGCACTTCGTCCACCAGTACCGAAGAAAGCACCAGCAACGGAACCACCACCACGATCGTCACCACCACGGTCACCCAATATTCGAACGTCACCTGTTCCCGCGGAGGCAATGGCCGGTGGGGCAACACCTACACTATTTCCGCGACCACCACCTCGACGCCGACGACGACCACCACCGTCACCACGTCGGACCGAACCACCACCGGCGTACCGGCTTACTACTATGTCTTCGACAGCTCGCTCACCAACTGCGACGGCACCGTCAACGATGAAGACTGCTACAGCCTGGTCACGGTGTCGTCCTCATCCGGTGTTGGCGGCACGGACGAACGGCAGAACTTTGCCAACTGGTACAGCTTCTACCGCAACCGCGAACTGGCGACCCAATCCGCGGCCAACCTGGCGTTCTCGTCGCTATCCGACAGCACCCGCCTGAGCTGGCAAGCATTGGGCACCGATGCCACCTGCATCACCAGCACCTCCTACCTGAGCAGCTATAACTGCCGTGGCCTGAGCAACAGCAGCACCAGCTACTACGACAACCGCCTGCGCAACTTCTCCGGCGCGCATCGGGCCAAGTTCTTCGAATGGCTGGGGGATATCTACTACAACCAGGGCACCCCCTTGCTGGCGGCGGTCGACCGGGTCGGCAATTTCCTCACCGCCACTGGCGTGAACGGGCCCTATGCGTATTCGTTGGGCAGCACCGAGAGCCCCGTTTATGCCTGCCGGGCGAGCTACAGCATCACCCTGACTGACGGCATCTGGACTACCGCCGGCAGCCATGGCGAATACGACAACGCCAGCCAGACCCTGCCGGACGACCAGGAATACAGCCCAAAGGCGCCTTACCAGGACAGCACCAGCAACACCATGGCCGACCTGGCGTTCAAGTATTGGGCCACCGATGCCCAGCCCGACGTGGATGACGAAGTCCCGACCTACACCAAGGAAACCAGCACCAACGCCACGACCCAATACTGGAATCCGAAGAACAACCCGGCGACCTGGCAGCACATGACCAGCTTCTTCGTCGGCCTCGGCCTGACCAACTCGCTGACCAGCCCGGCCTGGGGCGGCAGTACCTACAGCGGCGATTACGACAACTTGGTTTCCGGCAATATCGTCTGGCCGGCGGCGTCCGCGGCCAGCCAGAACAACGTCTACGACCTCTGGCACGCGGCGCTGAACTCCCGCGGCGAATTCTTCAGCGTGGATTCTCCCGGCGAGCTGGTAACCGCGCTGCAAGAGGTGATCAACCGCATCTCCGAACGCACCGGCGCCGCGGCCAGCCCGGCGGTGACCTCGCCGCTGCTCGACAGCGACGGCAGCAACAGCTACGACACCTATACCTACACCCCCAGCTTCTCCAGCGAGGACTGGAGCGGCGACCTGAAGAAATACCAGCAGGACACCGCCACCGGCACCAAGGAAGAAATCTGGAGCGCCCAGGACATCCTCGACAACGCCTACGGCTCCGGCAATTCGGCCTATGGCTCGCGGAAGATCAAGATCGCCGACAGTGACGGCGATCTGCAGAGTTTCACCTGGAGCAACCTGACCAGCGCGCAGCAGACCAGCCTGAACCGGGCGCTGGATGGGGTGGCCGACAGCAACGGCGAGAGCCGCGTGGCCTTCATCCGCGGCGATCGCAGCAACGAAGGAGGGCTGTTCCGTACCCGCGACCACATCCTCGGCGACATCATCGACTCCACCCCGGTCATCGTGCGCAAACCCAGCCGGCTGGCCTCGCGGATGAACGCCTCGGAAGGGCAGAGCGCTTCGGACGGCACCTCCTACACCGCCTTCAAGAATGCCCACGCCGAGCGTGAGACGCGCATCTACGTGGGCGCGAACGATGGCATGTTGCATGCCTTCGACGAAGACGGCAGCGAGACCTTCGCCTTCATCCCCAGCGCGGTCCTCGACAACCTCTACGAACTGACCGACGAGGACTACAGCGGCAGCGCGCACCAGTACTACGTCGACGGTTCGCCGACGGAGGCGGACGTGTTCTTCGACGGTGCCTGGCACAGTGTGGTGATCGGCAGCCTGCGCGGCGGCGGCCGCAGCCTGTTCGCCCTGGACGTCACTGATCCGGACAATATCTCGCTGCTCTGGGAAATCAGCGCGGACGACAGCGACTACAGCGAGCTGGGCTTCACCTATTCCAAGCCGGCTGTCACTCGGCTGCACAACGGCCAATGGGCGGTGGTCGCCGGCAACGGCTACAACAGCGACAGCGACCAGGCGGTGCTCTACCTGATCGACGTCGAGGACGGCAGCCTGATCAAGGCGATCACCGTCGAAGACGATTCCTCCGGGGCCAACGGCATGGCCAGCCCCTATGTCGCCGATCTGAATGGCGACCTGATCGCCGACTATATCTACGCCGGCGACCTGCACGGTAACCTGTGGCGCTTCGATGTGCTGGGTACGACCACCGGCGGCTACGACGTGTCGTTCAGCGGCGAGCCGCTTTACAGCGCCAGGTCCTCCAACGGGACCGTCCAGCCGATCACGTCCCGTCCCTACCTGGCCAAGCATCCCAACGGCACGGGTTACATCGTCATCTTCGGCACCGGCAAGTACCTGGAACACGACGATGCCGACCCCAACACCAGCGTCGCCATGAGCCTCTACGGCATCTGGGACACCGCGGCCACCGTCGCCGACACGGCCAGCAGTACGCCCAGCCTGAGCCGCGACGACTTGCTGGAGCAGACCTTCGAGCTGCAGACCACCGCTAGCTTCGACAACAACGGCACCGCGGTGACCTCCACTATCCGGACGAGCAGCGACAACGAAATCGACTGGCTGGACGATGACGGCGACGTGCACCACTACGGCTGGTATCTCGACCTCAAGGTGGGCAACGCCCTGGAAGGGGAAATGGTCGTCACCAACCCCTACGTCACCGACGGGGTACTGATCGCCAGCACCCTGACTCCGAACGAGGACCCCTGCGAAGACGGCGTCACCACGTGGCTGCTGACCCTCGACCCCACTACCGGCGGTGCGCTCGCTTCCGTCGCGCTTGATCTGAACAATGACGGTGTCGTCGACAGCCAGGACAGCTACGACGGTGCTTCCGTCTCGGCGGTACAGATGGACGGCCTCACCGGGGGCTTCACCATCAGCCGCGACGCGGACGGTAACGTCGTGGCCTGCGGTTCGGACGGCTGCGAGACCCTCTCCGGCAGTGCTAGCGCGTCCGGCCGGCAAAGCTGGCGAAGTATCGAGAACAAGGAGTGACGGCAATGCGTCGACAGCACGGCTTTACCCTGATCGAGATGATGATCGTCGTGGTCATCCTGGCGATCCTGGCTGCCATCGCCGTCCCCAGCTACCAGCGCTACGTCCTCCGTGCCCACCGCGCGGAAGGGATCGCCCTGCTCAACGAGGCGGCGGCGCGGGAGGAGCGCTACTACGCGCAGAACAACGGCTACGTGACCAGCGATGTGAGCCTGTCCAAGCTCGGCCTGCGCAACAGCGGCCTCAGCGATACCGGCTACTACCAGCTCACCCTGGCCGAAGGAGAGGACGAAGATGGTGGCTACCTGCTCAGCGCTGTCGCGCAGGGCACTCAGGCTAAGGACAGCGAATGCGCCAACCTCACTTTGACGGCGACGGGCGAGCGAGGCACCAGCGGGACCGGCAACGCCGTCGATTGTTGGCGCTGAGACGGAACAAGTTGCTTTTCAGAGGGTCGGAGCGGGAAGAGCCGTCTGACCCGCCGAGCCCCGGCAAGGACGCCATGGAAATGCACAGAACCCTTATCGAGATCGCCAGCGTTCTTCTGGTTGCCGCTTACATGGCGGCCTATCTGCTGAATCCGTTGCCCTGGTAGCGGGACAGGGGAAAGGGGCGAATGAATTCGCCCCTACAGGTACTCCATTTGGGAGCGAATTCATCTGCAATGGCCGGGCCTTGTAGGAGCCAGCTCTGCTGGCGAATTCGCGAGCAGAGCTCGCTCCACTGGGGGGCGAATGACTTCGTCCCACGGAATCCGACCTGGCCGTCGTAGGAGTGAACCCCTACGGCGGCATGATCGGAACGGCCCATCTGTCGAACGCGACAACTCGCTCCACTGCTCCATCTCGCCGCGGACCTGCTCGAGTTTGTCGAGAATGCTTTGCAGGGCATCGGCACCGGCCGCATAACGCAGCGGTAGATTTGCCTCGCCGGCGAGGCGCACCAAGGCCAGGCCCAGTTTCGCCGGGTCGCCGGCCTGTCGATGGTTGTGCACCTCGTAGGTGTCGCGCCATTGCGCCGAGCGGCTGGCGTAGTCGGCATCATCGACCGGGCGGTTGCCGTAGCGCCCCGAGCTGCCATCGAGGAAGTCGGTCCGGAAGAAGCCGGGCTCGACGATGGTGACGCGGATACCGAAGTCCGCCACCTCCAGGGCCAAGGACTCGGAGAAGCCCTCCAGCGCGAATTTGGTCGCGCAGTACACCGAGGCACCGGCGAAGCCGAGCATGCCGCCTACCGACGACAAGTTGAAGATACACCCGGCGCGCTGGCGGCGCATGGCGGGCAGCACGGCGCGGGTGACGTGAAAGGTGCCGAATAGATTGGTGCGAACTGTTGTTCGATGGCCAGGGCATCGATCTCCTCGAAACCGCCCATCTGGCCATAACCGATGTTGTTCACCACCACATCGATCATGCAGAAACGCGCCAGGGCGGCTGCCACCGCCGCTTCCGCCTGGCCTCATCCTGTCGGGTGGAACCCCATCGTGCGCTCATACCACTGAAACAAAGCCGCAATGGGCTTGGGACTCCGGTTGACGAGACTCAAGTCCGGTTTGTTTGTTGAACGAATCGTCACCTCAAGAGGTCATCATGCATGTAGGCAACCCAGGTAATCAAAGCCCGCTCTCCCTGCTGGGAGATTCCTTCCGCTCGGACCACGACCCCGATGCCGGAAACGTTTCCGGCCGGTCGAATGCTCCGTCGAGCACCGGCGCGACCTATATGGGCTCGACCCGTTGGGTGAATACCGTCGTCGGCGTAGCCGATCCCGAGCATTCTCCGAATGCCGTCGCTCTACGCGCCAAGCTGCAGCAGCTTTTCGAGCCGCACATCACCGGCCAGAACAGGGAGGCGTTCCAGCAACTGATCGACCAGCGGGCAATCCGCCTGAACGAGATGGGCGAGACGCCGGAAAGCGTCGAGGCCACGCTGGCCAAGGGGCAGAAGCTGGATCGTCTATCCCAGGGGGTGGTAGGGGCCGCGCGCTCGGTCCCCTTCGCAATCGCTTCGCGCTTGATCGATACGGTGCCCGGTCTCACGGCCTTCGCCAAGACGCCTCAAATGGTCGGTTTCATCGCCGGCTTGTTCTCGGGCGCTGTCGATACGGTCGGTGGCGGGAGCGGGTTGCTAAAAAAGGCCACCAGCGATACTCAATGGCTGACAGCGAAACCGGAGCAACTGGAAGCGGTGATGGCCGATGCCGCCAAGGCCAGGGAACCTGGATTAGGGCGGACTGCCGCCGAGGTGACTGTGGCCTTCCAGACCTACAGCCTGCGCAATGTGCTGCGTATCGGCACGGCGGCCGTCGGGGCGGACAAACTGTCGGAAAAGGGAGCGGCGGAGCTGGATTCCTGGATGAGTGCTGCGGGGGGCGTGGCCGCAGGCGTTGCCTCCTATGCGGGGCTCAACGCCGTGAGCGAGCAGAATCACCGAGTCGGCCCCGAATACCTGCTGGGCCGCCAGGATTGGGAGGCGCAATACACGGCATTGAAGGAAGTCAATCCGTGGAAGGACCCTCTGATCAATGGTGGAAAGCGTCTTCTCCAGATTCCGGTGGATGCGACGACCGAAACGCTGGCATCGATCCGCAACCTGGGCACGGCCACCAACCTGACCCTCAGCGTAGGTATCCTGGGCGGCGGCTTCGCGGGCGCCGTGGCAGCGAAGGTCGCCGCGACCGAAGCAGCGCAAAAGGCCGGGATCGGCGCCGTCGGTACCGCGGCCATCGGTCAGGCGGTGAACACCGCCGTTTCGGCTCCGGTGTTTGGAGTCTGGACGGCAGCTGCTGTTCTGGGCGGGCCGGTGTTCGACAAGGCGGCCAGTCTCATTCAGGAGAAAGCGGGCTCGCTGCTCGACCAGGCGGCCAACCGTCTGCACGGTCGCCCATCCGGTTCGCAACCACTGCCCAGCGAGCCGCATGACGACACCGAGCTGGAGACGATGGAAGGGGGAGGCCAACCACCTTCGGGCACCAACGAAACGGGCGATCACGTCGTGCTGGAGATCGTGGAGGAAGAAGAGGGTCAGCACCATCGGCAACCCCCGCTGAACGCCGCTGAGCGTAACGTATGAGCGAAACCGCGCCGGCTCGTGCCTGCGCGGTTTTCTAGGTTCGGCGCTTTCCCCGATCAGGCTTCCGTCAGCACCCGTAGACTGACGTCGACCACGTCTGCGGTTACCTGCTTGCGATAGGCCAGCATGTGGGGCGCTTCGAGGTGGGCCTTCAGATGTTCCAGGCTTTCCCAGCGCTCCACCATCAGGATGCTGGTGTCATCCCTGGTCTGGCGTAGCAGATCGGTGTCGGCGTCCAGGGTTGCGGTGTAACCGAGGCAGCCGGCCTCGGCACGCACGAGCGGGGTGATGGCGGCGAGCGCCTGGAGGACACGCGGACGTGCGCCGGGTGCAGTTCTGATGTCGGCAATTACATGAATCATCGGGTTCTCCTCGAGCAGAGCGACGAAGTCGCCGCAGCGTAGCAGGCGATCAGTCCCAGTTCGGCGCGAAGCTGGGATTGGCGATGCGCTCGTTGCGGTCCAGCCCGGCGATGGCAGCCATGTCTTCGTCGGAGAGGCGCAGCCGCTGGGCCTCCAGGTTGCTGGCGAGGTTCTCCCGGCGGGTGGACGACGGAATCACCGCGAAACCCTGTTGCAGCAGCCAGGCCAGGGCCACCTGAGCCGGCGTGGCATCGTGATGGGCGGCGATGCCCTGGAGCAGCGGATCGTGCAGCACCTTGCCGTAGGCCAGCGGCATGTAGGCGGTCAGGTGGATGCCGTGGCGGCGGGCGAAGTCCACCAGGGCATGGTTCTGCAGGAAGGGGTGGATTTCCACCTGATTGGTGGCGATCTCGTGGGCGCCCACGGTGTCGATGGCCCGTTGCAGATGGGCGATGGTGAAGTTGGAGACGCCGATCGACCGCGTCAGGCCCTGGCGCCTGGCTTCCAGCAGGCTGCCAAGGTAGTCGGCCACGTCCAGTTCGTTGCCAGGAGACGGCCAGTGGATCAGTGCCAGGTCGACCTGTTCCAGGCGCAGCTTGGCGAGGCTCTCCTCGAGACTGGCAATCAGCCGGTCACGGCCGAGATTGGCGGTCCAGACCTTGGTCGTGACGAACAGCTCCTTGCGCGGCACATCGCTCTCGGCGATGGCTTGGCCGACGTCGGCCTCGTTCTCGTAGATCTGTGCGGTATCGATGTGGCGATAGCCCAGCTCCAGGCCCGTGCGGACCGAATCGATCACCTGCTGGCCTTTGAGGCGGAAGGTGCCGAGGCCGAATGCGGGAATGCTCATGCGTTGTCTCCGTGATTGAAAAATCAGTGGCCGGCGGCGAATGCTGTTTCACCGGAATGGGCGGACACCGGACCGTTGCGGTCGAGGCGGCCGCTCCAGGCGGTCAGCGCCAGCGCCACCAGCACCATCAGGGCGCCGATCCAGGCGGTATGAATCAGACCCAGGGAGGCGACGATATGTCCCCCGATCCAGGCGCCGCCGGCGATGCCCAGGTTGAAGGCCGCGATGTTCAAACCCGAGGCGACGTCCACCGCCCCCGGTGTGTGGTGTTCGGCTTGGCGCACCACGTAGACCTGCAGGCCCGGTACGTTGCCGAACGCCACTGCGCCCCACACCAGTACGGTGGCCAGCGCCAGCCAGGGCGTGGCGGCGGTGAAGGTAAAGACGAACAGCACCGCCGCGAGCAGGGCGAAGATAGTCAGTAGCGCGCCGATGGGGCCGCGGCGGTCGGCCAGCTTGCCGCCCCAGAGGTTCCCCACCGCCACCGATACGCCATACACCAGCAGCACCAAGCCCACGGAGCCGGCGCTGAACCCGGTGATCTCCTGCAGGATCGGCGCGAGGAAGGTAAAGGCGATGAAGGAGCCGCCGTAGCCGATAGCAGTCATCGCGTAGACCAGCAGCAGGCGCGGGGTCTTCAGCACCCGAAGCTGTTGCAGCAGCGATGCCGGTTTGCTGTGCGCGATATCCGCGGGGACGAAGAACAGGCTGCCGAGGAAGGCGATTACGCCCAGCGCCGACACCGCGAGGAAGGTTTCGCGCCAGCCGAACTGCTGGCCGATGAAGGTACCCAGTGGCACGCCGGTGACCAGGGCCACGGTGAGTCCGGTGAACATGATGGCGATGGCACTGGCGGCCTTCTCCTTGGAGACCAGGCTGGTGGCGATGGTCGAGCCAATGGAGAAGAACACCCCGTGGGCGAGGCCGGTGACGATGCGCGCCAGGATCAGCGATTCGTATCCGGGCGCTTGCCAGGCCAGCAGGTTACCGATGGTGAAGAGTGCCATCAGCGCCAACAGCAGGCGCTTGCGCGGCACGCGGCCGGTGAGGGCCGTAAGCACGGGGGCGCCGACCGCCACGCCGAGGGCATAGAGGCTGACCAGCAGGCCGGCCGACGGCAGGCTGACGCCGAGGTCGCTGGCGATGGTGGGGATCAGGCCGACGATGACGAACTCCGTCGTGCCGATGGCGAAGGCGCTCAGGGTGAGCGCGAGCAAGGCGATGGGCATGGAATGAGGCTCCGGTGATTGATGGCACGCAGTCTGTACGCCAGACTCATGCGGAAAAACCGGGTCTTACGCCAAGGATATTTGCTTGCGAGTCATGAATGAAAACGACGCTGGATGAATTGCAGGCCTTCGCCACGGTGGTCGACAGCGGCTCCATCACCGCTGCCGCCGAACAACTGGGGCAGACCGCCTCCGGCATCAGCCGGGCCCTCGGCCGCCTGGAGGACAAGCTGGAAGTCACCTTGCTGCGGCGTACCACCCGCCGCCTGGAGCTGACCGAGGAGGGCGAGGCGTTCCTCGCCCAGGCCCGGCGGATTCTGGCCAGTGTCGAGGAAGCGGAAGAGCAGATGGCGGTGCGGCGCCAAAGCCCGTCCGGACGCCTGCGGGTCAACGCCGCCTCGCCGTTCATGCTGCACGTGCTGGTGCCGCTGGTCGGCGGCTTCCGCCAGCGTTATCCGGACATCGAGCTGGAGCTGCATACCAGCGACCGGATCATCGACTTGATCGAACAGCGTACCGACCTGGCGATCCGCATCGGCACGCTGCGCGACTCCAGCCTGCACGCCCGTGCGCTCGGCGCCAGCCGCCTGCGGGTGTTGGCCAGCCCGGCCTACTTGTCGGCGCGAGGGACACCGGCCAACGTGGATGAGCTGGCCGGGCACAGCCTGCTCGGATTCACCCTGCCGGAGAGCCTGAACCAGTGGCCGCTGCGCCACGCCCATGGCGACGGCTTGGCGGTGACGCCGACGCTGCAGGCTTCCAGCGGCGAGACCCTGCGCCAACTGGCGCTGGCCGGAGAGGGGCTGGTCTGTCTGTCCGACTTCATGACCGCCCACGACCGCGCCAACGGCGGGTTGGTCCAGGTACTGAAGGAAGAAACGCTGGATGTTTGCCAGCCGATCCACGCGGTGTATTACCGCAACACCGCGCTTGCCTCGCGCATCGCCTGTTTCCTCGACTATCTCGGCGAGCACCTCGCCGCACAGCCGTGGAATGCGCGCCGACCCTGATCACATCGGCCCAGGGTCGGGGATCGGGTCGGGCGGCGGGGGCAGTTCTTCCAGGTTTTCCAGCGTCTCTTCGTCGAGATCGGGGGCTTCCTGCTGGTCTTCGCTCTCGGCCTGATCGAGGTCGTTCAGCGGCGACTCGTCGGCCAGCCAGGCGGGATTGAACCGGTCGTTCCGGTGGTCCAGACAGGACAGGCTGTGAATAAGCATGGACACCTCGCCATTTCTCAAGGGGGCCTACACGTTTAGGCCCCTGCCAGCGGCAGGCGTTCGGAACCGGTGGTGTTTAGCCTGAACCTGTAGGGGCGAATTCATTCGCCCGGCGATGCTGAATCGGCGAGTGAATTCGCCCCTACAGCTCATCCTCCGGCACTCGCACCGTCACGGAGAAATAAAAAAAACCAGCGGGCAATAGGGGAAGCTGCACCCGCTGGTTATGGAAAATCGGTTCGGACCGGGGCGCTGCCCCGGTGTACATCAGGTACGGCTTTCCTCGATCTTGCGGCCGTTCAGCGGCTGGGTCGGGCGCGCGTTCATCGGGTAGAGGTGCTGGAACTCGGCAATCTGCTTGTGGGACAGCTCGATGGGCTGCTTGAGCACCTGCCAGCGCACGTTCTCGCTGCATGGAGGGGTGGTGAGCGAGCCGGTGAAGGCGTAGTAGCCATGTTGCGGCGGCAGGATGTCGGCCGGATTCAGCTTGACCTCCAGCGGATGGCTCTCACCCTCCTTCGTCGGAAGGGCGTCGAGCACCTTGGCCAGGCCCGGGTTCTCGTGGCCTTCCTTGATCAGCACGGCGACGACCGCCAACTGACCGTCGGCACTCTTGTGCACGAAGTGCGCGACCATGGGGAACGCCATGCCGGAGACTTTCTCTTCGCTCGGCGTGTGGAAGTGGAATTGCACCAGCGAGTAGCGGGTACCGCCGATGTCGATGCTGCCGGATTCGGGCAGGGTGACCTGGATGGTGTGGCCGTTGTTCACCACTTCGGCCGGGCCGGCGGTGTAGTCGAACTGGATTTCCGGAAGATCGGCCTTCACGGCGTTACGGATGTCGATCGGCGACTGCATCTTGCCAAGTGCACAGGTGCTGAAGCCCGGATCCATCTGGGCCCAATGGTCCGGGCCGTTTTCGCCCTGGTAGCTCCAGTGCGTCGGCGGTGTCGGCTCGGCGGCCAGCGCGACGGAAACGGACAGGGCGCTCACCGCCCCCAGCAGAAATCTTCTCATGGCGTTTCTCTCGTATTGCCAATGGACTGCCGTCATGGCCGCCGGGGTGCGGCGGCTTGACGCACAAGATCATGCGGGGGGTGGGCTTGCTGTCTCCGAGAGGTCCGAAGCAAGTCAAGTGTGACGTGGTTTGCGGTTGTTGGAATAAGTGGCGTGGGGGTGTTGGTTTCAGCCGAAGCGCACCAGGTTATGCACCGGCAACGGACCGCCCGGGAATTGTGCCAGACGGCCACCGCCGGCCAGGGTGCCGAGATCGATACCGGCAAAACCAAGGCGCTCGATCAGCTTGCCAACCTCGGCTTTCGCCCGGGTATCGTCACCGGAGTAGAACAGTACGCGTCGGCCGCCTTCGGTCTGCGGGTCGCTGGCGAGCAGCGCTGCCTGTAAATGGTTGAAGGCTTTCACCACCCGCGCGCCGGGCATCAGGTCCGATACCACGTCGCTGGAGGCGCGGCTGCCGAGGTCCACCGCGGTGAAACTGGGCGCCTCGATGGCATTGTTGGCGTCGATGACGATGCGCCCATCCCAGGGGCCGAGGTCTTTCACGGCTTCCGGCAATCTCGACCAGTTCACCGCCAGGAAGACGATATCGGCCTGGGCGGCTTCGCGAGTGGTTACTGCGCTGGCATGTGGTCCCAGGTCGCGAACCAAGGCGGTCAGGCTTTCCGGCCCCCGGCTGTTGGCGATGCTGAAGTCGAGGCCGGCGGCGGCCAGGCGCTGGGCAATGGCCGTACCGATGGCACCGGCGCCGATAATGGAAAGGGTCATGGCGTCTCCTTGGAGCGGGTTGTCGATGGATTGGGAAAGGGGAGTGGACATAGGGGGGATCTCGGGTTGCGTTGTCAGGTGAAGCCACTATCGGTGTTCGACTTATCCTTCGGTAGCAGGTAATGGCTAGAATCACTTTCAATCGATAGTTGAAGATGCTCCATCATGGAAACCCTGGCCAATCTGGAATCCTTCGTTCGCAGTGCCGAACTCGGCAGTTTTTCCGCCGCCGCTCGCCGGCTCGGCCTCACCCCTGCTGCGATCAGCCGCAATGTCGCCCAATTGGAGCGCAACCTCGGCGTACGCCTGTTCCAGCGCAGCACCCGGCGTCTCACGCTCACGGAAGCTGGAGAGCGCTTCCTCGGTTCGGTCAGCGGGGGGCTGGAAAGCATTCAGGTGGCCATTGCCGAGCTGGCCGGCACGGTCAGCGAGCCTTCCGGTGTGTTACGGATCAGTGCGGCGCCCGCGTTCGGCCGTGACCATCTGCTGCCGTTGATGCCGGCGTTCTGTGCGCGTTTCCCGGCGGTGGAGCTGGAATGGCAATTCGATAACCGTCCCGTGGACCTGATTGCCGAAGGTTTCGACGTGGCGATCGGCGGTGGCTTCGAACTGACGCCGGGTGTGGCCGCACGGGAGCTGACCCGTCTGCACATCGTTGCGGTGGCCTCGCCCGCCTATCTGGAAGGACGCCCGTTGCCGCTCGATCCTTCCGATCTGGCGGCATGGGACGGCATTGCCATGCGCTCGATGCGCACTGGCCGCATACGGCAATGGCAACTGCGCCATGGGGACGGCCGGGAAATGCCGGTGGAATTCCGCGCCAGGATGCGGATGAACGATCCGGCAGCACTGTGCCGCAGCGTGCTGCTCGGTCTTGGTGTAGGGCTGCTGGCGGTCCCTGATGTGCTGCCCCATCTGCGTAGCGGAGCGCTGGTACGGGTGTTACCGGAGTGGTATGCCGACGCCGGGCCGATCTCGCTCTACTTCGCCAGTAGCCGGTTGTTGCCGGCGAAGACGAGGGCTTTCATCGATCATCTCAGTGAGCGCTTTCGTGAGCTCGGGCTGGCGCAGGCATTCCGCGCGGACCAGGCGATCTGACGATCCGCTCCGTCACAACGGCTGCTTCTACGCTCCGTTTTGGCCAAACAATCCACGGAAACGCTGGAACGCTGCTGTGGCGTAGCCGTCGCGCCAGACCAGCCAGGTGTCGATCTCGCGCAGCGAGTGAGTGACGACCGGCGCCGGGTCGCGCTGCAAGTCGAGTACCGAGCGCGGCAGCACGCCGATGCAGGTGCCGGCCGCGACGCAGGCAAGGATGGCATGGTAGGAGCCGACTTCCTGGACGCGGAAACCGGGCGGGGTGCCCTCGGCGGTCAGCCACTGCTCGCCGATCTGGCGGTAGGTGCAGCCCTTGGCGAAGCCGGCGAGGGTCTGCACGCGCACCTGCGCCGGGCTCTCCACGACGGGATGACCGGGCGGCAGGGCCAGCAGCAACTCCTCCCGGAACACCGCGTCGCCTTGCAGGCCTTGTCCCGGCAGCGCTGTGGCGTCCAGGTTCTCCGGCAGCGCCACGAGCGCGCAATCCAGCCGTCGTGCGAGCACGCCGTCGATCAGCGCGGCGCTGGTGCCGGTGCTCACTTCCAATGTGACCTCGGGACATTCGCCGTGAAACGCCGCCAGCGGCCGTGGTAGACGTGTCGCGGCGGTGCTTTCCATGCTGCCCAGGCGCAGTCGTCCGCCGGGGCGGTCGGGGTGCATCGCTTGGCGCGCTTCGTCAGCCAGCGACAGCAGGCGCTCAGCGTAGTCGAGGAATGCTCGGCCCTGCTCGGTCAGGGACATGCGCTTGCCGTCGCGCAGGAACAGCGCCACGCCCAGCTCCTCTTCCAGTTGCTGGATGCGCGTGGTGACGTTCGACTGCACCCGCTGCAGGCGTTGGGCGGCACGGGTGATGCTGTTCTCCAGGGCGACCAGGCGGAAGATTTCCAGGGTGGTGAGGTCCATTTATATCTCAATTAGAGAATGCATTTGTAATGATCATCTTTTCTTGAGATAACTTGGTCAAGTCGCATCACCTGGAAGGATTCAGCATGACCACTCGCCTCTCCCGCCTGCTCGGTATCGAGCATCCCATCATCCAGGCACCGATGGTGGGTGTGTCCACGCCGTCGCTGGCCGCGGCGGTCAGCAATGCTGGCGCGCTGGGCTCCATCGGCGTCGGCGCCAGCACGCCGGAGCAGGCGCGCGCAATGATCGCGGCGACCCGCGCACTCACTGGCAAGCCATTCAACGTCAATCTGTTCTGCCATCGCCCGGCCCAGGCCGATCCGGCACGCGAGGCCGCCTGGCTGGCGCATTTACGCCCGGTGTTCGCCGAGTTCGGCGCCGAACCGCCGGCAAGGCTGGCGGAGATCTACAAGAGCTTCGTCGAGGACGAGGCGATGCTGGAGATGCTGCTGGCCGAGCGTCCCGCCGTCGTGAGCTTCCATTTCGGCCTGCCGCGCCGGGAGTGGATCGATGCGCTGCGCGCGGCCGGGATTCGCCTGTTGGCCAGCGCCACCACCTTGGCCGAGGCGGAGCAGGTCGAGGCGGCGGGAATCGACGCGGTGGTTGCCCAGGGCTACGAAGCGGGCGGCCACCGTGGGGTGTTCGAGCCCGAACGGGGCGATGCGCGGATCGGCACCTTTGCCCTGGTGCGCTTGCTGTCCAGCCGTTGCCGGCTGCCGGTGATCGCGGCTGGTGGGTTGATGGATGGCGCCGGTCTGGCCGCTGTTTTCGCGCTGGGAGCTGAGGCCGGGCAGCTTGGCACCGCCTTTATCGGCTGCCCGGAATCCGCTGCCAACGCCGCTTTCCGCGCGGCGCTCAGGAGCGAGCGCGGCCAGCGTACCCAGGTGATCGCCGGGATATCCGGGCGCGCCGCGCGCGGGTTGCCGAATCGCCTGTTCGAGACGGTCGACGAGCCGAATGCGCCGCCGCTGCCGGACTACCCCATCGCCTACGACGCGGCCAAGGCCCTGGTCGCCGCCGCCACGGCCCAGGGCAATGGCGATTTCGCCGTGCAATGGGCCGGGCAGGGTGCGCCGCTGGCGCGGGAGCTGCCAGCGGCGGAGCTGGTACAGGCTCTGATGGCAGAGCTGCGCGAGGCGACTCAGCGGCCGGCGTGCAGCGCCACCCAGTCGGCATAGGCGCCGACGAACTTCTGCAGGAAGGGCTTGATGCCGTCGGAGAGGTTGCCGGCTTCGTCGAAGAAGCTGGCCGCACCGCCGAGGTAAGCCTCGGGTTGCTGCATCATGCGCACGTCGAGGAACACCATGGACTGGCGCAGGTGATGGTTGGCACCGAAGCCGCCGATGGCCCCCGGCGAGGCGCTGAGCACCGCGCCCGGCTTGCCGGTGAAGTGGCTCTGGCCATAGGGGCGTGAGCCGACGTCGATGGCGTTCTTCATCGGCGCTGGCATCGAGCGGTTGTACTCCGGGGTCACGAAGAGAAACGCATCGGCGGCCTTCAGCTTGTCGCGGAAGGCGCTGTAGGACGCCGGTGGCGGGGTGACGTCGATGTCCTCGTTGTACAACGGCAGATCGCCGATCTCGACGATTTCCATGTTCAGCGAGGACGGCGCCAGCCCGACCAGCGCATTGGCCAGCTTGCGGTTGATGGACGCCTTGCGCAGGCTACCGACGATGACCGCGACCTTATAGACCTTGCTCATGAATGCTCCTTCTTTCGGGACGGGTAGAAGGCTGAAGACTGGAGCGGATAACTATAGTTCGCCCGCCGTGGCGTATGGTCGGGTTCCCTTGGGCGAATGAATTCGCCCCTACAAGTCAGCATTTCCTGTGTAGGAGCGAGCTTGCTCGCGAATGGGCGGAGCAAACGCTTCGCCAGCAGAGCTGGCTCCTACAGAAGCGGGCCGGCTTGCAGTCAATCTTTAGGGGCGAATTCAGTCGCCCACGCAGGCTGAAAAAAACAACCGGGCCAAGGCGGCCCGGCCGTCACGCAACGGGGCGGCCGGTCAGGTGGGTGCGCAGGCCGGTGGGTTCGGGGAGGAACAGCGCACGGTCCATTTCCTTTGGCTCGCGGACCAGCGGGCGGAAGTCCATGCGCGCCAGGATGTCTCGCTCCAGGTCCACTCCGGGGGCAATCTCGATCAGCTCCAGCCCTTCGCCCGTGAGGCGGAACACGCAGCGCTCGGTGATGTACAGCACCGGCTGGCCGCGTTCGGCGGCGAGCTTGCCGGAGAAGGTGCGGTGCTCCACGGTGTGGACGAACTTGCGCAGTGCGCCGTCCTGATGGATGCGCAACTGTCCGTCGATCACCCGGATGTCTTGGGCGCCCGCGCTGAAGGTGCCAACGAACACCACCTCCTTGGCGCTCTGGCTGATGTTGATGAAGCCGCCGGCGCCGGCCAGGCGGCTGCCGAAGCGGGAGACGTTGAGGTTGCCGGCCGCATCTGCCTGGGCCAGACCGAGGAAGGCCAGGTCCAGGCCGCCGCCGTCGTAGAAGTCGAACTGGTAGGGCTGGTCGATCAGCGCGCTGTGGTTGCTCGCTGCGCCGAAGTCCAGGCCGGAGGCGGGCACGCCGCCAATCACGCCGGGCTCGGCGGTGAGGGTGAGCAGGTCGATCACGCCCTCCTCGGCGGCCACCGAGGCGACGCCCTCGGGCATGCCGATGCCGAGGTTGACCACGGCGCCGGGTTTCAACTCCTGGGCGGCGCGGCGAGCGATGACCTTGCGCACGTCCAGCGGCATCGGCCGGAGGCTATCCACCGGCACGCGGATCTCGGCGGCGAACGCCGGGTTGTAGGCGGTGGCGAAGGTCTGCTGGTGATTCTGCGGCTCGGCCACCACCACATGATCGACGAGAATGCCGGGAATCTTCACCTCGCGGGGGTTCAGCGAGCCGCGTTCGACGATGCGTTCGACCTGGACGATCACCCGGCCGCCGGAGTTCTTCGCCGCCATGGCGATGGCCAGGCTCTCGATGGTCAGCGCCTCGCGTTCCATGGACAGGTTGCCGTCCAGATCGGCGCTGGTGGCGCGGATCAGCGCCACGTGAATCGGGAAGGTGCTGTAGAACAGGTAGTCCTCGCCGTCGATGGGCAGGCGCCGGACCAGATCGGCAGTGGTCTTCGCGTTCAGCTTGCCGCCGCCGTACTGCGGATCGACGAAGGTGCCGAGGCCGATCTTCGACAGTTGCCCCGGCTTGCCCGCGGCGATGTCGCGGAATAGCTGGGAGATCACCCCCTGCGGCAGATTGTAGGCCTCGATTCGGTTGTCCACGGCGAGCTTCTGCAGGCCGGGTACCAGTCCCCAGTGGCCGCCGATCACCCGCCGCACCAGTCCCTCATGAGCCAGATGATTGAGTCCGCGCCCCTTGCCGTCGCCCTGGCCGGCGGCGTAGACCAGGGTCAGGTCGCGCGGCGCGCCTTCGGTGAGGAAGCGCTGCTCCAGGGCGATGGCCAGCTCTTCGGCGAAACCGATGCCGACGAAGCCGCCGGTGGCCAGGTTGGCACCGTCGGGAATCTGCGCGACGGCTACGGCGGCGCTGGTGACTTTGCTCATGTTGCGTTCTCGGAAAACGAATGGATCGGCGCGGCGGCGAGCGCCGCGCGTGAAATCAGAAGCTGCCGAACAGCGTGCCCAGCGTGATGACCACGACCAGCGCCAGCAGCGGGAAGGCCACGGTGTTGACGAAGATGAACTTGTACGACTCGCGGTGGGTGAGCTTGCAGATGGCCAGCAGCGAAATCACCGCGCCGTTGTGCGGCAGGGTGTCCATGCAGCCGGAGGCCATGGCGGCGACCCGGTGCAGCAGCTCGGGGCTGATGCCGGCGGCGGTGCCCAGGGCCAGGTACTGCTCGCCGAGAGTCTTCAGGGCGATGGACATGCCGCCCGACGCCGAGCCGGTGATGCCGGCCAGGATATTCACCGCCACCGCCTCGGAAATCAGAGGGTTCGAGGACACGCCGAGGACGAAATCGCGGATCACGATGAAGCCGGCCAGCGAAGCGATCACCGTGCCGTAGCCGACCTCCGAGGCGGTGTTGAGGATCGGCAGCATGGAGCCGAAGGCACCTTCGTTGATGCTCTTCTTCAGGTCCAGCCAGCGCTTCCAGTGCATCGCGATGAGCAGCAGGCAAGCCGCCGTGAGGGCGACAATGATGGCCCAGATGCCGATCAGCGACTTGGCGTCCTGCAGGCCGCCGTATTCCGGTTTGGCCAAGTAGCTGGTGTCCAGGGTCGGCAGGAACAGTTTGGCCATGATGAAGTTGAGCACGATCACCAGGACGATCGGCAGCAGCGCCAGCCAGAAGCCGGGAATCGGCAGGCCGTCCTGGGATTCCGGTTCGTCGCGGTGGGTGCCGTAGCCTTCGCCGGTGGCCATCAGCTTGCGCGCCTGGGCGCTCAGCCACCAGGTGCCGAGGCCGAACATGATCAACCCGGCGATCAAACCCAGGCCCGGCGCGGCGAAGGCGTCGGTACCGAAGAAGGGATTGGGAATGGCGTTCTGGATAGCCGGGGTGCCGGGCAGGGCGGTCATGGTGAAGGTGAAGGAGCCGAGGGCGATGGCGCCGGGGATCAGCCGCTTGGGAATGCCCGCCTCGCGGAACAGCGCGGCGCCGATCGGGTAGACCGCGAAGGCCACCACGAACAGCGAGACGCCGCCGTAGGTGAGGATGCCGCAGGCCAGCACGATGGCCAGGATGGCGCGCTGGCTGCCGACCTTGGCGACGATGCCGTGGGCGATGGCACGGGCCGAACCGGAGTCGTCCATCAGCTTGCCGAACAGCGCGCCGAGCAGGAACAGCGGGAAGAACTGAATGACGTAGCCGCCCATGGCCTTCATGAACACTTGCGTGTAGGTCGGCAGCAGCATCGCCGCCTCGCCGGAAAACAGCAGCGCCAGCAGGGCCAGCAGCGGGGCCAGGATCAGCACGTTGATGCCCCGGTAGGCGAGGTACATCAGCAATGCGAGGGAAATCAGGATTCCAAGGGTGCCCATGGGCAGTTCCTTCTTGTTGTTGTTGTCGGAGCGGCCGTTCGAGCGGCCGGTTCACTCGGGCTGGCAGTGCCCGTTGTCGGGTCAGAGAGCGAAAGGCGTGCCAGCCACTGCGATGGACCGTGGATAGTCCGATTTAGAGCGGTTACAGCGAATTAAAGCCGGATTTGGATGATGCGAAGGACATGTCTGGAATTTGGGCATGTCCATTTCCTTGGACAAAATGGGCGATGAGCATGTCCAGCCTTATGGACGCGGCATGCCCGATGCGACCCGGATTGCGTCGGGGGCTATCCGGGCTACGGTTGCGGTATCGAACTCATGTAGGGCGAATTCATTCGCCCCTTGGGTCGTAGCCCGGACGAGCGAAGCGTAATCCGGGAGAGGAGGAATCACCGCTCGCTGAGCCCATGCTGTTGCAGCTTGTTGTACAGGCTGGCGCGGGCGATGCCGAGGCGTTCGGCGGCGCGACGGCGGTTGCCGTTACAGGCGGCAAGGGCGGCCTGGAGGGCGGCGCGCTCGGCGACGGCGAGAGTCTCGGCCAGGGGCTGCACCTCGGTGGGCGGTTCCACGGGCGGAGGGAGCGGTGCTTCCTCAATCGACGGACTGGGAATCGTCCCTGCATCCTGTCCGGCCAGCAGGCGTTGCAGGGCGGCTGCGCTCAGTGGGCTGCTGTCCGCCTCCAGTTGCGCCCGCTCCAGCAGGTTGCGCAATTGCCGCACGTTGCCCGGCCAGGAGCGCGTCGCCAGCCAGTCCAGGGCATCGTCGGCGAGTTCCGGGCAGGGTTGGCCGGAGCGGCTGGCGATGTCGTCCAGCAGGTGTTCCACCAGGGCCGGAATGTCCTCGCGGCGCTCGCGCAGGGGCGGCACGCGCAAGGCAAGGACGTTCAGGCGGTAGTAGAGATCATCGCGGAATTCGCCGGCAGCCACCCGCGCTTCCAAGTCGACATGGGTGGCGGCGATCACCCGCACGTTGAGTGGCTTCACCTGGTTGGAGCCGAGCGGCTCCACCTCTTGCTCCTGCAAAACCCGCAGCAGCTTGGCCTGTAGGCCGAGGGGCAGGTCGCCGATCTCGTCGAGGAACAGGGTGCCGCCGTTGGCCACCTCGAACTTGCCGATCCGCGCCTTACGATCGGCGCCGGTGAAGGCACCCGGCGCGGTGCCGAACAGCTCGGCCTCCACCAGGGTTTCCGGAATCGCCGCCACGTTCACCGCGACGAAAGGTCCGCTGGCACGCAGCGACAAGTTGTGAATGCCCTGCGCCAACAGCTCCTTGCCGGTGCCGGTCTCGCCGCGCAGCAGCACCGTGGCGTCGAGCTGGGCGGCACGGCGGGCCTGGCGCTTCACTTCGCTGGCGGCCGGGCTGGCGCCGATGAAACCGGCGATGGTGTAGCGCGCACGGCGGGCACGGACCAGCTCGCGCTGGGTGGCGGCCAACTGGTTTTGCAGTTGCGCGTACTGCTGCATCAGCGGCTTGAGGTGCTGGGCGCGATCGAACAGAACGAAACCGATGGCGCCGACCAGGGTGCCGTCCTCGTCGCGCAGCGGGATACGGGTAACCACGAAGTGTTCGTCGCCGAAGGCCATCAGGTCGAGCATGCTCGGCTGGCCGCTCTCGACGACACGGCGCAACTGGCTGGCCGGCAACACTTCCTCGACCTCCTTGCCGAGCACGCTGCGCGGGTCGCGAATGCCGATCTTCTCGGCGTACTTGTCGTTGATCCAGACGATCCGTGCCTGCCGGTTCACCGCGATGGTGCCCTCGCACTGGGCGTTGAGATGGTCGAACAGCAGCGGCATCGCTACTGCGCGGAAGCGCTCGGGGGATACGCCGATGATCAGTCCGTGCTCGTCGAGGTCGCCGCGTGTGATGGCCATGTCCGCAGGGTTCGCTGATGGAGGTGCGGCCGATTATGGGCAGCGCTGTGGGGCTGCGGCAAGGAACCCGGTCGGCGGCGGGGTGTCGGTAGAAAGGCGTGGCCGGCGCCCGGCCGTGCCCCCTCACAAGGAGAACGCGCATGGATCTGGTCCGTATCCTCATCGCCATTCTGCTGCCGCCGCTTGGCGTCTTCCTCCAGGTTGGCTTCGCCGGCGCCTTCTGGCTGAACATCCTGCTGACGCTGCTGGGCTATATCCCCGGCATCGTGCACGCCGTGTACATCATCGCCAAACGCTGATCAGCGCACGGGGGCGACCGCCGCCCCTTCCTGGGCCAGGGTCCAGTCCACGATCTGCCGGCCGAGGGCATCGGCGGCGCGGCCGAAGGCCCGGACCACCTCTTCCACGGCCACACCCTGGCTCGGCTCGCTCACCTCGAAGCGCCGGCTGGCGACGATGCGCTGGTTGGCACTGCGCACCAGGCGGGCGTCCAGGCGGATCACGACGTGCGGCGTGCCGTCCCGGTACTCACTCTGGAAGGCCCGCAGATCGCTGACCAGTTCCAGGTCGGCGTGGAGGCGGTTCTCGTCGCTGCTCAGGCGCTGTACCCGGCCATCGTCGTGGAAGGCTTCGATCAACCGGTCGCGTACCAATGCCGGTGCGCTATCGCTCCAGCGAGCGCCCTGGTAGCTGCTGATGCGGTCGCCTTCGGGCATGACGGCGATGCGCGCACTGTCCAGCACCCGGCTGGTCAGCGGCGTCCCGACCCGCAGAGACCACTCGACCGGGGCGGTCGCCGTTGCGGGGGCGAGTTGGCTCGGCAACCGGTAGATGCGCAACGGCTCCGACTGCGGCAGGACGGAGCAGGCTGACAGCATGGCGCAGAAGACGAGGAACAGGAGGCGGTAACGCTTCATGGCTGGAATTCCTGGGCTTTTTCACGACCGAAGAGAAAGCCGGACGGATTCTCCTCGAGGCGGCGAGTGACGCTGCGCAGCGACGAGAGGGTAGCGCGCAATTCGTCCACCGCCGGGCCGATGTCGCCGAGCCCCTGGAGGCCGTCGTTGAGCGATTCCTCGTTGTCTTGCAGGAGCAGGTCGAGGCGTGCGGTGGAGCGCTCCAGGGCGGCCATGGATTTTTCCGCGCGTACCAGCAGGCCGCGTCCTTCCTCGTCGAGCAGGCCGTTGGCACTGTGGGCGAGACGGGTGAACTCGTGCAGCGCGGCCTGGGTGTCGCGGCCCAGGTCGCCGAGCTGGCGCAGGGTCTGGCCGAGGTCCTCGCGCTGGGCAGCGAACACCGCGGTGGTCTGCTCCAGGTTCGCCAGGGTCTGCCCGACGCGCTCGGCGTTCTCCTGGGAGAACAGTTGGCTGGCGCGGTTGACCAGCTCGTTGATGCTGCTGATGAGGTCCTCGCCATTGGCCAGCAGCTTGGAGATCGGCGAAGGGTCGGCGACGATCACTGGCGGATTGCCGTCCACGCCCTCCAGCAACGGGCTTTCCGGCGAGCCGCCGTACATGCGGATCAGCGAGCTGCCGGTGATGTTGGCCAGGGCCAGGCGGGCGCGGGTGTCCTGCTTGATCGGCGTACCGCCGTAGACGCGGATGCGCGCCAGCACCTTGCGCGGGTCCTGCGGGTCCAGCTTGAGCTGGGTGACGTCGCCCACCTTGATACCGCTGTACTCCACCGGGCTGCCGGGCGACAGGCCGCTGACCTCCTCGTTGAAGATCACGTCGTAGTAGGCGAATTCGCGGTCCACGCTGGACTTGGCCAGCCACAGCGCGAAGAGCAGCGCACCGCCCACCGCCACGACGGTGAACAGGCCGATCAGCACGTGATGGGCGCGGGTTTCCATCAGGGAGTCTCCTGCAAGGGGGCGGCAACCTGCTGTGCCGCACGGCCGCGCGGGCCGTGGAAATAGTCGCGAATCCAGTCGTCGTCGGTGGCGGCCACCCGTTCCAGGCTGTCGGCCACCAGCACGCGTTTCTTCGCCAGCACGGCGACGCGGTCGCAGATGGAATAGAGCGTGTCGAGGTCGTGGGTGACCAGGAACACGCTGAGGCCGAGGGCGTCGCGCAGGGTCAGGATCAACCGGTCGAAGGCCGCCGCGCCGATGGGGTCGAGGCCGGCGGTGGGTTCGTCGAGGAACAGCACCTCCGGATCGAGGGCCAGGGCGCGGGCCAGGGCGGCGCGCTTGATCATGCCGCCGGACAGCGCGTCCGGGTACTTCTCGGCGGCGCCGGACGGCAGGCCGGTCAGGGCGATCTTCAGCAGGGCCAGGTGCTCGGCGTCGTCGCGGCCGAGGCCGGCATGCTCGATCAATGGCAGGGCGATGTTCTCCTGCACGGTGAGCGAGGAGAACAGCGCCCCGCGCTGGAACAGCACGCCGAAGCGTCGTTCGATCCGTGAGCGGGCCTCCTCGCCCAGCGCCAGCAGGTTCTCGCCGAACACCCGTACGCTGCCGGCGTTCGGCCGGCGCAGGCCGACGATGCTGCGCAACAGCACCGACTTGCCCGTCCCCGAACCGCCGACCACGCCGAGAATCTCGCCACGGCGGATATCCAGGTCGAGCCCGTCGTGGACGATCTGGCTGCCGAAGCGGTTGACCAGCCCGCGCACCTCGATCAGCACTTCGTCGCTCGCCGTCACCAGCCCATCTCCATGAAGAACAGCGCGGCCAGCGCATCCAGCAGGATGACCATGAAGATCGACTGCACCACGCTGGACGTGGTGTGCTCGCCCACCGACTGCGCGCTGCCGCTGACCTTGAAGCCCTCCAGGCAGCCGATCACCGCGATAAGGAAGGCGAACACCGGCGCCTTGGCCATGCCCACCAGGAAATGCTGCACATCGATGTGATCGTGCAGCATCGACAGGAACATGGCGGTGGAAATATCCAGGCTGACTACGCAGACCAGCGCACCGCCGACGATGCCGCTGAGCATGGCGATGAAGGTGAGGATCGGCAGCGCCAGCAGCATCGCCAGCAAACGCGGCAGGACCAGCAGCTCGATGGGATCGAGGCCGAGGGTGCGGATGGCGTCGATTTCCTCGTTCGACTTCATCGAGCCGATCTGCGCGGCGAAGGCACTGGCCGTTCGCCCCGCCATGAGGATCGCGGCGAGCAGCACGCCGAACTCGCGCAGGAAGGAAAAGGCCACCAGATCGACCGTATAAATGCTGGCGCCGAAATCTGCCAGCACCGTGGCACCGAGGAAGGCCACCACGGCGCCGACCAGGAAGGTCAGCAGGGCGACGATGGGAATGGCATCCAGCCCGCTGGTCTCGATGTGCGCCACCAGCGACGTCACCCGCCAACGGCGCGGGCGCGGCAGGGTGCGGGCCAGGCTTTCCAGGGTCAGGCCGATGAAGCCGAGCAGCGTCCGCTGCTGCCGCCACACCGCCTCGACAGTCCGGCCAATATGCGCCAGCACATCGTCCAGGCCGTAGTGATGGGGAATGTCGCGGATCGGCTCCTGATCGAGCGCGGCCGCCACCGTACGCAACAACGCCACCCGCTCCGCCGGCAACCCCTCCGCCGCCTCGCGCGCACGCGCCGGCCCGAGCAACTCCACCAACAACCCGGCCCCCGCCGTATCCAACGCACCCAGGGCATCCAGACTGACCGGGCAATCCGCCTGCAACTGCGGCACCACCTCCGCGACCCGCCGCTTCAGCGCGGCATAGTGCGCCAGCGTCCAATCGCCGGAAACGGCCAGCCGGAAAGGCCGGGAAGAAGTCTGTAGCTCCAGGTTGCCCGCCTGCATGGGAATCCTTCGTTCATCCGTCCCTGTATTGACCACCGGAGCATAGGTGGGTTTGGGGGGAGGGGGAAGTAGTGGCTGGGGGAACTGTGTGGGGAGGTTGGGGGGCTTGTGGTGGGGGACCGGGTGTTGATTTTGGGTGGCGGAAGCCGCGCATTACGTGGCTTCGAAGGTGGTGGGTTGGTAGGGGCAAGTCCAGTGGCTTAGCTGAGAACTGGGAAGGGGGCTGCGTATGCCAACCGCTGGGACGGCTTTATGGCCGAGCAGATGGCGCTGTGGGTCCATGGGCTGCCGTCGACTATGACGTGGCAGGTACGCGTGTGGGCTGCAACCCAAGGGGGTAACCGGGCGAAGATACTGGCTTTCGCTCGGATTTGATCATCGAGGTATAGCTCGATGGTGTAACGCAAGAACAAAAGCACAAGGCCCGGATTACCGGGCCTTGTGCTAAGCAGGAAAGCTGCTTGGGATTATTGAACGTAGCTCTGCGCGAAGGCAGCGATTTTCTGGGTAGCCTGATAGTCGACCAACTGCAGACCGCGTTCCTTGATGCTGTCCTTGGCTATCTGCACCGCTTTGCGGTGGCGGGGCGAATCGTTCTCTGCCGGGGCAGCAACAGGTATGAGCACGTTCTTCAACTGAATAACTCCTTCCCGCTCTGCACGCACGAACTTCATCAGCCACTGATCGCAGTGGTCAAGGATTCCGCTTGGTTCGGCCTGGTCAAAAGCTAAAGGCTTGATGGCGGCCACAACTTCATTGCGGTGAACCAGGGGTAGGTGCAGCTTGGTCAGATCACCGGTCAGGGTGTCATCGCGGAAGCTACGGATAGAGGCTTCCGTGAACAGGGTGCGAATTTCACGCACCATGACTTCTTCGCGACGATCGCGTGCCATGCCTTGGCGGTCGATATAGCGGCCAAACAGCTCATCAAGGGTCGCGTCAAAGTTTTCCACTAGGATCGAGCGCATGGGGCTGAAGCGAATCAGCGACTCCTTGGGCTCGGTCAGGAAGCGGAAGTGGTTAACGATCTGGCTCTCTTGTGCTTCTGCCGTCATCGCTCGTACAGCATCCAGTTCGTTCTGGGCTATCTCCATGGCCTTGGCGAACAGGTTGTTGCACTCGAAGAAGTGATTGACTCGTTTCAGGTTTCTGCGGGCGAGCCTGTACTCCATGCGGCCGATAGTCGGGGCCGAGAGAACGATGCCGACATTGGCGAACTCTTCGGTTTCGGCAAAAGGCGCGAAGCGCACGATGCTGTAAAGACAGGAGTATTTCATTGCAGGACGCTCCAGAACTCGTCCGAATTGCAGCGCATCAGGTTACTTTCGATTTCTTCGAGCAGAATGTCGAGTCCCTGTTTGCCCATAGATTCGCACCATTCATCGGGTATGTCTGAGCATAGGTCACGAAAGCGTTCGGCAGTGTCGTGCATCCGCTGGCTGTATTCAACTTTATCGACCAGGTCCAGGCGCCATGCCCGATTGCTTGGGCCAAACACATGGCTCTTAGCAAACTCTTGGGCATCCTGCGGCCAGTGAAACGCTTGGTTATGATCAATCAGCTGCAGCTGATTGTCTGTGCTGCACATCAGCAGATTGGGGCGGCCGCCCAGCGGCCCTAGCTGACGATCACCGTTACCAACCCAGTAATCAAAGGCGAAAACGGCTTTTTGCAGGTCGACAGGAACCCGCAGTGCTTGCGAATAGAGCAGGTCTGCAGCGTCCGCGACGTAGGCCAGAGCGAAGCTGTCCCCAGACCCTAGGTCGCTGCGTGCTTCTGGGTTGTAGCGCAGCAGGGCGGGGTCGATGTAGATAACGCCGTGCCCGGGGATTGGCAAGCCGAAGTCAGCCGCAAGGCGGGCGCACAGCAGCTCCGCAATACGTTCGGCGGGTGGCAGCTCTAAGCCTTTGGCCACATAGTGTTTGCCATTGCTGGCACGGCATAGGAAGGGCCGCGTCATACCACCTTCCAGTCGCCGGATGATCTCCACCGCTTCTATGTAGTTATCCTTGGCCATTGCCGGCTTCCTTATGCATTAGCTGGCCAGACGATACTGATCTGCGTCTTGCTGCACCATGCTCAGCTCTTCCAGAGCACCCAGAACAGCCTGTACGGCGATTTTGAATTGCGCGGCGCTGGCTTCGGCTGGGAGCGGGCCTTGGACAAGGGCCTGGCGTACGGCAGCGACCTGCTCGCGCATCTGCTTGGGCCAGGTGAGCTTCTCGGCTACTGTGCTGGCTTCGGGGGCGGATTCGAAATCCGTTGTGTCCGCCAGTTCGGCTTCGCTTTGTTGTGGGGCGGTTTGTGCGCTGGGGTTCTGGGGGCGCAGCCAACGAATATGGCTGCGGGCTTCTTCGGCGGCAGGTTCGGTGTTGAGGGCCACCAGACGGCGTAGAGGAAAAGGGGACAGATTTAGTTTCTGCATGGGGAGTCCTTGTTCCTTTCACTGCCAGCCCTTCAAAGGTTCTGCATGGTTTTGCATTTGGGGAAGGTGGAGCAGCCCCAGAATTGTTGGCCGACATTGGCCCCTATTTTACTGGTGCGAATAACCTGGGCGCTGCCGCATTTTTGGCACCGCTCGGCTGTTGGATCACTGCGGCGCTTAAGGTTTTGCACATGCTCGCGGTGAGTAGCGAGGGTCGGTGCGCGACGACCGGTTTGCAGGGCGTGCAGCATGGCGTCGACTTCAGCCGCGCTGAATACCTGCTGCTGGAATGACTTGATATAGCGGATAAAGCCGATGCCCTGGGTCACGTTGGCCGGCACTTCAGTCTTGAAGGTGCTGCCGCCGACAAAGGTGATGACCGAGTGCAGGTGCGCGGGGCTGACGCCAAGGGTGGCTTCCAGCGCTTTGAGGTGCTTGTAGTTCTGCCGCAGCGGGTTCTGGAACTTGAAGCTGCGTTTGTAGAGCTTCTGCGTCCACTGCGCCTGTTTCTCGCTGCCGAAGATCCAGCCGCTCATGTTCTTCGTTTCCAGCACGAAGATGCCGTAGGGCGAGAGGAATACGTGGTCGATCTGCGTGGTGCCGTCCGGCGTGTTCAGGGTCACGTTGTGCAGGCGGCGGTAGGTTTGCTTGTCCAACTGCCAATGGGCGAACAGGCGCACCAGCAGTTCACCGGTCTGCCCCTTGGCCCAGGGTGACTTGAGCAGGCCAATCAGCAGGGCTGCTGGGATGAACCAGGTCAGCATGCCCCAGACCTGGGCGAGTATCGGGCTGTAATCCATTTTCTTCCTTGAGCCGAGCTGCTTGATGGAGAGGCGAGCAGGTGTGCCGAAATCCAGATGCCTGGCACATCTGGATGATGGCTTATTGCTCTCAATGGCTCAAGGGAGCCCCTAAAAACTACCTGCGTTGTCATCACTGCGTTAAAAGCAGGCTCGGAATGCTCATGTACAAAAGTACACTCCGCTTCCTCGCCTACTTTTGCCTTGTACTGACTGCCTCGCCTACGTTTTTAGAGGCACCCTTCTCGGGGTTCGCGACCATTGTCCTATGGCGCGATGGCGCACCAGGGCCTGACTTGGTCGGCTCAGGTGCTCAGCGTGCTATCTGGTAACGGGTGCTACGCCCGCCACCGGGCAGTCGCTCGATGCAGCCCTTTTCCAGCAGGTCGCTCAGATGACGGGTTGCGGTGGCTTTGGATACCTTGGCCACGGCTTGGTATTGCGCCGCGCTGATACCGTTCTCGAAACCCTTTTCGCCGCCATCGAGCAGGCGGTTCAGCACTTTGATCTGCTCGGTCGATAGGGTTTGGCTGCGGTGGGCCTGCCAGAAGCGTGCCTTGACCAGTACGCGGTCGATGCGAGCGAGGGCTTGCTCCAGGCTATTAAGCAGTGTTTTGAGAAACCACTGCAGCCAGTTGGTGATATCCAGCGTGCCTTTCTGACTGGCTTCGAGGATGCGGTAGTAACCGGCGCGGTCATCAAGGATGCTCGCGGACATCGCGTAAAAGCGGATGGCTTGCTGTTCGCCCTGGGCCAATGCCAAGTCGGTGATGGCACGAGTGAGGCGACCGCTGCCGTCATCGAAGGGGTGCAGGGTAACGAACCAGAAATGAGCGATGCCGGCGCGCAGAAAGGGGTCGAGGCTGGCATCGCTACGGCTGCTCTCGAACCAGGCGAGAAAGTCCGTCAGTTGCGCTTCCAGCCCTGCGCGAGGAGGAGCTTCAAAATGTACCGTAGGGCGGTCTATGCGACCGGAAACCACCTGCATCGGTTCTTCGCCGCGCAGTGCACCGATGTGCAGTGGTCGCGCCAGCAGTTGGTCATCGCTGGGGAATAGCCAACGGTGCCAGGTAAAGAGTCGCTGTTCGTCCAGCGGTTGTTGATGCGCATGGGTGGCATCGAGCAGCAGTTCCGCCAAGCCTTCGGAGCGGGACGTGGTGCTGCCTTCTTCGTTCAGCCCCAGGCGCCGCGCCAGTGATGAGCGCACCGAACCGACATTCAGTTGCTCACCCTCGATGGCTGAAGAGGTAATGATGTTCTGCTGCATGGCATCCAGGCTGCTCTGCACTTCGGTGTCACTGCCCACGGCGCCGAGCATGCCGAGCAAACGCCCCTGAGCCTGGGTGCAGGCGCGCAGCAGCGGGGGCAAGCGTGTCGGCTTGCCAGCTGAAATGCGGCCAGTTGGGATGCCGCCAGATCCAAAGCGGGTTATTCATGGGTTGCTCGTCTGTGAGCCGATTAGTGGAGTTATTCGGCTCATATGGCGAGCCGATAATGCCGGCTATTCGGCTCACTGAGAAGTGTTCCTGATCAGGGTTGGTTGAGCCGGTTCATGCGCCTGTTTCAACACTTCAGAAACATCGTCGGGAGGTCATTTGTAGCTCAAGGGCTACAAGCTTCCAGGCATGAGTCTGTATCTGCATCGGTTTTCGGCTGTAGGTTCGGTTATTTCTGTTCCAAGTTGATCTTGGAACCCGTCACAACCGTAGAAGGTGCAAAGCCGCGCAATGCGCGGCTTTGAAGGTGGTGGGCCCGCAGGGACTCGAACCCTGGACCAAAGGATTATGAGTCCGGAATCATATGCCATGACCACAGGGAAATAGCCTTAAGCACCTGATTTTCCGAAACATATTCATTTATTTTCAGCACATATTGATTACAGGCGTGGACGCAATGTGGACGCTTCCAGCTATATAAAACTTCACCCTATGACATTTCCTTTCACAGCGTGAAAACCCCATACATGGGAAAAGCCCGCGCCGCTGCTGGCCTCGAAACCCTCTTTCACCACCATCCCTATTTGCACAAAAAAGCCACGTAAGGCCCGTCGGCGGGAGGGGGAGAAGTGCATTTTATGCTTGGGTTTTTCAGGGGCTTGGATTTTTCAGGCAAACAAAAACCGGCCGAAGCCGGTTCATTGTTTTTACTAAATAATAGTATTTTGAGCTGTCGCATGGAGGTTCCGAGCAGCATGTAACGCTGTCCCGATTAGGGAAATGGGAGAATGCCCACCATGGATCGCCGAACGAGAGAGGATTTCATGTCCAACCAACAGAAGCCGCAACGGACTGAATTACTCACTGCATGCGCTAACGCCGGCAGGCAATCCTTGCTCTCGCTCCAGATCGATCAAGCGCGTTGTTGGGCCATCAGGGCGCAAGCGTTCCAGCACTTCTTCCGGCCACTGGTTGCGCGAACGGTGTTTCGATAGGGCGTAGACGAAGTCCTGAATGGCATCCATGGGGTAGAAGAGAAGTTCTAAAACCATGCGGACCAGCGAGCGAGGACGCCGGTACTTCTGCCACGTTTTCCAAGTGAACTTGTAGGCGTGCCGGCGCTTTTCGTTGCTAATCGCCAGTTGTTCTCGAACGAACGCATCGGACGGGCTGTTGGCGCCGTTCTCGTCGAACCACGGCCCGTTGTTCATGTAGGCCCGCAGGTATTCCCAGGTGTGCTGGTTGATCGCAATGCTGCGGGCGACAGGAATCACCAAGTTGACCAGAATCTGTTGCTCCGGCTTGCCGTAACGGTGCATCAGCACTTCGATGGGCGCATGGCGCATGGCGCCGGTGTTCTGGTGCACCATCTCGTATTCATAGGTGGCCGCCTCGATCCCATCCCAAGGGGTGTGGTACAGCTCGCCGTCCAGTTCGAAATACACCTCGCGGGTGCGACGATTGAACAGCGTGGGCAGTGGCAGCGGATGAAGCATTTCCCAGGCGAATGGCACCGCGAAAAAAGCGATGGCCACCGCCAAGCAACCCAAGGCGAAATCTATCTCGCCATGCTGTAAAGGGGGAATCATCATCAACAAACACGTTGGCGTACCAATTCCTGCAGTCACCCCCGTGGGCAAACCTTTCGCCATTTCCTCCCCGCTCTTCAAGGCAAGGTAGTGCTCTGTCTGTTCGTCCACCTCGTTGAGCTGCATGGGCTTCTGCCCGGTGGCCCGATCCGCGAAGAGCGGCGTTATGGGGTATCGCGCACCGAACTTCTCACCGATCAGTGCCAACAATTTGCCTTTCAAAGCCATGCCACGTCATCCACTTCGATGGCGGGCAGCGACACGCCGGGCAGCGGCGAGTAGGTCAGCGTTCCCTTGATCTTCTTGATTTGTCCCAAGTCCTTTTCCTCGCGATAGAGCTTGCGGTAGCGCGCCACGCCCGGCTCATGCGGACGCCGTGTTCCAATGTCCGCCTCGAAGGCGTTGCCGGTCCACTCCACCGGGCGCTCGATGTCGCGCAGGCCGAACCAGCCGTGGTTGTCCCAGACCTCCACCCCCTTGAAGTGGATCATCCAATCTTGCAGGCGAGTCTGCCCAGGCAGGCGCAGGATAAGCCAAGTCGTTTCGATATGCCCTTTATACGGGTTCAACTCGACCAATCGCCCCAGGTTGAAGGTGAAGGGGAACACCGTCTTGTACAGTTCGCGCATCTCGTCGTTGTAGCGGCTGGCCCAGTCGGCCGGCTTGATCCCGAAGCGGGTCTGCGCCACCCACTTCTCCAGCGGGGTGTTCTGGGTGTAGCTGCGGGCCAGCAGGCCGGCGAGTACAGTGGTGGTCAGGCCCAAGGTCAGGGCGCCGACCCAGCCGCCGACCACGGACGTGCCAACTCGAATGGCCGCCAACTCGCCCAACATCACGGCCAGGCGAGCGGCACGATATGCCCGGTACGCCTTGACCGCCAGGGCCAACTGGCCAGCGGAGGCCGCCGTCAGGCCCGCATTGATCGCCGCTGTGTCGAAGTCGCCCACGCGGTAGGCATCAATGGCTTCATAGCCAAAGATCAGGATGTCGACGCTGGAGGTGAGGGATTGGGCAAACTGGGTGGCCATCCCTAGGCCCAGAGCCCGCAACAATTCCCGGCGGCTTTCAGCCGAAAGCGCACCAGTCTCCCGAACGGCGGCCTCCCAATCCAATTCCGCCAATCGCTGGACCACGGCTGCCACAGCAGTACCCGTTCCGAACACTCCTCCCACTATGTCCAGCGCACTTTTCCCCGACCGGTCGCCGGCGAAATTCTTGACCGCCACCCCCACATTCACCGCTGCCAGCACCGCAATCAAACTCTTCAACGGCGCCCGCTTCAGCGCATCCTTGCTCAGGTCCAGAACGCTGTCGGCCGTTACCCGCGTTGCGGTGCCGCCCCCATGCGCGGGCACGCTCGGCACCGATGAGGTGGGTGTCGGTGTAGGCGTCGGGCCGCCATAGCCCGGCTTGGGTATCGCCGGCCCCGGATCGTTGGCCGGCACCAGCCGCAGCATGGGCAGGGCTTTTTCGACGGCGGTGGCAATGGGCGTCTTGCGGGCTCCTCGGGGCGCAGCGGGGTTAGTACTTACCAGGCTGCCGAGCCAGTCGCCCACCACGTGCTCGGTGGCGGCGAGGACGTCCAGACGCTGGCCGCTGCGCCCCAGGGCGGCGAGGGTGTAGTAGCGCAGCAAGTCGTCCGCCGTCTCCGGCAGGCTGCGGGCGCGGGTGGCGGCCACCGGGGCGAGCGCGGCGAACAGCGGCTCCTGGGCACGGGCCGGGGTGTAGCTGGCTAGACGGCTGGCCCCGGCATTGAGCGCGGCACTCAGGGCCAGGGCGCGGGCCATCTGTTCGCTGGCCTCGGCGATGTCCGGCAGGCTGCCCTTGGTACCCTCCACGGCATCGAGCAGTTGCTTGAGTTCGCCGGGGCCTAGGCGGCGAGTCAGGCCCAGCAAGCTCCAGAGCAGCCAGGGCTTGGCCGGCGCCTGTGCCGGGGCCAGGGCGGGGGCGATGGCCTTGATGCCGGCACTGGTCTCGGCCGGCCCCAGGCAAGCAGCGGCGAAATGCTGTTCCAGTGCATCGCGGCTGTCGCGCTGGGTGATATCGAAGTGGCCGCAGGCGGTGTCCAGGGTGGCCACGCCCCGGCTGCGCAGGGTCTCGAACCAGGTCGCCCACAGTTCGCTGAGCCGGCGGACGTCTTCCGCGTAGCGATGTTCAGTGGCGTCCTGTTCCTGCCAGGTCCGCACCAGTTTCGGATAGTCGGTGATGTCGCGCATCGTGCGGCCCAGTTGCTCGTCGCCGCGCTCCAGGCTGCGCAGCACGTTGGCCATGGCCCAGTCTTCGCCACTCCGACGACGAACGCTGTCGTAACGCTGCTTGCAGGTGCGCATCAGCGCGGCCAGGTCCAAGGCAACGCCCCAGGGATCGTCCACCGCCACCCAGGCCTGCTGCTCGCAATGCCCCATGGCGAAGTGGGTCTTGATCCAGTCGGGGCGCTTGCTGGTATCGGGCTCGCAGCTCCAGGCGTAGCTGTCCGGGCTCATGTAATCGCCCACCGACAGCGTTTCCTGCGGCGCGCTGTTGCCCGTGGGACCACTGAACGGTCCGGCGCCGGGCGTGAAGCCCCGCATCACCCGCTGGCGTACCGCTTCCTGGGTTTTGGCCGCCTGATACTGCGCGTCGCTCCACTGCACCGGCGACCAAGCCACCATAACTGGCTCGCCCGCCCGCAGGATCAGGTAGGGCAGTTGGCGCTTGTCCACCACCGATCCTGCGCGCTGAGTTTGGGTAATGAGGTGGTCCGTGACTTGGTGCTCGATCAGACGCCGATGCCGGGACGTCCAGACGTAGAGCCAGCCGTCGCGCAGCAGACGTCGGCTGTAGTTGAGCGTGGCGGACGGATCGATCTTGTAGCGGGCGCCGAGGGCCGGAAAGGCGCCCTCCAGCGGCGGCAGGCCGAGCGTGGCGGCGTCGAAGCCCCGATTCGGGCCGATGGCGTAGCGCAACGGCAACACGGCAACCAGCAGCGGACAGCTCAGCGCCTTGACCGGATAGGGGTAGCTGTCCATGGGGTTGGTGAGTTGGTTCATGCGCGGATCTCCGTTTCCGTGTTGGCCAACGCTTGCAGCAACGGCCAGTCCAAAGTGATTTGCGGGGCGATGTCGAGGTCGCGTGGGGCCGCATCGTCGTCTGGATGCGGATTGGCCCAGGCGAGGAAGGGGCCGGTGTCACGCGGCAGCCAGACGGCATCGATGCCATGCCAGAAACCCTGCGGAAACTCCAGGCCCACGTGATGCGCACGCGACAAGGCGCGGGCATCGTAGAAGCGCAGCCAGTAGGGTTGCCCGCTGGGATCGCGTACCTGAAGCCGACGCCGCAGGATGGGCTGCATCGCAAAAGGGTCCAGCCGGCTTTCCAGCCATACGGCATGGTGCAGCGGGCTGTCCACTTGCTGCCAAACGCGGTCGGCTTGGTCCCCCGGTCGCACCGGGATCAACAGCGGGCCGAAGTCGGCCATGCCGTCGTAGGCGGTGCCGCGCAGCAGCGGCAATGGTGGCTCACACTCGGGCAGGTACTGGAAACACCAGGCCATCGCCGGGTCGATCAGCAGCCCATCGACGAACAGAAAGCCTTGTCCCCGTATCACATCCATAACCGCTCTTCCTTCTTCACGGCTTCGCAGACTTCACACACGCCTTCACCTTGATCGATGGCATCGCGCAGGATCATTTCCTGCTTGCGCAGGGCTTCGGTGGGCTTGCCGGGGATGGAGGTGTCCGCCGGTTCGGCATCCTTCGGCAGCTTCGGCGCGGCCGGGGTGCCGCTGACGGGCGCGCCACCCTGGGTGATCGGGACGCTGCTGACGATGCCGCCAGGGCCGATGACGATGTGCTGCCCACCGGCCTGTAGCGTCAGGCTGGCACCGGCATCGATGACGACCTTGGCGCCGGCCTGGATGTGGACCTCCTGGCCGGCATGCACGGTCAGCACCTGCCCGGCACGGGTATGCGCGCTGCCGGCGATGGTGAGGTGGTCGTCGGCCTTGAGTTCGGTCTTGCGGTCGCCGTGGACGGTGCGGTGTTCCTCGGCCATGAAGTCGCTGTAGCTGTTGGCCTCCACGGTGTCGTGGCGTTCGTGGCCAACGTGGATGGTCTGGTCGTGCTGGATGTTCTGTTCCAGGTCGCGTTCGGCGTGGAGGTAGATTTGCTCCTGGCCTTTGCGGTCCTCGATGCGCAGTTCGTTGTGGCCGCCGCCACCGGGCGAACTGAGCGTCTTGAACACCGAACGGGTCTTGTTCGCCGGCAGGTCGTAGGGCACCACGTGCTTGGCGTTATAGAGGCAGCCGGTCACCACCGGACAATCCGGATCGCCTTCAAGAAAGCTGACGATGACTTCCATCCCCACTCGCGGAATGGCGATGGCGCCGTAACGGTCGCCGGCCCAGCTCGACGCCACGCGAACCCAGCAACTGCTCTGGTCGCTACCGAGGTCGCGGCGGTCCCAATGGAACTGGATTTTGATCCGGCCAAATCGATCACAGTGAATCTCTTCGCCGGGCGGGCCGGTGACGACGGCGGTCTGCGTGGCCAGGATCGTCGGTTTGGCGTGCAGCGGCGGACGGTAGAACACGTCCCAGGGGATGGCGGTGAAGTGGTTACGGTAGCCCTGGGTGAAGTCTTCATCACCGGGGGCGCCGCTGGTGACCGACTCTTCCAGCACCTGCGGCTGCTTGCCTTCATGGCGAATAGCGGTCAGCAGCCAGAGGTCGTTCCAATTCGCACGCGGATGGTCGGACAGTGGCAGGAAGTGGCCGCTGCGCAGGAAGGGCTGGTCGCTCTGACCTTCGGCCAGTTCGTAGTCGGCCCGCTCGCGTTCCAGGATGCGCTTGGCCAGGTGCCGGCCACGATCCCGGTCGGAGAAGTGGCCGGGGTAATCGTAGCGCTCCAGGACGGGCGAGAAATCGCTAACGTAGCCCGCTTCCATCAGCACCGAGGGCTTTTCGAAGTTGTAGTCGCGCTGGGCGATGTGGTTGGTGCGGGTCGCCAGGCGCAGGCCGAAGCGCTTGATCACCGGTTCATCGGCCACCAAGCCGGTGTCCTGCTGGTAGGCCACCGGGGCGAGCTTGGGGAACACGGTCTGGTCGTCGCCGAACACCAGCTCGTGGCCGGCCTCGCTATGACGGAAGTGGTAGTGCAGGCCAATTTCGGAGCAAATCCGGGCGATGAAGGCGAGGTCGGTCTCGCCGTACTGCACGCAGTAGTCGCGCTCGGGGTAGACGGTGGGGCCGAGCTGGAAGCGGTGTGCGTCCGTGAGGATGCCGTGTTCTTTCAGGATCGTGGAAACAATCTGCGGCACCGACAGATTCTGGAAAATGCGGTGGTTGATCCGATGGGCCAAATAAAAGAGCCGCGGGACCAGGGTCAGGTGATAGCGGGTCAGGCGCTTGCCGGATTCGCCCTGGGCGATCTGATAGATCAGGCCGTGAATACCCTCGCCGTTGTGCCCGAAACGCAGGAAGGCCGGCTGGTTGAGAAAACTCTGCAAATCCAGGTCAGCATGCTCGCTGACGCACTCGATCTGGAAGTCATACGGGGTGCTGATGGCTTCTTTGCCGGTAAACGCCAGCACTTGCAGGTCGTGGCGAACGTCAGGAATGGCCAGGGTGAACTGAGGGGTATCGGCAGGCTGGAACATCCGCTGTCCTCCGCAATAAACGGTCAAGGCTGCGGACCCTAAATATTTTTTCGTTGGCAGGTTTTTGCGCACCGCCCGCTGGCACACGGCCCATGCGGTTTACAGGCACTTTGTAACTGTTTGTTGCTGAGACTCACCTCTCAAACAGTAATGTGATACGGGACGCAAAGGACAATTGTCCGGCTTTTTACGCCGTTATCGGCTTGAGACGACCAGAAAGCCCAGCGGCTTGTGTCGCCTTGGCTGTAAAGCCGGAGACGTCCCCAGGGCTCGGTGTCGGTCCTGGACTATGGGTATGGCTGGCCAGTTGGGTGTTCATTTGCTCCACCAGGTCGATCAAATCGCAGAGCACCTGGAGCACGTTCACCGAGCCGGATCCTAACCAGGTCTTCGGCGCCTGCAGGCGTTGGCTCATGGCCGACACGCTCTGGCGCAGCCCCTGGATCCGCTCCACCATGTCGCCGCCCACAGTGGCGTTGTGCTTCTGCCCCACCACCAGGTTCAAGTCTCGCCCCGTCGCCTGATGCAGGTCGTCCACGGCCGCAAGGCTGGCGGAGCCACCGGATAGCAGCTTGAGCGCGCCCAGCGCCTCGATCCTTTTGATCCCGCCCACGGACTCGGTGCTGTGATCGTCCACGTCCACCGTGCTGTTCTGGTAGCGCTCGGCGTTGTCCAGGGCCTCCACGTCGCGCTCCACGGCCTGATCGCGAATCCGTCCATCCGTCTGCCGCAGCCAGTTGCCGTCCGCGTCCACGCGCTGCTGGCAGGCCTCGCTGTGCTGCCACACCTGATCCCCTTTCGGAACCCGGGGCAGGCTGAGCCCGTGCGGGAGAACCTGCTGGATATAGGGCTTGTGGGGCAGGCCGTAGGCGAAGCACACCACCACGGTGGTGCCTTCTTCGGGAAAGCCGTAGAAGCCGGCTTCCTGGCCACCCATGGGCACCGGAACCGGCAGGCTGTACAGAATTGGCAGAGCCGGGTCCGGTTCGCCATCGGGCAACAGCACCTCTACATCGACGCCGAAGCGCGGGCGGTAATCGTCGCAAAGGCCCTGTGATTCCGGGGCATCGGGCACGGCGACCACGCGCCCGAATCGGGGCAGGTGGTAGCCGCCGGTCAGTTCGGGAAACTGGCGTTCTACAGTGCGGCGGATTGCGTCTTCCATCGGATGGCCATCTGGGTGCCGGCGAGGGTCACGGACGTGACGCGCTCGCCTTGGTTGATCGTTGCGCCAGGGCGCAGCCCGGGGAGGGCCGCAACGGTGGCGCTCTGGTTGCCTTGGTAGCTTTCGAACAGTTCCACCGGCAGTTGCAGCGGGGGACGCTCGCCCCAGTAGCTGTCGGCCCAACTGCCCACGAATACCTCGCCGTCGCCCTGCTGCTGCCAGGTGAAATCGGCGATGTCATAGACCTGGGCCAGGCTGTCCATAGCCTGGAAACCGGTGGCCAGGCTGTAGAAATACGGGGCCTTGATCCGGGCGTAGGCACGATCCGGCACACGAAAGCGCAGGCCTGTCCGGGCGCTGATTTCGGCGAGCACCTGCCGCACGTCCACATGGCGCAGGTTCATTGGCAGCGGCAGGGCCAGCACGCTGGTCAGCTCCCGGCAGAACAGCACCTGCTGCTGGCTGTTGGCCGCCGTGCAGCGCTCCACGTGACCAATGAAGTGGCGCTGCAGGGCGCGCTGGTTGTAGCTGATGTCGAACGTCACCAGCCCACGCACCGGCGCGCCGGCCTGGATGGTGAAGCTGGCCCGTCCCGGGCTGCGCAGATCCAGGCGGACTTCCTCTCTCACCAGCGGGTACACCTGGCCGGCAATGGTCAGAACCTTGTGCAGCTTCATGCGAGGGCATCGTCCAGGCGTTTCAGCACGGCCTCGAAACCGGTCAGCTCGGTGGGCTGATCGCCTGCCCCATCGTCGCTGGTTGACGCACTGACGGCCTGCCCCGGGGCGGATTGCTGCTTGACCGGGTTACTCGGCCGACGGGTTTCCACGCGCTCGGCGGTGGACAGCTTTTCGGACAGGGTGAACTGGACCCGCCAGGCGGCCAAGCTGTCGTCTTCCCGGGCACTCAGGTTGTCGCTGAACTCCACCTGCCGCACGCCGAAGGCCTCGGCAGTGTCGTTGACGATGCGGTAGGTGCGGCGCTGGCCACCGGCGGCCGTTGCCTCGGCCCAGCTCATCAACTGCGCCAGGTGCGCGCTGTCGCGGAAGGGAATGAGTAGCGAGACCGTCAGGGACTTGGGCTTGAAGCCCTTGTGCGCCGCAGCGGTGTTGCTGGTCTGGCCCGACATATCCTCGCTTTCGATGCGCAGGTTCGCAGTTACCTTGAGCCCCTTTCCGCGCACCTTCTGTCCATCCAACAGCAGTGTCATAGGCCCACCAGCTCCCGCACAAAAGCCAAACCGTCGAAAGAGCCGACCAGTACGACTCCGGCGCTCAACACCCACTCATGTCCTGGCGCGTCGCCCTCCAGCAGGGCCGAGCGCAATTGAAGCGGATCGCCGGGACCGACCAACCGGGCGCGTATGCTGGTATCGGTAGAGCCCTCCGCAAGCAGAGCCTGCAAGTCGGCCAGTTGCTGGTCTCGTCCCAGCTGCTGGGCGCTCTTGCGGCTGGCCAAGGCCGCTAGGTCGGCCATCGGCGAGCTGTCGGCGGCGTAGCCCTCCAGCACCGCCAGCTGGCCCGCCATGGAGCGCTTCGCCGCTTTGGTCAGCGTGCAGCGTTCCAGCGGCAGGCGCTGCCAGCGCGGCAGCGGCCTAGCGTCGGGGATCACCCACTTTTCCGCCTCCAGTCGCGAAAGATGCCGGGCGCGCCGCTCGGCGCGCACCAGGTCTGGCACCGGTAGCAGTGCGTTGAAACGGGCCAGGATCTCCGCCAGTTGATCCAGGCGCGTAGAAAGAAATATCAGCGCCAGGGCGTACAGCTCGCCGCCGGGTCGTGCGGGGTCGCGGCCATCCACCAGCTTGTCGCCCAGGTGGGCCAGGAGATTGGGCGCCGACAGAAAGCGTTGGTGGCCACGGCCTTGTCCGATGCCACTCTGGAACGGCGTCACGGCGAGGCATGACGGGACCCCGCCCAGTTGCTTGGTCAGCGCGGTGCGCCCACTGGTGATCGCGTCCTGGGCGGCGGCGCCGACCGGACCGGGATTGGTGGTCGCCAATCCGTCGAGACAGGCCAAGCGCGCCGTCGTGCTGACCAGCTCGCCGCCAGCCAGGTTCTTGGCTGCCGCCAGGTCGTCCATCCATTGGGTGGCCTGGGTGGGCCAGCGCATCGTGACGGGAGTCCAGCTCACGACGGTT
>NZ_MUJY01000135.1 GCF_002286785.1 Pseudomonas sp. PIC25 | reverse complement strand
GCTCACGCGCCTGCCGACGCAGAAGGCCAGCGCCCTGGCCGAGCTGCTGCCGCACAACTGGGTGCCCGCCGGCAAGGTGTGATGCCCGTTCGCTTACAAACCCATGATGGCGGCTACGTTGGTAAATCCGCGGCACCACCAAGTCAGCGCTTCCACAGGGCTTTTGCAGAGAATCAACTCAGGAAATTTGAACAGCGCCTTCTGGTTGAAGAAGCCACTATGCTCCATGTGCCAGTGCACGTGATAAGCCGAGTGCGCAGTCAGCTTGGGCGTGATCCGACGCCCATAGCACCCCAGGATCTTCTCGTCCTGATCAAGCAGCGGAAACACCAGTGCACCACGAAACAGCTCATGACCAGAGTCCCTCAGCAGACCGACACGCATTAGAGCCCCCCTGAGAGTTTCTTCCTGCAGATGGCTCAGCGTGCGTAGCTGCGCTCCCAAGGAACGGTCCGCAAAACCAAGCCGGAACTGCGCCAGAAGATCAGGCTGGCAGATGCCTCGGCCCTGCAGATATGCCAGGGCCTTCGTGTGGCTGCGCAAGGTCTCCGAGTAGTAGTCGAGTACCTGATTGACCACTAGGTTATCCGCCACACCGTCGTTGTAAGCGCAGCGGGCGATAGGTTGATGAATCAGCACATCCTGATGTTGAGTCTGATGGAGTTCGTACATGGCTAGTCCTCCCCATCGCTGAGCCCACGCTTCTTGCGCATGGATTCGCCGTGCATCTCAATCTTGTGAGCGCGGTGAACGATGCGATCCAGAATGGCGTCCGCCAGGGTTGGCTCGTTGATGTACTCGTACCACTTGGCCACCGGCAGCTGGGAGGCAATCAAGATGGCACCGGATCCCGTACGGTCATCAATGAATTCCAGCAGGTCCTGCCGCCCGATATCGGTGAGCGGCGACATGCCCCAGTCATCAAGGATCAGCAACTGACATTTCGCGAGCTTGCTGCGGAGGCTAGACAGTGACCCGTCGGCCCGAGCAATTTCGGTTTCCTCCAGCAGCCGGCTGACGCGGTGGTACGCAACGGACTGTCCGCGGCGAATGGCATGCATGCCAAAAGCACAAGCCAACCAGGTTTTGCCCACACCGGTAGGACCAGTAATCAGCAGGTGCTGGTGGCGCCCAATCCACTGGCACTGCCCCAGTGACATAAGTTGAGGCTTGTCCAGACCACGGCGCGTCCTGAAGTCGATGTCCTCGAGGCAGGCAGTGCGTATCTTCAGCTTCGCCTGCGTCATTAGACGTTGCTGCCGGCGATTGTCACGCTCATGGCATTCGGCCTCGACCAGTAGGGCCAGGCGATCATTGAAGGGCAGGCTCTGAATGTTGGGGCTTTCCAGTTGCACCGCCATGGCGTTCGCCATGCCGAGCAGCTTGAGTGCTTTCAGTTGCTCGAGAGTCTGCTGCTCATTCATGGTGGCTCTCCCCCGCGTAATAGTCGGAGCCGCGCACATTGGCGTGGGGCGGGATCAGGGCGGCTACGGGATGCGCGGGCCGGTGCACCTCATCAAGACGATGCTGCAGGATGGAGCGCAGGCTCTTGATCGTCGGCGATTGGACAGCCAAGGCCCTGGTGCAAGCCGCTTCGACCCTGGCGTTGCCGAAGCGCTTGGCCATGTGCTGCAACTGCTGACAGGCCTTGCTGCCGGCAATGGAGTAGTCCGGCTTGCCATGAAATTGGGCTTGCACGACTTCCGCGGTGGCCGCACCAAGACCATAGGCCCATTCGAGGTAGTGGTGCGCGGTCCGAGAGGCATAGGCTTGGTGGGCTTCGGGCCGGTGATTAGGGTTAGTCGTCGTGCCGCCGGGCGAGTCGTCGCGAGGGTGGAGGGCGACCCGCTTGCTCAGGTGAAAGAAGGCGACGGTCGAGGGGCTGACGCGAATCTCCACGCGCTCGCCCACCAACCGCCAAGGCACCGAGTAAGCATGATTCAACACATACAGGTGGTAGTCCGGACCGACCCTTTGAGCGGCCATCCATTCGCCGTATTCATAAGGCTCTGGCGGCAAGGGTTTCAACGCGGGCTTGTCCAGTTCCTGGAAACGCTCGAAACGATTTCCGGGCAGCCGCTTGAAGGGGCGCCGATTCAGTTTCTCCAGCAATTCAGCCACAGCCGTGTTGATTTCTTCCAGGCTGAAGAACTGCCGCCGGAGCAGTTGCACAGTGATCCATTGGCTGACCAGCTTTACACCGAGCTCTGCTTTGGCCTTGTCTTGAGGCTTCCGTACCCGAGCAGGTATCACCACGAAACGATAGTGCTCGGACTGCTCCTGGTAGGTTTTGTTGATGACAGGATCATGGCCTGGCGTGGTCACTGCGGACTTGAGATTGTCCGGGATGATCGTCTCGGGCACTCCACCGAAGAACTGGAGCATCCGGTTATGGGCCTCGATCCAGTCGTGCAGCTTTTGGCTGGCGCTGGCCCAGGCGAAAATATAGTTGGAACAACCAAGCACGCCTACGAAGATTGACGCCTCGCGCTGCTGGCCATGCTCCACATCGAACCACGGGATAGTCTGGCCGGCGTAGTCCACGAACGCACATTCGCCAGCAAAATGGATCTGGCGCATAGTGAGGTCGATCTTGGTCAGATACTCGCGGTAGTAGTAGTTGAATTGGGAGTAAGAGTAAGCGGCGGACTTGAGCTGATCGCGGTATTTCTCCCAGAGCTCGATCCGCGTCTGGTGCTTGGCCTGCATCAGCTTATGGATGGTCGCCCAGTCAGGCATGACCTTGCCATTCTCCTGCTGCCTAACTGCGTGAAAGCAGGTTTTCAGTTCGCGATCATCCATGTTCTGTATGGTCGCCCAGTCCCACTGGTTGGTTTTTGCTGCGGACGTGATCTTCCTGACGGTATTGATAGCGATGCCTACCTGCTTGGAAATTTGCCGCAGGCTCATTGTCGAGCAGCAGTTGAGATGCAGTACCTTCCGATAGGTTTGAGCTTGCATGGCTGTACCCTCCGCGAGCCGGCTCCAGCTATCCGAAGGACGAGCAAAGCCGGCGTCGTTAGACGCAATCGAAATAGAGGTACAGAGAGGCCCCGAAGCCCGCGCCTGCGCACTGGCTCTCGTCTTGACAGGTTGGGCTTCGGGGATAAGACTGAAGACAGTCGGGGTTTCACATCGACTGCCGCAAAAAGCCTCTGGGATGGCTGTCCTGGGGGCTTTTTCTTATCCGCGCCTCACTGCGTTGGTTACACGCATGGTCGCTAGGTCATTTGGGATCACCTCCTTGCTCTCGATAGGGTGAAACGCCGAGCGCGACGTTGAAGCGCTGCTCGGCTAGGTAGCGCGCAATATCCTTCACCAGGGCGTGCTTTCCGCGCCGGTGCTCCAGGTTAAACAGAGGGACTGCGACGGTGTTTCGTATCCGTGACTGCCGAAAGGCCTCCTTCGACGTATAGCCCAAGGCACGTAGTAGCTCATCTCCGCTCATGACAGGCCCGTAGCGGCCCAGCAAATCGCTCTCGAGGCTTTTGGCGAGCTCATCAATCAGCAGGCTTTTTTCGGCTTCATCCATCGTGGCGCATCCAAGTCGTGCGTATTAAACCGTGACATGAAGTCTATGCCTCGCCGTAAATAGCCGCACTCCGTCGCTTTTTTCGGGGGAATCGCAGATAAATGAAAAACTGCAACTAGATGTTATTGGTGCCTCCGTAGGGCTTAAGGCCTTTTAAACCGGCAGGCTTGGTTACACGCGCGCATGCAACCAGCTTCACAGGGCGCGCGGCCCATAGAATTTTTTTGACTATGCTCAAGTCGGTAATAGCCATTCGCAGCAAGTACTATGTGAGCGTACTGCTCCAAAGGCTGAAGATTGCGAGGGTTTCGCAAATTACCCCTGCGCTTGCAGAGGTGGCAGGTCATGGGAATACAACTGATTACTCTGCATTTCGTGCTGACTTCTATCGGTATAAAGCCGGTGAAAATATAAAAAATGACAGCCTTTTAAGGGAAGTCGATAGACTACTTCCTGGCACGGCTAGAGTTGTCAGTCACCCACTATGGTTGCTGCTGTCGAATCGCGGAGCCGGGGAGCTAGAGCTGATAGAGTATGCTCAGAGGCTTGAGCCAGGTCTTGGCCAGTACCTTCTTAAATATGATGAAGGTACGCGCGCTATAACCTTCAGAAGTCTTTCCAAGAATCATGGTTGCTTCAAATCTGGATCAAAATTTCTGCGAACAATTGATCGGCGCGGCCTGGATGATCTTGCGGCCTTGCTGATTGGAGTCAAATCGCATGAACTGCGTTGCGAATACTGCGTGTCTTGGAAATTAAGAGAGCTCGTAGTGCGATTTTTTGTTGAAGTCAACTTGATGCCTGAATTTGATGGTGTCGCCGAGGACTTATATAAAGAAACGCATGGACTGCTTGCGGAGTTCTCATATGGCAGCAAGTACGATGGGGAGATTTGTTTGCATTTTGCTCAGCAGCTGGCTAGAAAGGAGCTTGGGCATATGCTCGACATTATTAAAAATGTTGCGGCCGGCCGCGCAAGTCGTGGAAGTAAATATAGCGAGATACTGCAGTGTGATCGGGCTGTCGACTGCGCATCTGGCGACTGAAGCCAGCTAGCCTATAACAGACGGAAACTGCCCCTCCGACGAAACGCGCTCTGAAGCTCACCGGTGCGGTCGAGGTCTCTAATGCAAACGCTCTATGATCGGCTAGGTTTGCCAAAAGCTCACTATCGGATGCATCAGGCGGTGCTGGCCGGACTTCCAGTTACGCTGGCTGCGGATCTGGCTCATGAATTGGGGCTGCCCCGCACACAGGTCGCAAGGTGGGTGGGAACCTCGTTCCGACACTCCGTGATGTCTGTACGGGCAGGCGAGGTGTTTTGTCGTCTCGTCGAGACCTTGGACGCCCTCTTGGAGCTCCATGAGGGCGATATCGATGGTGCGCTCCGCTGGCTGACCTCACCAGTTCTGACGCTGGCCTCTGAACGGCCGATCGATCTGCTCGTTACTGAGCCGGGCCGCAGGGCAGTACTGCAAGTGACTCGCGCGCTTGAGCACGGCTTGCCGGTATAGGCAGCTGGGCAGCTCTAGGACGAGCTTTATAGGCATTTATAGTCAATTATAGAGCGATTATAGAATCCCCGATTCACGTCGCTCACTTTAGGCCGGTAGACGCCTTTCCTGCCTGCCATAAGCGGCTATCGGCAAGCTATTGGAGCGGTAGCGGCCGGCGTGGCGACTCAGCTAACCACCGTACAAAGTACGAAGGAAATCGTCGATCAGATTAGCCGCTCATACTCCGAGAGAAGCTTAACGCTCTGCGTTAGACCCTGAACTAGAAGTCGGTCGAGTAGCTCCCGGGCGGTGTGGGGAGGATTTTTCAATGACTCCCGTTGTGCTTGAACTGCTTCGAGTACGGCGGCATGGTCCAAGTCGAAGAGATCTGCGATGAAATCGTCTGGATGCACGGCTTCGATCTCAAACGGCCGGAGCACATCAGGCGGAAAGTCTTTCAGGTTGAAGGTCACGATCACGGAAGCGCTGCACTTAATTGCTGCTGCCAAGACGTGACGATCGTCTGGATCAGGGAGGGTGAGCCCTGCACATAGGGGCTCATATCCGGTTACCAGGGCGTCCGGTATCGCCCTGTCCATCGCGGCGGATGTGCGATCCAGTTGTGCTTGGGTGAGATCCTGACGATTGATCAGAAGGTTTCTCTTCCACTCGTCATGGATCTGCGCCGTCCAACGCGCGCGGTAAACACCAGTTAGCGCCAAATGCATGAGCAGGTCGCGCAATGGCGCTGGATAGAGGACGTTTGCGTCATACACCGCGGTGAACGGCGAATGCCTCATTCGTACCCCATCCCCAGCTCTTGGGCTTGCGCTGCGAGCTCATCCATAGCTTGGCGGCTTTCGGCAGTCCTGCGCTGCTTGAAGTCCATCAGATCGGCGAATTTCACCCGGCGATGACGCCCCACCTTGGTATGCGGAATGACGTTCTCATCCAGCAGCTTTACCAGGTGTGGCCGCGATACATTGAGCAGGTCTGCTCCTTCCTGCGTGGTCAGCTCTGCATGGATCGGTACGACTTTTACAGCGTTCCCCATAGCTAGCTCGCTCAAGATTTCATCGAGCAGGCGTAGCGCAAAGGCTGGCAACTGGACCGTGTGGGGGCGTTGCTCATCGTCCAGGATCTCGATGCGCTGAGTTTCCAGCTTTGTCGATAGGAAGGCAGCGAGCTGACGGCGCGACTCCACGGCAGCAGCAATCTCCTTCTCATCGGGGAGCATGGTGCGGTTGAGTTCTGCGGTAGTCATGGGTGTCTCCAAATCATTTGTGTGCACGCAGGCATGTGTGCGGCACGTCTATGCGGCCCTTATAAACGAAATAAACGAAATTCGCAATAAACGAAAATCGCCGTGGAGATGGCTTGGTTACCCCAGGCACAAAAAGAAGGTGCCAGATTGAGCTAGCTTCCCTTGGGTGCGATTTGGTGGGGGCTGCAGCGAATGCATTGCGAGGGAGTTGCTTGCTTAGAAAAGGGATGCTGTATAAATATACAGCGATCGTGCGGAGTGCAGGGTTATCCTTTCATCGCAGGGTTCTGCTTGAGGCAAATTGCCATCATGGGGTAGATTCAGTGAAATCAGATCTCGCCTTCGAACAAGGAAGTGGCTATGGATGTAAAAGTAAACTTTGCAGTTGTTCATGAACTTAAAAAGGAACAACACAAAGACATTCAAGATTCCGATATCAGAAAGATCGTACTGAAGAAGGATAAGCCAGCTGTAAGCAAGCTGATCGATGGCGCCACTTCCATATACGGGAAGAAAAATAATGCTGCGCATTATGGTATTTTCGCGAAAAAGACCGCTAGCGACTTCCCCAAAGATTTTGATGCCTATTCAAAAATAGTAGTTTCTGAAAAGTCCTTTCTCGAAATAACAGAGTCAGCGATGGGGGAGCTGCATACTGCAGCTAAAAAAGCGCCGGCCTCGTCGGGAGGCTACATCCTTTTTGTGGACTATGAAAATCCACAGGGTCGCTTCTTGCTGATTGCGATGCTCAAGAAAAGAGACGGCCTCAGGCTGGATGAAAACCTAGAGCCCGAGGAGTTGATTGAGCTGGACTTGAATAGTCTGTATCACGCTGCTCGCATTAATTTCAACAAATACCAAGAGCACAGTGCTGCCGACGAGGAGGCTAGGCAAGAACTGAATTACCTAAGCTTCCTGAGTCAAAGTGCAGCTCGCTCAGCGGCTGGATACTTCGTCACGGCGCTCGGCTGCTCTGTAGGAACAGCTTCGGCTGCTGCGACAAAGAATCTAATCACCGAGAGTGTTAAATTCTTTAGAGATCGACCTAATCTTCGTGATAAGCGCATTGCTTTCAAAGATGAGGTTTTGCGATATTTAGAGCGCCAAAGAGACTCTGGTCAATCCGTGAAATTGTCAGAGGTTGAGGCGATTGCCCGCCAGTTCTTCCCTGCTGAGCTTGATGGGCAAGCAGACGATTTAGCTAATGAGTTCACTGGGCACCTTAACAGTGAAGCAGTGGGGGTTCCCGTTGAGTTTCCTCTCAATAAGGTTGTGCTCGACAAGTACACGCATGTTGTATACAAGGCCGACAATTGGCAGCTTAAATTTGACCGGAACTCTCTTGGCGAGGGGGTTGATGCGGAAATTCGCTTCATCGAGCAAGATCGCAAGCTGATAATCAACAATCTTTCTGAAGAGGCTATTGAGGTAATTCGTCAGGCAATAGCGGATAAGAAAGATATGGTTGAAGTTGAGTAAGGGAGATGGTGAATGTCGTCGAGTTTGCTCACGCATACCGGCTGCTGGGGCGCCCTGCGCTCACAACAAACAATTCGTTCTCATACAAGACTTCTGCTTTCAGGGGCGAAGTAAGCGAGGCTGTGCAAAAGCTGAGGGACTCCAAGACCGGACGGTTTGATGAGCTGCTAATCGATGGGGTAGACGTAGATCCTAAAAAATTGGACCTTTCCCAAGGCTGGACAGATATAGAGTTCAGCTTCCTGCTGGATACATCTGGCACTGTCCCAGTATTCAGGAATTTCGACCAATTGATGGCGCGCTCGAAAAGCTTCGTGCGCGAGCCTCTTCCTCCTCATATTTATCTTATTGATGGTGATGTCCTATCATCTGAAGAGCCTGCCGATCGCCGGATTAATGCGCTCCGGGCTATTTGTCACCTCATTGTATACTTGGCAGATCTGGCTCATTTTCATGATGAGAAAGAGCTGAGTGATGAATATAAGCTCGTTTTTGTGGCAGAGGATTCTGCTAAGGGGGAGCGCGCTATCACACTGTATCCATATTTAGATCAGGACTTAATCGCTTGTGACGTGGGTACGGAATTGGTTGATAGCCTGCAAGGGGGGAATCTAGATGAAAACCCTCATCTCCTGAAAGAACGCTCAATTTTCCGAGCCAGCCTGATCGAGTACTTGTCGGGTTATGTTAACGGCAAGGAGCGCTTCAAGGCCCTTATAACTACCTGGGCGCAGTTTTTGTCGCTCTACGAAAATAATCTTTCAACATACCTCAGCGGATTCTCATTTCATAAAGCCAAGCAAGAGGTGGCCACAGCACAGCTAGCTATAGCGGATCAAATGTCGAAAGTTGTTGGTGATATGAGCGGCAAGATCCTTAGCGTGCCTATTTCTCTGGCTGCAACCATTGCAATTTCTAAAGCGGATAATGTACTAGAGAGTTCAATATTGGTACTGGGGATAGCTGTAACCTCTGCGCTGTTGGCTGAGACTCTAGCCGCTCAGAGGCTCCAGTATGAGCGAGTTAGGCATTCTCGCACGATGATGTTTTCCGCCCACCAACAAAAGATCCATCACTATCCAAAAGATCTCCGTGATTATCTCAGTGAAGCAATTGCTGGGCTCAGTGCTAATGAGCGAAAGCTAAGGAGATCGCTGCGATCGCTTAGATTTATCTCTTGGGCGCCTGCGCTCATGGCAACTACGCTACACGCATATATCTATCGCGAAGACTTGCAAGAGACAGCGATTAGAGTCTACGACTTTCTAGAAGGCAGAATGTGGTGTATTTACGAAAGATTAATCGATGCTCTTATCATGATGCAGAGCTTTCTATAGTCATGCCACGTGTTTTTCTGTCGATCTTGGTGGCCTCCCCTTTTTTGAGAGGCTGAACAGCATCTAGCTAAACTTAGCGCGACTAGTGCCTCCTGGGATGACACGCAGTCCCGCTGTTTTGAATATTGGATCTCATGATACTTACGGCGATTGAGCTTTCTAAATTAATTGATCGAGAGTTGGAGCATCGGCTTGAGTGCCTAGAGTTTGTAGACTGGCATGAAGACCATATCTCTCTTGTTCTAGTAGATGCTCTTCGTCAAACTCTTCGCAACACAAATCGCATTGTTGTGCATCCCACTGGGTGGGGTGAGGAGGAGCACTTCTTCTTTGAAGTTGAAGCGTATAAGGCGACTGGCGCCCTTGAGAGGAGGCACGGAGATATCGCCATAGTTGTTCAGGACTTAGACCTAGGTAGAGTTGGCACGGGGTTCTACGAGGCTAAAGCAGAAGGACCGGATGGCGGGTATCCTGCATTCAACATGCGGCAGCTCAGAAGGCTAAGCTCTTCAACACCCCAGCTTGCTCTACTGTTATATGAGCGGGCCGGAAAGGCTGTCTCTAACGACGAGTACTCGTTCTGCAGCCGGCAATATGGACGGTCCCACCCCACGAGTAGATTGCGAGTTATTGGGGCGAGTATTGCAAAAAAATATTCACACCCAGACTCTATACCTGATTTGCCTCGCTCGTTTGGGCATCACTTTGTTAGTCGATATCTCACGGGGCGTGATTTAGACTACGCGCGCGATCCGCTTTTGACGATCCAGCGATGGTTAAAAGTTACACGAAGAGCATCGCCAGTCGTAGTTAGCGTAAGAATTTCTAGGGCTCCACTGCCGCCTGCCGATCCGATGCTCATACCATTCGATGAGCCAGGGCTGGCTTTGATAACCCCCGCGATTGATCTGAAGTACCTTCTAGAACTTCGTCCAAGGGTCGAGAGCTAAGACTTCTTGACGATGCTGTCAATGATGTGCGGGTGGTGCAGTGCGAGAGTCGGACTGCTTTCTTGCAGATTTTGGATTGAGATATCTTCTGTGCTTCTTAAAGGACGTATGGTTTTATGAGCTTTGATGTTACGAATAATATAATCGGGGATGAATTAGCTAAGGTTGGAGTTACAGTGTCCAGAATAAAGTCCGGGGAGGTTTTTTATACCGGATTCTATCGAGGCGGAGAGGAAACAGATAATCATGCCTTCTTGGAGAGCAGATACGCAATTTGGCTGTCGAGGTATCTACCATATGCGGGCGAATATAGTTATAGACAAAGCTCTTACCCGATAAAGAAAATTGCCAAGATAAAAATCACAGAAGAAATTTTAGTCATGGAATTTCCTCTGAATTTCCATCCTGCCGACTGCTTTTTCGAGTGGAGCATGCAGGACGGGCGATATGTCGTGGATTACATGTCGCATAAGCCGGGCATGATCATTGACGGTTATCAGCCGGATCATCACTTTGATAAGCACTTCTACAGCATTGTGTCGCTTCTTGGTATTCAAGAAAGATTATCTGGATTCATAAGGCGCGCCCTGCCTGGGGAAAGAAGATTTGCGGCTGGTGAAATCGTAGAGTTCGCCCTGACCGACTATAAATGCAAGGAAATTGTGGCGATAGCTGATGTGCCAAAAGAGAAGTCTGACTTCATGTCGCTTGTAGAGGAGCACGGGGACAGTTTAGAGAACATAATTTTCGGATAGTTATTGCCTTGCATTAAATCTGCCTCTAACGCCTCAAGAGCATAAGCTGTGCTTGGGCTCGCTAAGCTGAACTGTATTGGAGAGCACTCGGCCTAAGCTCGACAAGTGCGTGGCATTGCCTGCAGCGCAGCGTCCTCAGTTTCCCGGCCCTAAGTATCAAAATTAACCAGCAGAGCGCATTAAATCTTCCGGCCCCTACACATGTAGGCGCTGCACCAACTTGAACGCTGTGCCGGCCTAACCTGACACCTCGAACCGAAAAGGTCTGAACACCCTGCTGGATAGATTGACACGTAGGTCGGCTTATAAGGCAGAAAGTAAATGTGGCGCTACAACCTGCTCCAGGTTGTAGCGCCACACTGAGTGCAGCGCAAAAAGCCTACAAACCTATATTTTCCGCTCTATCAGCTTGATCTCGTCATCAGGCTCGGGATAGTGAATTAGCCCGGCCTCTTGAGTAAGTATAAGAGTGCCTGTATTTAGGTAGGCCCAATCTTCTGCAGGATAATCTTTTGAAAATTCTCCTGTTTCAATAATGCCAACCACCGCCCCGATGTCGTTGCCGCCAACCTGGACAATGTCACCGAGCTTTATCTCTTCACCAGTTGAATATTTCATACATGCCTCAATTTATGAACGGCTCTACTGGCACTGCTCCAAATGGAAGCTGCGCTGGCTTCAAGACATAGTTTTGTTTTTGCCAGAAGCATTGGCAATTATTTGGGTTTTGGTTTGCAACGAATATATTGTGGTGAGAGCCATAGACTCCATGTTGCATTTGATCGTCAGGAATTACATCAAGCGGTCTATACCCTAATGTTCCAACTGGCACAATTCCGCTCGCGGTTCTGCACGGCGGGCAGTTTCTAGGGCAATTTTTAGTCTCTGTCTCGGTGCCGCTGCTGGTCCCGCTACTGGTTCCACTTTGAGAGGTTGGAGGATTAAACCATGTCGGTATTGCGCCACCTCCCGCCAAAATTATTGTCGGGTTGCGATGCGTTATTCCCGCTATTTACTGCTACCGCTAATGCCCCCGCTCCGACTATAGCCAGTACGCCTATGACTAGTACTTGGCTTTCTCCTCTAGGATCGGAAAATTTGGCAGGGTTGCCTGAAACGTACCCGTAAGTATTCAATCCTCCTGCTAGCCCAATCGGGTCGCTCTCGACGTAGCGCCCGGTCTGCGGGTCGTAATCGCGGAAGTAGTTGTAGTGCAGCGCACTGTGCGCATCGTAGAGCTGGCCGGGGAAGCGCAGGGGGATGTCGGTGGCGATGCCGTCGCCGTCCACGTCGGGGTT
>NZ_MUJY01000134.1 GCF_002286785.1 Pseudomonas sp. PIC25 | reverse complement strand
GCTCACGCGCCTGCCGACGCAGAAGGCCAGCGCCCTGGCCGAGCTGCTGCCGCACAACTGGGTGCCCGCCGGCAAGGTGTGATGCCCGTTCGCTTACAACTGACGGGCCTAGAGCCCAAGAATTACGACAAGCACACGTTGATGCCAATGTGGTCGGAATTACGCAAATTGCTCAAAGAGCTTGCCCCAGAGCAATCAGAAGCCCAAGCCATTGCTGCTCACGGCTTTATTCGCCAGTTGGATGATGTCGATCCAGACTCAATGGCGTTTCGCTACGCGACGACCAAAAAAGGGAAAAAGCACCTATCCGACGTCACCCACATCAATATCCGACATCTTCGCGATGTGCTTAACAGTGTCTTCCTTTGGCTCAATGGCGCGTATAGCTGGCTCGGGGAGATGGAATCCAATCAGCAGCTCTACTGACAAGGAAAATTCACTTTGTTCGTACATCGTAAGATTTTTTATTTGCAAATATACCGCCGACGACTGTCGGCTCAATGAAGATTACCTTCCTTTTGGAAGCGCCGACTCCATACGGCTGCATTCTAAAATGACCTTTTCTCCAGTGCGCCCGCTTTAGAGGTTGATTTTCAGCACTTTCATGCTCTGCGCCACGCTCATAAACCACATTATCTACAGGTTTGATTATAATTCTGTCATAGGTTTTCCTCAGCTTGCTTTCGTATTTTCTTATTTTCGCCGGGCTTTTTAAAGATTCGATCCTTTTTAGAAGATCTTTTCTTTCATTGAAGGCAGTATCTCTATACTGTCTGCAATTAATAAAGAGCAGAACCTTTGCCATGTGATTTAGAGCCATTGACAAATAGTTCATGTCACCGGAAAAATCTACATCATTACCATACAGACTTTCAACGCGCCTCAATTCATCATTGATAGTTAGCATGTTGTCATCTTGTATATAAAACCCCTGAATCCTCAGCGCATCATCTGCATTATGGCTCTTCCCCAATGGAGAGCCAGTAAACATTAAATCCAGTATCCGTAGAGGCTTCAAGGGGTCAACCGTTGGGTTGCCCTTGTAAAACTCCATGATCTCTGTTTCGGGTTGCACTTCCGTTTCAGAAATGTAGACACCCTCTAAAATATGCTCATGCGTCTCTTCATTGTACAACATAATTGAAGAACTTCTATCTTCAGTAAACTCAATATAGCAATGCTTAAAAGGAGGCCTAAGATAAGCAATTGGTATATCATCGCCAATATCCACTTGCTCTAGCAACCTATCAATCAGGGTTGACGTTGTGATGATATTGCCTTCTTGGGTTCTGAATCTATATGGCGCTATCGTCGACGACATGGTTATAAGCGCATCATGATCCGTTTTGGCTGTGCGCCGATAATAATCAAACAGGCCCGGAGCCCGGTGCTGCAACAGTGCAACCAAATGATCTGAGCTGTAAGACTTCACTTCCTCAGGGTCAAAAACCTGACTGTAAATTCTATCTTGCGCCTGAAGTTCCATTTCTGCAAATTCAGAGCACTTCATTCTGACCGGATGAGGCAACTTGTACGTAATATCCATAATTAAGACCTAATAGTATCGCCAGATAGGTAATGAAGAGCTTTGCTCTCAGCCAGATGTCGAGGTTTGACACCCGTCACAAGTCAAAAAATTATTAACATATGCTCGGTATCCATTGTGAGGGTCTCTGATCATCTCGGGATGGTGATGGCCTACTAAACACTCTGGCGGAATGTCTCGGCGCAAGACATAACAGGGAGGAATACCGTTTAGATACAGCGGCTTCCGGGCAACTAACTGCCCCCATTCGGACAAAATCATTTTCGCCACATCCATGTGCTGCGATTGAGGGACGTACCAAACAGGGATATCTATTTCTAAGACGGTTGGGACACCATAATTCCGCAGCCTGAAACGATAGGCCTCACCTTGGCGTGATGGTTCAAGATTCGCAGCCAATGCCATCAGATATTCGCTCCCTTGGATTAGGTAGTGGCCGCATTGACTTATCAGAAATTTATCGCACCCCAATAGCCATATGGTCCCTTGTTCACGCTTACCACGATCAGAAAATTGTTGGATGACTTCTTCAACATCAGCCTGAGCGACATCGGCAAAAATTCTTCGGAAAACATTGTGCAACCGCTCGCTGCTTTGGCCGAGCAGACCATGCTCGTAATAGCTCTTCAGGGATGACGGGCGGCAACCATGGAAGCCCTTGAAATGCGAGTAATAGTCAGTCAGTGCACTCACAAATTCGGATACAACACATTCCCAGTCGGGAAGCCAGGAAAGATCATCCGACCAGCAGTCTGGCCGTTCGCGGGAGATATGCGCCTTTAATTCAGGAGTCAGAATGTCCCCCGCATAGTGGCGGATTCGTGCCAGCCAGCTGCGACGTTTCCTCCAGTCAAAAACTCGCTCACTCATCACACCCACGCCTATAGATGTACTAAATGAAATTTAACCGATTTTCCTGTTGATCTGCACTCGCCAATCAACGAGGGAATCGTTAAGCGGTCACTAGAAAATCAGGTAAACATACGAGCCGCGCCAAGCGCTAACGTCGCAGCACCTGCCCCCGCGTTCGGCTCACAAGGATTATCAGCTTACTTTTTGGTGCCCGCTTACACGGCCAAAAGACTGCGGATGACTATTACTCAGTACAACAAGATAAAGACGGCTACCGCTACAGTGCCACTCTGAGACGCACCGCAGAAGATCTGTTGGAAGGGGAGTGACAAACAAATCGCGCAGGTGCAAATTACAGCAACGGCACCTGGAGCATTGAGCTGGCCAAGTAACCGCTCGGAGGCTTAGCGTCACACTCCATCGCAGAAAAACAGCCGGGAGTATGCCTCAATGCTTGACGCCAAATGCTGCAACTCGATGATCTCCAGCCTGGAAGCATCCCGCCAGGCCACCACAGGCGTTAAGCGATAATGGCTTAGCTCAATCAGCAGACCGACTGCTGCTTCTGATGACCTCGGTACGTCTGCCCATAAAGCTGCGCAACCTGCGCTATCACCTTCGAGCATTACAACGAGGAACATCCGCACCGCGCACTGAAATACCGCTCACCTTGGAAGTTCAGACGCTTGGCTGAGCACGGGGTGCTGGGGGCCGTTTGATAGGGGCAAAGTCCACTGGACACTTCAAATCACCAGCGACTATCCTTGCAGGCTCCCTTACAAAATCGGTATTTTCGCTTTGATATCGAAGCGATCTCTTGGACAGAGTATTATGGAAATACTAGGAGTTTCACATTACAATCAGCCGTACAACCACCGAAGAAGCTAATCGTTGGGTTTCTCTTACGCCTATGAATGATGCGTCTCTTCCAATAAAGCCAGGTATCATCTACATTCTCCGTAACGCTGCCTATCGCGAAACGGTGGTAAAGATCGGACGAACAAGCCGTACTTCTGAATTAAGAGCCGGAGAACTTGGCAAGGCTACCGGTGTTCCTTTGCCATTCGAGGTCTTGTATGAAGAAGCGGTGAGTGACTGCAAGCGTGCAGAAAGCCTAATTCACGAGCGGCTATCTCAGTTCCGCATGAACAAGTTGCGCGAATTCTTTGATGTACCGCTAAAGGATGCAGTTCGAGCAGTATTCGAAATGTGCCTACTTGTTAACTCCGATTATTTGCGTGAGAGGAGCCGACTTGCCATATGGATTCAACCAGACACGAAGTACATCGGCGAGTTTTTGGAATGGCTTGAAACCACACCGAAAGGAGCGACCTCAGTTCGTGTCATTGCTGAAAGTCCGAGAACCCGTAGCGAATGGATGCTGAGCAATACTCTGCTGGTAGAATGTACGCCTGATGCACTAAAAAGCCTAAGGGAAAAGCCCTGGGTCCGCGATATGGTGTATGTCTCAAGATAACAAGAAGGAAGACAAATGGAGTATTTGGCATTAGCGCAATTTTTCACCTCCGCAAGAGGCGTTGACGTTTTTTGGAGTCCCCTGGCTATTACTGTGATTGGCGGATTGATTGTCACCCTTATCCTGAAGAAAGATGGCAGCCAAAATACCTCTAATAGAGGTGGTTTATCCCTTTCGGATATCAGAACGCTGATCGAGGCTGAGCTTGCGAAACACAGATACGCCAATCAACCTGTTGCGCGGCAGCAAACACCTCGACCAAAAAGAAGAAATGGCGAGGATGAGGGGGTAGTTGGGGGCTGTTTTATAGCACTTATATTTCTCTCGGTATTTTATGCCAGAAACCAAGCTGCGGTGCTCGATTATTCAGTTATGGCTGCCACGTCTCTTTTTGGATTCTGGTTTGCAGGGATCGTATTTTCTATTATTTCCGGCACCCTTTCTGGGCGAGGATGGGCTATTTACGCCACATCGGTACTTGTTCTTACCATTTCGGCTCTACCGATGCTGTACCTCGGAATGACTCCGCTTTTTGCTCCTACGGGGATTGAGAATCTGCAACAAGTAAGTGTCACGTTAGGGCTCGCTGGGTTTATAAAGAGCTACGGCGCCGAGGGGGTTGCATTTCTATTCTCTCAGGTGCTTGGGTTTCTTGTCCTATATGGGGCATGGCTAGTGGTTCTGCTCTCTCTCGTGTTCTTATCTGCGTCTTCGTTTGTCGCCACTGGCGTTAGCGGTAGGAAGCTCTGGATTTGGCTAAGTGCAAAGACAGCCAAGTTCGGAAACCCTATTAAAGCAACAGCCATTGTTCTCTCTCTTTATGCGATATCGTTTGTCATGATTAGCGGTATCGCGTATGAATGGTGGCGATCAGCAAGTAGCCTCTAACAACTTCTATCGCCCTCCCCGCAAACAGCGAGGACAGCTTTCCTCTATCCTGTTTTCAGCGCGGTTGCGTATATCCGACCTTTGAATGGGCTGCAACCTTCGACTCAAAAAAATCTCAGTCCTACATCACTGCAATGACACCACCAAGGAGATTTTCCCATGTCATTGCAGTGTCCCTGTTGTAACTCTCTCAAAATCGCCTCGCTCCACCACGCCATGAAAATTTCCGCCACTGTCGGCGCGGTTGGGGGTGCCGCTCGCGGCGCCAGTGCAGCACTGGCTGGCGGTCAGGCCGGTGCGGCGGTAGGCGTCGTTGCCGGTCCCCTTGGCGTTACCCTCGGCTCGATCTCCGGCGCTCTCCTCGGTGGTCTTACCGGGGGTGTTGGTGGCTGCGCATTCGGTGCCCGACTTGGCGACAAGCTCGACCGTCACGTGCTTGCCAACAATCTCTGCCTCGATTGCGGGCATCGCTTCAACCTGCCGGTCTGATCAGGCCGTCTCCCTTCTTCTCTCCATTCATTACGTCCGGTCAGTGCTGCGCTTCTGCGCAGCGCTTTATGCCGGCTTTTATCCAAAAGGAACTATTCCCATGGCTCATGAAATCGAACAAATGGCATACGTCGGCACCACACCGTGGCATGGCCTCGGCAATCGTCTCACACAGAAACAGCCCATCGAGGTTTGGCAGCGTGAGGCCGGCATGGATTGGCAGATTCAGGAAAGCCCGGTGCACTTCAAGTCGGATGCCGTTGGCCACCTGGGCGCCATCCATTCCTTTCCCGAACAGAAGGTGCTCTATCGCTCGGATACCAAGGCGCCGCTGTCGGTGGTCTCCCAGCGCTATCACACCGTGCAGCCCCGCGAGGTGCTGGAGTTCTATCGTGATCTCACTGAGGTCTCCGGCTATGAGCTGGAGACGGCCGGCGTGCTCAAAGGAGGACGTAAGTTCTGGGCGCTGGCGCGTACCGGGCAAGGTGTCACCCTAAAGGGTAATGATCAGGTGGATGGGTATCTGCTGCTGGCCACGTCCTGCGATGGCACCCTGGCAACCACAGCGACGCCGACCACCGTGCGCGTAGTCTGCAACAACACCCTGACCATCGCACTGAATAGCACCAGCCGGGCGATCAAGGTGCCGCACAACACCCGTTTCGATCCCAAGGCGGTGAAGAAGCAGCTCGGCATTGCCGTCTCGCAATGGGACGACTTCATGTACCGCATGCGTGCGCTGGCTGAACGCAAGGTGCAGTGGCACGAATCCCTGGGATTCTTCATGAACGTGCTGTGCGAAACCACGCCCACTGGCGTCTTGCCAGAGGTGCTGCCCAACGAACGCGCCCTGCGCAAGGTGCAGAGCCTGTACGAAGGACGCGGACGCGGCAGCACGCTGGAGTCGGCCAACGGCACCGCCTGGGGCTTGCTCAATGCCGTGACCGAGTTCGTCGATCATGAACGCCGGGCACGCAGCAACGAGTACCGCATTGACTCGGCCTGGTTCGGCCAGGGGGCACAAATCAAGCAACGCGCACTGGCTGCGGCCCTGCAACTGGTCGCCTGAGCACACCCATTTCCAATCCACGACGCCCGGTCAGCTTCGCGCTGATCGGGCGTTTTTTGTCTGCAAGGTGAACCCATGAAAGCGACGCCATTGAGCAGTGCCGGCAAGAGCCGTGCGGCGCTACGTCTGATCAGTACCAAGGAATTGCCCCGTGAAGACTGGCTGGCCGTGCGCAAGCAGGGTATCGGCAGCTCGGATGCTGCGGCTGCGGTCGGTCTCAACCCGTATAAATCGCAATTGGAACTGTGGCTGGAGAAGACCGGCCGCGATACCAGCCTGCCGAAAGCCGATCCCCAGGATGAAGAAAGCCCGGCATATTGGGGCAACGTGCTGGAGCCCGTCGTGGCTTGGCACTACAGCAAACGCACTGGCCATAAGGTGCGGCGCATCAATGCCGTGCTGCAACATCCCGATCCTGAGTTGCCCTGGATGCTGGCCAACATCGACCGCGAGGTGATCGGTGCCGATGAGGTGCAGATCCTCGAATGCAAAACGGCCGGTATCAATGGCGCACGCCTCTGGCAAGAAGGCGTGCCCGAGTATGTGCAGTTGCAGGTGATGCACCAGCTCGCCGTCACCGGCAAGCAAGCGGCCGATGTGGCGGTGCTGCTCGGTGGCCAATCGCTGAAGGTCCATCGGATCGAGCGGGACGAGCAGATGATCGCTCGTCTGGTGGAACTGGAGCGTCGGTTCTGGGAATACGTGGTAACCGACACGCCGCCGCCAGCCGATGGCAGTGCTTCGGCCGACAGGGCGCTACGCTGCCTTTACCCCGAGGACCATGGGCAGACTGTGGATTTCAGTGGCCACGCTGGATTGGCAGCGGCCTATCTGGAACTCAAGGCAGTACGGCAATCCATCGCGGAGAAGGAAACACGCGAAGCCCAGCTCAAGCAGATGTTGCAGCAGGCCATGGGCGATGCCACCCGTGCGGAGTTTTCCAGCGGCTACCTCTCCTGGAAAAAGGCCAAGGACAGCACTGTGCTTGATGTCGAGCGCATGTTGAAGGAGAAGCCATACCTGCAGGTGCGCTACGCCAAGCTCAAGGAAGGCAGCCGCCGCTTCCTCATCAATTGATCATTTCCAACCGCGCCCCTCCCTTGGTCACCCGGCAGCTCAGGCTGCCCGGTGGCCTTTTTTCATTTGCAGGAGAACATCATGCTCAAAGGCTTGGCTATTACTCCGCCCGTGCTTGGGCGGATTTCCATTGGCAAGGTCGTCGAGAAGAACGGCAGGCGTCTGCCGGAGAAGGATGACCAGTTCACCATCACGTCCCAGGTTCAGGGGCGCGACGGCTGGGTGCTGCATCCCTTCAACGATGAACTGCGCCAGACGAAGGGCGACAAGCTACGCAGTATTCCGGTCCGTCTGTTGTTCAACGAGCCGGAACTCAACTTCCGCGCCGACTACACCCTGTTCGATCGTCAGACTGGACGGCCGGTGTGCGTGGGCAATGGAGATGTCTGCAAACGCATTGGCCAGGACGGAATCCAGTCCCAACCCTGCCCTTCGCCGGATGCCTGCCCGTTAGCCAAGGGAGGCGCCTGTAAGCCCTACGGTCGGCTCAACGTGGTGATCGGCGATGACGATCCGTTCGGCAGCTTCGTGTTCCGTACCACCGGGTTCAACAGCATCCGCACCCTGGCCGCACGCCTGCATTACTTCCAGGCGATCTCCGGCAACCGGCTGGCTTGTCTGCCGCTGGAACTGCGCTTGCGTGGCAAGTCCACGCGGCAAAGTCATGGCACGCCGATTTTCTACGTTGATCTCACTCTGCGCAGCGGCATGAGCGTCGAAGAAGCCCTGCTTGCCGCCAGACAACTGGACGAGGCCCGGCAAGCCGCGGGCTTCGATCAAGCAGCGCTGGACACTGCGGCACAGTGCGGGCTCGGCAATGGAGCCTTCGAGGACAGCGAAGAAGACGGCGGCGCCGTCGTCGAGGAGTTCTTTCCGGGAGCGGATGAGCACGATCAGCCCACTCAGCCGAAAGCCTCTACGCCAGCCCCCGCGACCCTGGCCGAGAAATTGGAGCGTCGGGCGCAACAACACGGCCCCACGACGGGAGACACGCCATGAACCTCTTGCGCTTCCTGGCACTGCTATTCGTGTTTATTGGCGTGCTTGCCAGTTGCACAGTAGCAGTCGCGCTGGTGGTGCTCATGCTGCGGTTCTGGCCTGTGCTGCTGGTGATCCTGGGAGCCCTGGTGCTGTTCGGCTGGCTTATCGAGCCCGCCGACATCCACAACTGACCTCGCCTCGACAGTCCTCGCATCCTTCTACCGTCCCACTTAAACCTTCTACGTCACGCCGGCTCAATCGGCGCATGGAGTCCTCATGACCACACGTTGCCTGATCTGTAACTCTTCCGTTGTTCTGTCCAAGGATGCCGCTATCGCCATCGCTCGCCTGATCGGCACTCTGGATGGTTTTCTACACGGGATTCAGCAATCGGCCACCAAGCCACAAACGGTAGCACCGGACGTTCGTTGCGAACGTCCGCTGGAACATGCCTTCAATTTGATGATCGACGGGATTGCCGGAGCGGCTTCCAGTTGGCCCGATATCGACGATTTTATTCGCGACATCAGAAGGCATCAGTTCATGGAGTTCGACTGCCTCTGCCTTCGTTGTGGAGCGAAGTACGACGAAAAGCCTCTCTCCTGAAACGGATTCCACCTCGGGATGCGAGCCTGCTCATCGGCGGCTCAGCCGCTCGCTCAAGCGCTCCACCATCTCCACAATCAACTGGCGGTCGGCCTGATCCAAGGTGTTCAACAATCGACTGATCCGACAGGCTTGATCATCCGGGCGCGGGCTCGCCTCGCTCAATAACTCAGCCGCACTGCATTGATAGATCGACGCGAAGTCGAATAGCCGAAGAACACTGGGGGCTACGATGCCCCGCTCGATGCGCGAAACCGCTTCGTTACCGATGCCCAGCTTCTCGGCCACTTCTTCCTGCGTCAGATGACTGCGCATACGCTGCTTGGCGATGGCACGCCCCACTTCTTCAGCCAGCGCCTTCTGATCCGTTTCAACCATGATGCCTCCACCAGTCAACCTGGATGGTTGGGCATCCACTCGTTGACATGAAGAACATCACAAGTCGAGAATCGACCTAATGGGTTGAATATCGACCCTTAAACACTTAAATGCCGAAAGCGATCTGAGGAGACTCAGGCAGAGGCAACACATCCGTGCCTTCCAAAGTGCACAGCACAACCCACACGCCCTCAAGGAACTTGAAAATGAAGGAAATCCCCTCGACTGCAACAACACTGTGGTTCTATGAAGAGAAAGGCCAGCGCCTAGGAGGCATCGATGAGCCGGCAATGATCGCCCTGATCAAGTCCGGCAAGCTGGGACATGGCAGTACCGTCTGGAAGCAAGGTTTCGCGGATTGGATGAAGCTGGAGGATACGTCTCTTCGTATCCACCTCGATCAGTTGTCACCTCCGCCACTGGCCGGACAGCATGTGAACAACACCCTGGTCTGGGTATTGGCCTTTGCCCCCATACTGGGCCTGTTCCTGGAGAGCTTCATTGCCATGCTGGTCTATGGCAACGAGCATCGCGCTATGAATGCCGTCGCCGATGGCAAGCTCTTCTACATCACCGTGGCCCTGAACATTCTGCTCTCCTTCCTGGACGAAAAGCGCTTGCAGAAGGCTGGCCATAAAACCGATGCCTTCAAAGGCTGGGTCTGGCTCGTTCCGGTCTATCTCTATCAGCGCGCCAAACACCTGAAACAAAACCTCGCCTACTTCGTTGTATGGGTCGTTTGCTTTGTGCTGGTGCTGTTAGGCGTCTCTCTCTGAGCGCAATAAATCGGGCCATATATGACCGATACGTTCCCAATCCGCTGAAACAGCCGTTCCACTAGGCAGCAATTAATGCTCAAGAATTAGCCCATCACCCAAGACAATTGGCGCTTACCAAAAGATCATGCCTTCACTTGTTCACAAAGGAAAACACCACATGAAGAATCATTTTTTATGGCTCATGACACTTTTCGCAATGACAGTTCCTAAAGTATGGGCCGGCACTTACGAATGGACTTCGGGCTGGGGAATGGGAGTCAGTGAGTATTCAGTCGATGACGGTAACGGCAACGAGCTGAACATTAGCTGCCCTTCCGAGGATGCGGTATTGAACGACCCTTACATCAGTGCCCACGCGACAATCATGGGCAAATCCTACGCATCAACTGAAACGGGCTTCGACGTAATCGTGGATGGAGTCGCCTATGAAAATCCATTCTTCACCGATTGCCGTGCTTGCGGTGCGAACTTTCCGGAGTTCTGGAAAGCACTGCGCAACGCCAACAACCTACATATGCGGGCTGAAGGCAAGACAATCAGACTGCCCACCAAAAGTATAAAGAAAGAATTACGCCCCCTTGATGAAAAGGGAAATACCTGCAAATCGGCTTGGTAAAAATCATGAATACCATTGCATACGTATCCGTCTTATCGACACTATTCATTCTCACAGGCTGCTCCGGTGGAACGCCCGATTGCAGCGCCAAGGAGACTCTCGACCTGCTATCAAAAGTCGTCGAAGAGCCTTTCTTGGAGAAATCTGCGATTAGGGGACCCAGCGGCCAACAGCTTCGCCAATTGGTCGAATATGAATTCAGGAACATCAAAACCAAGCACTATGACGAAAAGCTGGATGCGTATAAGTGCGCCGCCACTCTAGAGGTGCGTTTAGCAGACAGCCAAAGAAAAGCAAACGAATTGAACTTCGAGTATCAAATCCATGCCGTCGATGACCGGGAGTCCGATTTTGAGATTACCTACGACACCGGAATCAAAAATGCCGTTGCACGAGTCGCTGTATTTAAAAGCATGGGGCTACTGAAATAAACCAGACAAAGCCATCTTCTTAGCAACTCAAATGCCTCTAGCACATAAGAGCCAGAGGCAATCACAGCTATCACCAACCCACCTCAGCCGAGCACAGTCATGGATGTCAATGTTTATTCACTGCAAGAAATCTCCAACGAACAGATACTGGAGAAGATCAAAAATAAAGAGAGCTTCGTCATAGAAAAAGTCGACTCGGTGAAATATTCTCCGACCATTGAAGCCTTGGAGAAGATCATCGAATCCCAAGGCTTGAAATGCCGAGTCTACACAATTGGCCGAATAGCCACGGCGGGAGTGACGGCATTCGGTGGAGTCACAGGCGCCATAGGCTTGCTTTCAGGAATAGCGATAGCAGCACATAACATCGCCACCTGGAACCCGGACTATGAAATAGGAAAAAACATCCTGGGCTCCAACATCCATGTTACCTACAAGAAATAGCCCGCCACTCAATCCGCAAGCAGAGTCTTAGTCGAACGATAAAGACAAGGAGGTCTTCACCATGCGCAGAAAAATGGTTGTAGTTTCAGGTACGATGCTCGTCATTGCCTATACAATCGCTTACTTATCGACTCCGCCACCCTTTTAACCAACGATGCATAGAGCCGATCCTCAAGGCGTCTCTTCCAGCCGTGCGCCCGGCAGGTGGCCCACGGTCTCCGTGCCAGCGCAGTAACGCTTCCAAGCCTTCGAGGTTCTGCTTTTGATCTTTGCCTGATGTGCACAGGTAGGACACCAGCGCCCTGCCTGGATTTTACCCAGTGGCGCGTGCCAAGTGTGGCCACGGTGGCACAGCCATTGGAGTTTGCTCAAACTGTTCACATAACGC
>NZ_MUJY01000133.1 GCF_002286785.1 Pseudomonas sp. PIC25 | reverse complement strand
CCCCAGTGCCGCTCCTCGCGTATAGGCCGGGTCGAGGTTGAGGGTCATGGCCAGGGTCAGTACGCCGTTGTCGCGGCTCAGATCGAGTTCACCGACCAGGCCGTAGAAATACACGCAGGTCTGATTCGCCGGCAGCATCACCAGCACCTCCTGTCCGCCCTCCAGCGCGATGCTGCAGCAGCCCTGCGCGTCCAGCACGCGCCCATTCACGGTCGTCACGCCGCAACGTATCAGCCAACGGTTGAGGGTTTCTTCCGCCAGTATGGAAGTCATGACTTCTCCTTGGAAATTGGGCCTCGATTTGCCGGACCCGGTTCGCTCGATGAGTTGGCTGCACCTGAGCCAGTTCAGTATTTGAGGCCCGTGGCAGACTCGATCATCTGCTTCATGGCTTTTCGACAGTTCTCCATGCAGCGGGAGAGCTGCTGTTGCTGGGTCTCGAACCTGGACTGCGCCAAGTTTCGTGCCGACAGCGGCCTGCTCCGGTCATGCGGGGGGCGCCCGCAGGTATATCCGAGAAACGCCAGCGGCTGGGAGTGGTGCAGCAGCGCGATGGGCCCCGGTCGGTATGAGCCGAAAGGAGGTAGCAAGGGCGGCTGAACATCGGGCATGACAAGGACCAACAGGACGGTGTGTGGTCTCGGTGGCTGGATGGTCGGCCGTTCCAGGCGTGACGCCTGGAGGGTCGACGCCGCCGACGTACCCACCTATCCGAAGCCTTTATGACGTGGGTGTTCACAGAATGGGGCATGACGCCTCCCTGCCTGATCGTGGATCACTCATGTAACTTCTCCATCTATTGTTTGATTTTTCACCCAATATTTAATAAATCAATCTTTATTGTTCATATTATTGTCATATTAGTTTGACATGCTTCTCCTGCGCCTTTGTCGGCTGCGGCTTCCTACCGCCCCGACTGAGTGGCAAGCAGTCAACAAGAGTTCGATGTGTCAGATTCCGGCAGCCGAAGATCGGCCAAACCGGATTGCGACGTTGTGCATCGCCCCTTCGATGGAGAAGTCGTATGCCCAGGCAGATTTCCGGTTCCGAACAGAACGTCCTTTTGCGGCACGACGCCCTGCAAATAGAAAGCGGTTTTCGGCAGCGCTCCGCGACGGCGACCCAGCGCTCGCACAACCTGTCGCTCGCTGAACTGGGAAAGCGCATCGGCCGGCTACTGGGGCCTCGTCAACGCAGCGAGGCCGAGCCGTTGCAGGCGCACTCGAGCAGTACCAGTCCGGAGTCGAGCCACCGGGCACTGCTACGCCCCACCCCGGCATCGCCGGAGCTGGAACGTCTTCCCGGGCGGCGCTTCCAGGGCCTGAATATCGAGCGCGTGCTGTCCCACGACCCCTCGCGCCACGCCACCACATCCCTGGAAATGAGCCTGGGCCCACACGGACGCCTGGTGATCGGCGACAACACCCCCGCTGGCTTGCGGCATCTACTCCAGGCCACGCTGGGCCAGGCATCGAGAACCTACCTCGCCCACCATGGCGAGCCGGACGGCGACCAGTTACTGATGGACCGACAGGGCACCCTGCTGCACCTGCGGCAGACGCCCGCCGCCATCGTGGTGCTGCGCAGCAGCCGGCCCAGCGACGCCAAGCGAGACCTCGATGCCCTGTGCCCCGGCGGCGTGGCCGAGTACCACCTGCAGCGCGAGGAAGACGGCGACAGCATCCAGGTGCGGGCCCGCCCGAAGCACGGTGGCGAAGAGCGCCGCCTGAGCGACCTGGACATCGGCGGGCGAGCCCATCTCGCCCAGCTCACCGGCATCCACGAAGACACCGCCGCCCAGCGTCTGCGCCTGCACGACGGCAAGCTCTACCGCTTCGACATCGAAGAGCAGGCCTGGGCCCTCCATCCCGCCAACGACGGCACGCCATTCAAGCAGCTCTCGTTGCAGGCGGACGGCCACTTGTACGCGCTGCACGGCGATCACTTGGTGGACCTGAGCGCCCCCCAGCCGAGCATGCCGCTGGCAGCGCGTGGCGCCGTGGCCTTCTCCGTCGCCGCCGATGGCACCGCCGCGCTGCTCTGCGGCAAGGGCAATGCGCAGAGCGTCCGGTTGGTCAGGCCGGACCAGGCCGACAGCGTCCAGGCGGGCCTGACAGCCGTGGACGGACAGGTCCGCCTGCAACTCGGTCTGGTCGACAGCCACCATGAACACACCCTGCGCCTCGATGGCGGCAATGCCGAGGCGACCCGTATCGGCATTGCCGACGGCCGTCTGTTCCTGATCGACAACGAAGGGCGGCTGTACAGTGCCGACACCCCTTCGGCCAACGGTCCTCTGGACCTCCAGCCTGACACCGAGTCGATCCCGAACGGTCAGGCGCTGGGGCGCACCACCTTCGCCGAAGGCTTCATGCAGGACGACCAGGCCCACTTGAATGTCTTGGTCAAGAATGCCCAAGGTCATTTGCACAGCCAGCCGGTGAACCTGATCGACCAGCCGGCGAAAGGCGGCTGGAACCTCACCGATGCACTGGTGCTGGATAACCGACGCGGGCTGCCCGAGCCGCAACCCGCCCAGGCGAACACCCTGAATCTCGGCCGCCTCGGCCACGTCGCCCTGGAAGATGGCGAGCTGCTGCGCTGGGACGCCACCGCCAACACCTGGGCCGCCACTGGCATCAAAGGGGTGGAACGGCTGCAACAGGGCCTGGACGGCAAGCCGTACATCCTCAAGGGCGGCAAATTGCAGAAGCTGGACGTGACGCTCAGCGTGGGGCGTTTCCTCCATGATGGGCAGCATTCCCTCGCTCCCATCGGCCAGAACATCAAGGTCGCCGGCGGGCGCGCACTACCCGCCCCAAGTGGCCTACGCGACGTCGCCCTGGTCAACGAAAAGCTGTTCGTCACCCTGGGGCACAACGGTCGGCTGAAACTGCACCACCCGACCCGGCCCGACGGGGAAATCCCCCGGACCGGGCTCGACGAAGACATCCAGTCCCTTGCCCTCGACGAGAGTCAGAACCTCTATGCCCTGACCCAGAGCGGTCGGCTCTTCAGCTTGCCGCGCGCCGACTGGCAGGCAGCCGAAGCGGAGCAGCGGGAGCCTGCGGTCTGGCAAGCCTGCGAGCTACCCGACGAACAGCCGCTGCAGACGATCCGCACCGGCCCCGGCAACCGCCTGCTCGCCAGCCCCCGAGGGGAGGAAGGCGTCGAGGAACTGCGGCATGACGCCCGCCTTGGCTGGCGTCCCCACGAGCCCGCCGACCTGTCGCCGCCGCAGGCACTCAGGACGTTGTTCGAGCGCGTCCGCGACGACAGCAGGACCTGGAAACTGGGTGGGGCCACGATCAAGGCATCGGTCAACCGGGCGGGCCGCAACGGCGCGGAATACAAGTACCGCTCCGGCACCGGAGAATTCATTCGCGCCCACCTCTTCAAGCCGACCCTGGAGACTCCGCGCCCGCTGAAAAACCTCGGCTACAACCTGCAACACCGCTGGCAGGGCCGCGAAGGTTTGAGCCCGATCTACGAGGCGGAAAGCACGCTGTTCAAACAACTGAAATCACTGACCGGAAAAGCTGCACCAGCCACCGGCCAGGAGCTGAAGGCCCGCATCGCCGGGCTCGACCTGGGCGCAGCCGGCGCACCGCTGAAGGCGGCGCTGGAAGCCTTCCAGGCCGAGCTGCAACGCAGTTGCGACAAGCATGCCGTTACCCTGGGTCAAGCCGTGGGCGTGCTCAACATGCACGGCGAACCCCGGGAAGACTTCAAACCGCCGCGACTCGGCACCCTGCGGCAGAAACTCGACCCCTACAGCGCCGGCGCCGACCTGGCGCCCCTGCTGCGTGACGCCCTCGCCCGCGTGGCGCCCGCGGACGCGCGCGCCGTCGAACTGCTCGACCGCTTCACCGGGCAAGGTGCTCTGCTCTCCTACCGCAAGAGCGAGATGCCCCTCGGTCGCCGTCGCGATCCGGGTGACGACAGCGCCCTCCTCAAGGCGCGCCTGGCGCTGGACATAGCGACCCTGCACGAACTGAATGCCCTGGTCGATCGGCTGGAAGAAGCCCCGCTGGAAGAGTCGAGCAAGGCACTCTCGGCCCTGCGCGACCAGCACTACCACGAGCACCCGCTCAAAGTCGTCACCGACATGGGCTTTCGCAGCTATGACAGCCTGGAGGCCAACTATGACGCGGTGAAGGCTTTCCTCAAGGCGTTCCGCAAGACCGACCACGCCGTGCACATCAACCTGCGCGGCGCCTTCGGTGGCGACTCGGCGGACATGGCCAGGGGCCTGAAGGCCGCCCTCAAGGAAATCGAGGGCTATCACGAACTGCACGTCCAGCGCGGCTACGGAGGCCGGCTGAGCACCCCCACCACGGGACCTGGCGGCGTCGTCACCTATCCCAGCGGCAGCCTCGGGGCCAACCGCGGCTACAGCCTTACCTTCCAGATGGAAGACGACAAGTTCACCAAGGAGGAACGTTTCCTGGTGACCTTCGTCCGCCAGGGCGGCGGCTCGGGCAGTGTCGGTTTCAGCATACGCGACCGAACCCTGGGCCGAACCCATGGCGTCGGCCCCGAGCGCGAGGCCAGCCTGAGTTTCCCGCTGGATGCCAGTCTGCGTGCCAGCATCAGCGGCTCCACCCAGGACGCCCTGACCTTCATGCTGGCTCCCGGCGAGATCGACGCCTTCGTCGACAGCCTGGTCGAGGGCACCCTCAACCCTTACGAGCTGATGCGCCGCGGCGTGGAACATGAAGTGCAGCATGGCTACCGCTTCAGTGCCGACCTGGATATCAGCGCCGCCGCGAACGTCGGATACGGGGTCAATATGGCGGAACGCCAGTCGCCCCTGGATGCCCTCTTCCGTATCCAGGGGGGCGCCGAGCTGAGCCTGAACCTGATCAACTACAGCCAGCACCGGCTGACCAGCAGCGGAGCATTCCAGCGGGAAGAAGGCAGCCTGAACCGGCCGCGCTTCTTCAATCAGTTCCGCGCGGCCCTGCACCTGCCGCAGGCCCACCTGATCGGCTCGCATACCGCGCCGGACGGGGAGTTCCAGCAGGCACGCGGCGGCCTGGACAACTCCGTCAGCGCAACGATGGAGACGCGTACGGCCAAGCGCTACAAATTCCTTTTCAAGGCCGTGGAACCGGTTACCGAAGCCGAAGTGGCCAAGGCCGCCACTACCCTGAGCAAGGCCTTTCGCGACAAGGCCTCCGCGACGGCGCTCAAGGAAATGGCAACGGAGCGCGACCTCGGTCGCCGGCTGGAACGCATGGGTGAACGCTTCGCCAACCGGGAGCCGGAGAACGACGACCAGTACGCCGCGCTGCGCTCCTTGCGCGTCCTGGCCGACAAGCATGTCGCCACCCTCGCCGGCCACAGCCTGCTGGGCGAAGCCTATTTCGACAGCACCTACACCGATCTCGGCCGCCTGGACAAGATGAGCCTGCTGACCCGCCTGAGCGCCGGCCTCAATCCCAATCATGTACAGAGCAATGCCGAATACATCGCCGAGCTCATGGCGAATGACCCGAAGCTGGAAAACCTGATCAAGCACCTGCAGGACACGCCCGGCACATCCGCCCGCGTCCGCCTCGAATTGAAGGACGCGGTCAAGGCCGAAATCGAACGCGGCTGCCGGGACGGCACCCTGACCGAGGCCCAACTCATCGCCAAACTGCAGGACCGCGCCAACCTGCGCCTGAAGGCGATCTTCCTGTTCCAGACCGTGGACAAACGCGAAGGCTTCACCTCCCCCCTGCCCCTGGTCGGCTACAACAGCGAAACCTCGCTGAATCTGGTCCGCTGTCTGGGTCGGGTCATCTTCGACTTCGGCCGCGACCAGAACACCCCCAAGGGCTACACCCTGGACGGCGACATCGCGCATTACGACGCCCCCACTCGTGAGGGCATCGCCGCCATGAAGCACGAGGGGTTCGATTTGCGGCGGCCATAAGGGGCATCTTTGCCTGCTTGCGAAGCCCTGCCGAAAGCCTCGGCGGGGCTTTTTTGCATTCCTGCCCTTCTCGTCGGAACTTGTTCGTACCTCCGTCCCACTCAATGGCTGACTAGAACAAGAACCAACACACGCAATCCCTACCTGCTGCCCTGTTCCAGACCAATCAATAACCATAATCCGTAGCGCTACGAGCATTGAGCACGGAGAGGTCGTTCCATGAGCATCACGGGTCGCGATATCACGACACATTCTCTCCGGCCGTCGTCATCGGAAGCGACTGGCCAGGCGAGCCCAATCCGGCAGCGGGCGCAGAACGCCACGCAGCGGACCGGCACCCTCTCGCTCGGTGAGATGGGCCGGCGCATGGGCAGCCTGATCGGGTTGCGCCAGAGGAACGGGGCCGAGCCCCGCCAGATCCCCGCCGGGACGGAACGGGCATCGACCTCACCCGCGTCCGGCCCGACACTTGCCGAAATGTTCGAGCGCTCCGCCCGGCACCGGGCTCCGCTTGGCCAGGAGCGCTCCGCCCGCCGCTTCGATGGCCACGTCATTGACCGCATACTTTCGGAAGATCCGTCCCTGCTGGAGACAGCCCCTGAGCCCTATGAGCGCCCGGCCCCGTCGCTAGGGGAGCTTCTGAAGCACAGACAGGCGTCGGACCGCTCGCTTTCCAGTCGTTCCAACGACAGCATGGACATGTCGGGCAACGGCATATCTCCCACCGACGGGGAGCAACCGCCCCTGACACGTTCGAGCGGACGCCGCTTCGAAGGCGACTTGGCGGACCGAGCCAGGCGATCGGCACAAGCTTCCGGCGTGGATGGCCCTCGCCAAGACTCGCTGGGGCGTACCGATAGCTTCCGTTCGGCGCAGACGCATTTTTCCACCGCAACGAGTGAGTTGACCTCTTCCCGTTATTTCACTGCCGTAGAGGACGAGGGTTCGGACTCCGAACCCGACGACCAGCCCCCACTGAATCGCAGCTTGGCCAATCGTTACCAGGGACGGCACTTCAGCGGCCTGTTGAGCGACGCGGAATCGTCGTCGGCCAGCAATCGGGACGGGCGTCTGTCGCGCAGCGATTCGTACACCTCGTCGGTGAGCGATTCGCCCCGTCACGATGGCTCCTCGTCACACCGCGTTCCCGGCTCGCAACCCGAGGAACTGGAGCGCTCCCCTGCCGGCCGCTTCGATGAGAGCTGGCTGTACACCGGCATCAGACGTCTCCCGCCTTCCGACTCCGCCGGCCCCTCCAGGGCGCTCCAGCGGGAAGACTCCACGGACTCCCAGGCGTCGAGTTCCAGCAGCGGATCGATTTCGGACGACCAGCCGGCCCTGGAGCGCGCACGGGCCCGGCGCTTCCACAACATCGACGTCGACCGGATCATGGCCTACAACCCCGCCCGCCAGGCGACGTCCTCGCTGGAGATGGGGCTGGATGGCAAGGGGCGGCTGAAGATCGGCGAAAACACACCGGAAGCTCTCCGCCAGCTGCTGGAAAATACGCTGGGCAAGCCCGAACGGACCTACCTGGCCCATCACGGCCAGCCGGATGGCGATCAGCTGTTGATGGACAAGCAAGGCAACCTGCTGCACCTGCAGCAGACACCCGCCGCCATCGTCGTCATGCACAGCAGCCGGCCCAGCGAATCCATGAAGCTGTTCCAGACAGCCATGAACGGGCAGGTCGCCAGCTATGGGCTGGAGCGCGAGGGAGACACCATCGTCGTATCGGCGCACGGCCAGGATCATCGCCAGCGTGGCGACATAGACGTCACCGGGCGGGCGCACATCGCTCAGGTCTCCGGTATCCACGAGGATGCCGAGGGCCAACGGCTGCGCGTACATGACGGACACCTTTACCGCTTCGATGTGGACAAACAGGCCTGGCAACCGCACCCCGGTGACGACGGCAAGCCGTTCACCCAGCTCGGCCTGCAGGCCGACGGACGGCTCTATGCCCTGCACGACGGTGCACTGCTCGACATGAGCGCCGAGGAACCCCGTCCGCCCGTCGAGGCACAGGACGCACGCTCCTTTTCCGTCGCCGCCGACGGCACGCTGGCGCTGCTCTGCGGCAGCGGGGAAACGCAGCACATCCGCCTGCGGAACGAGGATGGCGAGATCACCGTCCCGGTGAAGCTGGATGACGGTAATGCCGAGGCGGTACATGTCGGCCTCGACCGGGACCGTCTGTTCCTGATCGACAACGAAGGGCGGCTGTACAGCGCCGAACGAAATGCCAGGGTCCTCAATCTGACGCCGGATACCCAGGGCGTCCCCCAGGGCGAAACGCTCGGCCGGACGCATTTCGCCGAAGGTTTCATGCAAGACGACCAGACCCGCTTGAACCTGCTGTTCAAGGACCGTCAGGGCCACCTGCACAGCCAGCCCGTCAACCGCTCCGATGTTCCCCTCCATACGGGCTGGAACCTCAGCGACGTGCTGGTCATCGACAATCGCCGGGGCCTGCCCAACGCCAATCCGGACCCGCTCAGCCGTCTCAGCCTCGGTCGCCTCGGGCATGTGGCCCTGGAGGACGGCGAACTGCATCGTTGGGATAGCGTAGCCAACGCCTGGGCATCCACCGGCATCAAGAACATCGAGCGGCTGCAGTTGGGGCTGGACGGCAAACCCTATGTGCTGCAGGACGGCAAGCTGTCCGGGCTCGGTGTCAGCCCCACGGTCGGGCGTTTCGCCCACGACGGCAGCCAGAGCCTGGCGCCGGCCGGCATGAACATCCAGGTTTCCATGGGCGTCGCGGTGGCGGGAGCGGACGGTCCGGTCCGCGATTTCGCCCTGGTCAACGACAAGCTGTTCGTCACCCTCGACGACGAAGGCCGGCTGACCCTGCATGCCAACGGCAAACCGGGCCGTCCCCTGCCCCTTCGAGGCCTGGAAGGTGAACCTCGCTCGCTGGCATTGGACAAGCAGCAGAACCTCTACGCCCTGACGGAAAGCGGCCACCTCTATCGCCTGCCGCGCCAGGACTGGCAAGCGACGGAAGCGATGCCGCGGGAGCCCGGCTGGGGAATCATCGGATCCCCGGACAACCAACCCGTGGCTTCAATCCGCACCGGGCCCGGCAATACCTTGCTGGCAGCCCTCGAGGGCAGCAAAGAGGAAGAGCTGCAGTACGATGGCACGGATTGGCAGCCCCACGCCCCCGCTCCGCTGACGCCGCCGCAGGCGCTCAAGGCATTGTTCGAGCGGGTGCGCGACGACAATAAGACCTGGAAGGTGCTGGGCCATACCGTGAAGATGACCGGCGAGCGCCTGGGGCGCACCGGTGTGGAAAATCGCCATCGCAGCGGTACCGCCGAGTTCATCCGCGCCCACATTTTCAAACCTACCTTGGAAACCCCTCGCCCGCTGAAGAACCTCGGCTACAACCTGCAGCATCGTTGGCAAGGTCGCGAGGGGCTGACGAATGTCTATGAACAGGAAGGGGCGGCATTCGATCGCCTCAGGACCATTGCCCAGGGCGGCTCGGCGAAACCCGCCGAGGGCGCGGACCTGAAATCGCGTATCGCCCGTCTCGGTCTGGGCGAGGAAGGGAAGCCTCTCACCAAGGCGCTGGAAACCTTCCGCACCCAGTTGGAGGACAGCATCACCCAGACGCTGGTCAACCTGGGCAAGGAGACAGGGCTGCTGAACCTGCACGGCGAGCCCCGGGAGGGCTTCAAGGCGCCGCTGCTGGGTGGCCTCAAGCAGAAGCTCAACCCCTTCAGCAGCGGTGAAGACCTGAACCGACAACTGCGCGATGCCCTCGCCCAACTGGGCTCGGAGCCCCGCCGCAGTGCCGAACTGCTTGGCCTGCTCGAAGAGAAAGGCGTCACGCTCTCGCCGCAGAAGAGCGAGGTCCCACTGGGGCGCCGCCGCGACCCCGGCGACGACAGTGCCCTGCTCAAGGCGCGCCTGGCGCTGGATGTGACGACCCTACATGAGCTGAATCAACTGGTGGAGCAGATCGGAGCCGCCCCCGAGGCCGCGGAACTCGGTATCCAGGCCCTGTCGCAACTGCGCGACCATCAATATGGCGACAATCCGCTCAAGGTGGTTACCGACATGGGCTTCCGTGGCCATGACAGCCTGGAAGCCGACTATGATGCCGTGAAAGCCTTCCTCAACGCCTTTAAGAAAACCGACCACGCCGTGCACATCAATCTGCGTACCGCCTTCGGCGGCGACTCGGCGGACATGGCCAAGGGCTTGAAGGCCGCCCTCAAGGAAATCGAAGGCGATCATGAGCTGCATATCCACCGGAACTATGGCGGGGCACTCAGCACCCCGACCACCGGCCCCGGCGGCAAATTCACCTTTCCCAACGGCCGGCTCGCCGGCGATCGCGGCTACTCGCTGACGTTCGAAATCATCGACGACAAGCTGACCGCCACCTTCGTCCGCCAAGGCGGTGGCTCCGTCAGCGTCGGCGCGGGTGCCCGGGACCGGACCCTCAAGCGCAACCACGATGTAGGCCCGGACCGGGCCGCCAGCTTCAGCTTTCCGCTGGATGTCTACGCAAAGGGCACGCTGGGAGGGAACCAGCGCGACGCCCTGCTCTTCACCCTGTCGGAGGGCGAGATCGACCAGTTCGTCGACGATCTGGTGCAAGGCAAGCTGAACCCCTATGAACTGATGAAGAAGGGCTCGAATCACGAGGTGCAGCATGGCTATCGCGTCAACTTCGATATCGATGCCGGTGCCTCGCTGAATCTCGGCTATGGGTTCAACCTGCATGAGAAGGACTCCCCGTTTTCCGGGATCGCCCGGTTTCGCGGCGCCGTCGAAGTGAACCTGAACCTGTTGAACTACAGCCACTATCGCCAGACCAACACCAACACGGCCGGTCGCATTCTCGAAGAAGGCGGCCTCAACCGGCCCCGGTTGCTCAACCGGGCGGAGATCAAGCTGGCAGCCCAGGCACAACTGTTGGCCGGACATGAAGACGAGGAGGCCAAAAAAGCAGCAAAAGCGGCCAAGGAAGCCGGCTTGCCGGAAGTGCCCGTGCCCTTCGAAACCACCGGGATGAACCTGGGCGGGTCCGTCACCGCTTCTGTGGACATGAAGACCACCAAGCGCTTCAAGTTTCTGTTCAAGCCGGCCCAGCCCTTGACCGGCAGCGACCTGACCAAGCTCGCCGACACGCTCGGCAAGGCTTTCAAAGACAAGGCGAGCGCCGCCCGGCTGGCAGAAATCGCCAAGGAAGAAGATCTGGACAAGCGCCTCGCCGCCCTGCAGGAAGCATACGGCGACAAGGAAGTCACCAACGACGACCAGCATGCGGCATTGAAGAGCCTGCGTCAGGCCGGAGACCGTCACGAAGCGGCCAAGGCCGGCCACAACATGCTGGACTACATGCGCCTGGAGAGTTCCTACACCAACCTCTCGCGGCTGGATCAGGCAAGCCTGCTGACAAAATTGAGTGCAGAATTGAATCCGAGCCATGTCCAGAGCAACTCCGAATACCTGGCCAGCCTCATGCAGAACGACCCGAAGCTGGAAGCGCTGATCAAGCAGTTGCAGGACACGCCCGGCACCCTGGCCAGGGTGCGCCTGGAGTTCAAGGACGAGGTGGCGGCACGGGTGGACAAGGGCAGTCGCGACGGCACCCTGACCCAGGATGAACTCGTCGCGCTGCTGAGCGACCGCAACAACATGCGCTTGAAGGCAATCATGGTCTATCAGACGGAGAGCAAGAGCGAAGGGTTCGTCTCCCCGCTGCCGCTGGTGGGCTACAACAGCAGTACCTCGCTGAGCCTCATCCGCGCCCTGGGGCGAATCAACTTCGAATACGGCCAGGACCAGGGCACGCCCAAGGGCTACAAGCTGGATGGCGATATCGCGGAATTCGACAAACCCACCCAGCAATCCATCGCCGCACTGAAGGGCCATGGGTACGCCTTGAAACAGTGACGATCCTGTACGGTTGCCTCACCTAAACCTCGCCGGGCGAATGAATTCTCCCTGCAGGTCCGGCTTTGCCGTCAGGTGCCAAACAAAAGCTTCGCCAGGGCCATAACCCGAATAAGCCCAGGCGCAATCCGGGAGCCTGTTCCCGCATTGCGCTGACGCTTAGCCGGGCTACGGACCTACGCAAGAGCCTCGCCAGCAGAGCTGGCTCCTACGAAGACCGTCTTCACCGTCGGGAATGAGGCCCTACAGGTCCGCCTTCGCTTTTGTAGGAGCGAACTCTGCTCGCGAATGAAGCCACACAAGAGCTTCGCCAGCAGGACGGGTGCCTATGCGGGTTTGCGGCCCGTCCTGACTTACCCAGTCCCACCTCGACCGACACATCCACTTCCGAATTTATTTTCGTGCCGGCTGGAACCCATTCCTCGCGTTGCTCACTCATCTAGCGAATGTCAAGACATTCTCAGGCCAAGACACCGGCTGATTGCATCGAGTCATCCCGGTCGTTCAGGCGATGCGCTCACACTCAAAATGACACCGAAGAGGAAAAGCATATGTCCCTGGGAAGCATCCTTGGAAACGCAGCATCCACCGCTATCAACATCACCGTGAACGTCACCCCTATGGGACGTGGCCTCGGATTGGCCAACGAACTGCTGGGCGGCGGTGGGCAGGATCTGGCCGGTGCGCTGACCGACACCCTGATGAAAGGCCTGTTCGGCGAGCCGGACAGCAAAGGTATCTCGAAATTCAACGACTGGGACAAGGGCAGCAAGAGTACCAACAACCCCCTCCTGGATCTGCTCGCCGAGTTCATGGACGCTTCCACCGGTGCCTACGGTAAGCCGGACGGAAAAGCCGGCAATTGGAAAGAAGAACTCTTCGAAAACGATACGGTGAACCAACAGGAACGCGAAGCCTTCGGCCAGGGCCTGAAAGACGTTCTCAGCATGTTCCTGGACCAAGCCATCAACGAGGCGATCATGGGGGCAGCCCTGAGCAGCATGATGGGCGGTGGTTTGGGCGGCGGTCTGGGGAACATGCTGGGCGGTGGCTTGGGCGGCGGCCTGGGGAACATGCTGGGTGGTGGTCTGGGCGGTGGTCTGGGGAACATGCTGGGTGGTGGCTTGGGTGGTGGCTTGGGCGACAACCTGTTCGGCAACAACCCGTTCTCCGGTGGTTCGACCGGCAGCCCGTTCGCCAACAACCCGTTCTCCAGTGGCCTGAGCGGCCTGGGCAGCAGCATTCTCGGTGGCGGCCTGAGCGGCATGGGCCAGACCGGCATGGGATTCGGCCTGGACCTCGCTTCCCACATGGGGTTGCAGCAGTTGAACGACATCGGCACCCACGTGGACGGCAAGAACCGTCACTTCATCAACGAAGAAAACCGTGGCACGGCCAAGGAAATCGGCAAGTTCATGGACCAGCATCCCGAGATCTTCGGCAAGCCGGAGTACCAGAAGGACTTTGGCCCGGTGAAGGCCGACACCAAGTCCTGGGCCGAAGCCCTGAGCAACCCGGACGACGACGGCATGACTGGCGAAAGCATGGACAAGTTCCACAAGGCCACGAACATCATGAAGGATGTCATGCTGGGCGATACCTCTCAGTGCCCGAGCAAGGCCACCGCCGGCGACGCCATGCTGGCCGTCAGCAACATCGTCAGCGAAGGGCTTGGCAAAGCCAGCAATAGCTGATCCCTGGCGTCAGGCAATCGACCTGGCGGGTTTCGGCCCGCCGGGATTTTTTGCACGATAACGGCCCAGGTGGCCTCCCTCCCCGATTCCTCTTCCGCTCCCCTCTACTCCCTGGCTCCACGGTCTCTGCGATTCGAGCCTGCCTGCTTTCTTCGTGACTTGGCCTGCACGGCAGGATCAGGCAAGGAATCGACTGGATCAGGCTATCCCTTGATGCGCCCAGTCCTCGAAGCTGTCGATTCAGCCCGACCACCCGATGGAACGGGCCACTCGTAACCGACACACGCAAAGAGGAAACCCCATGATCAAGGCCAAGGCCTATGCAGCGCTTGACCCGCACAGTGCGCTCGTCCCGCTCGAAATCGAACGCCGCGCCCTCGGCCCGACGGACGTGCAACTCCAGATTCTCTATTGCGGGGTCTGCCATTCCGACCTGCATACCGCCCGTAACGAATGGAACAACACCCTGTACCCCTCCGTTCCGGGACACGAGATCGTGGCCCGCGTCGTTGCGGTCGGCGAGCAGGTGAGCCGTTTCAAGACAGGCGACCTGGCCGGCGTCGGCTGTATGGTCGATAGCTGCGGCGATTGCCCGTCGTGCCACGACGGCGACGAGCAATACTGCGAGCATGGCTTCACCGGCACCTATAACGGCCCGGTGTTCGGCGGCGAGAACACCCATGGCGGCTATTCCCAGACGATCGTCGTCAAGGAGCCCTTCGTCCTGCGCATTCGCCACGCCGAGACGGATCTGGCTGGCGTCGCGCCCCTGCTGTGCGCCGGCATCACTACCTACTCACCGCTGCGCCACTGGCAGGTCGGACCAGGCAAGAAGGTCGGCATCGTCGGCCTGGGCGGTCTCGGCCACATGGGGGTGAAGATCGCCCACGCCATGGGCGCCCAGGTCGTCCTGTTCACCACCTCGGCAAGCAAGGTCGAGGACGGCAAGCGCCTGGGGGCCGACGAAGTGTGCGTCTCCACCGACCCGGAGCAGATGAGCCGCTACACCGGCCAGCTCGATTTCATCCTCAACACGGTGGCGGCGCCCCATGAGCTGGACGCCCTCCTGCAACTGCTCAAGCGCGACGGCACCATGACGCTGGTCGGCGCTCCGGCCAAGCGGCATCCGTCACCGGACGTGTTCGGCCTGATCTTCAAGCGGCGCAGCATTGCCGGCTCGCTGATCGGCGGCATCCGCGAGACGCAGGAAATGCTCGACTTCTGCGCCGACCACGGCATCACCTCGGACATCGAGTTGATCCCGATGCAGTACATCAACACCGCCTACGAGCGGATGCTGAAAAGCGATGTGCGCTACCGCTTCGTCATCGATATGGCAAGCCTTGGCTGAAGCGAAAAAAGAAAGGTTCTTCGCGCATTTCCGGGGAGCCCTGAACAAGAACGGCGATTTGGTTGAAGATGTTTGTGCGACCAAACCCCTAAAACCAAAACCGCCGTTCT
>NZ_MUJY01000132.1 GCF_002286785.1 Pseudomonas sp. PIC25 | reverse complement strand
GAATGGTGGCGCGCTCTTCGACGCTGAGTTCGGAATAAGACATAGGGGCAGCACCGTACCGGAAAGGTCAGGTGTTGCACTCAGTTTTTGCGGCCGCCATCTTACATCGGTTGACCAACTGAGTTCTTCCGAGAGACAACGCTTTTTGAAAACACGTGACCCTATGAATATGTACGAGCTCAAACCGGAAACGCTGGTATATCGCTCAATGCCAGCAGAGCACCTTGTCAATGGCCAAGTCAGCGGTAATCCTAATTCCCGCGCGTTAATCCGTGATCATGAAAGGCTGATGCCAAATCCTTTAGGCGGCGGTCAGCCAGGTACGGCCGAGGCCTATTGGACGATGCAGCGCCCCGCTCGTGAGTTAGGGCCTTCGCTGAATGTGATGGCAGGTACTCGTGCATTGGAAACCGTATCTCTTGGGTATAATCGAACGGGACAAAATATTACTGTCGAAATGAAACTGGGAGATTTTCTTGAGCGAGGAGGAAAAGTCTATCGTGACGAGTCAGCAGTATCAGGAGATAGACAAAAAAGAGCCATCCCGCTAATTGTCACTTTGCCAGAAGGAGAAAGCGTACCGGCAAAAATAGTTGGTTAGCAGCCCACAGCCAAGCATCCGAAAAGCAGTTATGAGAAGCAGGAGGTGGTGGGACTCCCGCCCCACCACCTATGCAATCTGACCCTGAAACATCTTGAAGATGCCTCAGGATCAAAAATGCCGATGCTCTCGCACCCGCACCGATTACCTGCTGAGACTGTTCAAATCAAGACGCAGTTTTTTAACACGAGCCTCATAATCCTTCGGAGGCATAGTCACATTCACTGCGAACACGCCGTCGCTGATTCTCTTATTGAGAAGCTCTTCCGATATTCCTGACCAGGTATCCGCACCCTGGCTCAGCCCAAAGCTGGTATCGACGAAGATTTTCTTACCAGTAAAGGACGATAGGAACTTATACGTTGCCGTAGCCGCGTTATACGCACTGCTGGTAGTCGAGTTCATGATATATCCCCCAGCACTATTGCCATCGCCCGAGAAAAAGAGGAAGTCAGTCTTGCTCAGCGGCATTGCTGACCACATATCCATTGTCTGCTTATCAGTCAGCCATGGGGCGTGATTGAGCGCAACTTTCGCATTCGGCGCATTTTTCTTGATAACATCGATGATGTCGCTAGCAAGCTGCCCCAATTCCTGTAGCGAAAGCGGATTGCTCTGCTCGCTGATAGTGTACTGATGGAAATCGGCCTCCAACAGCCAGAGCACTCCCTTATTGGGGTCTGCCGCGTAGGCCTTCGCTGCATAATCACCATATATCTTCAGAATCTTCTGGCGATTATTCCGAATCCACTGAGCTCCATCCGTACAGAGGTTGCCGCCTTCCGGCTGGACGTTGCAATCCGGTAGTGCATAGCCAATGACGTAGCCATAGAAAACAGCATAGGTGTCAGGATCGTTTGCCAACTTGCTAACCAAGCGGCACCCGTCACAATCGCCTTCTCTGGCTTGCGTATATTCGTAGCCAACCCAGGTGCTGATGAAATCCAGATAGCTACTGGCGCCATCGTCATCTCCATTCGTGCCCCAGGCCAACTCGTTACCCATGGGGCTGGCTGGCCAAGATGGCTTTTCTACTCCAGTACATTCCTGCTCAGATATGCAGGACGCATTATTCTCCCATCCCCACCCCTTCGATACAGTAGTGCAGGTCGGAACCGACTTCCCGTACCAATCGCAACTCTTCTTTGGCCCACCCCAAGCTGAATTACACATCTTATCCGATATGCACAGTTGATCTTTCTCCCACCCCCATCCACCCGTCTTCTCGTCACAGACAGGGTAATTCGTACCATACCAATCGCAATATAGTTTCTGCCCTCCATGAGCAACGGAGCTTGCGACAGCCAAACACGATAAAGCCAGGAATCTTGATAGAGACATCTTTACTTCCTCCTACCCATAGTAATACCCCCCTTCAACGGCATGCGCATGCCAATCCGGTAGACCAATGGAATACCGGACCAACAAATCCTTTGGGGGTTAGACCAATCTACTGGAGGCTTTTATCTGAAACAACACGGATAAAAAGGCATCAAGAGATATCGCTCACACTCTGCAACTCGACATTCCCAAACAGCAATAACTTACGATGCGCCTCACAATTCAGAAAAACATCTACCGAATCACGAAATTCATTAATTTCGATAGGCTCATCGCAGATCAGAAGCCATAACTGAGGTGATAAAAAACAGGTATCGCAGGTGAGGCCAGGAATCAAGAATGGACAAAGCAGGGTAAAAAGACGTCGAGCCATAGTTGGCGCTTGAGATAAAGCATGGATTACAGATTCAGGCCTTCCAGAAGTCCGCTCAAGGTTTTGATCAGTACTAATGCTGCTCCAGCCAGAATCAGCCAGACCAATGTCATCAATTTGCTGCCGCCAAACCGGGAATTCCATTTCCGATAAAGAATGAAGGCGAAGCGAATTCCAAACGGCAACACCGTTACGGCAACCACGGTGCCAGTCAGGTTCTTGGGTTTGAGCAATGCCAGCGAGAGGGCGATATAGACCAACCCCATCAGCAGATTGTGCCGCCGCTCCCGCCATTTGTTCTCGAGCGGTATGGGTTTATCCAGCAACGGGTTGTCCTTGTTTGGTGGCTTTTCCGTCCCGGAAACGAAAAAGCCCCTGAATTTCTTCAGGGGCTTTTCTTGAATCGGAAAGTGGCGGTGAGGGAGGGATTCGAACCCTCGATACGGTTTCCCGTATACACACTTTCCAGGCGTGCTCCTTCAACCGCTCGGACACCTCACCGGAATCTCGGCGAACCGTCTGGTCCGTCGAGGCGCGCTAATGTAGTCGAATGATTTGCCGAAGGCAAACATTTTTTTCAGGCGATTCATGCGCTTAAGAATCTGCCTACGATCTGCTGCGCGTCGGCCCTGCTGCATTGAAAACAGATGCTAAGGGTAAGGCGAGTCCGGACGGGAGGCTTCCGGGGTTGCGGGCGGTTCGTCCAGGCGCTGGTTGCCGAAGAGGACGAAGCCCAGACTGAGAAACAGCCCGCAGACGAACAGGATGAAGACGCCAATCGGATTGTGAATGACGGCACGGTTGGCGATCAGCACCGAGGCCAGCAGCAGGAGCAATGCCGAACCCGCACAAAGAAAAGACTGAAATGACATTTCAGGGGCTCTCCGAATTCGCGCCTACGCTAAAGGACGGCTCAGGGAAGAAGCCAATTGGCTGTTCGAATCGCTTCGATAGAGGCCTTGCGAAATGGCTGGATGCCCCGGCGTGGCTGACTCGCCAGTCAGTCACGGCGCTTTACCTGCACCGGTCGGGTGAGTAACGTCTGCCCCACTTCACAACAAGGAACCCGCCATGAGTGAGCTGATTTCCTACCACCTCGACGACGGCATCGCGACCCTGACGCTGAACAACGGCAAGGTCAATGCCATTTCCCCGGACGTGATCGCCGCCTTCAACGAAGCGCTGGACCGCGCCGAACAGGACAAGGCGATCGTCATCCTCACCGGCCAGCCAGGCATCCTGTCGGGCGGTTACGACCTGAAGGTGATGACCTCCGGCCCGCAGAACGCCATCGATCTGGTCGCGGCGGGTTCGACCCTGGCGCGCCGCATGCTGGCCCACCCCTACCCGATCATCGTCGCCTGCCCCGGTCACGCGGTGGCCAAGGGGGCCTTCCTGCTGCTTTCGGCGGACTACCGGATCGGCGTCGAGGGGCCGTTCAATATCGGGCTGAACGAAGTGCAGATCGGCATGACCATGCACCACGTCGGTATCGAACTGGCTCGCGACCGTCTGCGCAAGTCGGCCTTCCACCGTTCGGTGATCAACGGCGAGATGTTCGATCCGCAGGGAGCCGTGGATGCAGGCTTCCTTGACCGCGTGGTACCGGTCGGCGAGTTGATGCCCGTCGCCCTGGCAACCGCCCGGCAGATGAAGAAGATCAACATGACGGCGCACCGGAACACCAAGCTGAAGGTACGCAAAGCGCTGCTGGAGACGCTGGACAAGGCCATCGAGCTGGATAAGCAACACCTGGGCTGAGCCGTCGCCTCCGCATAACAAAAGCCCGGCCAGAGATGGCCGGGCTTTTCGTTTGGGCTACAAACCGTTTACTGGACAGCTACCTGATCGTTCTCACTTGCCGAATCGTCGGTATCGTCGGTCGAACCGGTATCATCGTCGCTCGCCTCGTCATGCTTGGTCGTCGATACCGAGGCTTGCTGCAGGCCGAGGGCAGCGGCCAAGGCGGCCGGGGTGCTGGCGACGACGGCCATGGCCTTGGCCAGGCCGGTGGTTTCCTTGGACTTCGCCGCTTCCGACGTTGCAGCCCCATGGCCCTTACCGTGGCCGACACCTTGTTCGCTACGGCCGACTGCATTGCCGGCGCCATGGCCGTCTCCGGCAGAGCCGCCACGCCCACCGCCATGACCGCCACCGTTGCCACCGCCTCCGCCGTTTCCGCCACCGCCACCGCCACCGCCACCGCCACCGCCACCGTCTTTAGCGTAAGCGGAGCCGATAATCGGATTGGCATCCGGTACCACCATGACCGAAACCATGAGTACGCATGCCGAAACGGCAAGGAGTGTCCTGACTTTCACTGTTGTGCTCTCCTCTTCAGTGCCTACTCCCTCCCTGAGCCTGGCGTTTCGTTCGAGTCTACGCCTGGAGGGACCCAGCCGCCTGTCGGCCGACGAGCGCACCCTATAGACGCGACGCCGTTCTCACTCCATCACCCCGACGGGTCGTTCAGCCGGCGGATATCCTCGCGCAAGCGGCGAATCTCCTCCTGAAGACTCTCGATGGAAGCCTGGCCGGCCGTGGCGGATTGCTTGTCCGCAGCATCGCGGTCGACGAAGAACGAAGCCAGGGTCGCCGTGACGTAACCGAACACGGTGAAACCATAAAGCGCGAGGATGAAGCAGAGCACCCGCCCCTCGCCGGTGTGCGGCCAAGCCTCCGAGCCCAGGCTGGTAATCAGCATGGCAGTCCACCAGAGCGCCTCGCCGTAGCTGCCGAAGCCGGCGCTGTCGCGTTCGAAGGCATACATGCCGGCCGCCCCCACCAGAATCACCAGCAGAGTCAGGCTGAACACGTAGCCGACACCCCGGCGCCGCATGGCTTGGCGCAGTGCCGACATGCCCCGGTTGGTGGAGGACAGGATGCGCATCAGGGTGACCCCGCGGGTCGCCCGCAACACCCGGAACACACGCAGCACGCGCAAGGTGCGCAGGGCCGGCAGCAACAGGGCCACGGCGGTGAGGACGTTGCGCCGCAGGTAGCCCAGCTTGCGCGGCGCCAGGCTGAAGCGCAGCAGGAAATCGACCACGAACAGCGCCCAGATCCAGCGATTGAGGGCCTCCAGCAACGGCGAGACGCCACGCACCAGCTCGACTACGGTCAAGGCCAGCCAGACGAAGCCAAGCAGGATCATCGGTGTCTCCAGCCAGTCCTCCACCTGCCGCAACAGGCGCCAGCGCTGGCGTTCGACGGAGTGCTGCGAAGCATGGGAGCGAGCGGTCGACATGCGGTCCTCCAGATTGCCGGGCATTTCTAGCTCCGACAGCGGTGTACGCAGTCTGTCCACTCTGCCGCCACCAGCGAAACGGGAGAACTTTCATCCGTGCCGGGCGCCTATACGAACATGCCCGAACTGCCCGATCTCGAACTCGACAAACGCCTGGTCGACGCCCACGCCGTCGGTCGGACCGTGCGTACCGTGACCGTGCGCGACAAGCGTGTGCTGGAGCAGCCGGCCAGTGTCTTGGAGCGCGGCGTGAAAGGCCGCCGGCTCGCGCGCAGCGAGCGGCACGGCAAGAACCTGTTCATCCACCTGGATAACGGACAGGCGCTGCTGATGCATTTCGGCATGACCGGCTACCTGAAGTTCGCGAAGAGCGACGAAGCCCTGCAGAAATCCGAAGCGGTGGTGTTCGTGCTCGATGACGACCAGCGCCTCAGCTACTGCTCGCGGCGTATGCTGGGTAGGGTCGAGTTGGTCGAGGCAGTGCGGGACTACCTGGACGCCCATCGCATCGGACCGGATGCGCTGTCACTGGACGCCAGGGGTTTCCGCGAACGTCTCGGGCAGCGCGGAGGGCTGAAAGCCGCGCTGATGGACCAGAGCAAGCTGGCGGGGCTGGGCAATGTGTACAGCGACGAGACGCTGTTTCAGGCAGGCCTGCATCCGCGCACACCGCTGAACGCACTGAACGAAGACGACTTCGCGCGCCTGTTCCGCTGTATGCGCGAGGTGCTGGAAACCGCCATCGCGCATGAAGGGAAGCGACCGGAGCTGCCCGCCGGCTGGCTCACACCGCATCGCCATGAAGACGAGCGATGCCCCCGCTGCGGTAGCCCCTGGTCAGTCGCCCAGGTCGGCGGACGCACCACTTTCTGGTGCCCGAAAGATCAGCCCGAACGCTGACCTCTAGCGGGCATTCGCCACCCGCCCCTGGGCAACGAAGCGCATCATCCACTCCGCCACCGTCACGCCGTGGTGATCCTGCCCAAGGCTGTCGACACCCTGACGGTAAACCGTCTCGCCCAAGGCTGTCTGGCGCAGGTCGAGCAGCGCGCGCGAATAATCGTGGATGAACTCCGGATGGCCTTGGAAGCAAAGGACCTGATCTTCGATGCAGTAGGCGGCAATCGGGCAGAACGCACTGGAAGCGATCAGCGTGGCGTTTTCCGGTAGACGGGTAACCTGGTCCTGATGGCTGATCAGTAGCGTCAGCTCCTCCTGCCGCGGCGTCATCCATTCCGGCTGATGATGCAGTTGATACCGATGGGTACCAACCCCCCAGCCCTGCTCCGCTCGCTCGCTGCGGCCGCCGAACAGCAGGGCCAGGAGCTGGTGACCGAAGCAGATGCCGAGCAGCTTGTCGCCGCGCTGGTAACGATCCAGCAGGTAGGTCTTGAGGGTCTGAATCCACGGATCGCTACCGAAGGAATCCGCCTTGCTGCCGGTGACCAGATAGGCGTCGTAGCGCTCCTCATCCGCCGGATAGCGGCCTTCCACCACATTGAAGACTTCGAACCGGGCCGGGATCGGCTGCTGGGCGAACAGGTCGACGAACATGCGGCCATAGCCCTGGTAACGGTCGATCAATTCGGGGCGAAGGATATCGGTTTCGAGAATGCAGATGCGGAGCGGCATGACAGGTCCTGGGGCTGAAGCGGATGTGCGTTTTTTTTAACACAGCTCCACAAATCCTGAACAGGCTGGACAAACCTGCTTCGTATCACTGCGCTCGATACTCATCATCTTTGCCATTCACTTCTGCGCTGGACGACCCTCGGCAATGATTCAGGCGTCGGCTTCGAGCCTATCCAATACGAGGACATCGCCATGAATACCTTTGCCGCCATCGCCAGCCTGGCCGCCGCCTCTTCCTTCGCCAGCAGCCTGCCGTCCGAATACTACCGCCCAACGCCGAAGACCTCCGCCGCCCAAGGCAAGGACGACAAGCGCCCTGCCAGTCACTGAGCCATGCGCCGCTCCGGCGGCGCACTCGACAAGGAGACCACCATGAGCAATGCCGAGAACCTGTCGCTGCGAAACGGCTATGGCGTGACCTACGCCACCCTGGATGAGACCGGGCTGCACTTCGAGTCCGAACTGGCGATCCATCTCCAGGACGGCAGCCTGCTAACGCTGAAGATGCCCACCCGGCAGAGCGAGCAGCATGCGATCCGCGAAGCCCTTCGTGGCCGGACTAACCGACGCGCCGCCTGAACGGAGAACACGCCATGAGCCGCCTCACCCTGAAATACGCCCGCAACGGCGCCCTCGCCGGGATCGGCCTGTATACGGTCATCGCCGCCACCCTGCTGGCGCTGAGCATGAGCGTCGGCAGCGCGCGTACCGCCTCGACCGGCGACGCGAGCCTCAGCCCGCTGCCGCAGATCGGCCAGGCGGTCGGCGCCCTCCTGAAAAGTTGAACGACGGCATCACGCCGACTACCGAAGACACGAAGATCATGACCCTGGAGAAGAAGCACTTTCTTGCCGTCGCCGGCCTGGTCGCCCTGACCAACGGACTGTCCCTGCTGGGCTTCGGTAACGCCTCGGCGGGCGCGCTGGCCAGAACCATCGAATGCAATTCGGCGATTGCCCGCCACAGCGAAGCCAGCGTTACCCTGAAGCACCTCGCCGGCACCCCGCCCTGCGAGCCGGAAAGGCCGTTTGCCGGACCTTTCCGATATGTCTGCGCCGAGCAGTAGGGTTTGCCTCAGAAGCTCTCGCCCTTCGCCGCCTTCTCCAACAACAGCGCCGACGGCTCGAAACGCTCGCCATACTGTTCCGCCAGGTAGTGGGCATGGGCGACGAAGTCTTTTACCCCGTACTGGTTGATGAATTGCAACGCACCGCCGGTCCAGGCGGCGAAGCCGATACCGAAGATCGACCCGACGTTGGCATCGGCCACTGACGTGAGCACGCCCTCTTCCATGCAGCGCACCGTCTCGATGGCCTGGATGAACAGTATGCGGTCGCGCACGTCTTCCTGGGGAATCTGCCGGTCGGCCTTCTCGAAGCGGGCCTTGAGTTCCGGCCAGAGGTATTTCTTGCCGTTGGCCGGGTAGTCGTAGAACCCTGCGCCAGCCGCCTTACCCGGTCGCTTGTACTCGTCAAGCATAAGGTCGATCACAGCGAATGCCGGATGCTCCGGCAGGGTCTGGCCCTCGGCTTCGAGGTCTTTGCGAGTCTGCGCGCGGATATGGCTCATCAGGCTCAATGAGACCTCGTCGGAGATCGCCAGCGGGCCCACCGGCATGCCGGCCTTGCGCGCTTCGTTCTCGATCATCGCGGCGGACACCCCTTCGCCAAGCATGGCCAGCCCCTCGTTGGTGAAGGTACCGAATACCCTGGAAGTGAAGAAGCCGCGCCGGTCGTTGACCACAATGGGGGTTTTCTTGATCTGCAGGACGTAGTCGAAGGCCCGTGCCAGGGTTGCGTCGCTGGTGCGCTCGCCACGGATGATTTCCACCAGCGGCATCTTGTCCACTGGACTGAAGAAATGCAGGCCAATGAAGCGCTCCTGCTTCTGCACCGCGCGGGCCAGGCCGGTGATGGGCAGGGTCGAGGTATTCGAAGCAATGACCGCATCCGGTAGTGCCGCGCGCTCAGCGGCAGCGGTGACATTGGCCTTGAGATCGCGGTCTTCGAAAACGGCCTCGATGATCAGATCGCAGCCCTCGAAGTCGGCTTCCTTGTCGGTGGTACGGATACGCGCCAGGATGGCGTCGCGCTTCTCGGCAGCCATGTGGCCGCGGCTGACTTTCTTTTCCAGCAGCTTGGCCGAATACGCCTTGCCCTTCTCCGCCGCATCGGCGGAGACGTCCTTGAGCACCACGTCGATACCGGCTACAGCCGACACATAGGCGATCCCCGCACCCATCATGCCGGCACCGAGCACGCCGACCTTGCGGGTGACATAGGGCTCATGGCCCTTCGGCCGCGAGCCGCCGGCGTTGATCTCGTTGAGCTGGAACCAGAAGGTGCCGATCATGTTCTTCGCCACCTGGCCGGTGGTCAGTTCGGTGAAGTAGCGCGTCTCGATCAGTTGCGCGGTGTCGAAGTCCACCTGGGCGCCTTCCACCGCGGCGCAGAGAATCTTTTCCGGGGCCGGGAAGCAGCCCTTGGTCTTGTCGCGCAGCACCGACGGCGCAATGGCCAGCATCTGCGCCACGTTCGGGCTGGACGGCGTGCCGCCGGGAATCTTGTAGCCCTTCTCGTCCCAGGGCTGCACCGGGTTCGGGTTGGCGGCGATCCAGGCGCGGGCCTTGGCCATGAGGTCGTCGCGGTCGGAAGCGATGGCATGGATCAACCCGGCCTTGAGCGCCGTATCCGGGCGGACCTTCTTGCCTTCGGCCAGATAGGGCAAGGCCTTCTCGATGCCCAGCAGGCGCACCATGCGCACCACCCCGCCACCGCCCGGCAGCAGGCCGAGGGTGACCTCCGGCAGGCCGAGCAGCACGCCCGGCGCATCCAGGGCGATGCGGTGGTGGCAGGCCAGGCAGATTTCCCAGCCGCCGCCGAGGGCCGCCCCATTGATGGCGGCCACCACCGGCTTGCCGAGCGTTTCCAGGCGGCGCAACTGCGCCTTGATGCCAAGCACCATCTGGTAGAACGCCGTGGCGTCGGCCCGGGTGACCTTGACCAGTTCATTGAGATCCCCGCCGGCGAAGAAGGTCTTCTTCGCCGAGGTGACGATCACTCCGGCAATGGCATCTTTCTCGGCTTCCAGGCGGTCGACGATCCCGGCCATGGCCTCGCGGTACACCGCGTTCATGGTGTTGGCGCTCTGCCCAGGCATGTCCATGGTCAGAACGACGATCCCGTCCTGGCCCTTTTCGTAACGGATGGCGTCAGTCATTTCAGTATCCCGCGGAACGTGTAGACAGGTTCGAAGAGGCGAACGACCCCGCGAACGTCAAATTCTTTCAATGATGGTGGCGATGCCCATGCCGCCGCCCACGCAGAGCGTGGCCAAGCCGTAGCGCAACTTGCGGCGCTCCAGTTCGTCGAGCAGCGTGGCGAGGATGATGCAGCCGGTGGCCCCCAGCGGATGGCCCATGGCGATGGAGCCGCCGTTGACGTTGACCTTGCTTTCCGGCACGCCCATGTCCTTCATGAATTTCATCACCACCGAGGCGAAGGCTTCGTTCACCTCGAACAGGTCGATGTCGTCGACCTTCAGCCCAGCCTTGGCCAGTGCCTTGCGCGTCGCCGGCGCCGGGCCGGTGAGCATGATGGTCGGGTCGCTGCCGGTCACCGCCGTGGCCACCACCCGGGCGCGGGGCTTCAGGCCCAGCTCGCGGCCCTTGGCTTCCGAACCGATGAGCATGGCCGCCGCACCGTCGACGATCCCCGAGCTGTTGCCGGGGGTGTGCACGTGGTCGATGCGCTCGACATGGCTGTACTTGCGCAGGGCGGTGACGTCGAAGCCCATCTGCCCCATCATCTCGAAGCTCGGTTTGAGCGCTCCCAGGCCTTCCAGGGTGGAGTCGGCGCGAATGAATTCGTCGTGGTCGAGCAGGACGATGCCGTTCTGGTCGGTCACCGGCACCAGGGTGCGAGCGAACAGGCCCTCGGCGCGTGCCTTGGCAGCCTTCTGCTGGGAACGCAGGGCGAAGGCATCGACATCCTGGCGGCTGAAGCCCTCCAGGGTGGCGATCAGGTCGGCACCGATGCCCTGCGGCACGAAATGGGTGTGCAGGTTGGTTTCCGGGTCCATGGCCCAGGCGCCGCCGTCGGAGCCCATCGGTACCCGCGACATGGACTCGACCCCGCCCACCACCACCAGGTCCTCGAAGCCGGAGCGTACCTTCATCGCACCGATGTTCACCGCCTCCAGGCCCGAGGCGCAGAAGCGGTTGAGCTGCACGCCGGCAACCTGCTCGTCCCAGTCCGCCACCAATGCGGCAGTCTTGGCGATGTCCGCGCCCTGATCGCCCACCGGGGTCACGCAGCCGAGGACAATGTCGTCCACCTGGCTGGTGTCCAGTCGGTTGCGTGCCTGCAGCGAACGGAGCAGGCCGGCGATCAGGTTGACCGGCTTGACGCTGTGCAGCGCCCCATCCTTCTTGCCCTTGCCGCGAGGCGTGCGCACCGCGTCGAAAATGAGTGCTTCGGTCATGGAGTCCTCCGCCCGGAATGGGCGTTCTATCTGGTCGGACTACCTTAGCGTCGCCCCCTGCGGGCTCAATGACCGAAGCGCTCAGCACGATTGACCTGACCGCTCAGACGAACGGTCGTTTCATGGTGTGGGGCCAGCCAATCGCGAGAAACGCGTCTGCCACGCGGCTGCTTCCGCCTCGTTGGCAAGCCGCCATAACCGGTCATCAGGAAGAAGCAAAGATTTGTTACCAAGGCTTCTAAGCGCTCGCCGACGCGGGCCCTAGAGTTGAAATGACAGGTACCGCTGCCGGGTCTTGCCGGAGCGGACGATTTTCTACGCCAAGGCGTGGCGCAGCAGCCCGACAAGCCGTCAGCGCGGGATGCACGCCAGCCAACAAGAAAAAAGGCATACGGCCATGTTCAAGCAGCGCAAAGTCCGGCAGGCGAGCCTGATCGTCTTCGCCACCACGGTCATTCTGATCCTTCCCAACCTGACCCGTCTGGTCGGTTGACGTCAGCCACCCGTTCCCACGGTCGCTCTCCGTCTTCCGCCCCAACGACGGATCGGAGACGGAGTGTTGGCGAGCGCTCGGCAGCATGGACTCCCGTTCGACTACGGCCGGTACCCCCTGTGTCATCGTCCCGATCGACACGGTGTCAATTCCAGGAAAAGCTGATCAACATGATGGGTTTCTCATCGTTGAAACCCGCATTCTAGAGCCATAGGACTGTCCCGCCCCAGTGTGTTAGGGTGCGGTGCGCAATGACTAAGGAGTTCCGTCCATGCCCCCTATTTTCCTCGCCCTCTCTTTTTTCAGCGTCGCCGCGACAGCCGCCGAAGTCGATCAACAAGCCGCTGTGGCAGCCCTGGAAAAACCGCAGGCCGTCCTGATCGGCATCGATACCCGCGAGACGTTCGCCGACAGCGCCCTTCCCGATACCCGGCACCTTAGCCTGGAGGATGTCACGACGAAGGTTCCCGAGGTGGCGCCGGACAAGAACACCCCCATCGTCCTCTACGCCGCCAGCGCCCGGCGCTCGTCGATCGCCCAGGACTCGCTGACCGCGCTGGGCTATCGCCAGGTGATCAACGGCGGCAGCTACTACGGGCTCAAGAAGGCCCTGCAACAGGACGAAGCTCAGAATTGAGCGACTGAAGACTTCCGCAGCGGCTGGTTTCGAGGCAACGTAGCGCTTCTTTACATTAGGGAAGACTTCTTATGTACCGATGGCTGGCCTTGCTTCTCGTCCTGTCCCAACCGGTGCTCGCCGCCGAACTCACTCTCGAACTCCCCTCCGGCAGCCGCAGTTGGACCACGGAACAGCTGCTGGCGCGCCCGGACATTCGGGAAGTGACCATCGACAACGATACCGCCTACAAGCGCAAGACCATCTACCGCGCCGTACCGCTGGCCAGCCTGCTCGAAGGTATCCGCCCCGGCGATCACCTCCAGGTGGTCGCCCTGGACGGCTTCGTTGCCGAACTGGCCGCTGCGCCTCTGCTCGCCACCTCAGGTTCGCGTGCCTGGCTCGCCATCGAGGATCCGGCGAAACCCTGGCCGCCGCTCGGTGAAGACAAGCCGAGCGCCGGACCGTTCTTCCTGGTCTGGACCGATCCACAGATCGACCGCATCGTGCCCGAGCAGTGGCCCTACCAGATCGCCACGATCCGCAGGTTGCCCCCGGTGGCCGAGCGCTTCCCGGCGCTGCTGCCGGCCGCCGAGGCCAGTGCCGACGTCCAGGCGGGGTTCGCCCAGTTTCAGAAGAACTGCCTGGCCTGCCACCGCCTGAACCGCCAGGGCGATGCGCAGTTCGGCCCGGACCTCAACGTTCCCTACAACCCCACCGAGTATCTCCAGGCCGGCTTTCTCAAGCGTCTGATCCGCAACCCGCAGGACCTGCGCCACTGGCCGCAGGCCCGGATGCCGGCCTTCGCGGAAACCACGCTCAGCGATACCGAACTGGACCAACTGATCGCCTACCTGAGCCACATGGCAAGCCGCAAGGTACAGTGACGGCACCGCTGCCGCGCCCGTCTGCAGCGGTGCGCGGCGGTACCTTTCCGGGGAACTTTCCCGCCCCCCTCGCCGCCAGAAAAGAGTAATGCCCGTTCAGGCCCCTGCCAGACCGCAGGGCATGCGCTCATTTCTGGAGGACCTATGCAACAGTGGGATTTCTGGCTCAACCAGCTCTTCTGGCTGAACACCGCCATCGTGCTGACCGTGACCCTGGTCAGCTACCTGATTCTGCGCAGCCTGATCGGCATCCTGAGCAAACGCTTGGCCACCTGGGCCGCGGGCCGTCAGAACAAGTTCTACGGTTTTGCCGTGGAAATGCTCAGGCGGACCAGCCGCTTCTTATTATTCGCCTTCTCGCTCCTGCTCGGCCTCAAGCTGATCGAACTGACGCCGAAGTGGGAGGACGCGCTGTCCCACGGCTGGTTCATCGTGCTCGCCCTGCAGGTCGCGCTCTGGGTGGACACCGGCGTGCGCCTGTGGACACAGAACCTGCTGTTCTCCAGCGACAGCCCGCGCAACCCGGTAACCACCACGCTCATCTCGATCCTGGCGCGGATGCTCATCTGGTCGGTGATGCTGCTGTCGATCCTGGCCAATCTCGGCGTCAACATCACCGCGCTGGTGGCCAGCCTGGGGGTTGGCGGTATCGCCGTCGCGCTGGCCGTGCAGACGCTGCTCAGCGATATGTTCGCCTCGCTGTCGATCGGCGTGGACAAGCCCTTCGAGATCGGCGATTTCGTGGTGTTCGGCTCGGTGGCCGGCTCCATCGAGCACATCGGCCTGAAGACCACCCGCATCCGCAGCCTCAGCGGCGAACAAATCGTCTGCGCCAACTCCGAGCTGCTCAAGCAGACCCTGCACAACTACAAGCGCATGGAGCAGCGGCGGATCGTCTTCAAGTTCGGCATCACCTACGACACCCCGGCGGACAAGGTGCGCGGAGTGGCGGCGCTGGTCGCCCGGGTGATCAAGGCGATCCCCGATACCCGTTTCGACCGCGCCCACTTCCAGTCCTTCGGCGATTACCAGCTCACCTTCGAAGTGGTCTATTACGTGCTGAGCTCCGACTACAACAAGTACATGGACATCCAGCAGGAAATAAACCTCGGCCTGCTGCAAGGCCTGAAGGAACTCGAGGTGAAATTCGCCTTCCCGACCCGCAGCCTGGAATTCGTCGGCGGCCAGTTCCCGGACATCAAGGTGGCAGGCCTGCAGACGGAAAACCCGCCGGCCAATGCCGGCGAAGCCCGCCAGGAGAAAGGCCCGCGGCGGATGCCTTGAGCACCCGCCGGCCCCACTCGGCTACTGCTGCTGCACCTGCATCAGCGGCGATACCAGCACCCGGGCGTGCATCTGCTCGCCCCCGCCGCCCCGACGCATGCCGCGCACCGGACAGGCATCGAGGTAATCCAGCCCCACCGCCAGCTTGAGATGGCGTTCCGGCCGGGTCAGGCAGTTGGTCACGTCGAAGCTGTACCAGGCGTCGCCGAGCCAGGCCTCGGCCCAGGCATGGCTGGACAGGTGCGTGCTGCTTTCGGTGTAGAGATAACCGGATACGTAGCGCGCCGGCACGCCGAGGCTGCGCACGCAGGCAAGGAAGGCGTGGGCGTGATCCTGGCAGACCCCGACACCACCGGCGAAGGCCTCCGCCGCCGTGCTTTCCACCTGGGTGGTGCCCGGCTGGTAGGTGATCCGCGCATTGAGCGCCTGCATCAGGTCGGTGAGCGCGCTGCGGTCGCGACGGTCCTTGCACTGGCTGACGGCGAACTCGCGCAGCGCCTCGTCCGGCTGGGTCAGGCGGGTAAAGCGCAGGAACGGCAGTGCCGACTGCCGGTCATGCTCGGCGTCCTGGTGCTCGTCGATATCCACTTGGCCGCGGGCACCGATGACGATGGACTCGTGCGGCTCGTCGAGGGTCAGTACGTGGAGGATGTTGCCATAGGGATCGCGTTGCGCCCGGGCCGGGCGCGGCAGGTCGAGCTGCCAACTGATCACGTGCTGGCGCTCGCTCTCCTGGGGTGTGAGGCGCAGGTATTGGATGCTCGCGCGAACCTGATCGTCATAGTGATAGGTGGTGTCGTGGCGAATGGAAAGTCTCATGCGGCCTCCAGATAGGAGCTGTGAATGGCGCTGGCAAGCTGGCGGACCAGCAGGATGAAATCGGTGAGCCAGGTATGCAGGCCCTCACCGAGGACTTCGTCGATGCCGGTATAGCGCAGGCGGGCCTCCAGTTCGGCGGCCAGGCGCTGCGCCGGGCGGCCGTTGTCGCCGGGCAGACCGCCGAGCATCAGGTTCAGTTCGTCCACGCAGGTGCGCAGCGAGCGCGGTACGTCCGGGCGCAGCAACAGCAGTTCGGTGACCTTGCGGGTACGCGGCGAGCCCCGGTAGATCTCGGTGAATGCCTCGAACGAGGACAGCGCGCGGAGCAAGGCGCTCCACTGGTAGTAGCCACGGGCCGAGGTATCGCTGACCGCATCGGCTTCCTCGCCGAGCATTTCGTAGCGGGCATCGAGCAGGCGCAGGGTGTTGTCGGCCCTCTCGATGAAAGTGCCGAGGCGGATGAAGCGGTACGCCTCGCCGCGCATGATGGTGCCGAAGGTAGCCCCGCGGAACAGGTGCGAGCGCTCCTTCACCCACTCGCAGAAGCGGCTGATGCCGTAACGGCCGAGGCCCTGCTCGGCAATGCCGCGCATCTCCAGCCAACTGGCGTTGATGTTCTCCCACATGTCCGCGGTGATCCGCCCGCGCACCGCATGGGCGTTGCTGCGCGCGGCGGCCAGGCAGCTGTAGATGCTCGCCGGGTTGTTAGCATCCAGGGCGAAAAAATTCAGCATGCGCTCGGCATGCAGCTCGCCATGGCGGTTCAGGTAATCGTCCAGGGTGCCGGTGATCAGCAACGGCATGGCCAGTTCGTCGAGGCCGTCGCCACGGCCGTCCTGCGGCATCAGCGACAGCGAATAGCTGACGTCGAGCATGCGCGCCAGGTTCTCGGCACGCTCCAGGTAACGCGACATCCAATACAGGTCGGAGGCAGTTCTACTGAGCATGTTGCACTTCCTTTCTCGGGTTCCGGTTCGTGCGGAACTCAGTCTTCTACGATCCAGGTGTCCTTCGTGCCCCCACCCTGGGAGGAGTTGACCACCAGGGAGCCCTCGCGCAGGGCCACACGGGTCAGCCCGCCGGGCACCAGCCGGGTCTCGCGGCCGGACAGCACGAAGGGGCGCAGGTCGATGTGGCGCGGGGCAATGTCGGTCTCGACGAAGGTCGGACAGGTCGAGAGACACAGCGTCGGCTGGGCGATGTAGGCCTCCGGGCGAGCCTTCAGGCGGGCGCGGAAGGCTTCGATCTCCGCCGCGCTGGCGGCCGGACCGACCAGCATGCCGTAGCCGCCGGAGCCCTGGGTCTCCTTGACCACCAGCTCCGGCAGGTTGGCCAGCACGTGGGACAGCTCCTCGGGCTTGCGGCATTGCCAGGTCGGCACGTTCTTCAGGATCGGCTCTTCGTCCAGGTAGAAGCGCACCATGTCAGTGACAAAGGGATAGACCGACTTGTCGTCCGCCACGCCGGTACCGATGGCGTTGGCCAGCACCACGTTGCCGGAACGGTACGCCGCCAGCAGGCCGGGCACGCCGAGCATGGAGTCCGGGTTGAAGGCCAGCGGATCCAGGAAGGCATCGTCCAGGCGCCGGTAGATCACGTCCACCTGGCGTGGCCCCGCCGTGGTGCGCATGTAGACACGGTCGTCGCGGACGAACAGATCGGCGCCCTCCACCAGCTCCACGCCCATTTCCCGGGCCAGGAAGGCGTGCTCGAAATAGGCGCTGTTGAAGCGCCCCGGCGTCAGCACCACCACGCTGGGGTTGTCCAGCGGACTGGAGCTTCTGAGAGTGTCGAGCAGCAGGTTCGGGTAGTGATCGATCGGCGCGATGCGCTGCACCGCGAACAGTTCGGGGAACAGCCGCATCATCATCTTGCGGTCTTCCAGCATGTAGCTGACGCCGCTCGGCGTGCGCAGGTTGTCTTCCAGCACGTAGTAGGTGCCGTCGCCGTCACGCACCAGGTCGACACCGGAAATGTGCGAGTAGATGTCGCGGTGCAGGTCCAGGCCCTGCATGGCCAGTTGATATTGTTCGTTGGCCAGCACCTGCTCCGGCGGGATGATACCGGCCTTGAGGATGCGCTGATCGTGATAGAGATCGGCGAGGAACATATTCAGCGCCTTGACGCGCTGGATGCAGCCGCGCTCGACGACACGCCATTCGCTGGCCGGGATGCTGCGGGGGATGGTGTCGAAGGGGATCAGGCGCTCGGTGCCCTGCTCATCCCCGTAGAGGGTGAAGGTGATGCCGGCGCGGTGGAACAGCAGGTCGGCTTCGCGCCTTCGCTGGGCCAGCAGCTCCGGCGGGGTGTCCGCCAGCCAGCGGGCGAACTCCTGATAGTGTGGCCGGCAGTGGCCGTTCGCATCGTACATTTCGTCATAAAAGACGCGGGCCATGATTGACTCCTTATCACCCGGACTCAAGGGTGACGTCGCAAGGCCCGTGCCAGGGAAAATTCTCCTTTTATTTCAAAAACATAACGATTAAAGCGAAGCCTTACGCACCACTTCGGTGCACTTTCACTTCGCCGGTAAATGCCAACGCCCCATCCTACGGCAGCCTTTACGCAGGAACCGCTCAGCCACCGAACGCCAACCCCAGCCAATGCCGATAGATGCCCTCGGCAACCCGCATCTGCGCCGCCACCCGGTTTTCCAGATCCTGCAGCATGTGGGGTCGGCCCTGCTGGCTGGGTTGGGTTTCGTCGAGCAGGTGGGCCCAGTCGGTGGTCCAGAGACGCACCAGTTCCTCGTCCACCTCCGGGTGCCCTTGCAGCGCCAGTACCTTGTCGCCCCAGGAGAAGCCCTGGTTCGGGCACCAGGGGCTGGACAGCAGCCAGCGGGCATCCTCCGGCAGGCCGAAGGTGTCGCTGTGCCACTGGAAGACCGGGAACTCCCCCGGAGCATGGGCGAGCCAGGGGCTCTGCTCGGGCAGATCGCGCCGGCTCAGGGGCTGCCAGCCGATCTCGGTGTAGGGCATGCGGTGTACCGAAGCGCCCAGCGCCTTGGCCAGGAGCTGACCGCCGAGGCAATGGCCGATCACGGGAATATCGCGCCGGATGAAGTGCCGCAGCGCGGCGATTTCTGCCCCGATCCAAGGTAGCGGATCGTTGACGCCCATCGGCCCGCCCATCACCGCCACGGCCTTGGGCCGGTCGAGGTCAATCGCCTCCAGTTCCCCCAGGTCGGCGCGCACCACGGTGAACGCTCGCTGCTGCATATCCAGCACACGGGCCAGATGCCCCGGCGGGCAATAATCGACATGCGTGACTATCAGAATATCGGTCATGGACTACCTCCGGTCAGACGGAAGGCAAAGCTCATGCCGAGCCCGAGGGTAGCCGGGGAACGTTCGATTCGACGGGAGATTTCGTTCACCGGGCCGGCACTCCTGCCGGCCGGTGACCTGCCAGGTGCGGATCGCGCATCCTGCGCGTCAGGTTCGCGGCATCAGGATTTCCTGAGTCACGCCCCAACCGTCCAGCACGCCGCCAAGCGGTGCGACAACCGACTCGAGGTCCTGCTCGAAATCGTCGATCCCGGCGTGGGTGGCATACATCACTTTACTGACCTGAAGGTGCCAGGCGCCGTCCTCCCGGGCGCTCACCTGGGCGTTCAACGACTCCCCACGAAAATTCTTCGCTGCCATCCGGGCCCGGTCCTCGTCGGGAAAGATGGCATAGAACTCGATGGGATGGACGCGGGCGAAGTCGAAACCACCTTCTTTCATGCGGCGCAGAACATTGCTGCTGACATCATCGTGGAAGGCTGTACTCATGAAGCGACCTCCTCTCAGGCGATGGATGGATTTACCGCTTTCATCGTCTTGCCGCCGCACCACTCGCAGCGGCATCAAGGCACTCGGCGTGCCGCAGGGTTTCGGACAGGATCGTCCGAAGGGTCAAGGCCGATACCGGAACGGCACCGGTGAATGACGTCGGGCAGGCGAATGCCGCCCAAGACACCGTCCTTTTCAGGGTAGCGCCATCGGCCGATCTCTGCCGAGCGGCAAAACACCCTGTCACAAAACCGGCGACAGGCGGCACTTGGCCACCTGTCGATTCCGGCATTCGCCGAACGACTATGTATCGACCGCCAACCAGGGCTTTGCTCCCGTTGGCTACACTGCTGCCAGGCCACGCCATGGAGGAATACCGCATGCCCCGCTCCGTCGACCTGTGGATCGCAACCCGCAAGGGTCTCTGGAAACTCGCCGGCGACGCCGGACGTCAACGCTGGGACCTGTCCGGCCCGTACTTTCTCGGTCATATCGTCCACCACGCCGTCGCCGACCCACGCAATCCCGGCGTGGTGCTGGCCGCAGCCCGCACCGGCCACCTCGGCCCGACGGTGTTCCGCTCCGCGGATGGCGGCCAGACCTGGCAGGAGGCCGAGGCGCCGCCCGCATTTCCCAGCGAGCCGAACGGCCGGGTGCTCGACCATGTGTTCTGGCTCACCCCCGGCCATTCGTCGGAACCCGACGTCTGGTACGCCGGCAGCGTGCCCCAGGGGCTTTTCCGCAGCGACGACGGCGGGCGCACCTGGCAGGGCGTGGAAGGCTTCAACCAGCACCCGCGCTACCGCGACTGGGCCGGCGATCCGGCGGAAGGTCCGCCCGGTGGCGCCAAGCTGCACTCAGTCCTGATCGATCCCCGCGATGCGACCCACCTCTATATCAGTATGTCCAGCGGCGGCACCTTCGAATCCCGCGACCGCGGCGCCTCCTGGCAACCGCTCAACCACGGGGTACGCGCCGACTTCCTGCCCGAGCCGCCACCGGGCGGCTACCACGAGTACGGCCACGATCCGCACTGCGTCCAGCTCCACCCGCTGGCGCCGGACCGGCTCTACCAGCAGAACCACTGCGGCATCTTCCGCCTTGACCGCCCGGGCGATACCTGGACCGACATCGGCGCCAACCTGTCCACGCCGGACAGCGTGCGCCATGACATCGGCTTCCCGGTCACCCTGCACCCACGCGATCCCGACACCCTATGGGTCTTCCCGATGGACGCCACCGACGTCTGGCCGCGGGTATCGCCCCAGGGACGGCCATCGGTCTACCGTTCGCGGGATGGCGGAACGTCCTGGCAGCGGCTGGGCAGCGGTCTGCCCGCCGAACAGGCCTGGTTCACCGTCAAGCGCCAGGCCATGAGCGCCGACAGCCACAACCCGGTCGGCGTCTATTTCGGTACCACCAGCGGCGAGGTCTGGGGCAGCACGGACGAAGGCGAAAGCTGGACCTGCCTGGCCCGCTACCTGCCGGAAATCTACAGCGTCGAGGTGAGCTGATGCGCATCCTGCTACCCACCCACGTGCAGAGCTATACCGGCGGGACCGCCGAGCTGGACCTGCCCGACGCGCCGACCCTGGCCGCGCTGTTCGTCGAACTGGACGCCCGCTATCCCGGCCTGCGCTTTCGCGTCATCGACGAACAGGGCGCCATGCGCCCGCACTTCAAGGCGTTCGTCAACGGCGAGATCGAGCGCGACATGCGGGCCGCGCTGCCGGCCGGCGCGGAGGTCATGCTGGTTGCTGCGCTGTCCGGCGGCTGAGACCGCCAGGCCCGGCATCAATCCTTGTCGGGCTTGCCGTCCGCCACCCCGGCGGTGTTATCGAGCAGGCTCTGGGTCGCCGTCTGCAGGAAGGCCTCGAGGCTCTTCTTCAGCGCGGCGGCCTCCGGCGTACCGTCGATGCGCCGGCTCTTGGAGTCCGCGCCCAACTGGTATTCGTAGTAGCGCGCCGGCATGTCCTTCGGCTGCACGAGGATGCGCGAATCGTCGATGAAGGCCACGGTCTGGTCGCTGCCGGACGGCTTGATCACGCCGAAGCCCTTGTCGTCGGCCGGCAGGTTGAGCAGGTCGCGGCCCCAGCACTGGTGACGCACCTCCCCGCCCAGGCGGCCCATGATGGTGGGCACGATGTCCACCTGGGTGCCGACGATGTCGCGGCGGTCGCCGAATTTTTCCTGGATGCCCGGCCCGATCAGCAACAACGGGACATGGAAGCGGTAAAGGTCCATCTCGGTGAGTTGCTCGTTACTGCCGAAACCATGGTCGCCAACGATCACGAACAGGGTGTCCTTGAAGTACGGCGCCTTGCGCGCCTTCTCGAAGAACTGACCCAGGGCCCAGTCGGAATAGCGCATGGCGGTCAGGTGCTGGTCCAGCGAGCCATGGCCGGTGACAGGCGCCACCGGCAGCTTATCCGGCAATGCGTAGGGCGTGTGGTTGGACAGTGTCTGCAGCAAGGCATAGAAGGGTTTGCTGCGGTCCTTCTGCGCCAGCTCTTCGGCGGCGCGGTCGAACATGTCCTGGTCGGACACGCCCCAGGTGGGGTCGGCGAACACCGGGTTCACGTAGTCGTTACGGCCGATGAAGGTGGTCATCCCCTGGTTGCCGAAGAAGCCGGCCTGGTTGTCCCAGGCGAAATCGCCGTTGTAGACATAGAGATCGTTGTACTTCCGTGCGCTGAGCAGTTGCGGCAGCCCGGAGAATTTATGGGTGCCTTCGGGGCTCTGCATCAGGTATTCGAAGCCCGGCAGGTTGGGAAAGCAGGCCATGGTGGCAAACATGCCCTGATGGGTGTGGGTGCCGTTGGAGAAGTAGCGGGTGAACAGCGTGCCCTCCTTCGCCAAGCTGTCGAAGTACGGGGTGATGCCGTCGCGGCTGCCCAGCGCGCCGACATAGTGGCCGGCGAAGCTTTCCATGAGGATCACCACCACGTTGCGGATCGGCAGGGTGCCGGCCTCCGGCGGGTTGTAGTCGCGACGCACCGCGGCGGTATCGGCGTCCACCAGACGGTCGTCCGGCACCAGCAGCAGGTCGCGGGTGGTCTGGCGCGCCTCCGCCGACGGCTGGGTCGCCTTCCAGATGTTGTCGCGCTCTTCGGAGAAACGGCTTTTCGCCGCGCTGTACAGGCTCAGGGTGCCGTTCAGCGCCAGTTGGTTGGCAAACATCGAATCGGTGGTGAAGGCATCGCCCCAACGCAGCGGCGGTCCCTGGCGCAGCGTCCCGCGGGCGGCGGCTACGGCCACCACCAGGCAAAGGAAGAACACCGCGCAACGCCAATACCAGGCGACCGGTTTCGCCGCGGCGGCCTTGCGAGTCACCATCGGATCGGGGCGGCTCATGTTGTCGAGGGCTTTGAACACGTTGGCCAGCAGCCAGGTAACGAGCGCCCAGGCGAGCAGATAGCGCAGTACCGGGAAGCCATACCAGAGCATGCTGAGGACGGTCTTCGGATCTTCCTGGATGTACTGGAACACCAGGCTGTTCAGGCGTTGATGGAACTCCCGGTAAAAATCCAGCTCCAGCAGGCCGAGGAAGAAGGTCAGGCTGGCAAATACCGTCAACCACACCCGGTGCAATTGCCGCGCAGCCATGGCGCGGGCGCTGAGGATCGACAGCAGCAGCGGTATGCAGGCGAACACCACCACCCGCAGGTCGAAGCGCATCCCGGTGAAGAACGCCTCGACGAAGGTGGCGACCGGCGTCTCGCCGATCAGCTCGCGGTTGTAGATCAACAGGATGCCGCGCAGCAGGCTGTACAGCACCAGCAAGGCGGTGGCACTCAGCAGGATGAAGCCTAGGTGGCTGCGCAGGCCGGGGTGGGCGGGCGAATGAGCGGTGGCGTCCGTCTGGGCCATGGTTCAGATTTCCTGGGGAGTCCGTTGGATTTCGAGAATGCGGTTGCGGCCCTGCTCCGCCAGCAGGAAGCGGTCCGGGGCGACTTCGAGAAGGGTCTGGGCGGAACGCAGATGATCGGCCACGACCTGCAGTTGCCCATCGGTATCGAGCCAAAGCAGGCGCGCCATGTGCGTGGCGTCTTCGCTGACCCAGACGCCACTGGCGCTGCACAGCAGAAAGCCCGGCTGGTTCAGGCCCTCGACCAGGGTCCGGTCGTTGCCCTCGGCCCGCCATTCGCGCACCCGGCCCTTGCCCTTTTCGACGTACAGCACGCGCCCGTCCGGGCAGATGGAGACGCCTTCGCCTTCCATCAAGCCATCGCGCAGGACGGTGGTTTCGTCCGTGTCCGGGTCGTAGCGCAACAGGCGGCCGCTGGGTTTGTCCTCGATGGCATAGAGATAGTTCCCGTCGCTGGCGACCCCTTCGAAATTCTCGCCGTTGAACAGCGTGGTCAGGCGGTCCCCTTTCAGCCAGAACAACGGCAGCCGGCCACCCTCCTGGGTGATCGCCAGACCGCCGCGGTAGCGCACCAGGCCGTCCGGCTTGGACAGCCCGGTCAGCACATGAGCGACCGAGCCGTCGGCGTGGAGCCGCAGGATGCGCCCCCTGCCATCCTGTAGTTCCTGGCTGACGAACAACCCGCCTTCATCGTCTTCGGCCAGCGCGCTGACCTTCTCCAGGCCATCGTGCAGAACGCGCAGGCTCCAGCCGGCCGCCAGGGTCACCGGATAGCAGTGGCGCCAGGCAAGCACGCCCAGCCCCAGCACCAGGCCGAGGACCGGCAGGAGCAACAGGCGGAAGTTGCGTGTTCGTTGCGGTGAAGACATGGGGCGCTCTGAATGCCAGCGAGCCGAAGCGGCCCGAGGCGCAGAGTGTCCCGTACGGGGTGTGAAAATTTTGTCGAGAAGCGGAGCGGCGATGTGGGATACCGCTCATTCCGGCGAAGGCGGGCGGCGTGACGGATATCGGCTGCCGCCGCAAAAGGCCGGACACGAGCGCACCGGGGCGCTCATGTCCGCGCGGCGTACCGTCAGTCGTTGCTCGGCTTGCCGATGGCTTGCAGCACATACTGCGGCAGGGCGAAGGCGCCCAGGTGGACGTCCGGGTTGTAGTAGCGGGTGACGATGCCGCTGCCGGCGAAACGCTGACGCAGGGTTTCCAGCGACAGCTTGCGGTAGGCAGCGTCGGTGGCGCCCCAGGCGAAGGTCATGGCGCCGCCGATGTAGGTGGGCACCGCGGCCTGATAGAAGTGCCAGTCGGCGAACAGGCCGTTCATGCGGCTCGCGGTGGTCTGCACTTCCGACAACTGCATGAACGGCGTGCCGTTCTGCGTGACCAGGATGCCGCCTTCGTTCAGGCAGCGCCGGCAGGCCTGGTAGAAGTTCTCGGAGAACAGCACTTCGCCGGGGCCAATGGGATCGGTGGAGTCGGAGATGATCACGTCGAACCGCTCCTCGGTGGTGGCGACGAAACGCATGCCGTCGTCGATCACCAGGTTCAGGCGCGGATCGTCGAAGGCGCCCTTGGAGTGGCCCGGCAGGAACTCCTTGCACATGTCCACCACGGTGCCGTCGATTTCCACCATGGTGATGCTCTCGACGCTGCGGTGCTTGCTCACCTCGCGCAGCATGCCGCCGTCGCCGCCGCCGATGATCAGCACGCGCTTGGCCAGTCCATGGGCGAAGATCGGCACGTGGGTGAGCATTTCGTGGTAGATGAACTCGTCGGCCTCGGTGGTCTGGATCACCCCGTCCAGGGCCATGACCCGGCCCATCCGGGCGTTCTCGAAGATCACCAGGTGCTGGTGTTCGGTGCGCACCTCGTGCAACAGCTTGTCCATGCTGAAACGCTGGCCGTAGCCTTCGTAGAGGGTTTCCAGATAGTCGCTCATGGGTCAATCTCCCTGATCCTGAAAAAAGGCTGCGATATGGACGGTAGCCGAAGCCCGCCCCACGAAGAAAGGCGCGCATTCTACGTCGGCGAGAATGACAGGTCGAACCTTGCGCGCCCGGGATGATGGCGTTTCGACCCGCAGCGCCACGCAGCCCGGACGCGGCGCGCCCTGCCGCAGGAATAGCGGCAACTGGCCTTCAGCGAGCGTCGATTCGAAAGTCGTTTCCGGGAAGACAACCCACCGCGCAAGCGCTATCGTCGCGCCCATGAACGACCTCGCGCCCCTCCCCGTCCAGCCACGCTGCTGGCACCTGCCATACCGACAGCCCTGGGACTGGAAGCAGTTCCACCAGCATTTCCAGCTTCGCCTGCTGCCCGGCGTCGAGCGGCTGGCCGCGAATGGCTACAGCCGCAGCGTGCGCGTGGGCGACGTGCGCGGCTGGCTGCGGGTGCGTCCGCTGGCCGAACGCCCAGTGCTGGAGCTGACCTTCAGCCCGTCGCTGTCCGGCCTGGAGCAACCGCTGATTGCGCGGGTGCGGCGGATGTTCGACCTGGATGCCGACCCCGCGGCAATCGGCGCGCACCTGGGCCAGGACCCGCTGCTGGCCACCCTGATCGCCCGCTACCCGGGCCTGCGGCTGCCCACGGCCTTCGATCCGTTCGAGCAGGCGGTGCGCGCCATCGTCGGTCAGCAAGTGGCGGTGAAAGCCGCGATCACCATCGTCGGCCGGCTGGTCGGCCGGCTCGGCGAGCCCCTGGACGATGTGGAAGAGGACGGACCGCAGCGGCTGTTCCCCACCCCCGACGCCATAGCCGACGATCCGCTGGAAGGCATCGGCATGCCGGGCAAACGGGTGGAAACCCTGCGCCGCCTGGCGCGGGCGGTGCGCGACGGCGAACTCGCCCTGCATGTGAACGACGGTGCCGCTGCACTGGTCGAACGGCTCTGTGCCCTGCCCGGCATCGGTCCCTGGACGGCCGAGTACATCGCCCTGCGCGCCTTCGGCGAAACGGATGCCTTCCCCGCCTCCGACCTCGGCCTGCTCAAGGCGCCGGTATGGGGCCTCGGCGGCACCGACGCCCGCACGCTCGCGGCCCGCTCACAGGCGTGGCGCCCCTGGCGCGCCTACGCCGCCGTTTATCTCTGGCAAAGCTACGCGGAGACCTGATGCCATGTATTACCGCTATCACGACAGCCCCATCGGCCAACTGCTACTGGCCGCCGACGGCGCCGGCCTGCGCCGCCTGCACATGGACGCCCATAGTCCTTGGGAGCTGAGCGACGACTGGCAGCCGGCCAGCGATCAGTTGGATGAGGTATGCCGCCAGCTCGACGAATATTTCGCTGGCCGCCGGCGACGCTTCGAACTGCGCCTGGCCCCGGCCGGCACCGAATTCCAACGGGCCGTATGGACAGCCCTGCTGGACATCCCCTTCGGCCGCACCAGCAGCTATGCCGAGCTGGCCCGCTGCATCGGCCGGCCGAAAGCCGTGCGCGCCGTCGGTGCCGCCAATGGCGCCAACCCCATCGCGGTGATCATTCCCTGCCACCGGGTGATCGGCAGCAACGGCAGCCTGACCGGCTTCGGCGGCGGCCTGCCGCGCAAGGCGCAGCTGCTGCGATTGGAAGGCGCGGCACTGCCGGAACAGACGATGCTGATCTAGCGGGAACCAGATGTCATGACGAAGCTTCGGCCCGCGGCCCCATCAAGAACCAGTTGAACACCCCAAGCAGCGGGAAGAGCACCAGCAAGGCGATCCACAGCGCCTTCATGCCCGGGCTGGAGCGGCTCCGGACCACCTGAACGATAGCCCAGAGATGCAGCGCCAGCAGGAGCAGGCCGATCGCACCGTAGAACAGCAGCCCGCTCCCGCCTCCATCGTCGAACACCGCGACCTCAGGGCAGCCGGTCCGGTTGTACCGACCTCGGCCCCATCAGGGCCCAGACGATCAGGCCGACGACCGGCAGGATGACGATGAACAGCACCCAGAGCACCTTCTTGCCGGTGTCGGTACTGCTGCGCACCACGTTGATGACCGCCCAGACGTCCAGGGCGAAGATAATCAGGCCAATCAGGCCACCGAATGCATCCATGGGAAGACTCCTTCAAGGAAAGGCTCTTCTCATAGGATACGACTCGGTGCGATGGGTTCACCCTGGCCGGAGTCAGAACCCGGCGGGGTCGATCACCGCAAAGCTGGCCACGGTCGGATGGCCCGCCAGCTCGCCGCCTTCCCGGGCCAGCCCGCAGGTGGCCATGCCGGCTTCGCGGGCGGCGTCCAGTTCCTGCACCACGTCCGAAAGGAACAGAATGTCTTCCGCCGCCAGCCCGATGGCCTCGGCAATACGCCCGTAGGACGCCGCCTCGCGCTTGGGCCCGGAGGTCGTGTCGAAGTAGCCGGAAAACAGCGGCGACAGGTCCCCGGCGTCCGAGCAGCCGAAGATCAGCTTCTGCGCCTGGATCGAGCCGGAGGAATAGACGTACAGGCGGTAGCCCTCCTCTTGCCAGTGCTTCAGGGCTTCCACCGCATCCGGGTAGACATGCCCCTTGAGCTGCCCGGCACGGTAGCCCTGCTCCCAGACCATGCCTTGCAGCGCCTTGAGCGGCGTGGCCTTGCGGTCTTCGGCGATCCAGCCGAGGAGAATGTCGATGACCCGCTCGACGTCGGCGCCAGGCTCGCCGGCTTCGGCACGGGCCGCGTCCAGTTGCGCGGCCACGGCCGGCTCCGCGGCATGCTGGCGGACGAAGTCCGGCAAATGGCGGGCGGCATAGGGAAAGAGCACGTCGAAGACGAAACTGACGGCACTGGTAGTGCCTTCGATGTCGGTGAGAATGGCTTTGATCGGCATGCGAACTCCCGCGAATCAGTCTTCCAGGCGCGGGAAGCGGCTGGCGATGTCGTCACCGGTGAACTGCGCGACCCAGCCCTCCGGGTTGTTGAACAGGCGAATCGCCACAAAGTGCGGGTGTTCGCCCATGTCGAACCAGTGGCGGGTGCCGGCCGGCACCGAGATCAGGTCGTTCTTCTCGCAGAGCACGGCGTAGACATACTTGTCGATGTGCAGGGTGAACAGACCGCGACCGGCGACGAAGAAGCGTACCTCGTCTTCGCCATGGCGATGCTCGTCGAGGAACTTGGCACGCAGCTCGGCCCTCTGCGGATGATCGGCGGTGAGACTGACCACGTCCACGGTGACGTAGCCGCGCTCCTGCATCAGCTTGTCGATCTGCGGACGGTAGGCGGCGATTACCTCCTCCTGGCTGGCGCCGGCGGCGATGGGCGCACTGGCTTCCCAGCGCTCGAAGCGCACGCCGACCTCGGCAAGGGTGGCGGCAATGTCCTCGGCGTGAGTCAGGACCTTGTTCGGCAGTTCGGGATTGGATTCGTGGTAGACGCTCAGGCTGCTCATGCGGTTCTCCCTGGCTCCATGACTTTCGTAGAGGGGCGAACTGATCCGCCCGACGGGTTATCGACAGGCGAACGGATTCGCCCCCTGCTGCTCAGCGCGCCTGCAAGGCACGCACCTTCAATTCGCATTCGAAGAGGAATTCGAATGCCTCCACCTGGCGCAGCGCATCGCTCATGCGCGGCCCCCAGGTGTACAGGCCATGCCCGCGAATCAGGTAGCCGACGCAATCGGAGTTCGCATCGAGCCAGGGCTGCACCTTAGCCGCCAGGCGGGCGATGTCCTGGTCGTTGTCGAAAATTGGCACGCAGACTTGGCATTCGTGGGTGGAAATCCCGGAAAACGCCTTCTGCAGCTCGTAGTCGGAAAACACCAGCGAATCGCTAAGGGTCAGCCGCGACAACACCGTGGCGTTGACCGAGTGGGTATGCAGCACCGCGCCGATCTCCGGCTTCCAGGCGTAGAGCTGGGTATGCAGCAGTGTCTCAGCGGACGGTTTCTTCCCCGGTTCGAGGCTGTTCCCCGCCAGATCGGTGGCGAGTACGTCGTCCGGGCCGAGCTGGCCCTTGTGCTTGCCGGACACGGTCAGCAGCGCTTCCTTGTCGCTCAGGCGCACCGAATAGTTGCTGCTGGTGGCCGGCGACCAGCCACGGCCGTACAGGAAGCGACCGGCCTCGATAATCTCTCCGGCGAGTTGTTCACGATTGGCTGTCATGCCCTCTCCTCTTTCAAGCGGGTGGCAATGATAACGGTTGCCGCCAGCGCCGCCAGACTGGCGATGACGAAGGTCCAAACCGGCCCCAGGCTGTTCCAACTGTAACCGGAGTACAGCGCCCCCAGCGCACCGCCCACGCCGGCGAGGGTCGCGTAGAGCGCCTGGCCCTGGCCTTGCTGACGGTCGCCGAAGCTGCGCTGGACGAAATGGATCGCCGCCACATGGAAGCTGCCGAACGTCGCCGCGTGCAGTAACTGGGCGAACAGCAGCACCGAAAGATGATCGGCCAGGGTGCCCAGCAACAACCAGCGCAACGCCGCCAGCAGGAAACTCGCGGCCAGCACCTGGCGCAACGAGAAATAGCACAACACCCGCGCCATGACGATGAACAGCAGGACTTCCGCCACCACACCCAGGGCCCAGAGCAAGCCGATCACGCCGCGCGAGTAGCCCAGCGCCTCCAGGTGAATGGTCAGGAAGGTGTAGTACGGGCCATGACTGAGCTGCATCAGGCCGACACACAAGTAGAAGGCCAGCACACCGGGCTGGCGCAACTGGCGGAAGAAGCCGCCCCGGTCCGGTCTATCCTCACCAGTCTGCGGCTGGGCGTTAGGGATCCAGCCGCTGCCTGCGACGATTCCCGCCATGATCAGCAGGATCGCTAGCGGATACGCGTCCAGGCTGACCCAGTCGAACAGCTTGCCCAACCCGACCACGGTGAAGATGAAACCGATGCTGCCCCACAGGCGGATCTGACTGTAGCGTGCCGCCTGATCTTGTAGATGGGCCAGGGTGATGACCTCGAACTGCGGCAGGATGGCGTGCCAGAAGAACGCATGTAGCGCCATGATCAGCGCCAGCCAGGCATAGCTCTTGTCGATCAGGATCAGGGCGAAGCTGAGCAGCGTACAGACCGCCCCCAGCCGCACGATGGCCAGGCGTCGGCCGGTGTAGTCGCCGAGCCAGCCCCAGAGGTTGGGCGCCAGGCAGCGCATGAGCATGGGAATCGCCACCAGCTCGCCGATCCGTGCACTGGGAAAGCCCAGGTGAGCGAAATACAGCGCCAGGAACGGCGCCGTGGCACCGAGCAGGCAGAAGTAGAAGAAATAGAAGCCGGACAGGCGCCAGTACGGGAGAGCAGTCATAAGCGGCAAGATTCAAGCGGCAAGCAGAGGCGCAAACCACCACTTGCGGTTTGTAGCTTGTGGCTTGCCGCTCAAAGCTGCCCCAATACCGGCGTAGCGACACTCACGCCGGCATTCTGTGCGCGGTGACGCAGCAGGTGGTCCATCAGCACGATGGCCATCATCGCCTCGGCAATAGGCGTGGCGCGGATGCCGACGCATGGGTCGTGGCGGCCCTTGGTGATCACCTCCACCGGGTTGCCGTGGATGTCGATGGAACGGCCGGGCGTGGTGATGCTGGACGTCGGTTTCAGCGCCAAGTGAGCGACGATCGGCTGGCCCGAGGAAATGCCGCCAAGGATGCCGCCGGCGTTGTTGCTAAGGAAACCCTCAGGAGTCAGCTCGTCGCGGTGTTCGGTGCCACGCTGGGACACGCTGGCGAAACCGGCGCCGATCTCCACCCCCTTCACCGCGTTGATGCTCATCAGCGCATGGGCCAGCTCGGCGTCGAGGCGGTCGAAGATCGGCTCGCCCAGCCCCGGCGGCACGCCCTCGGCGACCACGGTGATCTTCGCGCCGACCGAATCCTGATCGCGACGCAACTGGTCCATGTAAGCCTCCAGCTCCGGCACTTTGTCCGGGTCGGGGCTGAAGAAGGCGTTCTGCTCGACGCTGTCCCAGGTCTTGAATGGAATCTCGATCGGGCCGAGCTGGCTCATGAAGCCGCGCACCTGGATGCCCTGGGTCGCCAGGTACTTCTTGGCGATGGCGCCGGCGGCCACGCGCATGGCGGTTTCGCGCGCCGAGCTGCGACCGCCGCCGCGGTAGTCGCGGATGCCGTACTTGTGGTGGTAGGTGTAGTCGGCATGGGCCGGGCGGAACAGGTCCTTGATCGCCGAATAGTCCTTGGACTTCTGGTCGGTATTGCGGATCAGCAGGCCGATGGCGCAACCGGTGGTCTTGCCCTCGAACACCCCGGAGAGGATCTCCACCACATCGTCTTCCTGGCGCTGGGTGGTATGGCGGCTGGTGCCCGGCTTGCGGCGGTCGAGGTCGCGCTGCATGTCTTCCAGCGACAGCTCCAGCCCCGGCGGGCAGCCATCGACGATGGCAACCAGGGCCGGACCGTGGCTCTCGCCGGCGGTGGTGACGGTGAAAAGCTTGCCGTAGGTATTGCCGGACATGCACGCGCTCCGCGGAAATGGGCCTCGATGAAGGGCGAGCAGTATACTCGCGCCCTCCCGCCAGTTCATCCTTCGAACGTTATGCGGGCCGGCGCGTCCAATCCATTCCTCGTTACAGTAGCCCATCCATGCTGCGAGTCATCGCCTTGCTCATTTCCCTTGCCGGCACCAGCGTCCACGCCCAGACCCTCCTGCATCGCCCGATGAACCTGGACACTGGCAGCGGCGTGCTGGAAGGCAGCCTGCTGCTGCCGAAAAGCGACAGACCGGTGCCCATCGCCCTGCTGATCGCCGGCTCCGGCCCCACCGACCGCGACGGCAACAACCCCATGGGCCGCAACGACAGCCTCAAGCGCCTGGCCCAGGGGCTCGCCGGCAAGGGCATCGCCAGCCTGCGCTACGACAAGCGCGGCATCGCCGCCAGTCAACCCGCCGCGCCCGACGAACGCACCCTCAGCGTGGAGCGCTACGTGGACGATGCGGTTGCCTGGGGGCAACGGCTCAAGGCCGACCCGCGCTTCGACCGGCTGATCCTCATCGGGCATAGCGAAGGCGCCTTGATCGCCAGCCTGGCGGCACAACGCGCCGGGGCCGATGCGCTGGTGTCCATCGCCGGCAGCGGGCGCCCCATCGATCAGGTCCTGCGTACCCAATTGGAAAGCCGCCTGCCCCCGCCTCTGCTGAATTACAGCGAGGCGCTGATCGCCGAACTCAAGGCCGGCCGCAGCCATGAACAGGTACCGGACGCACTGCAGGTGCTGTTCCGCCCCAGCGTGCAACCCTATTTGATCTCACTGTTCCGCCAGGACCCGGCCGCCGCTTTCTCGCGCCTGCGCATTCCAGCGCTGATCGTCCAGGGCAGCCATGATCTGCAGGTCGGCCTCGCCGACGCCGAAGCCTTGCATGCAGCCAAGCCGGACGCTGAACTGGCGGTGATCGAGGGCATGAACCATGTGCTGCGCATCGTCCCGGCCGAGGCCGCCCGACAACTGCCCTCCTACCACGAACCGCAGCGGCCCCTGGCGCGGGCGCTGGTCGAACGGATCGCCGCGTTCATCGGAAAAAATGGCGTATAGCCATCATTCAGTCGAAAAAGAACCGGCCGATATCCAGAATAAGGAAGCGCAGCCGTGCGCCTTTCGTTGCGCATTGGCTTCTGGACACCGCGATGATCGACTCAGCCACTCCACCGACGACGACCGACGAAGCGGCCCCGAAAGCCCACCCCTGGGCGGACCTGGGGCCAGAGCACTTTTACCTCCTGCGCCTGGCGCCCCTTGCCACCGACCGCGTCACCGGTCCCCGCCCTCTGCGCTTCGTGCAGTTCGGCCGGGTTGAGCGTCACAGTCGCGAACAGAGCCTGCTGCGCCTGAGCATCCAACTGCCCGGCCAACGTCTGCGCAAGGAACAGAACGTGCTGGAGGTCTGGGCGGATCACCGCAGCAAGGAGGTCCGCTTCGGCGCCGACAGCGGTCTGCAGATCGAGCCGCTGAACCGGGGACTGGGCCGTTTCCTGATGGCCCAGGGCATTCTCTGGGCCAAGCGGCGCTGGGCGCACTACCAGGTCGAGGGCGGCGCTCTGTCGGTAAAGGACGTGCTGAACGAAGATGCTCGCCTGCGCCGCGATCACTTTCTTCGCGCCCAGGGTTTCGAAGTGAACTACCAGGATGCCCAGTTGCTCAAGGCGAGCTACGGCGCGCCCCAGGTCGGCGTCCTGCACAGCGAGTGGAACCAGGAAAAGGTCCAACTGCTCGGCATGCTGGACGTTGCCACCATGCTGCAACAGGCCGATCAGACCTTGCGCGAACAGGACTCCAGCATCCGCAAGTTGCAGGAGCGTGTCGCCCTGCTCAAGCGCGAGGACAGCACCCTGCGTTTCAGCATCGCCTGCCTGGTGGCGTTCGCCCTGTTCCAGGCCGGCCTGCTGATCTGGATCGCGACGCGCTGAAATCCCTTGATTCGGATGCTCCCGCAGGGGCGAATTCATTCGCCCGACATTGCTTTGGAAACGCCTTCAATCGCACGCTGAGCATCTACATCAGGCGTTCACCCGCGACTTGAACAGCGCCTGATACTCCCGGCATTGCGCGGCAGCGAGGAGGAACACGCCGTGGCCGCCACGCTCGAACTCCAGCCAGGTGAAGTCCACTTCGGGGTACAGCGCCTCGACATGCACCTGGCTGTTGCCCACCTCGACGATCAGAAGGCCCTTCTCGGTCAGGTGGTCGGCCGCCTCGGCCAGCATGCGCCGCACAAGGTCCAGGCCGTCATCGCCACAGGCCAGGCCCATCGCCGGTTCGTGGTGATATTCCTCGGGCATGTCGGCGAAATCTTCGGCATCCACATAGGGCGGGTTGGACACGATCAGATCGAAGCGCTGGTCCGGCAGCCCGCCGAAACCGTCGCCTTGCACGGTGTAGACGCGCTCTTCCAGGCCATGCCGCTCGATGTTCAGGTTGGCTACTTCCAACGCCTCGAAGGACAGGTCGGCCAGTACCACTTCGGCCTGGGGGAATTCGTAGGCACAGGCGATACCGATGCAGCCCGAGCCGGTGCAGAGATCGAGAATCCTCGCCGGCTCCTGCGCCAGCCAGGGCTGGAAGTGTTGCTCGATCAGCTCGGCGATGGGCGAGCGGGGAATCAGCACGCGCTCGTCGACCACGAACGGCAGTCCGCAGAACCAGGCCTCGCCGAGCAGGTAGGCCGTCGGCACCCGCTCTTCGATACGCTGCCACAGCAATGCCTGCAAATGGTCGCGCTCGTCGTCCTCGAGGCGACAGTCGAGGTAGCTGTCGGCGATTTCCCAGGGTAGGTGCAGGGCCCCCAGCACCAGCTGACGCGCCTCGTCCCAGGCATTGTCGGTGCCATGGCCGAAATACAGCCCTTCGGCGTGGAAACGGCTGACGGCCCAACGGATGTGGTCGCGCAGACTGCGCAGGCGGGAAACGGGTTGGCTCACGAACGTACTCCGGCTGAAGAAGACGGCAGTTTAGCCGATGCCTCGGAGGCGGCGCATCGCCATAAAAAAACGCCGCAATCCTCCGCAAGTATCAGTGCCGGAGCGATTGCCGCCTCGTTATACTTTGCAACGATTTCTTAACCCTTCCCATCCCTTTGAATCTGGAACCCCTTGAATGGTCATCGAACCCTTCTCGCTGACGGGCTTGCTCGTCCTGGCGATATTCCTTATTGGAATGACGCTTATCGTTTTTGAAGCACAATTGGAAATGGATAAGTTCAAGCCGGCCATGTTCATGATGTCCGGCCTAGTCGTGATCGGCGCCCACTACGCTCTCAACGACCCCAACGGCTTCAAGTATTTCCTGCACGCCCAAGAGGAAACCAAGGGCGAATTGTTCGGCCTGATCGCCTTCATGGCGTTCATGTGGATGATCGTCGAACTGCTCAACGAGCGAAACGTGTTCACCGCGCTGAACGGCTTCCTGCTGCGCAAGGGCCTGGGCGCCAAAGGCATGTTCTGGGCCACCGGCGCGCTGTCCGCCCTGCTCTCCCCGTTCATCAACAACTTCACCACGGCGATGATCTTCGGCAACTCGGTGAAGAACATCTCGGTGAACCAGCGCTACACCCATGTGGCGCTGTGCAATATCGTGGTGGCGTCCAACAGCGGTGTGTGGTTCCTCGGTACTTCCACCAGCCTCATGGTGCTGCTGGCCGGCAAGATCAGCATCGCCGGCCTGCTGCTGTTGATCCCCTCGTCGCTGATCGGCTGGCTGCTGTTCGCCGCCACGCTGCACTTCTTCTACCTGCGCGGCGTCAACGGCGGCGACCTGATCCGCGTGGCGGATCAACAGGACTCGGCGATCAAGCCGGGCGGCAGGGGGCTGGCGCTGGTCGGGCTCATTGCCATCGTCGGCGCGGTGCTCTGCAACATCCTGCTCAAGGTAGGCATCGAGTTCTCCATCGGCATCGGCCTGGGCATCGTCGCCCTCTATGCCTGGCTGCTGACGCACCGGGGCATCGAGCTGCCGTGGCAGGACCAATTGCAGAAGGTGGAATGGAACGCCCTGCTGTTCTTCATCGGCATCATCACCTCGGTCGCCTGCCTCAACCATGTGGGCTGGCTCTCCTATATCTCCCGGCTGTTCGAGCTGATGTCCCCGACCTCGGTGAACGTCATCCTCGGCGTCATCTCGGGCGTGATGGATAACGTGCCGGTGGAAGCCGCGGCGCTGATGTCCAACCCGCAGCTCGGTCTCGACCAGTGGGCGCTGAACGCCCTGATGGTCGGCATCGGCGGATCGATCACGGTGGTGGGTTCCGCCGCCGGCGTGATGGCCATGACCCTGGACAAGAGCTACAGCTTCGGCGTGCACTTCAAGTTCCTGCCGGCGATCCTGGTCAACTTCTTCGGTTCGCTGGGCGTCTGGTACCTGCAATTCCAGGTCTTCGGCCTCTACTGAGCCAGAGGCGCCCGGGACACACCCGGGCGCCGCTCCCTAGTCCGACCCGCGTCGCAGTTCGCGAATTACCGCAATGGCGATCGCCACGGCGAATAGCAGCCAGAAATGGGCGGAAAGCTCGCTGAAATAAGACATCGCAACTCCTTTTGCTTCGGCGCCCGGCTCCTCCGGACGGCTTCCTCTTTATTCGTCGCCACGCAACAGCGCCGCCGACGTTTCCAGACTGGTCCACAGCCAGTCGCTGACGGCCTTGACCCGGCCGGTATGACGCAGCTCCGCATGGCTGAGCAGCCATAGCTCGCGATGCAGGACCGGCTCTTCGCTCAGCCGCTTCAGCCCCATCGCCTCGCCGACCAGGCACGGCAGCAATGCCAGCCCGCAGCCCTCCCGGCAGGCGGCCGCCAGATTGCTCAGTCGTACCCGCGGCGGCCGACCGCCCAGCAACCGCTCCAGCCACTGCATTTCCGGCAGGTGACGCAGGCTCTCATCGTAGCCCAGCCAGGGCATCCGCGGCCAAGCCTCGCTCGGGCAGTCCTCCAACCCGGGGCCGGCAAACACAGCGTAGCCCACCTCGCCCGCCTTGCGCATGACCAGCGCACTGTCCTGGCTGGGGCGCCCCAGGCGCAGCGCGAGGTCCGCTTCGCGCCGAGTGAAGGAGAGGTTGCGATTGCTACCCACCAATTCGAGATCGAGCTGCGGGTACGCCTCCAGTAATGCCGGCAGTCGCGGGATCAGCCAGTGGCTGAACATGAACTCCACTGAAGTCAGCCGCACCGTTCCGGACAGGCGGCCCTGCTCGGCCTGCACATCCTGCAGCAGCTCACGCATCTCCCCGGCGAGCACCGCTGCACGGGCCAGCGCGGCCTCTCCGGCATCGGTCGGCCAGTAGCGACCGCCCTCGCGGACGAACAGCGTGGCCTTCAGCGCCCGCTCGGCCGCCGCCAGACGACGGCCGACCGTCGTCGCATCCACCGCCAGTTCTCGGCCGGCCCCGACCAGGCTGCCGTGGCGGGCCAGGGCCAGCAGCAGCGGTATATCGTTCCAGTCGAAAGTCATCGTCACCCTGCACTTTTGCAGTTCAAGTCAGCAAGCATAACGGTTTCTACTGCATTTACGCAGACACAGAATGGAGCCCTCAACCCAACGGAGTGCCTCCCCATGACCCATCCAAGTCTTTTCCAACTGAGCGGCCTCGGCTACCCGCCCGCCGGCCTGGACAACGCGACCCTGCTGATCATCGACGCCCAAGAGGAGTACCGCAGCGGCGACCTCGCCCTGCCGGGCCTGCAGCCTGCCCTGGCGGAAATCGCCACGCTGCTGGAACGTGCCCGAGCCGCCGGCACCCCGGTCGTCCACGTCCGCCACCTGGGAATTCCCGGCGGCCTGTTCGATCCAGAAGGTCAGCGCGGCGCCATACTCGCCGAGCTGACACCCACGGCGAACGAAACGGTGGTGACCAAGCGGCTGCCCAACGCCTTCGCCGGGACCGAGCTGCATCCCCTGCTCGGCGAACTCGGCCGGCGAGACCTGATCGTCTGCGGTTTCATGAGCCACATGTGCGTGAGCAGCACCGTCCGGGTCGCCAAGGACCTCGGCTACCGTTGCACCCTGGTCGACAGTGCCTGTGCCACCCGCCCGCTCGTTGGCCTGGATGGCGTGATGGACGCAACGACCCTGCATCGCGCCGCGATGACCGCACTGGCCGACAACTTCGCCGTGGTCGTGCCGACAGCGGACGACCTGCCGGCATGATCTGCCCCGCGCCCGCCAGCAGTGGCGGGTGCGCCAGACGAATTCCTCGCTCTCGGAAAGAGACCCGGTCGCGATGAGATGTGCAGGGGACGGTTCACATCCGGCGTCGGCGGGGCGACAATTGGCCCATTGTCATTTGCGAGGAAACAGCCATGTCCCAGCCGCAAACCATGTTCCAGCTCAGCGGCCGAGGCTATGCGCCCGCCACCCTGAGCAACGCCACCCTGCTGATCATCGACGCCCAGGAGGAATACCGCAGCGGCGCCCTGGCCCTGCCGGGTCTCGACGCCGCGGCGGCGGAAATCGCCAGCCTGCTCGGCGCTGCGCGAGCGACCGGCGTCGCGGTGGTCCATGTCCGACACCTCGGCATCACTGGCGGACTGTTCGATCCCCAGGGGCCGCGTGGCCAGTTCCTGCCCGAGCTTGCTCCGCAGCCGGGCGAAGTCGTGGTCGAGAAACGCCTGCCGAACGCCTTCGCCGGCACGGAACTGCATGACCGCCTCCAGGCGTTGGGCCACTTAGACCTGATCGTCTGCGGCTTCATGACCCACTCGAGCATCAGCACCACCGTTCGTGCCTGCAAGGATTATGGTTATCGTTGCACCCTGGTCGACAGCGCCTGCGCCACGCGCGATTTGCCCAGCCCCGAAGGTGTGATCCAGGCCGACGTCGTGCATCGCATGGAGATGGCAATATTGGCCGATAACTTCGCCACTGTCGTTCAGCAAGCCAAGGCGCTGATCTGAACTCGGCATCGCGGGGCCAGCGAGACCCGTACAGCGCGGCCCGGAACCGCACCCCGGCCCGCGGGTCTCACCTCCTTTCCCAAGAGGAAGATCGGAATGAAGTTGTCCGATAGTTACGACGCCCGTCATGTACGCCCGCGCCGGCCCGGTCGCTGGCGCTGGCGTTTCGGCGCGGCCATCGCGGCACTGCTCGCCACCTTCGGCATCCTGCTGGCGATGGCCGGTGCCGCCACCCTCCTGGGACGTCCGCCGGCGCTCGGCGGGCTCAACGACACTCCGGCCGATGCCAGCATCCTGCTGGCGCTCGGCTTGTTCCTCCTCTGGTTCGGCATCCTCGCCTGGCGTATTTGCCGGCGCCGGCTGCGCCGCCCGAGCGACCTGACCCTGGCGCCTCACCTGCTGAAGAAGCGTGGCTGATCCGACCCCGGACGTCGGGTAAACTAGGCCCCTTCGCGGAGGCCCCATGCAAGACGACGACAACGACAGCTCCCTTTTCATGTCCGAAATGCGCGGCGTGAAACCGATCCAACACGATCGCGCCGACACCGGCAAACCCAAGGCCGACCGCCAGCAGATTGCCCAGCGCCGCCAAGCCGCCACTCTTAAGCCGATCTCGACCAAGGTCGACGGCCTGTCCGACCAGTTCGTCATCGACGTCGGCGCCGAAGACGAGCTCTACTGGGCACGCGACGGCGTCCAGGAAGGCCAGATGCGCAAGCTCAAGGCCGGCCAGGTCGCCTTCGAAGGCAGCCTGGACCTACACGGCATGACCGTGGAAAAGGCCCGGCAAACGCTCTGGGACTTCCTCGCCGAAGCGGCGAAGCTGGAAATCCGTTGCGTGCGGGTCACCCACGGCAAGGCCGCCCGTCTCGACGGCAAACGCCCCTTGATCAAGAGCCATGTGAACACCTGGTTGCGCCAGCATCCGCAGGTGCTCGGCTTCACCTCCTGCCTGCCCCGGCACGGCGGCACCGGCGCGCTCTACGTCCTGCTCAAACGCACCATGCTCGAAGGACGCGATGAGTAACGCTCCCCGGCCGGCCATCCGCCGCCCTTGCCAGCGCGCCGCGCGCGCCCTACCCTTCGCGTTTGCGTAACACCCTAGGTCCCATCCATGTCCCTGGAACAGCATTACACCGCGATCATCGGCCAGCTCGGCGAAGACACCAGCCGCGAAGGCCTGATCGACACTCCCAAGCGCGCCGCCAAAGCCATGCAGTACCTCTGCCGCGGCTACCAGCAGACCCTCGACGAAATCGTCAACGGCGCGCTGTTCAGCTCAGACAACAGCGAAATGGTGCTGGTGAAGAACATCGAGCTGTACTCCCTGTGCGAACACCACCTGCTGCCCTTCATCGGCAAGGCGCATGTGGCTTACATCCCCAACGGCAAGGTTCTCGGCCTGTCGAAGGTGGCACGGATCGTCGACATGTACGCCCGCCGCCTGCAGATCCAGGAGAACCTCAGCCGGCAGATCGCCGAAGCCGTGCAACAGGTCACCGGTGCCCTCGGCGTCGCGGTGGTCATCGAGGCGCAGCACATGTGCATGATGATGCGCGGCGTGGAGAAGCAGAACTCGTCGATGGTGACCTCGGTGATGCTCGGCGAATTCCGCGAGAGCGCCGCCACCCGCAGCGAGTTTCTCAGCCTGATCGGTTGATCGCCGCCCAAGAAAAAACCGGCCTTGCGCCGGTTTTTTCATGCCCTCGATTCGTCAGCCCAGCATGGTCACATGCCGCGGATGGCTGGCAACCCGGTCCATCCAGGCGCGGATCGCCGGATAGCCCTGCAGGTCGATGCCGCCTTCGTGGGCAACGTGGGTATAGGCGTAGAGCGCCACATCGGCAATGGAATAACGATCGCCGACCAGGTAGGGCGTACGCAGCAACTGCCGCTCCATCACATCCAGTGCCTTGTAGCTGCCCTTGCGCTTCTCCTCGAACTCGGCGCGACGCTCTTCCGGCAAGCCGAGGTAAAGCATGATGAAGCGCGCGACGGCGACATACGGCTCATGGCTGTACTGCTCGAAGAACTGCCATTGCAACACCTGAGTGCGCAGACGCGGCTCGGTGGGCAGGAATTCGGTTCCTTCGGCGAGGAAATTGAGGATCGCATTGGACTCCCAGAGGCAGCTTCCGTCGTCCAGCTCCAGCACCGGAATCTTGCCGTTGGGATTCTTTTCCAGGAATTCGGGGGTCCGCGTCTCGCCCTTGAGAATATCCACCGGAACCCACTCGTAGGGCTGGCCCAGCAGATTGAGCATCAGCTTGACCTTGTAGCAGTTGCCGGACCGGTAATCGCCATAGACCTTGTACATGGTGTTCTCTCCTTTCCTAGGCGGCCTCTGCCTTCAGGGCCTCACGAACGACGGCGGCCAGACGGCCGATCCCCTCACCCAGGCGCTCCGGCGCCACATGGCTGAAATTCAGCCGCAGATGGCCAGGATGCAAATCGGGCTGGATAAAGAAGGGTTCGCCCGGCATGAAGGCGACGTTCTGCTCCAGCGCCGGCTTCAGCAGGCTACGGGTGTCGATCCGCTGCTTGAGGGTCAGCCAGAAGAACAACCCGCCCTGGGGAATCTCCCAGTCGGCCAGGTCGGCGAAGTGCTCCAGCAGCACCGCCTGCATGGCGTCGCGGCGAACGCGGTAGAAATCGCGCAACTCGGCCAAGTGCTCGCGGTATTGCTCCGTGCCGATCCACTGCAGCGCCTGCCACTGACCGATGCGATTGGTGTGCAGGTCGGCGGACTGCTTGAGGCGCAGCAGGTAGGGGAAAAGATCCGGGCTGGCGATCAGGAAACCGACGCGCAGGCCCGGCAGTAAGGTCTTGGAGACGGTGCCGGTGTAGATCCAGCTGGCCTTCTTCAGACGGCTGACGATGGGTTGGGCACTGCCGGCATCGAACACCAGCTCACGGTAGGGTTCGTCCTCTATCAAGGTCACGCCGAATTCGTCGAGCAGGGCCGCCACGGCATCGCGCTTGGCTTCGCTATAGCGCACGCCAGATGGGTTCTGGAAAGTCGGGATCAGGTAGGCGAAGGCCGGCTTGTGCTGCTCCAAACGCTGGCGCAGGGCGGCCAGCTCAGGGCCGTCGGCTTCCTGGGGCACGCCCAGGCAGTGGGCACCGAACAGTTGGAAAGCCTGCAGCGCCGCCAAGTAGGTGGGCGCTTCCAGCAGCACCTCGGTACCCGGATCGATGAACAGCTTGGAGGCCAGGTCGAGGGTTTGCTGCGAGCCGCTGACGATCAGCACCTGGCTCGCCTCGCAGGGCACGCCCAAGGCACGCGCCTCGGCGGCGATGGCCTCGCGCAGGGCCGGCTCGCCCTCGCTCATGCCGTACTGGCCGACGCTCGTCGGCATCGCGCTCCAATCCATCTGCGGCAGCATCGGCTCGGCCGGCAGGCCGCCAGCGAAGGACATGACTTCCGGACGCTGCGCCGCGGCGAGGATTTCACGGATCAGGGAGCTTTTCAGGCGGGCGATGCGTTCGGAGAAGGCCATGGATGTCACCGGGGTGCGAAGGCAAGGAATATGAGTCAAACTGCTTGACCGAAACTACGCCGCACCGGACAGATACGTCAATATGCCTGACCTAAAAAAAACAAGCGTCCAGCAACAGGCCATGGAAGCTTTCTTCTTCGGCTACCAGGCGTTCACCGCCAAGCCGGACGAAATGCTCGCCCGCCGCGGCCTGTCGCGCGTCCACCACCGCATCCTGTTCTTCATCGCCCGCTATCCGGGGCTCAGCGTCAAGGAACTGCTCGGCTACCTCGGCGTGAGCAAGCAGGCGCTGAACACGCCGCTGCGTCAACTGATGGAAATGCACCTGGTGGAAAGCGTCGCGGCACCGGACGACAAACGCAAACGCCTGCTCGGCTTCACCCCGGAAGGCGCGCGCCTGGAAGCGGCGCTGCGCCGAGAACAGGTCCGGTTGCTGGAGAAGGCCTTCGCCGAGGCCGGTGACACGGCTGTCGAGGGCTGGCTGGCAGTGAACCAAGCCCTCGGGGCGGTACGCCAGGGCGAATAGCGCTCAACGGGGCTCGCTCAGCCCTTCCAGCTCCGCCGCACCGCGGAAGAATACCAGGGCCATGGCTACGCCGGCCGCCAGGGCCGGAATCACCGCGAGCATCATGAGGACGACCGACGCGAGTAGCGGGCCTGCGGCGATCTCCAGCCAGGCCAGCACCTTGAACGGCGGTGAAACGTTCTGCACCTTGAGCAGACGGATGCCGAACCAGAGGGTGAGCAACCCCAGGATGCCGGTCAGCACGAGGTAGGTGATCGAGCGCCAGTCCAACGCTTCCAGACCGCTGCCGAACACTACGCCTTCCATCGCCAGACTGACCGCGACGGTCGCCCACACCGGTATGCCCAGCCCGCGCGCCTCGAAGCGAGCCTCGGCGAACCCCTTGAAGCGGATCAGCAGGTAGTTGCCCAGCAACACCATGGCGATCCCGATCCACTCGCCGTAGGTTTCCAGGTCGGGCATCCGCAGCGCAGCGCCCACCAGCGACATCACCAGGAACACCAGGGTGCCGAAGGTGGAAACCAGGCTCAGCCAACCGAGCACGCGCAACTGCGAGGCATTCCAGCCTTGGAGTGAATGCGGGGCGGCATCGTCCACCAGTTCCACGGTGGGGGCGGCATAGGGGTTTTCGTCCATGGGTGTTCCTCGATTCGCTGGCACTTCAGGCTGTTCTCGACACAGTAGTTTTTCAAGCGACGGCTAACCACCGGTACAGTAACCGAACCTCGCCGACTGTATCGCCCATTGCTGCATCCGCTGTACCGCGACGGCCGCCCCCCACAGCACATAGGCTGTTGGCTCTTGCGTGGAGCCTGCCCGATGAACCCTGAACTGCTGGTCGCCTTCGTCGCCTTCGCTTTTGTCACCTCGGTCACGCCGGGGCCGAACAACATGATGCTGCTCGCCTCCGGCGTGAACTTCGGGGTGCGCCGCAGCCTGCCGCACATGCTCGGCATCAGTCTGGGCTTCATGGTGCTGGTGATCGCGGTGGGCCTCGGGCTCGGCCAGTTGTTCGAACGCTTTCCCGCGCTGTACACGGCATTGCGTTACGCCGGCGGTGCCTACCTGCTTTACTTGGCCTGGAAGATCGCCGGTGCCGGCGCGCCCCAAGGCGGCGCCACCGCCAGCGGCAAACCGCTGACCTTCCTCCAGGCCGCAGCCTTCCAATGGGTCAATCCCAAGGCCTGGGTCATGGCCATCGGCGCCATCACCACCTACACGCCGCAGGAGAATTTCCTCGTCAACGTGGTGCTGATCGCCGCCCTGTTCGCCCTGGTCAACTGCCCGAGCGTCGGGCTCTGGACCGTCGCCGGCAGCCTGCTGCGCCGCTGGCTGGAGGACCCGCGCGTGCGCCGCTGCTTCAACATCGGCATGGCGCTGCTGCTGGTGGCCTCCCTTTACCCTATCCTGGCCGATGTACAAGGAACCCTTTCATGAGTGACAGCGCTCCCACCATGGACACGCCCGCACGCCTGCGCCCGCTGGCCGACTCTTCGCCCTCCGCCGTGGTGGCCGGCTTCATCGCCATGCTCACCGGCTACACCAGCTCGCTGGCGCTGATGTTCCAGGCCGGTCAGGCCGCCGGCCTGAGTACCGCGCAGATTTCCTCGTGGATATGGGCGCTGTCGATCGGCATGGCGGTGTGCACCATCGGCCTGTCGCTGCGCTACCGCGCACCCATCGTCGTCGCCTGGTCGACCCCCGGCGCCGCGCTATTGATCACCAGCCTGCCCGGGGTCAGCTACGGCGAGGCCATCGGTGCCTTCATCGTCTGCGCCGCCCTGCTCGCCCTGGTCGGCCTCACCGGCGGTTTCGAGCGGCTGATGCGCCGCTTGCCGGGCTCGCTGGCCGCCGCGCTGCTGGCCGGCATCCTGTTCCGTATCGGCAGCGAAATCTTTCTCGCCGCCCAACACAGCACCGCGCTGGTGTTGGCGATGTTCTTCACCTATCTGTTCGGCAAGCGCCTGGCGCCGCGCTACGCCATCCTCGCCACACTGCTGGTCGGTGGCGGGGTGGCTGGCGTGCTCGGCCTGTTGGATTTTTCCGGTTTCGAGGTACAGGTCGCCGTACCGGTCTGGACCACGCCGAGCTTCTCGCTGCCGGCGATCGTCGGCATCGCCATCCCGCTGTTCATCGTCGCCATGGCGTCGCAGAACATCCCCGGCATCGTCGTACTGCGTGCGGACGGCTATGACGTCCCGGCATCGCCGCTGATTTCGGTAACCGGTGTCGCCTCGCTGCTGCTGGCGCCGTTCGGCTCCCACGGCATCAACCTGGCAGCCATCAGCGCAGCCATCTGCACCGGCGCGGAGGCCCACGAAAATCCGCGCAAGCGCTACACCGCCGCGCTCTGGTGCGGCCTGTTCTACGGGATCGCCGGTATCTTCGCCGCCACCCTGGCCGCGCTGTTCGCCGCCCTGCCGACGGCCCTGGTGCTATCCATCGCCGCCCTGGCGCTGTTCGGCTCCATCGGCAGTGGCCTGAGCAATGCGATGCAGGAACCGAAGGAACGCGAAGCGGCGCTGGTGACCTTCATGGTCACCGCCTCGGGGATGACGCTGTTGTCCATCGGCTCGGCATTCTGGGGGCTGATCGCCGGCGTGCTGACCCTGCTGATTCTCAACTGGCGCAAGACCGTCTGAGCCCCTCGCAGGCAGGCGCTCATTGCGCCTGCCTCACAGGCGGAAGTGTCCGACCATCCCCTGCAACTCGTTGCTCAACTGCGCCAGTTCCACGCTCGATGCCGCCGTTCCTTCCATGGCCATGGCCGACTGATCGGCGCTGCCGCGAATCGCCGTCACGCTGCGGTTGATCTCCTCGGCCACCGCGCTCTGCTGCTCGGCCGCCGCGGCGATCTGCTGGTTCATCTCATGGATCACCGATACCGCCGCCGCGATGGCCGCCAATGCGCTTTCGGTCTGCTGGGCATCGGCCACGGTCAGGCGGACCAGCTCGCCGCTGCTGCGGATCTGCGCTACCGACGTCTGGGTGCCCTGTTGCAGGGCGCCGATCAGGCGCTCGATCTCGGCCGTGGACTGCTGGGTACGCTTGGCCAGCGCGCGCACCTCGTCGGCGACCACCGCGAAGCCCCTGCCCTGCTCGCCGGCCCGCGCCGCCTCGATGGCGGCGTTGAGCGCCAGCAGGTTGGTCTGCTCGGCGACGCTCTTGATCACGTCCAGCACCGCACCGATGTTCTGCACGTCCTGGCTGAGGCTCTCGATGCTCTGGCTCGCCGAGCCAGCCGAGGCCGCCAGTTGTTCGATACGGGCAATGCTCTGCTTGACCACCTGATGCCCGTTGTTGACCTTGGCGTCGGCGGATTCAGCGGCCTGGGCCGCTTCCTCGGCATTGCGCGCCACGTCGTGCACGGTGGCGGCCATCTGGTTCATCGCAGTGGCGACTTGTTCAGTCTCCAGCTTCTGGCTGCTGACCCCGATAGTGGTCTGCTCGGTCACGCTGGACAGCGTCCTGGCCGATGAGGCTATCTGGTCGATGCCCGCCTGCAACCCGCTGACGATGCCGCTCAGCCCGGTCGCCATCTGCTGCATGGCGCTCATCAACTGGCCGATCTCATCCGCCCCGCGCACTTCGATGCGGGCGGTCAGGTCGCCTTCGGCGATGCGGTTCGCCACCCGGATCACGCTGGTCAGCGGGCGAACAATGGCGCGGGTGATCAGGAAAGCCGCCAGCACGCCCACCAGCAGCGCCAGGCTGGACGAACCCAGGATCAGTACGGAGTTGGCGGTCAGCTCCGCTTGCATCGCTGTCTCCTGCTCGGCCGATGCCTCGTCCACCCGTTGCACCGCCAGTTCGGCGCGCTCGCGCAGCTCGGCATAAACCTGGCGCTCCTTGGCGAGCAGGTCGGTGTACTCGGCCAGCTTGGCGGTGAAATTGGTGATGTGCCCACTGACCTCGTTGAGCACAGTGCGATACCCCGGATCGGTGACCGCCTCCTTCAACTGCTCGGCCTGCTGGAGCGCCTGTTCAGCCTGCTCGATGCGGGTCGAGGCCACGTCCTCGCCGCCTTTGCGGCTCTGGTCCATGCGCAGGCGGGCCTCGTTCATCGCTTGCAGCATCAGCCGGGAAATCTGACCAAGCTGGTTCGCCTGCTCGACGAACTCGCCGCCCTTGGTGCCCTGGGATTGCTTCAACTCGTAGACGCCGTCATCGGCCAGCCCGCTCTGCAGCAGATCGAGGTTGTTGGCCACGCTCTCCACCGACCAGTTGGCCATCTCCAGCGCCAGGTCCTTGGCCAGGGTCAGCTCGACGAAACGGTCGAACGACTCGCGATACGCCGCCAGGGCCTGCTCCACGTCGGCCATCGCCGGCGAGTCCTGTTTCAACTCCGCGGTCAACGTCTGGACCGACTCCAGCCCCTGGCGCAGCGCCTCCACCGACTGGTTGTCGTTGGTCAGGGCGAAACGCTGCTCCTGCAAACGCGCGCGCAGCACTGACAGGTTGATGGACGACATCTGCTTGAGGTTTTCGAAACGCTGCTCGATAGCCTGCAAGGACACCAGCCCGATCGCCGCGACCACACCGGTGAGCAGCAGAACCAGGCCGAAGCCGATACCCAACTTCTTCGCCATTCCGAGATTGGCAAAACCGTAGTGCGAGACCGCTGGCATGTATTCGCCCCCAGGCTGAAAAGCGTCCGCGTCGACGCGCGTAGCGACTCCGTGAAGATTTGCCGCTGGCGCCTGGCCAGCACAAGCATGTGAAGCCTTTCACGGTGCAAACAGCTACGTCGGCGTCGTTTTCAGATATCCGAGGTATCGGCTGGGCGCCGGGGGACTTGAGGAAGACGACAGGGACGCGTGAGCGCCCCTGGACGCAGATGAATCGAATCCGCTTCGTAAGAGCCGGCTCTGCTGGCGAAGCGGTTACAGGCTCAACCTACGGAACGCTAGATAGCCGTCGCACCGCCATCCACGGCCAGGGAATGACCGGTGGTGAAGGACGCTCCGTCGCTGCACAGGTAAAGTACGGCAGCGGCGATTTCCTCGACCTTGCCGACCCGGCCGACCGGGTGCATGGCGGCGGCGAATTCGGCCTTCTTCGGGTCGGCTTCGTAGGCGCGGCGGAACATATCGGTGTCGATCACCGCCGGGCATACCGCATTCACCCGGACCTTCTTCTTCGCGTATTCGATGGCGGCGGACTTGGTCAGGCCGATCACCGCGTGCTTGGAGGCGGCATAGATGCTCATCTTCGGTGCCGCGCCCAGGCCAGCCACCGATGCGGTGTTGACGATGGCGCCGCCGCCCTGGGCGAGCAATAGCGGAATCTCATGCTTCATGCACAGCCAGACGCCCTTCACGTTGACCCCCATGATGGCGTCGAACTCCGCTTCGCTGCCCTCGGCCAGCTTGCCTTTCTCGATCTCGATGCCCGCATTGTTGAAGGCGTAGTCGAGACGGCCGTAGGCGGCCACCACGCCGTCCATCAGGGCCTTGACCTCGGCGTCGCGGGTCACGTCGCAACGGATGAACGTGGCCTCGCCGCCCGCCGAGCGGATCAGCCCGACGGTCCCTTCCCCGCCCGCCGCATCGACGTCCGACACCACTACGCGCAGCCCCTCGGCAGCGAACGCCAGGGCAGTGGCACGGCCGATACCAGCGGCCCCGCCGGTCACCAGGGCCACCTGGCCGGAAAAGGTCATGCTCATGAGTAGGTCCTCTCTTGTTGGAATGGAATTACCGCAGTCTAGCCAGGCTGCTCAACGAGGCGGCAGCACTATCAGGCGGCTGTTGGCAGGATCATGCGAGGCATTGATGAAGGATCGCATTACCCATCACGCGGATGGATCGGCAGCCATTCCGCATGCCGGCGGAACTTGCCCGCCGGATCATCGAGGGCTATCACCAGTGTTTTCCCGTCAACGGAGTGCCCTGCCATGCCTGCCCAGAACAACCGCCAGTTCGTCCTGGCCCGACGCCCCACCGGGGCCATCGACGACAACACCTTCAGCCTGGCGGAAAATCCCGTCGGCGAACCGGCGGACGGCCAGATCCTGGTGGAGAACCTCTACCTCTCCCTCGACCCGGCGATGCGCGGCTGGCTGAACGACACCAAGTCCTACATCCCACCCGTTCAAATTGGCGAAACCATGCGCGCCCTGGGTGTGGGGAAGGTGATCGCCTCGCGTCACCCGGGCTTCGCCGTGGGCGACCATGTCAGCGGTCTCACCGGCATCCAGGACTACTACCTGGGCGATGCCAAGGGCTTCCACAAGGTCGATCCGCAGCAGGCACCGCTGCCCCGCTACCTCTCCGCACTGGGCATGACCGGAATGACCGCCTACTTCGCCCTGCTCGATGTGGGTGAACCCAAGGCTGGCGAAACCGTGGTGATCTCCGGCGCTGCCGGCGCGGTGGGCAGCGTGGCCGGGCAGATCGCGAAGATCAAAGGCTGCCGGGTGGTCGGGATCGCCGGCGGCCAGGACAAATGCCGCTATCTGGTCGAGGAATTGGGCTTCGACGGGGCCATCGATTACAAGAACGAAGACGTGCACGCCGGCCTCAAGCGCGAGTGCCCGAAAGGCGTGGACGTGTATTTCGACAACGTTGGCGGCGACATCCTCGACGCCGTGCTGACCCGCATCAACCTCAAGGCCCGCATCGTCATCTGCGGCGCGATCAGCCAGTACAACAACAAGCAGGCAGTGAAAGGGCCGGCCAACTACTTGTCGCTGCTGGTCAACCGCGCCCGCATGGAGGGTATGGTGGTATTCGACTACGCCTCGCGCTTCCCCGAGGCACTGCGCGACATCACCGGTTGGCTGACCAACGGTCAGCTCAAGTCGAAGGAGGACATCGTGGAAGGTCTGGAGACCTTCCCGCAGACCATCCAGAAGCTCTTCACCGGCGAGAACTTCGGCAAGTTGGTGCTGAAAGTGAGGGGGTGAAGCGTAAGGGGTGAGGGATAAGGCCCTCGCCCCTCAAAGTATCAGGCCAGTTCGGCGACTACGGCAGCCAGGGCCTGTGCCGGATCGGCGGCCTGGCTGATCGGGCGGCCGATCACCAGGTAATCGGAGCCGGCGTCCAGGGCTTGGCGCGGGGTGAGGATACGCCGCTGGTCGTCCTGGGCGCTGCCGGCCGGGCGGATACCGGGGGTGACCAGTTGCAGGGCCGGCTGGGCGGCTTTCAACGCCACCGCCTCCTGCGCCGAGCAGACCAGCCCGTCCAGCCCCGCCTGGGCGGCCAGTCCGGCCAGGCGCAGCACATGATCCTGGGGAGCGACGTCCAGGCCGATACCGGCCAAGTCCTCTCGCTCCATGCTGGTCAGCACGGTCACGCCGATCAACAGCGGCTTGGGCCCGCTCAGTGCATCCAGGGTCTCGCGGCAGGCCGCCATCATCCGCAGGCCGCCGGAACAGTGCACGTTGGCCATCCACACGCCCAACTCCGCTGCGGCCTTCACCGCCATCGCCGTGGTGTTGGGGATGTCGTGGAATTTCAGATCGAGGAACACCTCGAAGCCCTGCGCCTGCAGCGCCTCGACGATCGCCGGACCGCAGCGGGTGAACAGCTCCTTGCCAACCTTGACCCGGCATTGCGCCGGATTCAATTGGGCGGCCAGGGCCAGCGCGGCTTCGCGGGTGGGGAAGTCGAGGGCGACGATGATCGGGGTCTGACAGGACATGGCAACTCTCGGGCAGGACGAAAACGGCGCGCATTGTACCCCATCGTGGCCCAGCCTGATTCGGCCCGAGACGAGAAGCCTGGGGGCCGACGGCAATCCCAGGCTGTGACCAGTCTCGCCTGACAGAGCCCTTGCCAGGGCGTATGGTGAAGGCATCGAGTTCAAGGAGACCTCCCATGCCCTGGTACGCCTGGCTGATTCTGATCCTCGCCATCGGTTCCATCCTCGGCAGCCTGCTGCTGTTGCGCGACACGGCGAAGAAGTTGCCCCTCACCGAAGAACAGTTGCAACGCATCCATGAACGCAATGCCGAGCAGGATGCGAAGGATGCACAGGATCGTTAAGCCAGTTCCAACCTCGCTCGTCAGGCTCCTTTCCCCTAGGTGACAGGGCTGATTTGAGGATGGTGTCAGGCTTGACTCCGCCCCCTCACCCTAGCCCTCTTCCCAAAGGGGCGAGGGGCAACCGGGCAGAGTTCAGATTATGGCCTGGACGATGCAACGGCGAAGAAGTCAGGCGAAGCAATGGGCGCATGCAGAGTTCTTGAACCCAGCACGACCAACTCCCTCTGGAGAGGGGCCGGGGTGAGGGGGACGATCCTATCAGGCCAGCAATTGCCGAGCCCCTGCTGAACTCAGTAATCGGTTTGGTCAGAACCTTCCAGCAACACCTAACGCCTTGCATGACTCCAGGCCCCGCGACTTGCTCGATACGCAAAGCGCGACCTGTGTCACGAGACGCGATTTCCATTGCTTCGCACAGGTAAACTGCCGCCCCTTCGATCGGGGGTTGCATGTCTGTTCACCTGCGTTTTCTCCTGCCGCTGGCGGTGCTTGCCGGCGGTTTTCCACTGGGCTTTATCGCTCCGCAAGGCGTGGCCATCGGCATGCTGTTCATTGCACTGGTGCTGGTCGGCGAACGCTACCTGCCCAGACCGCTCTGGTGGTCGTTGAGCTTCGCCGCCAGTGTCGCGCTGGCTGCCCACCTGCTGCCGGGCTTCAGCCCCTGGCCGTTGACTGCGCCACGGCCGTTCAGCCCGGACTCACCGCCCTATGCCGTGCGGCTGGGCTGGGACAAGTTGCTGGTCGGCCTGACGCTGCTGACCTGGTGGCTGAGCCAGCCCAAACCTCACGCGGGGAACCTTCGGCTCGGCTACGGAGCGGTAGCTGCCACCTTGCTGGCAGTGCCCTTGCTGGCGTTGGCGCTGGGGTTGGTCGGCTGGCAGCCGAAATGGCCTGATGAATTGCCGGTCTGGCTGACGATGAACCTGGGTGTGACGGTACTGGCGGAGGAGCTGCTGTTCCGTGCCTGGCTACAGCGCAGCCTGATCGCCCGTTTCGGCGAATGGCCGGGCCTGCTGCTGGGCGCCGTGCTGTTCGGCGCGGCGCATCTGCCATTCAGCCCGCCATTCGCCCTGGTCACCGGCGTGGCCGGGCTGGGCTACGGGTTGGCGTTCCATGCCACCGGCCGGTTGAGCGCTGCGGTGCTGTTGCACGGTGCGGTCAATCTTTCCCATCTGTTGTTATTGAGCTATCCCCTGCGACTGGCATGACCTGAATCCGGTAGGGCTCGAAGATCCGCGTCAGCCGGCCATCCCGGCGCAGATGGTCGAGCAGCGTGGCGAACGCCTTTGCGTCGATGGGCGACTCCGGGCGCAGCAGGGCGTAGTGGTGATACACCTGATCCACCGTATCGGCCATCAGCAACTGGCCCTCGTATTGCGGATGCCGGACCAGGAAGTCGTCCAGGTAGGAACGGGTGACCAAGGCGACATCCGCCCGGCCGCGCAGCACCATCAGCAGGTTGCTGTCATGGGAATAGGTCAGGGTCGCGTTGAATTCCCGGCGCAGGAACTCCGGGTCCGCATTGAAGCCGGCGAAGCGGTAGTGATAGCCGTTGTAGAGCGCCAGCCGCTTGCCCTTGAGCTGATCGAAATAGGCCTGTCCGCGCGACGGCTCGTTGCGTGCAACGTACACCTCGGCATCTTCGAGCCCCATGTCGACCAATTGATGGGGAATGCCCTGCCAGCCCCATTCGGGATTCTCGAAGATCGCGATGTCGATCCGACCCTGCTGGAAATCACGAAAGCGCCGGGCCACGGCCGTCGGCAGCAGCACGAACTGGTATTGGCCCTGGATCTGGTTCAATGCGGTGAGCAGTTCGGGCAGCAGGCCAGTGGCCTTTTCCTCCTCGAACTTACCCACGTAGGGCGGAAAATGCGCGCCGCTCACCTGCACCCGTTCGGCGGCGGCGGCCATCGACGGACCGATCATCACGCCCAACAACAACCATAGCCCCCACGCCACTCGCTCTGGATGCGGCATCCGCGACCTCGATCACAGAAAGATATAGGCCAGCCTAACGCAGAGACTGCTGGACAGCCAGTTCAGGGGGTCGTCAGGGCACCTTCGGGCATCGACAGGTAATAGCGCCGCAGCAAGAGGTCCAGCTCACCGCTGCGACGCAGATCGTCCAGCAGCACCGCCAGGGCCGAAGCGCTCAATGGCGCGCCGGGACGGACCAGGGCCTGGTGGTGATACTCCTGGTCGACCCGCTCGGAGACCAGCAGTCCGTTCCCCTGGCGCGGGTGCTCAGCCAGGTAGGCCTGCAGGTAGGAACGGGTGACCACGGCGACGTCCGCCCGGCCGCGCAGCACCATCAACAGGTTGCTGTCATGGGAATAGGTGAGCATGGCCCGGTAGTTCTCGGTCAGGAACGCCTGATCGGCGTTGAAGCCGGCGAAGCCATAGTGGTAGCCGCTGTAGAGCGCCAGCCGCTTGCCTTTCAGCTCGGCGAAATAGTCCTGCCCGCGCCCCGTCTCGGCACGAGCGACGTAGACCTCGGCATCCTCGATACCCAGATCCAGCGAGGTCAGATCGACGCCCTGCCAGCCCCAGGCCGACGACTCGAAGATCATCATATCGAAGCGGGCATGGCGGAAATCGCGGTAGCGACGGGCAGTCGAGGTCGGCAGCAGGACGAAGCGGTACTCGCCTTGGGAGCGATTAAGCAGGCCGAGCAACTCCGGCAACAGGCCACCGGGCTCATCGCTTTCCGGCTTGGTCACGTAAGGAGGGAAATGATAGGCGCCCACGCGCACCACTTGTTCGGCCGAGGCAGGTTGCAATACCTGCATCAGCAGAGCGGCCAACAGGACGGTCAATGTCACGCGCAAGCGGAACCCTCGAAGGACATGAAAAACGCAACTGCGGGGCAGCGCCACCAAGCGGACTTCCGAATGTCCCGAGCCGGTCAACCGGCTCGCTTGAAGCCTAGTCGATTCTCGTCAAACTTCCTTGATCACCAGCGAAAGCGCCTCCTCCGCCAGTTGATCCAGGCTCATCGGCCCCTGCGGACGGAACCACGTGGTGGTCCAGGACAGGGCACCGGTGAGGAAGCGTCTCAGGATGAAGGGATCGGCCTTGAAATAGCCGGCCGCCTTGGCCTCGCCGAGCACTTCCAGCCAGAGCGCTTCGTAGGTGTCGCGCAGGGCCAGGATGTACGCCTGGCCCTCTTCCGACAGCGAGCGCCATTCATAGACCAGCACCGCCATGGCTTCGCCCGTCCCGCCCATGATCGATTGCAGCTCGCAACGGATCAGCGCCAGCACCCGCTCGCGCAGGTTGGTCGCCTCGGCCAGGGAGGCCCGCATCAGCGCGGTGTTATAAAGGATGGTTTCTTCCATGACCGAGCGGAGGATCTCATCCTTGCTCTTGAAGTGATGAAAAATGCTACCGGACTGGATGCCCACTGCGCTCGCCAAGTCGCGAACGGTGGTGCGCTCGTAGCCTTTGCTGCGGAACAGGTGGGCGGCCATCTGCAGTAACTTGCCCCGGGCACTGTCCGGATCGGTCACCTGCCCGCTCGCCACCAGCTCCTGCATCACTGCCTGGGCTTGTTGATCATCCACGCTATCGCTCCCCGCCTGTGGTTCCGCTCCGGCAAACCCCGCTCGCCGGTCGTTCGGCGGGCGCTTTCAAGTTTGTCCGGCAAGTGCCTGTCGTTATTGGCGAAATTTATGCGTAGCCGGCAAGCCGAGCAAGCGCTTGGGCACACTTCGAGCGAGATTCCTCTTCCGAGGGGTTTTCAACCAAGCGCTTGCTTGGTAATGTCGAGCCATCTTTACAGCGCTGCGGACAATTCCAATGACCAAGACCGTACGCATCGGCTGCGCCTCTGCCTTCTGGGGCGACACCTCCACCGCCGCGGCCCAGCTGGTGCAGGGCGCCCCGCTGGATTACCTGGTGTTCGACTACTTGGCGGAGATCACCCTGTCGATCATGGCCGGCGCCCGTCTCAAGCAACCGGACGCCGGCTACGCCACCGATTTCATCGAAGTCCTCGCCCCGCTGCTGCCGGCAATCGCCGAGCGGCGCATCCGCGTGATCAGCAATGCCGGCGGGGTCAACCCGCAGGCATGCGCCGCCGCGCTACGCGCCGCCTGCGACAAGGCCGGAGTGGCGCTGAAGATCGCCGTGCTGCACGGCGACGACCTGCGCCCCAAGCTCGGTGAACTGGTCAAGGCCGGCGTACGTGAGATGTTCAGCGACGAACCGCTGCCGGCCATGTGCGTCTCGGTGAACGCCTACCTCGGCGCCCCCGGCATCGTCGCGGCGCTGGAAGCTGGCGCCGATATCGTCATCACCGGTCGAGTGGTGGACAGCGCGGTGGTCAGTGCCGCGCTGATCCATGAGTTCGGCTGGGCCTGGGACGACTACGACCGCCTGGCCCAGGCCGCATTGGCCGGACATATCATCGAATGCGGGGCGCAATGCACCGGCGGCAACTTTACCGATTGGGACCAGGTGCCGGACTACGAGCACATCGGTTTTCCCATCGTCGAAGTCGAGTCCGACGGACGCTTCGTCGTGACCAAGCCGGAAGGCAGTGGCGGGCTGGTCACGCCGTTCACGGTGGGCGAGCAGTTGCTCTACGAAATCGGCGACCCACGCGCCTACCGCTTGCCGGACGTGATCTGCGATTTCTCCCACGTCACCCTCGACCAGGCCGGCGCGAACCGCGTCGCCGTGGCCGGCGCCCGAGGCTTTCCGCCTACCGACCAGTACAAGGTCAGCGCCACCGCGCCGGACGGCTTCCGCTGCACCGCCAGTTGCGTGATCGCCGGGATCGACGCGGTGAAAAAAGCCCATCGGGTCAGCCAGGCAATCCTCGCCAAGACCGAGGAGCTGTTCCAGGAGCGCGGCTGGGGACCGTACCACGAGACCAGCGTCGAACTGCTCGGCAGCGAGGCCACCTACGGCCCGCACGCCCTGCGCCAGGACACCCGCGAAGTAGTGATCAAGCTCGCCGTGCGCCATCCCCGCAAGGAAGCGCTGGTGCTGTTCTCCCGCGAAATCGCCCAGGCCGCCACCGGCATGGCGCCGGGTCTGACCGGCATCGTCGGCGGGCGCCCCACGGTCTATCCGGTGATCCGTCTGTTCTCCTTCCTGGTGGATAAGGCTGCCTGCGACCTCGAACTGGACCTGGACGGCCGGCGCCTGCCGGTGGCGCTGCCGCCCAAGGCGGCCCTGGACACCCGTGAGCTGCCCGAAGCCATCGATCCGCCCAAGCCGGAAGGCCAGGCCCAGGTCAGCGTTCCACTGGTGCGGCTGGCAGTGGCGCGCTCCGGCGACAAGGGCAACCACAGCAACATCGGCGTCATGCCGCGAAAGCCGGAATACCTGCCCTGGATCGCCGAGGCCCTGACCAACGATGCCATGGTGGAGTGGATGCGCCACGTGCTCGATCCGGTCGTCGGCCGGGTCGGCCGCTGGTACCTGCCCGGTACGCACAGTCTTAACTTCCTGCTGGAGAACAGCCTGGGCGGCGGCGGCGTCGCCAGCCTGCGCATCGATCCCCAGGGCAAGGCGTTCGCCCAGCAGCTTCTGGAATTCCCGGTGCCGGTACCCCAGGCGCTGGCCGAACGGTTGGCCTAGCGGTTTCCGGGCCACCACGACGAGGACGACAACGAATGGCATACGACTCAATCTTCCGGCCCGGCCTGTTCGCCGGCCAGACCATCCTGGTCACCGGTGGCGGCAGCGGCATCGGCCGTTGTACCGCCCATGAACTGGCGGCCCTGGGCGCGCATGTGGTGCTGGTCGGGCGCAAGGCGGAAAAACTGGAAAAGACCGCCGGCGAAATCAGCGAGGACGGTGGCAGCGCCAGTTGGCATGCCTGCGACATCCGCGACGAGGATCAGGTGAAGGCCATGGTCGCAGCGGTGGTCGCCGAGCGTGGTGCCATCCATCAACTGGTCAATAACGCCGGCGGGCAATACCCCGCCCCGCTCGCCTCGATCAACCAGAAGGGCTTCGAGACGGTGGTGCGCACCAACCTGGTCGGCGGCTTCCTGGTCGCCCGCGAGGTGTTCAACCAGAGCATGAGCAAGACCGGCGGCGGCATCGTCAACATGCTCGCCGACATGTGGGGCGGCATGCCCGGCATGGGCCACTCCGGGGCGGCACGCGCCGGCATGGAGAACTTCACCCGCACCGCCGCCGTCGAGTGGGCGCACGCCGGGGTCCGGGTGAACGCCGTGGCACCGGGCTGGATCGCCTCCAGCGGCATGGATACCTACGAAGGCGCCTTCCGCGCGGTGATCCCCACCCTGCGGGAAAGCGTGCCGCTCAAGCGCATCGGCACCGAGTCGGAGGTCTCCGCCGCCATCGTCTTCCTGCTCTCCCCCGGCGCCGCCTTCGTCAACGGCGCCACCTTGCGTATCGACGGCGGCGCCAGCCTCGGCGGCCGGGCCTTCCCGCTGGGCAAGGCGAAACCCGGGCAGCACCAGCCGTACAACGGCTTCCACCGGGCCTTCCTGCCCGACGTGCTGAAGGATGCGGAGTGAGCCATGGCGGTCATCCAGTCGCAGATCGACACCCAGGGCGCGGATTTCGCCCGCAACCGCGAGGCCATGCTGGCGGCCGTCGCCGGTTTCCGTGAGATCGAGCAGAAGCTGCTGGACAAGGCGGCCGAAGCCAAGACCAAGTTCGACAAGCGCGGCCAACTGCTGCCGCGCGAACGCCTGAACCTGTTGCTCGACCCCGGTGCGCCATTCCTCGAACTCTGTTCGCTGGCCGGCTACAAGCTCCACGACGACAAGGACGGCACCCAGGCCGGCGGCGGCATCATTGCCGGCATCGGCTACATCGCCGGGGTGCGCTGCTTGGTGACCGCCAGCAACAGCGCGATCAAGGGCGGCACCATATCCCCCACCGGGCTGAAGAAGACCCTGCGTCTGCAACAGATCGCCATGGAGAACAAGCTACCGGTGGTGGCGCTCACCGAAAGCGGCGGCGCCAACCTCAACTACGCGGCGGAAATCTTCGTCGAAGGCGCGCGCGGCTTCGCCAACCAGGCACGGATGTCGGCCATGGGCCTCCCGCAGATCACCGTGGTGCACGGTTCCAGCACCGCTGGCGGGGCCTATCAGCCGGGGCTTTCCGATTACGTGGTGGTGGTGCGGGACAAGGCCAAGCTGTTCCTCGCCGGCCCGCCGCTGCTCAAGGCCGCCACCGGCGAAGTGGCGACCGACGAGGAACTGGGCGGCGCCGCGATGCACGCCCAGGTCGCTGGCACCGCCGAATACCTGGCGGAGAACGATGCCGACGGCGTGCGCATCGTCCGCGACATCCTCGCCCTGCTGCCTTGGAACGCCCAGTTGCCAGCCCGCTCGCAACGCACCTGGCGCGAGCCGCTGTACCCGGCCGAGGAGCTGCTCGGGCTGGTCCCGGCCGACCCGAAGAAGCCCTACGACGTGCGCGAAATCATTGCGCGGATCGCCGACGGCTCCGAATTCCTCGATTTCAAGAATGAATTCGACAGCCAGACCGTTTGCGGCCACTTGGCCATCGAGGGCCAGCCCTGCGGCTTCATCGGCAACAACGGTCCGATCACTCCGAAAGGCGCCGCCAAGGCCGCGCAGTTCATCCAGCTCTGCGACCAGAGCAACACGCCGATCCTGTTCTTCCACAACACCACCGGCTTCATGGTGGGTACCGAGTCGGAACAGAACGGCGTGATCAAGCACGGTTCGAAGATGATCCAGGCGGTGGCCAACGCCCGGGTGCCCAAGCTGACCGTGGTCATCGGCGGCTCCTACGGCGCCGGCAACTACGCCATGTGCGGCCGCGGCCTCGACCCGCGCTTTATCTTCGCCTGGCCGAACAGCCGCACGGCGGTGATGGGCGGCGCCCAGGCCGGCAAGGTGCTGCGCATCGTCACCGAGGAAAAACACGCGAAGGAAGGCAAGGTCCCCGACCCGAAGATGCTCGACATGCTGGAAACCGCCACCGCACAGAAGCTCGACAGCCAGTCCGGCGCGCTCTACGGCACCGCCAGCCTATGGGACGACGGCCTGATCGACCCGCGCGATACCCGCAGGATGCTCGGCTACCTGCTGGATATTTGCGCGGAGGCGGAGGACCGGCCGTTAAAGACCAACAGTTTCGGCGTGGCGCGTTTCTAGAGAACCCGGATTGCGCTGCCGCTTATCCGGGCTACACGAATCCACTCTTCCGTGTGACGGGAGAGGAAACGGCAAGGAGAACAACAAGATGCTGTTTACCCAGGAACACGAAGAACTGCGCCGCACCGTGCGGAATTTCGTCGAGAAAGAGATCAATCCGCACGTCGACGAATGGGAGAAAGCCGGGCGCTTCCCGATCCACGACATCTTCCGGAAAGCCGGCGCCCTTGGCCTGCTGGGTATTTCCAAACCGGAGAAGTTCGGCGGCATGGGCCTGGACTACAGCTATTCCATCGTCGCCGCCGAGGAGTTCGGCACCATTCATTGCGGCGGCATCCCGATGTCCATCGGCGTGCAGACCGATATGTGCACTCCGGCCCTGGCGCGCTTCGGTTCCGACGAGCTGCGCGAGGAGTTCCTCCGACCGGCCATCGCCGGGGAGCGGGTGGGTTGCATCGGCGTTTCCGAAGTGGGCGCCGGCTCCGACGTCGCCGGGTTGAAGACCACGGCGCGCAAGGACGGCAACGACTACGTGATCAACGGCAGCAAGATGTGGATCACCAACTCGCCGTCGGCCGACTTCATGTGCCTGCTGGCCAATACTTCGGACGACAAGCCGCACATCAACAAGTCGCTGATCATGGTGCCGATGAAGACCCCGGGCATCAGCGTCAGCCCGCACCTGGACAAGCTCGGCATGCGCAGTTCGGAGACCGCCCAGGTGTTCTTCGACAACGTGCGCGTGCCGCAGCGCTACCGCATCGGCCAGGAAGGTGCGGGGTTCATGATGCAGATGCTGCAATTCCAGGAAGAACGCCTGTTCGGCGCGGCCAACATGATCAAGGGCCTGGAACACTGCGTCGACGCCACCATCGCCTACTGCAAGGAGCGACAGACCTTCGGCCAGCCGCTGATCGATAACCAGGTCATCCATTTCCGCATGGCCGAGCTGCAGACCGAGATCGAGGCCCTGCGCGCCCTGGTCTACCAGGCCACCGAGCAGTACATCGCCGGCAAGGACGTCACCAAGCTGGCCTCCATGGCCAAGCTCAAGGCCGGCCGCCTCGGCCGCGAAGTCAGCGACGCCTGCCTGCAGTACTGGGGCGGCATGGGCTTCATGTGGGACAACCCGGTATCCCGCGCCTACCGCGACGTACGCCTGGTCTCCATCGGCGGCGGCGCGGACGAAATCATGCTCGGCATCATCTGCAAGCTGATGGGCATCCTGCCGGGGAAGAAGAAGGGGTAACAACAATGTGACTCCCTCGTCGAACCGTCCGCGTGGGAATCCAGGGCGGCACGCTCCACGTCCCAGCGACGCGGAGCGTCGCAAGCGGCATTCCCACGCGGAGCGTGGGAACGATCAAGAACGCGGGCCTCGATGGTTCCCACGTCGAACCGTCGCCCCGTCCGCGTGGGAACCCAGGGTGGGACGCTCCGCGTCCCAGACGACGCGGAGCGTCGCAAGCGGCACTCCCACGCGGAGCATGGGAACGATCAAGAACACAGCGCCTGGAAACGACTCCCCCCGACGTGGAACGGCCCAATCAACGAGGAATCCTGGCATGACTGAACTGCCGAACTGCGAAACCCTGCTGCTGGCCTACGACCGCGGCGTGCTGCAGATCACCCTCAACCGCCCGGACTGCCGCAACGCCATGAGCCTGCGCATGGTGGATGAGCTGCGCGCCGTGCTGGCGGCTGTCGGCGTCGACCGCGAGGTGCGTGCCCTGGTGCTGCGCGGTGCCGCTGGCCACTTCTGCGCCGGCGGCGACATCAAGGACATGGCCACCGCCCGCAGCGCGGGTGCCGACGCCTATCGCAGCCTGAACCGCGCCTTCGGCAGCCTGCTGGAAGAAGCCCAGGCCATTCCGCAGGTGCTGGTGGCTGTGCTCGAGGGCGCGGTGCTCGGCGGCGGTTTCGGCCTGACCTGTGTTTCCGACATCGCCATTGCCCATGAACGCGCGCAGTTCGGCCTGCCGGAAACCAGCCTCGGCATCCTGCCCGCGCAGATCGCGCCGTTCGTGGCCAAGCGCATCGGCCTGACCCAGGCCCGCCGCCTGGCCCTCACCGCCGCCCGCTTCGATGGCGCGGAAGCATGGCGCCTGGGACTGGTGCACTACTGCGAAGCCAACGCCGACGCACTGGACCAACGCCTCGCCGAAGTGCTCGGCCAGGTACGCCAATGCGCGCCGCAGGCCAACGCCAGGACTAAGCACCTCCTGCTGGCGACCGAAACCACCCCACTGGGTACGCTGCTGGACGAAGCCGCCGACCGGTTCGCCGAAGCCGTCACCGGCCCCGAGGGCGCCGAAGGCACCATGGCCTTCGTGCAGAAACGCAAGCCGGAGTGGTGTGAGGATTGAGGTGTCAGGCGTGAGGGGAATGAGTGGCATGACACTTCTCCTCACGCCGCCCACCTCGCCCCTCCCCCTCAACCAAGGAGCCGAGATGCCCACTTTCAACAAGATTCTCATCGCCAACCGTGGCGAGATCGCCTGCCGGGTCATCGCCACCGCGCACCGCCTTGGCTATCGTACGGTGGCGGTATGCAGCGAGGCCGATCGCGAGGCCCGTCACGTGCAACTGGCCGACGAGGCGGTGTGCATCGGCCCGGCCCCGGTCGGCCAGTCATACCTGAACGGCGAAGCTCTCCTCGCCGCCGCGCGCCGGACCGGTGCCGACGCCATCCATCCCGGATACGGCTTCCTGTCGGAAAACGCCGCCTTCGCCGAAGCCTGCGAGGCGGCGGGGGTCGTCTTCATCGGGCCATCGGTCGAGGCGATTCGCCTGATGGGCAGCAAGCGCCTGTCCAAACTCGCCATGCAGGAAGCCGGCGTGCCGTGCATTCCCGGCTACGAAGGCGCCGAACAGGGCGATGCCGCCTTCGTCCGCGAGGCGGCGTGCATTGGCTATCCGCTGATGATCAAGGCCAGCGCCGGCGGTGGCGGGCGCGGCATGCGCCTGGTGCATTCGGCCGACGAACTGATCGTCCAACTGCGCACTGCCCGTTCCGAAGCCCTGAACGCCTTCGGCTCGGCCGAACTGATTCTCGAAAAGGCGGTGATCCAGCCGCGCCATGTGGAAATCCAGGTTTTCGGCGACCGGCACGGCAATCTGGTCTACCTCGGCGAGCGCGATTGCTCGGTGCAGCGCCGCCACCAGAAGGTGATCGAGGAAGCCCCCTGCCCGGTGATGACGCCGGCGCTGCGCCGGGCCATGGGCGAAGCGGCAGTGCAGGCGGCGGCCAGCGTCCGCTACGTGGGGGCCGGAACCGTCGAGTTCCTCCTCGACCGCGACGGCGCGTTCTATTTCCTGGAAATGAACACCCGCCTGCAGGTGGAACATCCGGTCACCGAACTGGTCACCGGCCAGGATCTGGTGGCCTGGCAGCTGCATGTCGCCGAGGGCCAGCCGTTGCCGCTGCGTCAGGACGACATCCCGCTGCATGGCCATGCCATCGAGGTCCGCCTGTATGCCGAGGACACGGCCCATGGCTTCCTGCCCCAGACCGGCAAGGTGGTGCGTTGGGACCCGGCCATCATCGACGGCATCCGCATCGATCACGGCCTGGAGGAAGGCCAGTCCGTCACCCCCTTCTACGATCCGATGCTGGCCAAGCTGATCGCCTACGGCGAGACCCGCGACGAAGCCCGGCGCAAGCTACTGCGCGCCGTCGAGGATTGCGTGCTGCTCGGCGTTACCGGTAACCAACGTTTCCTCGCCAACCTGTTGGCGCATCCCGTTTTCGCCGCAGGCGAGGCGACCACCGCCTTCATCGGTGAACATTTTGCCGACGATCCGAGCCTGCACCCGCAACCGCCTATCCCCGGCGAGCTGGCCGTGGCCGCCGCCCTGCTCTACCAGGCGTCGGCCCTGGCGCGAGCACACCAGCCCGGTCTGGCCGGCTGGCGTAGCGCCAACAGTGCGCCCTGGCGCTACCTGCTCGGCCGCGGCGAAGAGAAGCATTCGGTGCAACTGGACCTGCTGGACGGTGGCCCGCAGCCGCGGATGCTCGCCCACTGCGGCGAGCAGACCATGGACCTGCGACTGATCGGCAGCGACGGCCGCTGGGCTACAGTCGAACTGGACGGCGTGCGCCGACGTCTTGCCTACCACCTCGACGGCGAGCGCATCTGGTTGCACGGTGCCTTCGGCAACCTGGAATTGCGTGATCTCACCCATGCGCCGAGCGGTGCGCAGAACGCCACGCACTCCGGCACGATCAAGGCGCCGATGGATGGTGCCATCGTCGAGGTGCTGGTCGCCGAGGGCGAAAAGGTCGGCAAGGGCCAACTGCTGGTGGTGCTGGAAGCGATGAAGATGGAACACCCGCTCAAGGCCGGCATGGACGGCGTCGTCCGTCGGGTCGGCGTGAGCCGGGGCGATCAGGTCAGGAGCCGCCAGCTTCTGATCGAAGTGGAAGCCGAAGAAACCTGAAACCGTCATGCACGCCGTCGATATCTCGCCTCGCAATCAACCAGGAGAACCGCCATGTCACTCACCGGAAAGACCCTGTTCATCACCGGCGCCAGCCGCGGCATCGGCCGGGAGATCGCCCTGCGCGCGGCGCGGGACGGCGCCAACGTGGTGGTGGCAGCGAAAAGCGCCGAACCGCATCCGAAGCTTCCCGGCACCATCCATAGCGTCGCGGAGGAAGTCGAGGCCGCCGGCGGCAAGGCCCTGGCGCTGCAACTGGACGTCCGCGACGAGAACGCCGTGCGCGAGGCCATGGCCCAAGCCGCCGAGCGGTTCGGTGGAATCGATGCGCTGGTCAACAACGCCGGCGCGATCAAGCTGCTCGGCGTCGAACGGCTGGAGCCCAAGCGTTTCGACCTGATGTTCCAGATCAACACTCGCGCAGTGATGGTCTGCAGCCAGGCCGCGTTGCCCTACCTGAAGCAGAGCGGCAATGGTCATATCCTCAGCCTGTCGCCGCCGTTGAACCTGGACGCCAGGTGGTTCGCCCAGCACGGCCCGTACAGCGTGACCAAGTACGGCATGAGCATGCTCACCCTGGGCATGAGCGAGGAATTCAAGAAGTACGGCATCAGCGTCAATGCGCTCTGGCCCAAGACCATCATCGCCACCGCCGCCATCGAGTTCGAACTGGGTGGCCGCGACGCCTTCAAGGGTGCGCGCACCCCGGCGATCATGGCCGACGCCGCCCACGCCATCCTCTCCAGCAGCAGCCGCACCATCACCGGTCGCCTGCTGGTCGACGAGGACATCCTGCGCGAACAGGGCCAGACGGATTTCGAGCAGTACCGCTACGACCCGCAGGGCGGGCCGCTGGTGCCGGATCTGTTCCTCGGCTGAAGGTTTGCCGATCTGCCCGGGCTATTCCGCGCCCGGGCCAAAGCGAGCGCAGTGCCTCTGGGCTAGAGTGCCGGCAATAACAACGACAATGCCGAACGTGCCCGATTGCCATGAGCCAAGCCGATCTGATTTCTCCCGTACGCTTCCTGGCCCGCCTGCCGCTGCACCTGCCGCGTGTGCCGCGCATGTTGCGCGGGCTCTACTACGCCGGAATCCGTAACCGCGACAAGAACCTCTCCCTGGCCTGGGCACTGGAACGCGCCGCTCGCCTACACCCGGAACGGCCGGCGCTGATGGACGAGCAGCGGCGCCTGAGCTACGACGCCTTCAACGCTTGGGCCAACCGTCTGGCCTGGGCTTTCAAGGTCGAGGGGGTGCGCCACGGCAGCGTGGCGGCCGTGATGCTGGAGAACCGTCTGGAGTTGCTGGCGATCCTCGCCGCGCTGGCCAAACTGGGCGCCATCGGTGCGCTGATCAACACCACCCAGCGCGGCAAGGTGCTGGCCCACAGCCTCAACCTGGTCGAGCCGAGCCATTTCGTGATCGGCGACGAGCTGCGGAATGCCTTCGACGAGGTGAGAGGCGAGCTGGTCAACGAGGGCCGGCATTACTGGATCGGCGATCACGATACCCTCGCCACCCCCGGCGAAGCCCCGGCCGGCTGGCACAACCTGATGCGCCTGGCCCTCGGCCAGGACGACGGCAACCCGCCGGACAGCCTCCGGGTGCGTATGAAGGATGCCTGCTTCTACATCTATACCTCGGGCACCACCGGCCTGCCCAAGGCATCGATCATGAGCCACGGCAAATGGATCAAGGCCTATGGCGGCTTCGGCCACTCCGGCCTGACGCTCGACGAGCAGGATGTCCTCTACCTCACCCTGCCCTGCTACCACAACAACGCCGTGACCGTATGCTGGAGCGCAGCCCTGGCCGGCGGCGCGGCCATCGCTCTGCGCCGCAAGTTCTCCGCCAGCGCCTTCTGGACGGATGTACGGCGCTACAACGCCACCTGCTTCGGCTACATCGGCGAACTGTGCCGCTATCTGCTGAACCAGCCGCCATCCGAGGACGAGCGCGACAACAGCCTGCGCTGCATGATCGGCAATGGCCTGCGACCCTCGATCTGGGCGGAATTCAAGGAGCGCTTCGGCATCGAGCGAATCACCGAGTTCTACGCTTCCAGCGAGGGCAACATCGGCTTCACCAACGTATTCAACTTCGACAACACCGTGGGCTTCTCCCCCGCCACCTACGCCATCGTCCGCTACGACCTGGAGAACGACCGGCCGATCCGCAATGCCAAGGGCTTCCTGGAAAAAGCGGACAAGGGCGAAGCCGGGCTGCTGATCAGCGAGATCAGCGAGAAGTGGCCGTTCGACGGCTACACCGATCCGGCGAAGAGCGAGGCGGTGATCCTGCGCAACGTCTTCAAGAAGGGCGACGCCTGGTACAACACCGGCGACCTGATGCGCGACATCGGCTGCAAGCACGCCCAGTTCGTCGACCGACTCGGCGACACCTTCCGCTGGAAAGGCGAGAACGTCTCCACCACCGAGGTGGAGAGCGTGCTGGGCGCCTTCCCCGGTATCGAGGACGCGGTGGTGTACGGGGTAGAAATTCCGGGAACCAACGGCCGCTGCGGCATGGCCGCGCTGCGCCCGGCGCCGGGCCTCGTACCGGACTGGCACGAACTGGCCGCCCACCTGGACCGCGAGCTGCCGCCCTACGCCATACCGCTGTTCGTGCGGCTACTGGCCAAGGTGGAAACCACCGGGACCTTCAAATATAAGAAGACCGACCTCAAGCGCGAAGCCTACGACCCCGCAGCTACCCAGGACGCCCTATTCGTCCGTCTGCCCGGCGAGGACCACTACCGACCGTTGGATGCCGACCTGTACCGGGCGATACAAAACGACGAGTACCGGTTCTAGGGAGGCTCGCTCGGCCGGATTCTTGTGGGAGCGGATTCATTCGCGATGGCGGGTGGCTTCTTAGCGGATAGGTAGGTGCTCTCAGCGCTTGAACTCGAACTGCAGCTCCGCACCTTCCACCGACTGCCAGTAATCATCCTCACGATCATTGGTAATCAGGCGGCCATTGAGCTGGAACGGGCTTTCCGTCGGCGCCTTGTCAACGAAGAACGACGGCAACACCGAATCCAGGGGCTTGTCCGCGAGCGGCTCGACCTGCTCCACCAGCTCCGGCGGAAGGCTTAGATCCAGGTCCGCCTTGGGCGGCTCCTCGTCCTTGGCCGGTGCCGGTGGGGTGGGCTTCACCGCGACCGCGGGCTTCGGCTTCAATTCGGGCGACTTGACCGTGGCTTTTTCCGGGGCCGCCGGTTTTTCCGGCTCGACCGCCGGCGGCGGCACAGGTGCAGGCGCGGGAATAGCAGCCGGCTCCGGCTTGGCCGGCTTCGCCGGCGGTTTGTCGGGCTCACAGGCCCCGAGGGCGAACAGGAACGGAATCAGGCAGAGAAAACGGATGTTCATTGGCAGTCGCAAAGGGAACACGGATAACCTCATGCTGGCTCTCTCGCCTTATTCTGGCAAGCGCACCGGGATGAAGCAGGCGGTGACGGCGCCACGTCTGCCGCTCCCCCGGATCGCTCACGCTTCATGGCGACCGAACAGCGCCCAGAGCAGCAGCCCGAAGCCGCAGGCCGATACCAGGCTGCCTAGCGCACCCAGTGCTGCGTACACCCAGACCATGTCGGTGGCGCTCTCCAGCATCTGGGGTAACACCGCATACAACGCAGCTTGTGCCACGAACCAGACCAGCATCAGTGCCATGCTCAGGAAGCACAGCAGGCTGACCCGTGGCCGTTGCCGCCAGTGAGCCAGGGCCAGCGCCCCACCGGCGAGCCAGACCAGCAACAACGGTAGGCTGCCGGCATAGCCTACGAGCGCACTCCAGAACGAGTAGCTCCCCATCTCCCCCTCCTTTTCGATAGTGCGCCGACCGTCGGCCAGCGCATCCGGGCTAGCGCTTCTGCGCTTCCTCCTGCGCCAGACGCTCCAGTTCGGCGGTCAGATCCCGTTGTGGGTAGCGATCCTGCAGCAGACGCAACTGTTGTTCCGCGACTTGCTCCTCACCTTGCCGCCGCAGCCCGAGAACCTTCTGCAGCGCCTGCCGCAGTTGCTCCTCCGACTGTTCGTCGGCGAGGGAACCGGCGATTCTGGCGGCCTCGACCTTGCGTTGCGGCATGGCATCGGCCATCCCGGCGGCTTCCGGGCTCTCCGCCATGTCGCTCACATCGGGCGCCATCTTGGCAGGCGCACCCTGCCTTTCGGCCAACACTGAAGGCGCAGCGGGCGCTTCCTCGACCAATTGCCGCCGACTCGAGGCTCGTTCTTCCGGCATCGGCGGCGCGGCATAGCTGCTCACTGGCGCGGGCGCCCTGGGCATCGGCACGGCATCCATTTCACCCGGCCGTTCAAGGGTATGCAGGCTAAGGCCGAGCCCCAGGCCGATAGTCGCCAGGCTGGCGAAGGCCACCGACCAGCGCGCCCGGGGGTTGCCGGCGAACAGCCAGGCACGCAGGCGATCGAGCAGGCCATGCCGCGTCTCGCGGCGGGACGCAGCGGCCTCGCGGGCCGCTGCCAGAATACGGGCATCCAGCTCGGCGGAAGGCTGCTCGGCCGTGTGCCGGCGGTAATGCTGCAGCAATTCCAGCTCATCGGAATCGGGCCGTTGTGGCGTCTGGTTCATGCGGATACCTCCTCGGCCGCCGCCGGATCGGTCAGCAACCGGCGCAGCTTCTGCAAGGCGTAGCGCAGGCGACTTTTCACCGTCTCCGCCGGGGTGCGGGTTAACTCGGCGATTTCCGCCAGTTCGAGATCGCCGTGGACACGCAGCAGGAACACCTCCCGCTGCTCTCCCGGCAACTCGTCGAGCGCCGCGCGCAAACGCTCCTGATCACGGCTGAGACTGAGCTGCTGCTCGGGGCCGGGCTCATTGGAGAGCTCGCCGTGCAGTTGCTCGTCGAACTCCTCCTGCAAGCCCTGCCGACGCCCCTGCTTGCGCCAGTGATCGATCAGACGATTGCGGGCGATCTGGTACAGCCAGGTCTTGAAGCTGACCTGTTCACGCAACACCGACTCGCTGCGGATCAGGCTCAGCCAGGTTTCCTGGAAAATTTCCTCGGCCAGCGCGGAGTCGCCGCACAGGCCGCAGAGGAAACGAAACAGACCGAGGCGATGCCGTTCGTAGAGAACGCCAAAGGCCCCGGCATCGCCATTGCGATAGCGCCACAGCAAGGCGGCATCGTCATCCATCACGGTCTCGGTCCTGAGTGATTGCCGGTCTCCTTCGACCGACCGCGCACGGGCGGCCGGTCGTTCGCGGGAAAGATGCCATCAGTCGGGCGTGCCGTCACTGGAAATATCCAGGCTCTGCGTCAGCTCGACCAATTGAACGAACTCGCCGCGCAGACCGAACGGGTCCTCGCCTTTCGCCCCGCGCGCCAGACGGGCACTGTCGGCGAGACCGAACTCACCGGTGTAGCGGCCGCCACGCAGTTGCTGGGCGAAGGCCGCCACCGCGGCGGCGAAACGCAGGTCTTCGCTGGCACGCTCGATCGACGCGACCGGCTCCGGCCGCACTGGCACCTCCAGCAGCCGGCTGCTCGTCTCCCCCGGTGCCTTGTAGCGAATCCGCAGCAGCGCCAGCTCGTTCTTATCCAATGCGGGCTGTGGCTTCGACTGGTACCGCAGCGGTTCCAGCCAACCCTTGCCTCCTACCGGGACGATCTCGTAGAGCGCGGTGACCGTATGCCCGGCGCCGATCTCACCGGCATCCACCTTGTCGTTGCTGAAATCCTCCCGCTTGAGGGCACGGTTCTCGTAGCCCAGCAGGCGGTATTCACTGACCTGTGCCGGATTGAATTCCACCTGAATCTTCACGTCCTTCGCCACCACCGACAGGGTCGAACCGAGCTGGTCCACCAGCACCTTGCGCGCCTCGCGCAAATTGTCGATGTAGGCATAGTTACCGTCGCCGGCATCAGCCAACTGCTCCATCAGTTGTTCGTTGTAGTTATCGACGCCGAAGCCCAGGGTGGTCAGCGAAACCCCAGTCTTGCGCTTGTCCGCCGCCAGTTGCTTGAGGGTTTCGAAATCGCTGATGCCGACGTTGAAGTCGCCGTCGGTGGCCAGCAGGATGCGGTTTATCCCCTTCTCGATGAAGCCTTTGCTGGCCTGCTGATAGGCCAGTTGGATACCGGACTCCCCTGCCGTGGAGCCGCCGGCTGTGAGCGCCTCGATGGCCGCACGGATGCGGGCCTTCTCCGCACCGGAAGTCGGTTCCAGCACCACCCGCGACTCACCGGCATATACCACCAGCGATACCTTGTCCTGCGACCGTAATTGGTCGACCAGCAGTTTCAGGGTGCTCTGTACCAGGGGCAGCCCCTCGCGCCGGTCCATCGAACCGGAGACATCGACGAGAAACACCAGGTTGGCCGGCGGCAAGGCTTCCACCTGTGTATCCGAGGCCTTGATCGCTACACGCAGCAGGCGGCTTTCGGGATTCCACGGGGTCTGCGCCAGTTCGATACCGACGCCGAACGGGGTGTCCCCTTTCGGCAGCGGGTAGGCGTAGGGGAAGTAATTGACCATCTCCTCTAGGCGCACCGCATCCTTCGGCGGTAACTGGCCCTGGTTGAGGAAGCGCCGCACGTTGGCGTAGGCGCCGGTATCCACGTCGATGCTGAAGGTGGAGACCGGCGACTCGATCACTGCGTGAACCGGATTGTCGGCCAATGCCTGGTATTGCTCACGTGCCTCGTCGCGATATCCCGAGGGCAACGCATCGGCCAGCGGTGCCGGCATGAGCATCGGCTTCACCGCTGGGCTGGCGACATAGCCAGCGACACGCTCGCTCTTCTGTGCAACCACGCTTTCCCGCGCCATGTCGGCGAGGCTCGCCTCCGGTGCCGCCGGGGCGGCCGCATCGGCGGTGGTCTCGGATTGCGAAGCGCTGCAGGCAGCCAAGGCCAGCAGCAGGCCGGCGGAGAAACCTGCCAACAGCGGTTGGCGAAGGGCAAACAGATAACGGGACATGGGGCGCCTCCTGGGTGCGATGATCCATTCGCACCGGTAGACGAAGCGCTCGTCTCGATCGGGTTAACCGCTCTCGTAAAAACAGGCCCGCAAGGAGCCTGTCCCGATGAAAGCGATATCAGTATGTGCCGCCCACCTCCTGGCACAACTGCGTAGCCAGCAGCCCAAGGGTCATCAGCGCCCGTTCCGTCTCGCGGTTCCACGGCACGCCGCAGTTCAGGCGCACGCAGTGGTTGAACTGCTCGGTGTTGCTGAAGATCAGGCCGGGGGCGATGCTGATGCCCTGATGCAGGGCACGCACGTGCAAATCCTTGGTATTCACCCGTGCCGGCAGGCTGACCCAGAGAATGAAGCCGCCATTCGGCCGGGTGATTTGGGTACCTTCGGGGAAGTACTGCTGGATCGCCAGTTGGAAGGCGCTAAGGTTCTTGCGGTACTCCTGCCGGATGTAGCGCAGGTGGCGGTCATAGCCGCCATTCTCCAGATACGCCGCCACGCCCATCTGAGTGACGCTGCATGCCGAGTGGGTGGTGAAAGTCTGCAAGCGCTGGATCTCATCCTGGTATTTGCCGGCGATGACCCAGCCGATGCGCACGCCCGGCGACAACGTCTTGGAGAAGCTTGAGCAGTAAAGCACCCTGCCTTCGCGGTCATGGGCCTTGAGCGACTTGGTCGGCCCCTGCTCGAACATCAGCTCGCCGTAGATATCGTCCTCGATGATCTGGATGCCGAAATCACCCGCCAGCCGGAGCAGCTGCTTTTGCCGTGCTTCGGGGACGGTACCGCCGAGAGGATTGCTCAGCCGCGAGGTCAGCACCAATGCCTTGATCGGCCACTGGTTGGCCGCCAGTTGCAGGGCCTCCAGGCTGATCCCGGTAGTCGGGTCGCTGGGAATCTCGATCACCTTGAGCCCCAGCAGGTCGGCCAGTTGCAGCAGACCGTAGTATGTCGGCGACTCGGTGGCGATCAGGTCGCCCGGCCGGGTCAGGACCCGTAGCGACATCTGAATGGCATCGACACAGCCATGAGTGATGACCACTTCCGACGGATCGACCACCACGCCGGCATCACGCATGCGGATCGCCACTTGCCGACGCAACGGTTCGAAGCCGGGACTGAACATGTAGCTGAAGGCACGCGGACTATGGAAGCGGGTCACCTTGGCCAGTTGCTGATGGAGGGCCCGCACCGGCAGGTAATCGACATGCGGAACGGCGGCACCCAAGGGGAACACCCCCTCGCGGCGGGACTCGGTCAGTACCTGGTTGATGATGCTGGCACGGGTGACCAGGCTCGGCCGCTCCACCTTGGCGATATCCGGCGTCGGCGCCGTGAGCGCGGGGGTCTGGTGCACGTAGAAACCGGACTGCGGGCGGGCGCGGATCAGGCCCTGGTCCTCAAGGTTGGCGTAGGCCTGCAGGACGGTGGCGTGGCTGACGTTCAACTGAGAACTCATCTTGCGTACCGAGGGCACGCGTTCGCCGGGACGGTATACACCGCGGCGGATGTCATCGGCCAATTGCTGGGCGATGCGCTGATAGAGCAACAGATTGGTCATGGCGGCCGTCCTTCATTCCACTGAACCGAAACAGTATCCGAGCCCTCTTCAAGTGCACCGGAACAGTTACTCATTCTGGCCGATATAGATCCGCTTGGCTAGGGACTGTATTGGCCGCCGATCATCCCCTGCGTAGCCCCGTGCATGACGAAAAACCCCGGCATGCGCCGGGGTCTCGTTCGAAGCAATCAACCACTCAGCGGCTCGGGCCGAGCTGCCCCTTCTCATCGGAGAAAACGATCTCGACCCGGCGATTCTGCGCACGGCCCCGCGAGGATGCGTTCTCGGCCACCGGATACTGTTCGCCATAGCCTTCGACCTGGATGCGCTTGGCGTCGATCCCCAGGTCCGTCAGCACATCTGCCACCGTCTGGGCACGGGCGCGGGACAACTCCAGGTTCTCCTGTTTGTCGCCGCTGCTGTCGGTATAGCCTTCGATCCGCACGACGCGGCGAGGATTGAGCTGGAGGAACTGGACCAGCTTGAGCACGGTGCGGTTGGCCGATGCCTTGAGCTCGGCCCGCCCGGTATCGAACAGCACATCACCCAAGGTCATCACCAATCCGCGTTCGGTCTCGGTGGCGGCGAGGTTGACCATCTGCTCTTCCAGCCACTTGCCCTGTTGCTGCACGCTGAGCAGCTTGGCCTCGCGCAACGCCAGTTGCAGCCGCTCGCGCTCCAGCTCCAGCCGCGCTGCGCGTTCCTGATTCATGACCAACTCGCCGTGCTGGACGGCAATCTCACTGTAGCGCTGGCTGAGATACGCATAGTGGGCGACGTCTCCACCGCTACCCCAGTAACTGGAAAGCCGATCGGCACGCGCCAGGGACTCGCCCGCGCGGATCACGTCCTTCGGTGCGCTGCGCAGCACATCGGGATCTTCCTTGACCTTCTGGAACTTGATGCGTGCCTCCTCCAGCGCCTGCTCGCTGTTCGGCTGGCTCGCGCAGGCGGAAAGCAGGACCACGCCCAGGGCGGTAACGATGAACGAAACGGTCCGTTTCACTGCAGATCCCCCAACTGCTTGCGCAGGCGATTGATCCGCTGGTTCAGCTCGGCGAGCTGGTCCTGACTCTTCTTCGTCAGCACCAGGGCCTCGGCCAGGCGTGCGTCCAGCTCAGCCTGCTCGGCCAGCATGCGCGCTTCCTTGTAGGATTCATCGGCCATGGCTTCCTGAGCCTGCGCCAACCGCTCCTGCGCCAGCTTCAGCTCGGGTACCTCTTCGGTGGCACCGACCGCCCTGGCCTGGGCCACCGCCTGTTCGGTCAGGCGCAACTGTTCGTTCGGCGCCGGGTCGGCGGCGCAGCCCGCCAGGGCCAGCAGGGCGATGGCGGCGATTGGACGTCGATTGCTCACGAAAAGAGATTCCTACTGATTCGGGGCACTGGCCGGTTGCGTCTGTTGCTCCTTCCAGCGCTCCAGATTGCGCTGCAAGAGGGTGTCTGGCAGGCCGGCAGCGGACAATTCTGTCATCTTTTTCGCCAGTTGTCCGCGCAACCACGGCTCGTTGCAGGCCGAGTTGTGCGACAGCGTCAGGTAAAGGCCCTCGCTGGAAATCGGCGGTTCGAGGGTTTCGAGGTCTTCCTGCATGCCCAGGGTGGCAGCCAGGGCAGCGCCCGGATAGCGCTCGTAGACCACGTAGTCGGTGCGCCCCAGCAGGAGCTTCTGCAAGGCCTGGGTCAGGCTGGGCACTTCCTCGATGCTCAGGTTGGCCTTGGCGAAACTATCGAAGGCTTGGCCGAAACTGTTGTTTACCAGCGTGCCGCCGGTACGTCCGCGCAGATCGTCCCAGCCGTTGTATTCGAAGGCTTCGCCCTTGCGCACCCAGACCACGCTGGAGGTGGTGAAGAACGCCGGGTGCACGTAATCCATGACTTCCAACCGGGGGAGAGTGAGAAAGGCTCCGGCGATCAGATCGACCCGCCCGCTGCGCGCTTCGTTCTGAGCCCGCGACCAGGGGCCGGTGTAAAGCACGTCGATGGTCACGCCGAGCTGCTTGCCGATCTCCTTCAGCAGGTCGGCGTTGGCACCGATCAATTGCTGAGGGTTCTGCGGATCGCGCCAGAGATAAGGTGGGTATTCCGGATTGCCCGTCGCCACCAGATGCTCGCATTTACCCATCGCCAGCACGCCACTCGAGGACAGCAACAGACTCAGGAGAACCAACGTGGATCTAAGCGACTTGGGCATGAATGACTTCCAACATGAGCGATTAGGGCATTGTTCCACAGCTGGGCGGCCAAGGGTAAGGATGGCTGGCGCCCCCTCGAACCCGACATTTCGAATGGTAGATGAAGTCACGCCTCCGACAGAACACCGCCATGCCATATGTCACTGGTAGGATACGGAACCCGAGCGAATCCGCATTCACGACCGGCAAGGAGCCCCGATGAAGAAAGCCCTGTTCGCCTTCCTTTTCCTTCTGTCCGCAACGGCCGCCGTCCTCTACCTGCACCCGCCCCTGCTGATGGCTGGAGCTCAGTTCGTCGAGCGTCAGTTGGCCGGACTCACGCCCAGGCAGGTCCGTGTCGGCGATATCAGCGTCCACTATTACGAAGGCGGCCCGCAGGATGGCGAAACCATCCTGATGATCCATGGCTTCGGTGCCAACAAGGACAACTGGCTGCGCTTTTCCCGTTACTTCACCGAACGCTATCACGTCATCGCCCTGGACCTTCCCGGTTTCGGCGATAGTGACAAGCCGGAAGCCAGCTACGATGTCGGCACCCAGGTCGAGCGAGTCGCCAGCTTCGCCAAGGCGCTCGGCATCAGCCGCTTGCATCTGATCGGCAATTCCATGGGTGGACATATCGCCGCACTCTATGCAGCCCGCTATCCCGAGCAGGTCCTATCGGTTGCGCTCCTGGATAACGCCGGTGTCACCGCACCGGTGAAGAGCGAGCTGTTCGAACGCATCGAGCGTGGCGATGCCAACCCTCTGGTAGTGAAAACCCCGGAAGACTTCAATCGCCTCCTGGCCTTCGTCTTTGTCGAGCCACCACCGTTGCCGGAGCCACTGAAGCGCCATTTCGCCGAACAGGCCATCGCCAACAGCGCTCATTACGAGCGGATTTTCCAGCAATTGATCGAACGCTACATTCCTCTGGAGCCGGAGCTGCCCAAGGTCCAGGCCCCCACCCTGCTACTTTGGGGCGACAAGGATCGCGCCCTGCATGTTTCCAGCATCGATGTGATGAAACCGCTGCTGAAGCAGCCGAGCGTGGTGATCATGGAAAACTGCGGGCATGCGCCCATGATCGAACGCCCCGAGGAAACCGCCCGGCATTACCAAGCCTTCCTCGACAAAACCGACAACACAAAAGGCTAACGAATCGCCGGCAACAAAAAACCCGCTCGATGAGCGGGTTTTTCGTTTGGACAAAGCGGTTGGGGTTGGGTCAGACCAGCTTTTCCAACTCCGGAACGGCTTCGAACAGGTCAGCCACCAGGCCGTAATCCGCCACCTGGAAGATCGGGGCTTCTTCGTCCTTGTTGATGGCGACAATGACCTTGGAGTCTTTCATGCCTGCCAGATGCTGGATCGCGCCGGAGATACCGACGGCGATGTACAGCTGCGGCGCAACGATCTTGCCGGTCTGGCCGACCTGCATGTCGTTCGGCACGAAACCGGCGTCGACCGCGGCGCGGGAAGCGCCTACGGCAGCGCCCAGCTTGTCGGCCAGCGCGTACAGATGCTTGAAGTTCTCGCCGTTCTGCATGCCGCGGCCGCCGGAAACAACGATCTTGGCGGCAGTCAGCTCGGGACGGTCGGACTTGGCCAGCTCTTCGCCGACGAAAGCGGACTTGCCGGCATCGGCCGGACCGCTCACCGCTTCGACGGCAGCGGAACCGCCTTCGGCAGCAGCGGCATCGAAACCGGTGGTACGCACGGTGATCACCTTGACGGCAGCGGAAGACTGCACGGTGGCGATGGCGTTACCGGCATAGATCGGGCGCTTGAAGGTATCGGCGCTCTCGACAGCGATGATCTCGGAGATCTGATCGACGTCCAGTTGCGCGGCAACGCGCGGCAGGAAGTTCTTGCCGTTGGTGGTGGCAGCGGCCAGCACATGGCTGTAACCCTTGGCCAGCTCGGCAATCAGCGGAGCGACGTTTTCCGGCAGCTGGTGGGCATAGGCGGCGTTGTCGGCAACCAGAACCTTGGAGACGCCGGCAACCTTGGCGGCGGCTTCGGCGGCGGCGGAGCAACCACTGCCGGCGACCAAGACGTGGATGTCACCGCCGATCTTCTGTGCAGCGGTCACGACGTTCAGGGTGGCAGGCGCCAGAGCGGCGTTAGTGTGTTCAGCAACAACCAAGATAGTCATTTAGATTACCTTCGCCTCGTTCTTCAGTTTCTCGACCAGTTCAGCCACGGACTTGACCTTGATACCGGCGCTACGGGCAGCCGGTGCTTCGACTTTCAGGGTCTTGACGGTGGAAGCGGTGGAAACGCCCAGGGTATCCGGGGTGAGCACGTCCAGCGGCTTCTTCTTGGCCTTCATGATGTTCGGTAGAGACGCATAGCGCGGCTCGTTCAGACGCAGGTCGGTGGTAACGATCGCAGGTAGGTTGAGGGCCACGGTCTGCAGGCCGCCGTCGATCTCGCGGGTGACGTTGACCTTGTCGCCAGCCACTTCCACCTTGGAGGCGAAGGTGCCCTGCGGCATGCCGGTCAGCGCGCCAAGCATCTGGCCGGTCTGGTTGTTGTCGCTGTCGATGGCCTGCTTGCCCATGATCACCAGTTGCGGCTGTTCCTTCTCGACCACCGCCTTGAGCAGCTTGGCCACGGCGAGGGAGTTCAGCTCATCGTTGCATTCGACCAGGATCGCACGGTCGGCCCCCAGGGCCAGAGCGGTACGCAGCTGCTCTTGAGCGGCATTGGGGCCGATGGAGACGACGACGATTTCGCTGGCGACGCCTTTCTCTTTCAGGCGTACCGCCTCTTCCACGGCGATTTCGCAGAAGGGGTTCATCGACATCTTGACGTTGGCGAGATCAACGCCGGAGTTGTCCGCTTTGACGCGGACCTTGACGTTGTAGTCAACCACTCGTTTGACAGCTACAAGAACCTTCATGGATTCCTCGTTACTCTCCGGTGAATAAGAATGTCGCCAAGGCAAGCCTGGCCGGTGATGCAGGTCGGCCGGAACCGACTGTCAGCCTAGACGGCAAGCGCAAAACCGCCCGTATCTTGACCGTAACGCCCATTTGGGTCAATACAGCAAAATACCTCGTCATAAGCCTCGGAGCCTGATTCTATCAGGGCTCCGCGAAATTCAAACAAACGTTTGTATTGGACCCGACAAAGGGTGTAGATATAATGCCCCGCAGCTCAGGTCAGGCAATGATCATAGCCTTCCCCCTATAACATCAAGAGTGCCTCGAGTAGGAGATAGCCTGTGGAACGCGAATACATGGAATTCGACGTCGTCATCGTCGGCGCCGGCCCTGCCGGTCTGTCCGCCGCCTGCCGACTGAAGCAGAAGGCCGCCGAAGCTGGTCAGGAGATCAGCGTCTGTGTGGTCGAGAAGGGTTCCGAAGTCGGCGCCCACATTCTCTCCGGTGCCGTTTTCGAGCCACGAGCCCTGAATGAACTCTTCCCCGACTGGAAAGACCTCGGCGCCCCGCTGAACACACCGGTCAAGCGTGACGACATCTACCTGTTCAAGAGCGCCGAAACCGCCAGCAAGATTCCGAACTTCTTTGTGCCCAAGACCATGCACAACGAAGGCAACTACATCATCTCCTTGGGCAACCTGTGCCGCTGGCTGGCCCAGCAGGCCGAAGGCCTGGGTGTCGAGATCTACCCGGGCTTCGCAGCCCAGGAAGCCCTGATCGACGAAAACGGCGTGGTTCGCGGCATCATCACCGGCGATCTCGGCGTCGATCGCGAAGGCAACCCGAAGGAAGGCTACTACACTCCCGGCATGGAGCTGCGCGGCAAATATACCCTGTTCGCCGAAGGTTGCCGTGGCCATATCGGCAAGCAGTTGCTCAAGCGCTACAACCTGGCATCGGAAGCCGATGCCCAGCACTACGGCATCGGCATCAAGGAACTGTGGGAAGTCGACCCGGCCAAGCACGAGCAGGGCCTGGTGGTACACACCGCCGGCTGGCCGCTGGACGATGAGAACATGGGCGGATCCTTCCTTTATCACCTGGAAAATAATCAGGTGGTCGTGGGCCTGATCGTTGACCTGTCCTACAGCAACCCGCATCTGTCGCCGTTCGACGAGTTCCAGCGCTATAAGCACCACCCTGTCATCAAGCAGTACCTCGAAGGCGGCAAGCGCATCAGCTATGGGGCCCGCGCGATCTGCAAGGGCGGCCTGAACTCGCTGCCGAAGATGGTTTTCCCCGGTGGCGCGCTGATCGGCTGTGACCTGGGCACGCTGAACTTCGCCAAGATCAAAGGCAGCCATACGGCGATGAAATCCGGCATGCTCGCTGCCGAAGCCATCGCCGAAGCCCTGGCCGCCGGCCGTGAGGGCGGTGACGAGCTGACCAACTATGTCGATGCCTTCAAGGGCAGTTGGCTGTACGACGAGCTGTTCCGTAGCCGCAACTTCGGTCCGGCACTGCACAAGTACGGCGCACTGATGGGCGGGGCGTTCAACTTCATCGACCAGAACATCTTCGGCGGCAAGATCCCGGTCACGCTGCACGACACCAAGCCGGATTACGCTTGCCTGAAGCCGGCAGCAGAAGCGACCAAGATCGAATACCCGAAGCCGGACGGCAAGATCAGTTTCGACAAACTGTCCTCGGTGTTTCTCTCCAACACCAACCATGAAGAGGAACAGCCCTGCCACCTGAAGCTGACCGACCCGAGCATTCCGCTGAGCAAGAACCTGCCGCTGTACGACGAGCCGGCCCAGCGCTACTGTCCGGCCGGTGTCTACGAAGTGGTCACCCAGGAAAACGGCGAAAAGAAATTCCAGATCAACGCGCAGAACTGCGTGCACTGCAAGACCTGCGACATCAAAGACCCGGCCCAGAACATTACCTGGGTTGCGCCGGAAGGTACCGGCGGCCCGAACTACCCCAACATGTAAGAAACGAAAAGGCTCCTTCGGGAGCCTTTTTCATGTCCGGGGTTCACTCATCCTGCGGCCCGATGGGAAAAAACTGCCCCCCGCTCCAGACACCCAGCCAAGTGCGACCATCCATTTCCCGTGGCACGGCCAACTCCACTAACTGGTAAAACACATTCCGGTGGATCAGTGCCTCCAGATTGGCGCGAACATGCACGTACGGCGCAGGCTCCTGAGTCCCGGCATCCAGGGCGACCCGGATCGGGTGCTCGCTCCCCGCCTCCACTTCGTCCTCGACATTGGTGACGAAGCGCAACACCTGACGCTCCCCCTGCCCCTCGACGTCGACGCTCACGGCCACGAATGGCGCATCGTCCACCTTGATACCCACCTTCTCTACAGGCGTCACCAGAAAGTAGTCGTCGCCATCGCGCCGAATGATGGTGGAGAACAGGCGCACCATCGGCTTTCGCCCGATCGGCGTTCCCATGTAATACCAAGTGCCATCACGGGCGATCCGCATATCGATATCGCCGCAGAAATCGGGATTCCACAGATGTACCGGTGGCAAGCCTTTCTTTTCGGTCTTGGGAATCTGAGCGAGCAGGTCGCTCGCCTTGCCGGAATCGGACATGTTGGGTTCTCCTTAACGACTCAAGCCGAGCAAACTCCGGGCATAGTCACGCAACGGCGGGCCCAGCAGGTCTTCCGGCTTGGTGTCATAGAGCGTCAGTAAACCGCCGCGGCTGCGAATGCGCGCAGTATCCACCAGATAGCGGGTGTTGGTTTCCACTAGCATCAATTGGATCACCCCACGGTCGGTGCCGAGACGATCCAGGGCTTCTTGGTCTTCCCACTCCTCCCAGGTTCCGATACGGTCGTCGGCACCGGCGAACCGACAGTAGAGAAGGTAATGGGCACCTGCGGACCGCGCCTGCCCCATCGCCTCCTCCAACCCGACCGGCGCCTTCGCGCGGCGAATCATGGGGAAATACTCCACGAAACCGTTGAAGGCCTCTTCGGCCACGACGTTGGGGCGCGGATAGGCCTTGCCGGGCGGCACGAAATGGCCCTGCGCGATGTAGATGAAAGAGTCGGGCTGTAAGCGCAGATTGTTGACCCGGCGAGTCTCGCTATGATCGAGGAGTCCCGCATCACCCAAGTGATAACGGGTGCCCTCGGCAAGATCGCTGACGCTCATGCAACCCGCCAAGGCCGAAAAGACCAGCAATAGAATCAGACTTCGCATCGAACACTCCCTATGCCCGGCGACGGAAAACCGGCAGACAGACGCCAGATGCAGCATCCGCGCCATCAGAGCCCACACGGCCATGCGCACCGGCTCCAACCGTTGAGAGCCGGCAAGACCAGTGAACACGCCTCGCACGGAGAACGAACACCGGCTCGATAGAGCGAATGAGAAATCGGCCATCGTTTTTCTGTAAGAAAGAATCGATGTGCTCAGCCACCGATGATCTTCATCACCGTGACGCCACCGGAGAATGCCAGGTCCTGCTTATCTGCCAGCGCCCTGACCAGAAGCCGCTGCAATGCCGGAAGCGCCTGGTGGCGCGGCTTGTCGAGCAGATCGCCAATGTAGTGACGATTGCTGGAAGACAGACACCCATGCAGCCAGCCGGTGGAGGACAAGCGCAGACGCGAACAGGTACGGCAGAATGGCACGCTCTCGTTGGCAATCACACCGAAAAAGCCGCCTTCGGGAATTTCATAGCGCAAAGCCGTAGCATCCAGCGGCGCCTCGGCCTGCTGGTAGACGTAACGCTCCCCAATCAGCTCGAGCAACTCGCCCATACCGACGAACTGCTGGTTGAACGCGTTGGGATCGCGGGCAAGGTGCCCCATGCGCATCAGTTCGATGAAGCGCAGCTCGAATCCTCGCTCCAGGCAGTAATCCAGCAGCGGCAGTACCTGATCGAGATTCTTGCCGCGCAGCGGCACCATGTTCAGTTTGATTTTCAGTCCGGCAACACGCGCCTGCTCGAGGCCATCGAGAACCGTCGCCAGATCGCCGCCACGTGCGATATGACGGAACGCCTCGGCATCCAGTGTATCCAAGGAGACGTTCAGGCGACGGATGCCGGCCTCCAGCAACAGGGGAAGCTTGCGCGTCAGCAGTTGGCCGTTGGTGGTCAGGCTGATGTCCGACAGCCCCAGCGTGCCGACCGCGCGCATGAAAGGCTCGAGCTTGGGGCTTACCAGTGGCTCACCGCCCGTGATACGTAGGCGCTCGATCCCCGCTGCCTCGATCAGATAGGCTACTCCGCGAATCAAGGCTTCGGCAGAGAGTTCGTCCTGCGCGGCAACCAGACGCTTGCCGTCCGGCACGCAATAGGTACACGCATAGTTGCAGGCGGCGGTCAGGCTGATCCGCAGGTTGCGGAAACGCCTGCCCTGGCGATCGACGATCATGGACGACTCCGGAGGCTGATGTTCCCGAGTATATCCCTCGACTTACCGACCCGCATGCCTGGCAGCGCCATTCAGGCGCTGAATATCAGCCAGCCGCCGGATGCTCTCCATCGCGCCGACGCTTGTTGCCCATGCGCACGCCAATGTCCATGAGAAACTGGAAGAAACCTTCCTGATCCTCCAGCACTTCGCGCCAGAACGGCGAGTGGTACAGTGCCACGGCACCATGGACCAAGGCCCAGGCGGCACAGTAGTGGAAGTACGGCGGCACGTCCTCCAGCTTGCCTTCGGCGATGCGCCCTTCGATCAACTGGGTCAGCCGCTCGAAGTTCGAGGCGCGAATCCGGTGCAACTGCTCCACCATCTCCGGAACCTGGTTGCCCTTGACCACCTTCTCTTCCAGGCGATCGAACAGCCGATAACGCTGCGGGTCGCGCATGCGGAACTCGAAGTAAGCGCGTGACAACGCTTCCTTGTCCTTGGCGACGTTCTCCGAGTGGAAAAGCTCGTTCAAATCCCGCTCGTAGTCGAGCATCAGACGCAGATAGATCTCCGCCTTGGACTTGAAGTGCTTGTAGATGGTGCCTTTGCCGATACCGACGGCGTCGGCGATCATCTCCACGGTCACACTGTCCTCTCCTTGCTCGAGGAACAGCTTCAACGCGGTGTCGAGAATTTCCTGTTCGCGACGACGAAACTCACGGACCTTACGGGGTTCTTTCTGCATAAAGAGACTGAAGGGTCAAAACTCGAAGCCGCGTATTATGCCTAAATAGCAGGAAATTGCACGGAACAACCAATCATGTACGGCTTTCAAGACGAATTTCCGCAAGCTCATGGGCTGCGCTATCTGAACCATGCCGCTGTCGCACCCTGGCCGAAACGCGCGACTCTGGCGGTTACAGCCTTCGCCGAAGAAAACGCACGCCTAGGCGCACGTAACTATCCAGACTGGCTACAGACCGAGCGACGACTACGCGAACGCCTCAAGTACCTGCTCAATGCACCCAGCACCGCAGACATCGCGCTGGTCAAGAATACATCAGAAGCGTTGTCTTTCGTTGCCTTCGGTCTCGACTGGCGACCAGGTGACGAAATCGTCATCAGCGACGAAGAATTCCCCTCCAACCGGGTGGTATGGGAGGCGCTGAAGCCACGCGGGGTCGTGGTGAAGCAGGTCGGCCTCAAGGGCTCGGACCCGGAGGGGAATCTACTTGCCGCCTGCGGTCCACGAACCCGGCTGCTATCGATCAGCTCCGTGCAGTACGCCAGCGGCCTGCGCCTGGATATCGAACGGCTCGGTCATGCATGTCGGACTCGGGGCGTACTGTTTTGCGTCGATGCTATCCAGCATCTCGGCGCCCTGCCCTTCGACGCCCAGGCATGCGACTGCGCTTTCGCCATGGCCGACGGCCACAAATGGATGCTCGGGCCGGAAGGACTTGGCGTCTTCTATTGCCGCAGCGACATGCGGGAACAACTGACACTGCACGAGTACGGCTGGCACATGCTGGAACATGCCGGCGATTACGATCGCAACGATTGGCAGCCCGCACGAACGGCAAGACGCTTCGAATGCGGCAGCCCCAACATGCTCGGAGCCATGGCGCTGGAGGCAAGCCTCTCGCTGCTCGAAGAGGTTGGAATGGATGCCGTAGGCCTTGCGCTGGCAGACCGGGTCCAACGGCTGCACGACGGGTTGACGAGCATTGCCGGCGTGAGCCTGCACAGCCCGGGCGATCCGACCCGACGCGCCGGCATCCTGACGTTCAGCCTGAACGGCTGGGATAATCAGGCGCTGTTCGAGCGCCTCAAGGCTGAACAGGTCATCTGCGCCCAGCGCGGAGGGGGTATTCGCCTTTCCCCACACTTCTATACCGAAGCCCAGGTGATCGAAGAAACGCTGGCACTCCTGCATAGACTGGCCAACGCCTGAATCTCAACAGGAACGGTGGTATTCCAAATCTGTTTAAAAAATGAGCGAAACCAATCTGGACGTTCAGGAATCTTCGCCAATACTTCAAGGTACTGGTGCGCGGTATCTCCCCCCAAGTGCCCCGCCAGTCAAGGTACCGTGGATCGCGTACCTTTGTTTTACTCCTAATGGTCTTAACCCGGATTCATCCCCCAGAACCCGGGTTTTTTTTGCGCATGCGCCAGACTTGGCCAGCGTTACGCAGTCAAAAATGTGCCTGTGGAAACAGTCGCCTGAAATTCGCGGTGGTTTGCGCGGCAAATTCCTCGAAAGAAACCCCTCGCAGCTCCGCCAGGAACTCGGCAATCTCGCGAACATACTGCGGCAAATTCGGCTTGCCGCGGTGAGGCACGGGCGCCAGATAAGGGGAATCGGTTTCCACTAACAGACGCTCAGCCGGCACCTTGCGCGCGACATCGCGCAGAGCCTCGGCATTGCGGAACGTGACGATTCCGGACAGCGAAATATAGAAACCGATATCCAGCGCGGCCTTGGCCATTTCCCAGTCTTCGGTAAAGCAATGGAGAACGCCCGCTTGCGGCAATGCCGCCTCGCGAAGCAAGGCAAGCGTATCGGCTCGAGCTTCCCGGGTATGCACGATGACCGGCTTACCGGTAACTTTTGCGGCCTCCAGGTGCAGTCGGAAGGATTGCTGCTGGCGTTCCGCGGCCTCCGGTTCGTAGTGGTAATCCAATCCGGTTTCGCCAATTGCCACCACCCGCGGATGGTCCAACTCGCGCAGAAGCCAATCCAGCGCCGGCTCCGCACCCGGTTCGAGGTCCAAAGGGTGTACACCGATCGAACAGTCCACATCGGCATATCGCTCGGCCAGGTGTTTGACCGCTGCAGCATTGTCGGCACTCACGCCAATGCAAAGGAAATGGCCGACGCCACGCGCTCGCGCAGCATCCAGCGCTTTATCGAGGGAGCCATCATGGACACTCAGATCGAGGCGATCGAGATGGCAATGGGAGTCGACGAGCATGGAGAACCTCAATACGAAAAACCGCAAGCCCAAGCTCTCGGCTGGTGCTCCCGGCTTGCTGCTTGAGGCGTATCACTTACATCGTGTGGGTCGGCCGATCAGACTTCAAGGCGCCGGCCAGATAGGTTTCGATCTTGTTGCGGGCGGTATTGTCGCCGTCGTTGAACTGCACGCCAACACCTGCGGCACGATTACCTTGGGCGCCTTTCGGGGTTATCCAGACCACCTTTCCGGCCACCGGAATCTTTTCGGGCTCATCCATCAGATTGAGCAGCATGAAAACTTCGTCGCCGAGCTTGTAGCTCTTGTTGGTCGGAATGAACAGGCCACCGTTCTTGATGAAAGGCATATAGGCAGCGTACAGAACGGATTTGTCCTTGATGGTCAAGGAAAGGATTCCGTTACGTGGCCCCAGATTCGGTGGCAGACTCATGCGACGTTTCCCGGCTGAATTTCGGTGGGCCGATTCTAGCCCGGTCCGGGCAGGCTTGCCCACTGCACGAGCAAGGCTTCGAGAAGCAACACACGGTTGAGATTCGCCTTGCTCAATATTTTTTGCCGCTGCGCCAGTAACCAGTCCTGGATCGCCAGCACTTTCGGCTGCGGCGCCTTGTCCGCCAGGTATTGGACGACCTTGCGCATATCGTTCAGACCCAATCCTTCTTCATCACGGGTCAACTGATAACGCAACATCAAATGCGTCCAGTCGCAGAACCAGTCGAACAGCAGCAACAGCGGGACCGCATTCCAGCCCTCTGCCAATTGGCTGGGCGCCACCTGTTGCTTCAATAGCTTCTTTACACCCTCGACCACCAGAGTCCGCTGCTCCCGCGCTCCCTGTTCATGCAGCCGCAAGGCGGTCAAAGGCGACCCACCGGCAAGCACCAACAGCTCTTCACGCTCATCCGTACCGCTCTCCGGCAGGGCCTGAGCCAGCCAGGCCAGACTCTGAGAGCGGTCCGGCAAAGGGCAAGCCTGCTGCACGCATCGACTCTTGATTGTTGGAAGCAACCGACTGGGCTGATGACTGATGAGTAGTAGGACGGTATCCCCCGATGGCTCCTCCAGACTTTTCAGCAAAGCGTTGGCCGAGTTCAAGTTCATCGCCTCGGCCGGCTCCAGCAGTACGACCTTCCGCCCACCGAGCTGGGCCGTTTGCACGACGAACTCGACCAACTCGCGGACCTGGTCGACCCGGATCGCCTTGTCGGCCTCTTCAGGCTCCAGGACAAAGTTATCGGGATGAGTACCGGCCGCCAGCAAGTGGCACGCCTTGCACTGGCCGCACGCATCCAATCCGGCCGGCTGCTGGCAAAGCAGACGGGCCATCAGGCTCTCGGCCAATCGCCGCTTGCCGATCCCGGCGGGACCATGCAGTAAATAGGCATGTGCATGCCGGGAACGACCGGCCAGTTGTTGCCAGAGCCCGGCCTGCCAGGGAAATATCTTATCCACGGACTCGCTCCAGAATCTGCGGTAGCAGCGCATCGAGCGAAGCCTGTACCTCGACAAGGGGCAGCGAGGCGTCTAGGACGCAATACCCCTCCGGACGCTCGGCGGCACGACGCAGATAGGCCAGGCGGACGGCATCGAAGAACGTACGCCCCTCACGCTCGAAACGATCGAGACGGCCACGTGCACTGGCACGCGCCAGACCGACCTCTACGGGTAGATCGAAAATCAGACAGAGATCGGGACGAACTTCTCCCTGTACGAAACGCTCCAGTATGGCGATTCGCTCCTCGGGCACACCGCGCCCTCCGCCCTGATACGCATAGGTGGCATCGGTGAAACGGTCACACAACACCACCCTCCCCTCGGCCAGAGCCGGACGGATCACCTGGGCGAGATGCTGGGCACGGGCCGCGAACATCAGCAACAGTTCGGTGTCCACGGCCATTGGCTCGTCGGACGGCGCCAGGAGCAATTCGCGGATACGCTCGGCCAGAGGCGTCCCACCCGGCTCACGTGTCATAAGGACATCGATGCCATGAGCACGGAGACGCTCGGCCAGATAATCGCGATTGGTACTCTTGCCGGCCCCTTCGGGACCTTCGAGGGTGATAAACAGGCCAGTCACAGGCAGTCCTTGATCATTGCGCATCCGGCTTCGCGGCCGGCGGAATGGGTAATGGGCTGGAACGGTAGTCGGAGCGGCGATTGAGCTGAAATTCGCGCACAGCTCGATTGTGTTCCTCCAGGCTGCTGGAGAACACATGGCTGCCGTCGCCCCGGGCAACGAAATACAGGCTCTTGCCTTCCGCCGGATGCAGCGCCGCATGAATCGCTTCGCGTCCCACCAATGAAATCGGCGTGGGTGGCAGGCCTGCCTTGACATAGGTGTTGTATGGAGTCGGTTCGAGCAGATGAGCCCGCGTCAGCTTGCCGTTATAGCGCTCGCCCAAGCCATAAATCACGGTCGGATCCGTCTGCAGCAGCATTCCCAGTTTCAATCTCCGAATGAAGACCCCGGCGATCTGGCTACGCTCCTCCGGTACTCCGGTTTCCTTTTCCACCAGCGAGGCCATGATCAACGCCTCGTAGGGATCACGGTAGGGTAAGCCTTCCGCCCGTTTCTCCCACTCTTCGGCGAGCACGCTTTCCAGTCGTGCATGGGCCTGCTTGAGCAGGTCCATGTCGCTCATCCCGCGAACATAGCGGTAGGTATCCGGGAAGAAACGCCCCTCGGGGTGCAATCCGGACTGTCCCAGACGAGCCATCAATTCGGCATCGGACAGGCCATCCAGAGTCTGCTCCAACTTGGCTTGGCGCGCCAATGCCGCACGCACCTGGCGGAAATTCCAGCCCTCCACCAGCGTCAGGCTGTATTGCACTACTTCGCCACGCTGCCAGAGGCCCAGCAGGTCGATCGCACGCATACCAGGCGCCATTCGGTATTCGCCGCTGTGCAACGCGTGAGAGGCCAGATTGAACCGCCAGTAGAGACGCAACCAGAAGGCATTACGAAGAATGCCTTCGCTTTCGAGACGATTGAGCAATCCGCTGGGCGTCGCGCCGGCAGGTACATCGAGCAATTGCTCCTCCGCCAACTGCAATGGCTGCTCGAGACTCTCGTGTTGCTGCCAGGCAGCGAACGCCAGCAGCAAGCCAGCCAACAGCAGGCCACCCTCCAGCAGCAACAGTAATTTGCGTATCACGAATCAGGAACCCAGGACGTCGCGGACAAGGGCTTGCAGTTTACGGGTCAGAGGACCAACGGGCCAGTCGCGCTCTTCCAACCCGATCACAGGCCAGACGCCATAGAGGCTGTTACAGAGGAAGACTTCATCCGCCTGCAGCAATTCCTCGTAAGGAATGTCCCTTACCTCAACAGATATGCCAACAGCCTGCGCGATCACCAGGACTTCTGCCCGCATGACTCCAGCCACACCGCAGCGGGACAGGTCGGCGGTAACGAGCCGCCCGCACCGGACCATGAACAGGTTGCTGAAGACGCCTTCAATCACACGCCCCGATACATCGCGCATCAACCCTTCGGCGAAGGCGGCCCCCTGCCATTCGGCACGGGCCAGGACCTGTTCGAGTCGATTCAAGTGCTTCAGACCGGCGAGTGCCGGTTGCTCGGCGAGTCGGGTCCGGCAGGGATACAGGCTGACGCCCCGTTCGGCATTGGCAGGGGGATAGTCGGGCAAGGCGCCGCCCTGAAGAATACGCCGCGCTTGCCCACTCACCGGAGGCGCGTAGCCACGCAGACCATCGCCCCTAGTCAGAATCAGCTTGGCTACTCCGTCACCCAACACAGAACAGAATGCCAATAACTCAGACTCGATCAGCGCTTCGTCACAGACGACTCCCAACCGGGTACAACCTTCGCTCAAGCGCCGCAGATGCCGCTCCAGCAAGCGCGGCCGCCCCGCCCTGACGGCGATGGTCTCAAACAGACCATCGCCGTAGGCGAGCCCACGGTCCGTAACGGGCACATCACCCGCTGGCAGGCCGTCGACCCAGGTCAGCATCAGCCGGCAAACCGGCGGAACAGCAGCGAACCGTTTGTACCACCGAAACCGAAGGAGTTGGAAAGCACCACATCGATCGGCATGCTCTTGGCTTCATGCGGCACGAAATCGAGATCGCAGCCCTCGTCCGGATCATCCAGATTGATGGTCGGCGGAGCCACCTGATCACGAATTGCCAACACACTGAAGATCGCCTCGACAGCGCCTGCAGCACCGAGCAGATGCCCGGTCATCGACTTGGTCGAGCTGACGGTCAGACGATAAGCGTGATCGCCGAATACCGACTTGACCGCAGCCACCTCGGCAAGGTCGCCGGCAGGCGTCGATGTGCCATGGGCATTGATGTACTGGACTTGGTCGACATTCAACCCGGCATCGCGAAGTGCATTCTTCATGCAACGCGCAGCACCAGCGCCATCTTCCGGCGGCGACGTCATGTGGAAGGCATCGCCACTCATACCGAAGCCGACCAGCTCGGCATAAATGTTGGCGCCGCGCGCCTTAGCATGTTCCAGCTCTTCGAGCACCAGCGCACCGGCGCCGTCGGACAGGACAAAGCCATCACGCCCCTTATCCCAGGGACGGCTGGCACGGGTCGGCTCGTCATTGCGGGTGGACAAGGCGCGCGCAGCACCGAAGCCGCCCAAGCCCAGACCACAAGCCGCCATCTCGGAGCCACCGGCAACCATCACGTCAGCCTCGCCATAGGCGATATTACGGGCCGCCATGCCGATGCAATGAGTCCCCGTCGTACAGGCGGTGGCGATTGCATAGTTCGGCCCCTGAAGTCCCAGGTGGATCGACAGGAAACCGGACACCATATTGATGATTGAACCGGGTACGAAGAACGGCGATATGCGCCGAGGCCCCTGCTCGATCAAGGATTTGCAGTTGTTCTCGATATTGGTCAGGCCACCGATACCGGAGCCCATTGCCACACCGATACGCTCACGGTTGGCATCGGTCACTTCCAGCCCCGAATCACGGACCGCTTGGAAACTGGCCGCCAGGCCGTATTGAATGAACAGGTCGAGCTTGCGTGCTTCCTTCGCCGAAAGATATTCCTCGACGTTGAAGCCCTTCACCGATCCACCGAAGCGGGTGGAATAGGCGGAAAGGTCCATATGCTCAATGGGGCCAATGCCACTACGGCCGGCCAGAATGCCCTGCCAGCTGCTCGGCACATCGGTTCCCAGGGGCGACAACATGCCCATGCCGGTTACCACGACGCGTCTACGCGACACAGCTATCTCCTCTTGCACGTTTGCAACACTTAAAGAAAAACCGCACGCCTGTTAGGGCAGTGCGGCTTTTCCGTGTCGGGAACCCGACGATTACATTACTGCGCGTGAGCGTTGATGTAATCGATGGCTTCCTGAACGGTGGTGATCTTCTCAGCCTGCTCGTCCGGAATTTCGGTCTCGAATTCCTCTTCCAGAGCCATCACCAGCTCGACGGTGTCAAGGGAGTCGGCGCCCAGGTCTTCAACGAAGGAAGCGCTGTTGGTGACTTCCTCTTCTTTGACGCCCAGTTGCTCGGCGACGATTTTCTTGACGCGTTCTTCGATGGTGCTCATACCTTGTTTTCACTCCTATGGGAAAATCCGTGCAGCTGGGCTGCAGTGTATAGAAAGGGTTTTCAAACTTTCAAGCCAAACGGCCGTCCCCTTCAGCAACACGTCAACAAGCCGTCTCACCCATTGCACTTTTGTAACGGATTCTAGACAGCCCTTATGACAGTTTTCTGAAGGAAGACGTCACATTCAAGCCATGTACATGCCGCCATTCACTGGAATGGTAGCTCCTGTTACGTAAGCCGCACCGTCGGAAGCCAGGAAAGCCACGACACTGGCGATTTCCTCGGCCTGCCCCAGACGCCCCAGCGGAATCTGGGTCAACAAGGCTTCCCGCTGGGATTCAGGCAATTCGCGGGTCATATCGGTATCGATGAAGCCAGGGGCCACCGCATTGACGGTAATTGCACGCGATCCGACTTCCCGCGCCATCGCTCGGGTGAAACCCTCGAGTCCAGCTTTGGCGGCCGCGTAGTTGACCTGACCGGCATTACCCATGGCACCCACGACCGAACCAATATTGATGATCCGCCCCCAACGAGCTTTTGTCATGCCGCGCAGCACACCCTTGGACAAACGGAACAGGCTGTTGAGGTTGGTGTTGATAACATCATGCCATTCGTCGTCTTTCATGCGCATCATCAGGTTATCGCGCGTGATACCGGCGTTATTGACCAAGATCAGCGGCTGACCGAGATGCTGCTGAATGTGCTCCAGGGTACTGGCAACCGATTCGTCATTGGCGACATCCAATACCAGGCCGGCACCTTCGATACCGTTAGCCTTGAGCGTCTCGGCGATACGCTCGGCACCGCTCGGGCTGGTGGCGGTGCCAATCACGACAGCTCCCTGGCGCCCCAGCTCCAGCGCAATGGCCTGACCGATGCCTCGGCTCGCTCCGGTAACCAGCGCAACTTTACCTTGCAGACTCATAGTCTTCTCCTTGTTCAAGCCAAAGCGGCACGAGCAGCCGCGAAAGCTTCGGGGGTATCGAGATTATGCGTATTCACGCCTTTGACACAGCGTTTGTTCAAGCCGGAAAGCACCTTGCCAGGACCGCACTCGACCAGATCGGTCACGCCGTTTTCAGCCAGACGGACCATTGACTCTACCCAACGCACCGGACTGTAAAGCTGGGCCAGCAGGTCACGCTTCAGCGTGTCGAGATCGGATACCACAGCGGCGCTGACATTCTGGACCAGCGGAATCTCAGGCTTCTGCCAGCCGATCGCACTCACTGTTTCGGCGAAGCGCTCTGCGGCCGGACGCATCAATTCGCAATGCGACGGCACGCTGACCGGCAACGCCATGGCACGCTTGGCACCCCGCGCCTTGCAAGCCTCGATCGCCCGTTCGACCGCCGCCCTGGCTCCGGCCACCACAACCTGGCCCGGCGCATTGAAATTCACCGCACTGACCACTTCGCCCTGGGCCGCCTCGGCACAGGCAGCCAGCACATCGGCATCTTCCAGGCCGAGGATCGCAGCCATGCCGCCCTGCCCAGCCGGAACCGCCTGCTGCATCAGCTGACCGCGACGCTCCACCAGCCTCGCTGCATCGGCCAGCCCAAGGCTGCCGGCAGCGACCAGCGCCGAATATTCGCCAAGGCTGTGACCGGCCACGAAAGCGGGACGCACGCCGCCCTGAGCCAGCCACAGGCGCCACAACGCCACCGAAGCGGTGAGAATGGCTGGCTGGGTTTTGTCGGTCTGGTTGAGTTGCTCTTCCGGCCCCTGCTGGGTCAATGCCCAGAGATCGTAGCCAAGCGCCTCGGAAGCCTCAGCGAAGGCGTCCAGCACCAGAGGCTGTTGAGCGCCCTGCTCGGCCAGCATGCCGAGCGACTGGGAACCTTGGCCAGGGAAGACGAATGCGAGGGATGCGGACATGTAAACAGTTCCCTATTGATCTTATCGTCGTGACGTTCACGCCTGCATAGCCAAACGGAACGAACTCACAGTTGGATGACAGCCCTTCGGGCGCGGTCACATCATCTACAGCAAGAGATGCTCCAGACGGCCGTGAAGGCGCTCCGGAAGATTCTCCTCGATCTCCTTGAGAGCCCGCCGAATGGCACTCTGGAAACTCTCAGCCCCTGCGGAGCCGTGGCTTTTGATCACGATTCCCTGCAAGCCGAGAAAACTGGCACCGTTGTAGCGCGCCGGTGCAAGATCAGCCTGCAGACGACGCAGGTACGGCAACGCCAGCGCCCCCACCATGCGAGCAACAATCCCTTGCCGGAACAGCTCACCCATCCGCGCGGAGATCATGGCGGCCAACCCCTCGCTGGACTTCAGCAGGATGTTGCCGACGAAGCCATCGCAAACGACCACATCGGCCACCCCACGAAACAGACCATCCCCTTCGACGTAGCCGATGTAATTGAGCCCAGAGGCCTGCTGCAACAGGCTCGCAGCCAGCTTGACCTGCTGGTTACCCTTGACGTCTTCGGTGCCTACGTTGAGCAAAGCCACTCGGGGGCGATCGATGCCGAGCGCCTCCGCCGCGACAGCCCCCATGACAGCGAACTGATAGAGATGCTCTGCGCTGCAATCCACATTCGCGCCGAGATCGAGAAGATGACAATGCCCTTTTTCGGTAGGCACCGCCGTAACCATCGCCGGTCGATCGATACCCGGCAATGTTTTCAGGACATAGCGGGACAGCGCCATCAACGCCCCCGTATTACCGGCGCTGACACAAGCATGAGCCTGACCGTTACGCACCAGCTCCAGAGCCACGCGCATGGAAGAGTCCGGTTTGCCGCGCAAGGCCTGCGCGGGCCGTTCATCCATCTCGATGACTTCACCGGCATGCTGGATGCGAAGACGAGCGCGATCCACGCCGAGGTCACGGGTAACTAATTCTTCAAGGAGGGGAGTTTGACCGACAAGGATCAGTTGCAGCGAGGGGAAAGAGGCCAAACAGGCAAGGCTGGCCGGAACAATGCAGCGGGGACCGAAGTCCCCACCCATTGCGTCAATCGCGATGATCGAAGCGGACAAGGATTACTCGTCGGCGCCCTTGTCGATCACTTTGCGACCACGGTAGAAACCGTCCGGGGACACGTGGTGGCGCAGATGCACTTCACCGGTGCTCTTTTCGACGGACAGAGCGTTGGACTCCAGCGCGTCGTGGGAGCGACGCATGTCGCGCGCGGAACGGGATTTTTTGTTCTGCTGAACAGCCATAACTAATTAACTCCTAAACGTTTGGGTCACGCTTTAACTGCGCCAGTACGCTGAACGGGTTGGACCGCGATACCTCGTCCTCGCTCGGCTCAGGCTCTTCGAGACCGACCGGCTGCTGGCAAACTTCAGGGTCATGGAGCGGAACAATGGGAAGGGCGAGCAACAGCTCATCCTCGACCAACGTCAGCAGATCCAAAGGATCCTCATCCACTTCCAGCACGTCGTAACCTTTGGGTAGAGACTGGGTGTTCGCCCCAACCTTCACCACAGCGTAATCACACTCGCTATGGATCGGCAGAGCGACCAGCTCAAGACAGCGCTGGCAAACCATCTTTACCTCTACGTCGAGCTCGCTATGGATAACCACAGCCCTTTGCTCGTTACGCCCGAAAGCGAGTTTCGCACGCACAACCCCGGCATTTTCAGCCAAGGGTTCGCAAAGTCTCGGCAAATCGGCCAGCGACAGCTCCCCTTCGAGGGTGGCGTCGCGATCAGCCAATTTGCGCGGATCGACATGAGGTGGAATAGGCCCATTCAACATAGGCGCAGCATTCTAGGGATGCCCCTCCCCCCTGTCAAAGGAAATTCGGCCTGTCCGCCATCGAAACCGACGGCTAGAATCTTCGCTCATCAAGGAGAACCTCTATGCAACCCCTTGTACTCGCCTCCAGCTCTCCCTACCGGCGAGAACTCCTCGCCCGCTTGCGCCTGCCTTTTATCTGGCAATCGCCCGACATCGATGAAACCAGACGCCCCGAAGAGCCGGCCGAAGCCCTGGTCCGCCGACTCGCAGAAGAAAAGGCCAGAGCCCTCTCAGACAGCCATCCGCACCACCTGATCATCGGCTCCGATCAGGTAGCCACGCTCGGAGAGCAGATTCTCGGCAAACCCCACGAACACGCCAAAGCCCGGGAACAATTGCAGGCCGCCAGCGGCAACAGCGTGACCTTCCTCACCGGCCTGGCCCTGCTCAACACCGCGACAGGTCGCTGCCAGATGGATTGCATTCCTTTCACCGTGCACTTCCGCCTTCTGAAACCAGCCCGCATCGAGCGTTATCTGGAAGCGGAGCGCCCATACGACTGCGCCGGCAGCTTCAAGTCGGAGGGGCTGGGCATCAGCCTGTTCCGCGCAACTGATGGGGCAGACGCCACCAGCCTGATCGGGCTTCCATTGATTCGACTGGTTGACATGCTTCTTACCGAAGGCATCGAGATACCCTGACGAAAAGGCCCGGAAAACCGTAATGCTGTTCACTTAAGCGGAGCAGCCTTCCGATCCACTGGATAGCGGGTCTTCGAAATCTTCACCGTCCTGGGCCTTGATGGCCTTGGGCGGTG
>NZ_MUJY01000131.1 GCF_002286785.1 Pseudomonas sp. PIC25 | reverse complement strand
CACGCACTCATAGCTCAGCTGGATAGAGTACCCGGCTACGAACCGGGCGGTCGGAGGTTCGAATCCTCCTGAGTGCGCCATATCGAAAAGGCCTGCAGCGATGCAGGCCTTTTTCGTTTCAGCGCTTTCCTCTCACGCAGCCGGATTCATCGAAGCTCACTTGACGGCTGTTTCCCTTCGCATCCCGGTAGTGGTAGCGGGTCTGGCCGTTCTGCCGGCTGATGCGGTCCGGCCTGCCCAACGCACTTTCCACGTCTGCCCGCGTCATACCGGCGCGTATCTCCTGCTTGACCATCGCTTCCCGGCGGGCAGTGCCGGTCACTTGGTTGCCGCAGCCATCCTGGCGCTCGCCCACCACGAGCACCGTGCCCGTTTCCCGCTTCTCCTGGCGGGTGGCCTTGCCCGGCCTGGCCATCGGAACCGGCTTGCCTCCGCCCGGGGTAGGGTTGTGGGCATTCTGCAACTGCTGGTCCTGGTCGGTGGGACAACCGTTCAGGGTGAAGGTGACATGACCGGCCGCATCGACGCAGCGAAAGACGGTCGAAGCCAACAGAGCGGGAGAAGGGTAGAGCAGTGCCGCGCAGAGCGTGGCGCGTAGCAGTCCTTGCATGGGGAGTCCTCCTGACGAATGCCCGTACACGCTAAGGGCTTTGCCGGAAGGCTTCCTTGACGTCCGTTGCGTGTCTTCCATGACATGGTTGGCGTCGCAACGAAACAGGGTCAGGTTGCGCTGAGGTTTTTGCTGCAAACACTTGTTCTTGCCAAGTTTTGTCACGCGCAAATGGCTGGCTCGGTGTATCATTGCCCGCGTCAGCCCCGCCGGGGCTTGTGGGATACCACCATGGACTTACCCAGTAGTTACTCCGAACCGCGATTGTTGAACGTAAAGACCGATTGAGCCCCTATGGCGTGCCCGCCAACTGGGGGCGGAGCGCGCTATGACTGAAGTAGAAGCCAAAAAGCCGCAAGAGAGCCTGCAAGACCGTCTGTCGCAGGTGATCGACCTCCTGCACCGGCACAAGCTGGTCGAAGACCTGACCCACCGCCAGGAAGGCCACCATCACGAGCTGGTGGAAAGCCTGGTCCATCGGCAGAACCTCGCCGAGCTGCAACGCAAGCTCGATGAACTGCACCCTGCCGACGTCGCCCATATCCTCGAGGCCCTGCCGCTGAATGACCGCCTGACCGTCTGGCAGTTGGTCAAAGCCGAGCGCGATGGCGATATCCTCCTCGAAGTATCCGACGCCGTGCGGGAGTCGCTGATCGCCGACATGGACGATCACGAGATCCTCGCTGCCGCGAAGGAGATGGATGCCGACGAACTGGCCGACCTCGCACCCGAACTGCCGCGTGACGTCGTCCACGAGCTCATGGAGTCCCTCGACGCCCAGCAGCGCGAGCGCGTGCGTTCGGCGTTGTCCTACGAGGAGGATCAGGTCGGTGCCCTGATGGACTTCGAGATGGTCACCATCCGCGACGACGTCGCCCTCGAAGTGGTGCTGCGCTACCTGCGCCGCCTGAAGGAATTGCCGGGGCACACCGACAAGCTGTTCGTGGTGGACTACGACGGCATTCTCAAGGGTGTGCTGTCGATCAAGCGCCTGCTGGTCAACGACCCGGAGAAGCTGGTGGCCGAGGTGATGGCCAACGACCCGGTGAGTTTCCATCCGGACGACGATGCCTATGACGCCGCCCAGGCGTTCGAACGCTATGACCTGATTTCCGCGCCGGTGGTGGAGAAGAACGGCAAGCTGATCGGCCGTCTGACCATCGACGCCATGGTCGACCTGATCCGGGAGGAGAGCGAAAGCGAAGTCCTCAGCATGGCCGGCCTGCGCGAAGAGGAAGACATCTTCGCCTCGGTCTGGAAATCGGTGCGCAACCGCTGGGCCTGGCTGGCAATCAACCTGATCACCGCCTTCGTCGCCTCGCGGGTGATCGGCATGTTCGAAGGCTCTATCGAGAAGCTGGTGGCCCTCGCGGCGCTGATGCCCATCGTCGCCGGCATCGGCGGCAACTCCGGCAACCAGACCATCACCATGATCGTGCGCGCCATGGCGCTCGATCAGGTCGGCACCGGCAATACCTCGCGGCTGCTGCGCAAGGAGCTGGTGGTGGCCTTGATCAACGGCCTGGTCTGGGGCGGTGTCATCGGTGCGGTCGCCTACGGCCTCTACGGCAGTTGGTCGCTGGGTGTGGTAATGACGGCGGCAATGACTCTGAACCTGCTGCTGGCCGCGTTGATGGGGGTGTTGATTCCCATGACCCTGGTGCGCCTCGGTCGCGATCCGGCCATGGGTTCCAGCGTCATGATCACGGCGATGACCGATAGCGGCGGCTTCTTCATTTTCCTCGGTCTGGCCACGCTGTTCCTGCTCTAAAGATTGCCGTTTCGATCCAAGGTACGAAGCGGCAACGACCTGCCTCGCTGCGACGGAATGACGCTTTTTCGTCTGGATATGTCCCTTTAGCGGGTCTGGCGTTTGCTTCAAACGCGCGTTTCGGGCTAAGGTTCGCCAGTTTGCCCGGGGCATGGCGTCCCGGGTGCTCCCCTTCTTCTAATTAAAAGAACGCGGCGGTCAGCCGCAGGTAAAGGAGCTACGATGACGTCCAGTCAACTCCTGCTCGAGGGTGTCGAGCTCATGCTGTTCGGCATGGGGTTCGTCTTTTTCTTCCTCGCTTTGCTGGTGTTCGCCATCCGCCTGATGTCCCGCCTGATCGGGCGCTTCGCGGCGGCCGCCCCGGTTCCTGCCGCCGCTCCTCTGCCGGTCAAGGCCGCCTTGGCACAGGAGCCGGAAGCCGATCTGCTTGCCGCTATCCAGTCCGCCATCCACCAGCACCGCGCCCGGCGCGGTTGATCCAGGTCCGATAGGGAGTTTTCGCATGACTGCCGTTAAACAAGCACTCGGTATCACCGATGTGGTGCTGCGTGATGCCCATCAGTCGATCCTCGCCACGCGCCTGCGCCTGGAAGACATGCTGCCGATCGCGCCGAAGCTCGATCAGGTCGGCTTCTGGTCGGTGGAATCCTGGGGTGGGGCGACCTTCGATGCCTGCATCCGCTATCTCGGCGAGGACCCGTGGGAGCGCATCCGCGAGTTGAAGAAGGCGATGCCCAATACCCGTCAGCAGATGCTGCTGCGTGGGCAGAACCTGCTCGGCTACCGCCACTACGCGGACGACGTGGTGGAAAAATTCGTCGAGCGTGCCGCGGTCAACGGTGTCGACGTGTTCCGCGTGTTCGACGCGATGAACGATCCGCGCAACCTGCAGACCGCTCTGCAGGCGGTCAAGCGCCAGGGCAAACATGCCCAGGGCACCATCTCCTACACCACCAGCCCGGTGCACACGCTGGACATGTGGATCGATCTGGCCAAGCAGATCGAAGACATGGGGGCAGACTCGGTGGCCATCAAGGACATGGCCGGCATACTCACGCCTTATACCGCCTTCGAGCTGGTCTCGCGTCTGAAGGCCAATCTGTCGATCCCGATCCACATGCAGTGCCATGCGACTGCGGGGCTGTCGTCGGTCGCCATTCTCAAGGCGGTGGAGGCCGGTATCGATAACGTCGATACCGCCATCTCCTCGCTGTCGATGACTTATGGCCACTCGCCGACCGAATCGGTGGTGGCCATGTTCCAGGGCACTGAGCGCGATACCGGCCTGAATCTGGAACTACTGGAGGAAATCGCGGCTTACTTCCGCGAGGTGCGTAAGAAATACGCGAAGTTCGAAGGCAATCTCAAGGGTGTGGATTCGCGCATCCTGGTCGCCCAGGTGCCGGGCGGCATGCTCACCAACATGGAAAGCCAGCTCAAGGAGCAGGGCGCCCAGGATAAATTCGACCAGGTGCTGGCCGAGATTCCGCGCGTTCGTGAGGACCTCGGTTTCATCCCGCTGGTGACGCCGACCTCGCAGATCGTCGGGACCCAGGCGGTGATCAACGTGCTCACCGGCGAGCGCTACAAGTCGATCACCAAGGAAACCGCCGGCGTGCTCAAGGGCGAGTACGGCGCGGCACCGGCACCGTTCAATGCGGAGCTGCAGGCCCGTGTGCTGGACGGGGGCGAGGCCATCACTTGTCGTCCTGCCGATTTGCTGACACCGGAGATGGACAAGCTCATTGCCGAACTCAAGGGCATTGCCCAGGAGAAAGGCTTCAAGCTGGCCAAGGATGAGATCGACGACGTCCTGACCTATGCGCTGTTTCCGCAGATTGGCCTGAAGTTCCTGGAGAACCGCGGCAACCCGGCGGCCTTCGAACCGGCCCCGACCGGTAAGGAAGTGCCAGCCCGCGAGGCTGGCAAGCCTGAGGTCTATACCGTCGACGTCAACGGCAAATCCTTCGTCGTACAGGTCAACGAGGGCGGTGACATCACCGGCATCAAGCCGCTGGGTGGCGCGTCCGCGACTTCCTCTGCTCCGGCCAGCGTACCGGCGGGCGGCGGCGAACCGCAGAGCGCACCGTTGGCGGGCAACATCTTCAAGGTGCTGGTCCAGCCCGGCCAAGCGGTGCAGGAGGGCGATCTGGTGATCATCCTCGAGGCGATGAAGATGGAAACCGAGATCCGCGCCTTCAAGAGCGGCACCATCGGGAGCGTCAACGTCAAGGTCGGCGATGCGGTGGCGGTGGGCGACAGCCTGCTGACCATCGGCTGAGGAGTCGGTGATGGAGAAGCTCCTCAAACTCTGGCAGAGCACTGGCCTGTATCACCTGGAACCGGGACAGGCGCTGATGATTGTCGTCTGCCTGGGACTGGTCTACCTGGCGATCCGCAAGGGCTTCGAACCCTTGCTGCTGATCCCGATCGGCTTCGGCGGCATTCTGTCCAACATCCCGGTGGCCAATATGGCCGAAGGGGCGGGCGTATTGCACCTGTTCTACGAAGTGGGGTTGCCGACCAGCGTGTTCCCGCTGTTGATCTTCATGGGTGTGGGGGCGATGACCGATTTCGGCCCCATGCTGGCGAACCCCAAGACCCTGCTGCTCGGCGCCGCCGCCCAGTTCGGGATCTTCGGTACGCTGATCGGCGCCTTGGCGCTCACCGCGATGGGGATTCCCGGCATGGAGTTCACCCTGAAGGAGGCCGCGTCCATCGCCATCATCGGCGGCGCGGATGGCCCGACCTCGATCTTCGTGACCTCCAAGCTGGCGCCGGACCTGCTCGGTCCCATCGCTGTGGCGGCCTATTCCTACATGGCCCTGGTGCCGCTGATCCAGCCACCGATCATGCGAGCCCTCACCACCAAGGAAGAGCGTGCCATCGTCATGCAGCAATTGCGGCATGTCAGCCAGGCCGAGAAGATCATTTTCCCGCTGGTGCTCTGCCTGCTGGTCGGTCTATTGCTGCCGGATGCCGCGCCGCTGGTGGGCATGTTCGCCTTCGGCAACCTGCTGCGTGAGTGCGGTGTGGTGGAGCGCCTTGCGGATACCTCGCGCAACGCGCTGATTAACATCGTGACCATTGCCCTGGGCCTGACCGTCGGTTCCAAGCTATCGGCGGATGCCTTCCTGCAAATGAAGACCCTGGGCATCCTGCTGCTCGGCATGGTCGCCTTCTGTGGCGGTACCGCGGCGGGTGTGCTGATGGCCAAGCTGATGAACCTGTTCAGCGCGCAGAAGATCAACCCGCTGATCGGCTCGGCCGGCGTTTCCGCGGTGCCGATGGCGGCGCGGGTGTCGAACAAGGTCGGCCTGGAGGCCAACCCGCAGAACTTCCTGCTGATGCACGCCATGGGGCCGAACGTGGCCGGTGTGATCGGTTCGGCGGTGGCGGCGGGTGTTCTGCTGAACTTCGTCGGCTGACAGACGAGGCGGGTTCGTCGATGCGTACCCGCCTGTTCATTTGAACTTGGGAAACCACGTCCTTAGGACGTGGTCATGAGTCACCGGCTCTGCCTGTGACGATTTGAGAGGCTCAT
>NZ_MUJY01000130.1 GCF_002286785.1 Pseudomonas sp. PIC25 | reverse complement strand
CTGGGCCTGCATCACGCGCTTGCTGGTGTAGTTCTCGGAGGCGATCAGCTCGATGTGATCTTCCTGACGTTGTTCTTCCGCGTTCATCGCGGCGAGCAGTTCGTCGTCGTAGCCCTGGATTTGGTCTTGCTTGCTGAACATCGCGGGTCTCCCGGCGCTGGCACGCGTATCAATGAGGGGTTGTCCTTGGAGGCGATGGTATGGCCGGGCCTACGCAGCGGTATGCCTGGGGACGCCACGGGAGAATGCGTTTGCGACATGGGGCGTCGCCAACGGACAACCACGGTCCCGCGCCGGTTTATCCCCTCAGCGGACCAGCCACTCGCGCAGCCCCCAGAGCGCCAGGAAATGCCCGGGATAGAGCAGGTACGCCCAGCGTCGCATGGGCGGCACCGGGAAGCGTGGTGGATGACGCAACAACCACAACCCGATGAAAGGCGCGACGAAACAAGTAGCGATCACCAGCCAGGCGAACGGCTGCATGGCCCATGCCCGGGCGTAGATTTCCCACCAGTAGTTCGCCGCCAGGCAGATCATCCCGGGCAGCAACGTCCAGCCTTCGCCACGCAGTGCCAGCAGGAAGGCGGCAGGCAACACCGCGCCGAAGAGGCCGAACATCAATTGCTCGTGGAACCACGCGGCGAGCAGCAAGGCGGCCAGCCCCAGGCCCCGGTCCAGCCGCTCGGGCCGCGCCATGGCATTGGCGATCAACATGCCGAGGGCGAGGGTCGGCAGCACGTTGAGGCTTCCCGGCCACTCCACCAGCAACCGGTAGGGGAATTCGGACAGCACGGCGAAGACCAGCAGCCAGCCCAGGTAGCGCACGCGGAGCGGCGAATGCCCCGGCACTACCGGACGCGCGACGTTCACCGCAATGGCCAGGCAGAAGAAGGGAAACGCCAGCCGCCCGGGAACATAAAGGAATGCGGTCTCGAACCAGACGTGGCGCAAGTGATCCAGCACCATGCTGAGCATGGCCAGCCACTTGATCAGGTCGAGTGCCGCATCGCGCGGCAGGGGAACGGCCCGCTCCGGGCAGGCCGTCAGGTGGGAAACGTCGTGCTGCAGCATGGCTCCGCCGTGTCGAAGGCTATCGCGGCAGCATAGTCGCATCCGCCGGCCCGCGAGGCATGTACGGCAAATCCGCCGGTTTCCCTCACGGGCCCGGCTCGCCAGGCGGCACGCATTACTCCTGGTTCAGCTCGCTCAGGCAACTGCTCGAGGCACTGACCAGGCGCTGCTGCATTTGCGGTGTGATGCCCGTCTTGCTGTGCAGCTCTTCCATCTCGGCTTCGCTGAACTCATCACTGACCTTGTCTGCAGCGCATTCGCAGTAGTCCTTCGCAGCATCTTCGCCATGGGTGGCCTTGGAACTGGCCACACATTCCTTGATGAAGTCCGCCTTGCCACCGGCGGGCCAGTCGGCAGCGACAGCCGGCAGGGTGACGGCCAAGGAGGCGAACAGGGCGAGCAGAGGGTGATAGCGCATGGGAACACTCCTTTTCGAAAGGCGGCGACAAGCCGAACGCTTGTGCCCTTAGTTCTGAAACCAGAATAGCGGCTGGAGTTCCTCGACAAGCCCGGCGGCTTACACACAGCCACGGTGGACAGGCCTGTGGACAAGCTGTCGATACCTCGCTACGGCCCGCAACTTGGGGCGTACGCCGCGAAGCGAGTGTTTTATGAACGATTTCAAAGGCTTGCCGCTTCGGTTTTCGCACAGAAGCTGTGTACCGGGCTGTGCATAACCTGTGCGTTCCCTGCGCTAGCCCAGGCATTCCGCAGCCTACGAAAGAATGTCCGGTTTTTGTCCAAGGCGTTGGCTGCAACAAGTTGTCGCTTGCACTCACTCTCCCGGCCCGGGCCTGGCGTAAAGTACCGCCATCCGCCCGACCGCGACGGCGGGCGACCGAGACAAGGAATCAGGCATGACAGACCCGACCCAACAGTTCGCCAGCGACAACTACTCCGGTATCTGCCCGGAAGCCTGGGCCGCGATGGCCGAAGCCAACCACGGCCACGAACGCGCCTACGGCGAGGACCAATGGACCGCCCGCGCCGCCGACCACTTCCGCCGATTGTTCGAGACCGACTGCGAAGTGTTCTTCGCCTTCAACGGCACCGCCGCCAACTCCCTGGCGCTGTCCGCCTTGTGCCAGAGCTATCACAGCGTGATCTGCTCGGAGACCGCCCACGTCGAGACCGACGAATGCGGCGCCCCGGAATTCTTCTCCAACGGCTCCAAGCTCCTGCTGGCCGCCACCCAGGCCGGCAAGCTGACACCCGCGGCGGTGCGCGAGGTGGCACTCAAGCGCCAGGACATCCACTACCCGAAACCCCGCGTGGTGACCCTCACCCAGGCCACCGAGGTGGGCACCGTCTATCGTCCCGACGAAATCCGCGCGATCAGCGAGGCCTGCCGCGAACTCGGCTTGAACCTGCACATGGATGGAGCCCGTTTCGCCAACGCCTGCGCCTTCCTCGGCTGCTCGCCGGCGGAATTGAGCTGGAAGGCCGGCGTCGATGTGCTCTGCTTCGGCGGCACCAAGAACGGCATGGCGGTGGGTGAGGCGATCCTGTTCTTCAACAAGGCCCTGGCCGAAGATTTCGACTACCGCTGCAAGCAGGCCGGGCAACTGGCCTCGAAGATGCGCTTCCTCTCCGCCCCCTGGGTCGGCCTGCTGCAAGACGACGCCTGGCTGCACTACGCCGACCACGCCAACCGCTGCGCCCGCCTGCTCGCCGAGCGGGTCGCGGACATCCCCGGCGTCAGCCTGATGTTCCCGGTGGAAGCCAACGGCGTGTTCCTCCAGCTCTCCGAACCCGCCATCGAAGCCCTGCGCGCCCGGGGCTGGCGCTTCTACACCTTCATCGGCAACGGCGGCGCGCGCTTCATGTGCTCCTGGGACACCCAGGTCGAGCGCGTGGAACAACTGGCGGCGGACATCCGCGACGTGATGACGGCCGCCCGCGGCTGAGGCGGCTTCCGGCCGGAGGGCATGACAGCGCCGTGCGCTTCGGCCGACGTGCATCGTTCGGATTTTCCGCTAGGGTTTCTCACGTCTCGACGTGAGGAACCCGTTATGTCCGCCGACAACGATCTCGTCTTTCACCATGCGCCCAACACCCGCTCGACCGGCACGCTGATCCTGCTCGAGGAGCTGGGCGCTCCCTATCGCCTGCATCTGCTGAACATGAAGCAAGGCGAGCAGCGAACCCCCGACTACCTGGCGATCAACCCGATGGGCAAGGTTCCGGCCATCAGCCACAGGGGCGAGCTGGTCACCGAGCAGGCAGCGGTGTTCATCTACCTGGCCGACATCTTCCCCCAGGCCGGGCTGGCACCGACGCTCGACGATCCGCAGCGCGGCCCCTACCTGCGCTGGCTAGCGTTCTATGGCTCCTGCTTCGAACCGGCATTGCTGGACCGGGCGCTGAAGCGCGAACCGCCTCCCCAGGCGATGTCGCCCTATGGCGACTACGACACCGTGATGAAAACGCTCACCGACCAGCTGGCCAAGGGGCCTTATCTGCTCGGCGAACGCTTCACGGCGGCCGACCTGCTCTGGGGTGTCGCACTGACCTGGACGACCCGCTTCGGGCTGGTCGAAGAGACCCCGACGATCAAGGCCTATATTGAAAGGGTGAACACGCGCCCCGCCGTCACCCGCGCCAGAGCCCGGGACGCCGAACTGGCCGCCGGCCAGGAGGGCTGACCGCCCGCCTCCGCCCCCTCGGCGCACGCAGCGCCTTCCGATGGCCGGCGCTGCCATGCCACCCCGGTGACGGTCTAACCGGAAAACCCAAGGAGGCCGCCATGTCTTTCGACCAGAACGCATTCCAGACCCTGCTCCGCCAAGCCCGCGAACACGCTGACAACGCCGCCGCGCAGAACGATCCCCTGCTTTACCGCGACGCCTTCCTGGCCACTTTGCAGGCCTTGGAAATGGTCGCCGGAGAAGCGGGCGGCTGGCGTGAAATGGTGGTGAGGGCAACCGAGGAGTACATGGGCGACGAGGGTATCTGACCCGCTCGCACCCGGCTGGCTTACTCACAGTCGGCGTGGATGACTCTGTGGACAAGCTGTTCGCCTCCAGCCGCAGCCCAGAAGCCGCGCCATCTCTGGCGATCAGGCGATTTATTGAGCGATTTCAATGACTTGAGCATTGGTTTGCACACAGAAGCTGTGCAGCAGCCTGTGGAAAAGCTGTGCGGATACAAACGCAGGCCACGAATGGCGGGCCTTGGAGAAAGCTGGTCGTTTCCTGCGCAGCGCAGCGAGCGATACCCCTGTCTCAGGGCTGGCGTCGGCGCTCTCCTTCCTCATTCGGTTGCGTCCGGGGCGCAACGTCACGTTCCAGCCGTTCCCGCAACAGCGGCAGGGATTCCTGGCGAATGTTTTCCTTCGGCCTGGGCAGGTTTCGATTGCTGCCGTCGTTGATCAGCGGCAGCCGATCCGCCGGCGGGCGCGGCGTGATGGGAGCCGGCTGGCCATAGGGTTGTGGTGTCGGCGTGCCGGGAGAGCCGGGCGGCCGCTCCTGGGCGACCACCAACGGCGTGCAGAGAGCCAGGGCGAGGCAGGCGGCGGGCGCTTTCATCGTTCCTCCACGGAAACGGGTCTGCCCATTGGACCGCCGTTCGCCCACAAGGCTCAACTCGGCGTTATACCCACGAACGGTGGATCAACCTGTGGACAGGCTGTAGACAGGACGTCCAGGCCCGGAGCCTGCGCCATGTCTGGAGGATGGGCGTTTTTCGAGCGAATTCAGCCGGTTATGGCAACGGCTTGCCCACAGAAGCTGTGCAAAGCCCTGTGGGCAACCTGTGCAAGGAAGGCGGCGAGCCTTTCCGCACGCGGCCCGCAGGGTAGTGACTGTTTTATACGCTCTGCACGTACTCAGTAATCGATGCTGACGTCGCCCTTCGGCACGCTGCAGCAGGACAGGATGTAGCCCTCGGCCACGTCCTCGTCGGTGATCCCGCCGTTGTGCTCCATGTCGACATCGCCGGACGTCTTCATCACCTTGCAGGTGCCGCAGATACCCATGCCGCAGGCTTTCGGGATATGCAGGCCGAGCTTGGCGGCAGCGGCATGCACGGTCTCGCCGGGGGCGACGCGAATGCTCTTGCCGGTGCTGGTGAAGGACACCTGGTGCAGATCGCCCGCCGGAATTTCCGGTGCCTCGGCGGCTTCGGCGGCCAGTTCCCTGACCTCTTCGCTCACGTCGGCCGGCGTCGCCCCGAAGGATTCCTCGTGGTAGCGCTTCATGTCGAAGCCATTGGCTTCCAGCAGGCGCTTGACGGCATTCATGTAGGGCGTCGGGCCGCAGCAGAAGATCTCCCGCTCCTTGAAGTCCGGCGCGATCAGCTCCAGCATCGGCTGGCTCAGGTAGCCACGGTAGCCGGACCAGGTTTCGCCGATCTCGTAGCGCTCGCAGATCAGGTGCAGCTTGAAATTGTTGATGCGCGAGGCCATGTGGCGCAGCTCGCGGTGATAGATGATGTCCTTCGGCGTGCGGGCACTGTGGACGAACACCATGTCAACGTTGCCGTTGGTGTCGAAGAACCAGCGCGCCATGGACATCACCGGGGTGATGCCGACGCCGCCGCTGAGGAACAGCACCTTGTCCGCCGGAAAATCGATGGCATTGAACAGCCCCACCGGCCCGTGCACCGGCAGCACATCGCCCTCGTTGAGGTTGTCGTGCAGCCAGTTGGAGACCTTGCCGCCCGGTACGCGCTTGATGGTCAGGGAGAAGCTGTAGGGCACCGACGGCGAACTGGAGATGGTGTAGGAGCGCATGATCGGCTGCCCCTCGATCTCCAGCTCCAGGGTGACGAACTGGCCGGGCTTGAAGAAGAACAGGATCGGCTGGTCGGCCATGAAACAGAAAGTGCGCACGTCCCAGGTTTCCTGGATCACCTTGACGCAGCGCACCAGATGGCGGCCGTTGGTCCAGGTCTGGGTGTTGACCGGGTTGAGGAAGCTGTTCGACATGGCATGACTCCGCGCACAACGGCCGTCTATTCGGCCTCTTGTGGTGGATTCTGCGCAGAGGCCAGCCACCTCCGTTTACCCATTCGCGACATCCACATGCTTATCGCGACCAGCCCCCATGCCACCGGGCCTGCAGCGTCGGAAACGGATGCGGCCATGTCGCCCATGGACAAGGTTCCCGCCCTCGCCGACCCCACACTCGATTCCAGCCGGACACCATAAGGTTTCAACGAGCGATCAGCCCACGCCGGATAACAAAGGGCCTGTTCGCCGCCTTGCGTAGCACACCGAACAAGCCATTTACGCGACGGCCGCCCTGACGGCCCGCCATGAGGAGTCAACGATGAGCACTACCACCACCCTGAGCCTGGGCGACCCGCTGGAGCCGGCACGCAAAGCCACCGCCGAGATGCTGCAAACCCGCGATCACAGCTTCTCCCTGCCACAGCCGTTCTACAACGACGAGCGCCTGTTCCAGATCGACATGCAGGAGATTTTCCAGAAGGAATGGCTGATCGCCGGCATGACCTGCGAAATCCCGGCCAAGGGCAACTACCTGACCCTGCAGATCGGCGACAACCCGATCATCGTGATCCGCGGCGCCGAAGGGAAAATCCACGCATTCCATAACGTCTGCCGCCACCGCGGTTCGCGCCTGTGCGTGAGCGACAAGGGCAAGGTGGCCAAGCTGGTCTGCCCCTACCACCAGTGGACCTACGAGCTGGACGGCCGCCTGCTATTCGCCGGCACCGAGATGGGCGCCGACTTCGACATGAACCAGTACGGCCTCAAACCGGTGAACTGCAAGAGCGCCGGCGGCTACATCTTCGTCTCGCTGGCGGACGAGCCGCCGGCCATCGACGACTTCCTGCGTACGCTCGAGCACTACATGGAGCCGTACGACATGGAGAACACCAAGGTGGCGGTTTCCACCACGCTGATGGAAAAGGCCAACTGGAAGCTGGTGATCGAGAACAACCGCGAGTGCTACCACTGCAACGGTTCGCACCCCGAGCTGCTGAACACCCTGCTGGAGTGGGACGACGTCACCGATCCGCGCGCCGACCAGGCGTTCAAGGACCACGTGGCCGCTTCCGCCGCCGCCTGGGAAGCGGAGAAAATCCCCTACGCCCACGCCAGCTTCGGCCTGCGCAACCGCATCGTGCGCATGCCCCTGCTCAAGGGCACCGTGTCCATGACCATGGACGGCAAGCCCGGCAGCAAGAAGCTGATGGGCCGCATCCAGAACCCGGACCTGGGCTCCATGCGCATCCTGCACCTGCCGCACTCGTGGAACCACTGCATGGGCGACCACCTGATCAACTTCACCGTGTGGCCGATCAGCGCCCAGGAAACCATGGTCACCACCAAGTGGCTGGTGCATAAGGATGCGGTGGAAGGCGTCGATTACGACATCGCCCGCCTGCGCGAAGTCTGGGACGCCACCAACGACCAGGACCGTCGCCTCGCCGAGGAAAACCAGCGCGGCATCAACTCCACCGCTTACCAGCCGGGTCCGTACTCGAAGACCTACGAGTTCGGCGTGATCAACTTCCTCGACTGGTACAGCGAGCGCATGCTCAACAACCTGGGCGTGGAAGAAGCCGCCCCGCAACTGCGCCAAGTCGGCGAATAAGCCGTACGCGCCCCCACCGGCCCTGGTCGGTGGGGGCGTATCGCTTCCCATGTCCCTGACCCTCTGCTTCCTGATCCTCCTCACCGGCTACGGCGTGCTGGCCTGCTTCCCTCGTCGCTGAGCGACACTCACGGGTTGCATCGGCCTCGATCCGGGCTACACCTGTCAGGCAATCCCGCCAAGGCTTGCCCATGACCCGACCTTCCCCGCCTGCCGATGCCGCCCTGCCCGTCTGGTCCGTGGTACGCCTGGACGACAACGGCAACCGATTCCTCGTCAGCACCGGCCATACCTATACCGACGCGCAAGCCATCGCCGACGACTTCCAGGCAAGGGCCACAAGCAACTGTACGAAGTGAAGCGCCAGGAGCGGGACTGAGCAGAAATCACCCACTGGCACGTAACCGTTGCCAGAGCTGGGATTGCGCGATGTCTCTACAGTTTTTCCACAGGACGGTGCACAGGCTGTGTGGACAATCTGGGCTTCGGGGCGATTATCCGAGTGACGCGGTAAGCCTTTGTCTTTCAAGCGGTTGGACAGGAAATGAGCGGATTTTGAAGGGGGCCGTGGGCTGTGGTGTGAGCGAAGGGCTTAACACGTTATCCACAGATTGGCTCACAGGTTTTGTGGAAACATTGGGATTGGCTGAGGTAAGGCGGGTATTCGAGGGGTTCCGACCTCCGCCCCTCACCCCAGCCCTCTCCCCAGAGGGGCGAGGGGGCAGTCCGTGTGGGGGCGGAGTATCGGCGAACACCGCAGGGCATACACACCTCCCCCAGCGGAAATAGAAAGCAGCGCCCTACCGCACCACCCCTTCCTCCACCAGCAGCTTGAAGATCGCCTCGGCCCCCGCCTCGGGCGTCAGGTCGCGCAGGACCTGGCCGCCGTCGCCGGACGCCTTGGCCGTTGCGGCCTTGAAGCGGTCGGCGGCGGTCTTCGCCTTGATCACCTTCAGCCGCTTGGGCCGTGGGCGCGCCGGTTGCAGTTGGGCGTCGGCGAACAACTCGTCGGTGAGCGCTGGCACCGCCTCCACCTGCAGCTCACCGCGCCGGGCCGGGCCAAAGGCGCTCTGGCGGGCAACCGGGGCGGCGTTGTCGACGCTGGCGAGGAACGGCAGGCGCACCTTCAATCGGCGACGCTGGCCGCGCGGCAGCGCTTGCAGCACCTGGGCATGGCCCTGTTCGACTTTCTCCACCGCGGCCAAACCCACCACCAATGGCCAGCCGAGACGCTCGGCGAGCAGGTAGGGCAACAGGCCGGAGCCCTCGCCGGTCTCCGCCTGGCTGCCGGTGAGCACCAGCTGGGCGCCGGCCTCCGCCAGGAAACCGGCCAGCGCCGGCAGCGCGTCAGTGCCGGCCGGCTGATCCAGCACGGTCAGTTCGGGCAGGCCCATACCGAGGTAGGCACGCAGCGCTTCCTCGCGAGGGTCGCCGGCATGCACCACGCGCAGCTTTTCGCCGGCCAGGCGCAGGCCCAGCTCCACGGCGCGGGCGTCCTGCTCGGCGCGGCGTGCGCGACCGGAGGTCGGGTGGGCGCCGACCGATACCAGGGTGACGATGTTCAGGTCAGTCATGGCGAACGCTCCGGACAAGGGGTTCCGTAGGAGCCAGCTTGCTGGCGAACAGGTGGCCGACATTTGCGAGCAAGCCCGCTCCTACAAGGGCTGTATAGCTAGGCCGCATCGCGCGCCCCTCCCTGCCGCCAGGCGGTGACTTTCTCGATCAGGGCCTGGAGGATCGCCGCCGAGTCGCCAATCACCGAGAGATCGGCGCGCTTGATCATGTCGCAACCGGGGTCGAGGTTGATCGCTACCACCTTGTCGCAGGCACCGATGCCTTGCAGGTGCTGGATCGCCCCGGAGATGCCCACCGCCAGGTAGACCCGCGCGGTGACCCAGGTACCGGTGGCGCCGACCTGGCGATTGCGCGGCATGAAGCCGTCGTCCACCGCCACGCGGGAGGCGCCTTCGGTGGCACCGAGGGCCTGGGCGGCCTGGTGGAACAGGTCCCAGTTCTTCACGCCGTTGCCGCCGGAGAGGATGAATTCGGCCTCGGCCATGGGGATCTGCGCCGGATCCACGGCCACCGGGCCGAGGTCTTCGATACGCGGCAGGCTGCGCGCAACGCTGTTGTCCAGGGACAGCGGCAGAGCTTCGTGACGGGTCTCGCCCACCGGCTCGGCGCATTCGGCGGCGGCCAGGATGAGCCGTGGCAAGGCTCGGTGCAGGTCTTCGCGACCGGCGCCGGCGCGGCCGACGCAGCGCTCGCCCTCCACCTGCCAGACCCGCGTGGCCGGGCGCTCGCCCAGCTTGGCGGCGAGACGGCGGCCCAATTCGGCACCGCCCATGCGGCTGTCGGGCAGCAGCCAGTGGCGCGGCGCGAACTGCCGCTCCACCGCTGCCAGGGCCTGGATGCGCTGTTCCGGCGCATAGCCTTCGTATTCCTCGCCCTGGATCAGCAGCAGGCGATCCACCCCGGCGGTGTCGAAGGCACTTTCCTTGTGCTCGCCGAACACTACCGCCAGTACCGCGCCGTCGTTGCCGGCGAGCTGGCGTGCAAGACCGAGCAGGTCCTTGTCGTGGCTGGACAGGCGTCCGCCGACCATGTCCGGCACCACGCAGATGTAGTACGCCGGCTGGGCGACGATGTGCAGCGGCAGTTGCACGGTCTCGACGGCGGCGGAACGCTGGCGGGCGCTACCGCCCTGCTGCGCACCGGAGCGGTCGATACGCTTGATGCCGTTGGGCCCGATGAAGCCGACGGCATGGGGATTCTTGCGGATCAGGCCGTTGGGCCCCATCCAGCGGGCTTCGGCCTGCTGCAGCTTGCCGTGCAGCGGGTGCAGGCGGTTGCGGGCGATCCACTCGGCGCGGGGATCGCGGCGGATGATGGTCATGGATATACCTCGGGCTGCTGGACGGCGTGGGTATTGGTTGGCGCGGGTCGGCGCACTGTCAGTCGGGCACTCATCACTGCACCCCCGCCAACTCGGCCTTCGCCACCACCGGCTTCTTCACCGGTACCGGTGCCTCGATCAGCACGTCGGCCACCAGCTCCGCGATGTCCTTGATTTCCGGTCGCGGGGCGACCACGCCTTCGAGCATGGCGGTGCACTGCGGGCAACCCACGGCCACCAGTTCGGCGCCGGTTTCCTTGATGTCGACCATGCGCATATCGGGAATCCGCTGCTTGCCGGGGATGTCGGTGATCGGCGCGCCGCCGCCACCGCCGCAGCAGCGCGAGCGGAAGCCGGAGCGTTCCATTTCCTTCACCTCGATGCCGATAGCCTTGAGCACGGCGCGCGGCGCTTCGTACTCGCCGTTGTAGCGGCCCAGGTAGCAGGGATCGTGGTAGGTCACGCTGCCGCCCTTGTGCTGGCCAAGGTCCAGCAGATCGCGAGAGATCAGGGTGGCAATGTAGGTGCTGTGGTGCAGCACATCGTAACGGCCGCCCAGTTCGCCGTACTCATTCTTCAGCACGTGGAAGCTGTGCGGGTCGCAGGTAACGATGCGCTGGAAGCGGTACTTGGCCAGGGTGGCGATGTTGCGCCTGGCCAGGGTCTGGAAGGTCGCCTCGTCACCCAGCCGCCGCGCCACATCACCGCTGTCGCGCTCTTCCAGGCCAAGCACGGCGAAGTCCACCTTGGCCGCCTTGAGAATCTTCACGAAGGCGCGCAGGGTGCGCTGGTTGCGCATGTCGAAGGCACCGTCGCCAACCCAGAACAGCACTTCGGCCTCGCCCTTCTCGCTCATCAGCGGCAGGTTGAGGTCGGCCGCCCAGTTGAGCCGGCCGCCGGGGTTGAAGCCGCCGGGATTGTCGGTGGCGATCAGGTTGTCCAGCACCTCGGCGCCCTTGTTCGGGGTCGAACCCTTCTCCAGGGTGAGATGACGGCGCATGTCGACGATGGCGTCGACGTGCTCGATCATCATCGGGCACTCCTCGACGCAGGCGCGGCAGGTGGTGCAAGACCAGAGGGTATCCGCCTCCACCAGCCCCTTGCCGCCTTGCACGACGATCGGCTGGTGCGGCCCGCCGCCATGTTCGCCGAGCGGGATGCCGGGATACGGAGAGCCGGCGAACTTGGCATCGTTGCCACCGGCCAGACCGATGACCATGTCCTGGATCAACTTCTTCGGGTTGAGCGGCTGGCCGGCGGCGAAGGCCGGGCACATGGCCTCGCACTTGCCGCACTGCACGCAGGCGTCGAAGCCGAGCAACTGGTTCCAGGTGAAATCGGTGGGCTTTTCCACGCCCAGCGGTGCCTTCGGGTCGTCCAGGTCGAGGGCCTTGAGACCGGTGGAACGACCGCCGCCGAAGCGCTCGGCGCGGCGGTGCCAGGCCAGGTGCAGGGCACCGGCGAAGGCGTGTTTCATCGGCCCGCCCCAGGTCATGCCGAAGAACAGCTCGGACACGCCCCAGGCCACGCCAACGGCCAGGATGGCGGCAAGCATCCAGCCACCGAAACCTTCCGGCAGGATGCCGGCGACCGGCAGGGTGGCGATGAAGAAGCTCACCGAGAACATCAGCAGGCTCTTCGGCAGGCGCATCCACGGGCCCTTCGACAGCCGGCTCGGCGGGTTGCGCCGGCGCTTGGCGACGAACAGGGCGCCGACGAACATCAGCACCGTGGCCGCCAGCAGGGCGAAGCCAAGAATGCGGTTGTGCAGGCCGAAACCGTGCACGACGATCGCCAGCAGCGCCGCCAGGACGAAGCCGCCGGCGGTGGCGACGTGGGTCTTGGACATGTACTTGTCGCGCTCGACCACATGGTGCAGATCCACCAGGTAGCGGCGCGGCATCTTCAGCAGACCGCCGACCCACTCGACCTTCGACGGCCGGCCGCGACGCCACATGAAGAAGCGCTTCGCGGCGCCCAGCACGGCCAGGCCGAGGGCGGCGAAAAGCAGGATGGGGAGAAGGGTGTTCAACATTCACAAACCCTCGTAGACCGATCGTTCCCACGCTTTGCGTGGGAACGCCTCACTGGACGCTCCGCGTCCGCTTCTGTGACGCAAGCGCCACCGGCTGTACTCCCTCGCCGACGGTCCGACGTGGGAGCGATCAAAACGGACGGCACCGGGCCAGCCCCTCTCCCCGTTGGGAGGGAGAGGGCGTTGTCCATGCCCGTCAAAAATCCTTGCAGAGTCTCAGCGCGTCATAGATCGCCGCATGGGTGTTGCGCTGGGCCACGCAGTCGCCGATGCGGAACAGCAGGTAGCCGTCGCCGCTTTCGGAAAGGCACGGCTGCGGCTGGATCGCGAAGAGTTTCTCCACGTCGATCTGCCCCTTGTTGCGCGAGCCCTGCTTGAGTGCGTAGTAGAGCGTTTCATCCGGGCGCACGCCGTTTTCCACAACGACCTGATCGACCACCCGCTCTTCCTTGGCGCCGGTGTATTCGTTCTCCAGCACCGCCACCAGCTTGTCGCCCTCGCGGTAGACCTTTTCCAGCATCAGGTCGCCGGTCATGATCACTTCCTTCGGGTACATGCTGCGGTAGTAGGTCGGGAAGGTGGTCCCGCCGATGGCCACGCCGGGCTTGATATCGTCGGTGACGATTTCCACCTGGGCGCCCTTGTCGGCCAGGAAGTCCGCCACCGACATGCCGCTGAACTCGCAGATGGTGTCGTAGACCAGCACGTTCTTGCCGGGCGCCACCTTGCCGTCAAGGATGTCCCAGCTGCTCACCACCAGCCCTTCGGCCGCGCCCCAGTGCTCGTTCTGCTCGAGGAACGGATGGCCGCCGTTGGCCAGGACGATGACGTCCGGCTTGAGGTCGAGGATGGTCTCGACGTCCGCCGCGGTGCCCAGGCGCAGGTCGACGTTCAGCCGCGCCAGCTCCAGTTGGAACCAGCGGGTGATGCCGGCGATCTGGTCGCGCTGCGGTGCCTTGGAGGCGGTGGTGATCTGGCCGCCGAGCTGGTCCTTCTTCTCGAACAGGGTCACATCGTGGCCGCGCTCGGCGGAAACGCGTGCCGCCTCCATGCCGGCCGGGCCGCCGCCCACCACCACCACCTTGCGCTTCGGCCCGGTGGATTTCTCGATGATGTGCGGCACGCCCATGTACTCGCGGGAAGTCGCGGCGTTCTGGATGCACAGCACGTCGAGGCCCTGGTACTGGCGGTCGATGCAGTAGTTGGCGCCAACGCACTGCTTGATCTGGTCGACCTGGCCCATCTTGATCTTGGCGATCAGGTGCGGGTCGGCGATGTGCGCGCGGGTCATGCCGACCATGTCCACGTAGCCGCCTTCGAGGATGCGCGTGGCCTGGTTCGGGTCCTTGATGTTCTGCGCGTGCAGCACCGGTACGTTGACCACTTCCTTGATGCCCGCCGCCAGGTGCAGGAACGGCTCCGGCGGGTAGGTCATGTTCGGGATCACGTTGGCCAGGGTGTTATGGGTGTCGCAACCGGAGCCGACCACGCCGATGAAGTCGAGCATGCCGGTATCGCTGTAGTACTTGGCGATCTGCTTCATGTCTTCATGGGTCAGACCGTCCGGGTGGAACTCGTCGCCACAGATGCGCATGCCCACGCAGAAGTCGTCGCCGACCTCGGCGCGCACCGCCTTGAGCACTTCCAGGCCGAAACGCATGCGGTTCTCGAAGCTACCGCCCCATTCGTCGTCGCGCTTGTTGACGCGCGGGCTCCAGAACTGGTCGATCATGTGCTGGTGCACGGCGGACAGCTCGACGCCGTCCAGGCCGCCTTCCTTCGCCCGGCGCGCGGCCTGGGCGTAGTTGCCGATCACCCGCCAGATTTCCTCCGGCTCGATGGTTTTGCAGGTGGCCCGGTGCACGGGCTCGCGGATACCCGACGGCGACATCAGGGTCGGCCAATGCTCGCCGTCCCAGCGGGAGCGGCGGCCCATGTGGGTAATCTGGATCATGATCTTGGCGCCGTGCTTGTGCATGGCGTCGGCCAGGTTCTGGAAGTGCGGGATGATCCGGTCGGTGGACAGGTTCACCGACTTCCACCAGCCCTGCGGGCTGTCGATGGCCACGACGGAAGAACCGCCGCAGATGGCCAGGCCGATACCGCCCTTGGCCTTCTCCTCGTAGTACTTCACGTAGCGCTCGGTGGTCATGCCGCCGTCGGTGGCATAGACCTCGGCGTGCGCGGTGGAGAGTACACGGTTGCGGATGGTCAGTTTGCCGATCTGGATCGGCTGGAACATTGCTTCGAAGGCCATGGTCGGTAACTCCGGTTACAGCGGCTTGACGACGAACAGGCCGTGGTCGCGGCCTTCTTCCGAGGCACCGTAGACCTGCTCGGCGACGGTACGGATCGGGCTGCCCTTGGCTGCGAGAATCTGGTCCATGGCGCCGGCGAACCAGCCGGTGAACATGTAGTCCACCTTGCGGCCGCACTTGCCGTAGACATAAACGAAGGCCGAGTGGTCGAGACGGACCCGGGCGGTGCCGGCGTCGACGTCGATCTCTTCGATCTTGAACAGGCCCCAGCCGCGCTGCGACAGGCGCTTCATGTAGTGCTCGTAGACCTCGACGCCAACCAGGCCATGGCACTCGGCCTCTTTCTCGCACCAGTGCCAGGCGGACTTGTAGCCGGCCTTGTAGAGAATCTCGGCGTAGCGCTCGGCGCCCAGCTCTTCTTCGATTCCCATGTGGTTGTTGACGAAGAAGTGGCGCGGCACATAGAGCATCGGCAGCGCGTCGGTGGTCCAGACGCCGGTTTCGTCGTCGACCAGGATGGGCATTTCGGGGGCGTGGGTGGACATATGTGGAACTCCAGAATCAGTGTTACGGTGCCGTTCGGCGCATGTGGGTTTGATCGTTCCCACGCTCTGCGTGGGAGCGCCTCACTGGACGCTCTGCGTCCGCTTCTGTGACGCGGAGCGTCACGGGCTGCATTCCCACGCGGAGCATGGGAACGATCAGTCGAAAGTCCTGAGCCCTTATTCGCCCCAGACGTCGGCGAGAACCCGTACCCAGTTCTCACCCATCACCTTGCGCACCACGCGCTCGGGCATGCCGCGCTTGAGCAGGGTCTCGGTGAGGTTGGGGAATTCGCCCACGGTGCGGATGCCCAGCGGGTTGACGATCTTGCCGAAGTTGGTCAGGCGGCGGGCGTAACCCTTGTCATGGGTCAGCCACTCGAAGAAGTCCTTGCCGTGGCCCTGGGTGAAATCGGTGCCGATGCCGACGGCATCCTCGCCAACGATGTTCATCACGTACTCGATGGCCTCGGCGTAGTCATCGATGGTCGAGTCGATACCCTTGGCCAGGAACGGCGCGAACATGGTCACGCCGACGAAGCCGCCGTGGTCGGCGATGAACTTCAGCTCTTCGTCGGACTTGTTGCGCGGGTGCTCTTTCAAGCCCGACGGCAGGCAGTGGGAATAGCAGACCGGTTTCTTCGACTCGAGGATGACTTCCTCGCTGGTCTTGGAGCCGACGTGGGACAGGTCGCACATGATGCCGACGCGGTTCATCTCGGCGACGATCTCGCGACCGAAGCCGGAAAGACCGCCGTCGCGCTCGTAGCAACCGGTACCGACCAGGTTCTGGGTGTTGTAGCACATCTGCACGATGCCCACGCCCAACTGCTTGAACACCTCCACGTAGCCGATCTGGTCCTCGAACGCGTGGGCGTTCTGGAAGCCGTAGAGGATGCCGGTCTTGCCCTGCTCCTTGGCCTTGCGGATGTCGGCAGTGGTGCGGACCGGGATCACCAGGTCGCTGTTCTCGCGGATCAGCTTGTTGCTCGCGACTATATTGTTCACTGTCGCCTGGAAGCCCTCCCAGACAGACACGGTGCAGTTGGCCGCGGTCAGGCCGCCCTTGCGCATGTCCTCGAAGAGTTCGCGGTTCCATTTGGCGATGATCAGGCCATCGATGACGATGCTGTCGGCGTGCAGTTCGGCTGGGCTCATCAGGCTGTCCCCTCTAATGTCGTGCCCCGGCTCGGTTGCCGTGGCTTTGGGGGCAGCTTATCCCCGGGGGGCGGGTCGCCCCGGTGCAAAAACGACCGGGGAATTGCCGAAAGCGTCAAAGCTGCGACATCCGCGACCGACCGTTCGCCGCAAAGACGTCACAAACGCACCGCCAGGACGTTCCCCTGAACAGGCGGGCCAGTTGGCTCGCCATTCGAGCACGAAAAGGAGATTCTCATGCACGTTTTCCGACATTCCCAACAAAACGCTTCCACTTGCCGCCTGTTCGCCGCACTGGGCGCCACCCTCGCCCTGTTCGCCGGCCAGGCGGTGGCCGGCCCCTGCCCCTACGAATTCACCCTGAGCGGCAAGACCGACCAGCTTTGGAAAAACGTCACCAACACCGCCTGGAATAACATGCTGCCGCCACAGTGGGTGGACAAGGGCTTCCACTTCTACAGCCAGGCCCGCTCCCGCGGCCCGGCGAACGGCATCAACACCCCCGGCGACCTGGAGCTGGAAATCCACAAGAAAGTAGCGGAGGAACCGGAAGGCCATCCGAACCGCTGGCAGATTCTGCTGCCGATCCTGAATTCGAAGGGGGACAACCTGCGCGTCGTGTACGACTACGACGGCGGCAAGACTTCGAAGTGCGAGTTGGTCACGCTGAGCTTCTGACGCGATTGCACAGCTCGGTATCGCAATGAATTCGCCCCCTACAGCCTGGATTCACCCGCCACGCTTCGGCAGCACCGTCCGGTCCTGGCTCGGGCTGCAGCCGAAGCGCGTGCGGTAACTGCGGGAGAAATAGGAGGAGGATTCGAAGCCGCAGGCCAGGCTCACTTCCAGCACGCTCATGTCGGTCTGCCGCAGCAGGTGGCGGGCCTTGTCCAGGCGCAGACCGAGGTAGAAGTTGGACGGCGTGTCCTTCAGGTGCACACGGAACAACCGCTCCAATTGGCGGCGGGTCACCTGGATACGCTCGGCCAGCTCCAGAGTGGTCAGCGGCGGCTCGGTGTGGCGCTCCATCTCGCCGATCACCTGCACCAGCTTCTTGTTGCTCACCCCGTAGCGGCTGGCGATCTGCAGCCGCTGGTGATCCTGGCGCGGACGGATGCGGCCGAGCACGAACTGTTCGGACACCTGCACCGCCAGATCGCTGCCGTGGGTCTGGGCGATCAGGTCAAGCATCAGGTCGATGGATGCGGTGCCACCGGCCGAGGTGATGCGCGAGCCGTCGATCTCGAACAGCTCCTGGGTCGCCTCCAATTGCGGGTAGGACTCCTTGAAAGCGTCCAGCGCCTCCCAATGCAAAGTCAGGCGATGGCCGTCGAGCAGACCCGCCTCGGCCAGCACGAAGGCGCCGGTATCGATGCCGCCCAGGCGCACGCCGTCGCGGTCGAGCTTGCGCAGCCAGCGTTCCAGAGCCGGCCCGTAGCATTTCAGCGGCTCGAAGCCGGCCACCACCAGCAGCGTATCGCCCCGTGCCAAGGGCTCCAGCGCGCCGTCGGCATTCAGCGACATGCCGTTACTGGCGAGCACCGGACCACCGTCCAGACTCATCACATGCCAGCGGTACAGCTCGCCGCGAAAGCGGTTGGCCACCCGCAGCGGCTCCACCGCCGAGACGAAGCCCATCACCGAGAAACCGGGCAACAGCAGGAACCAGAAATCTTGGGCCATGACGACGCTCATAAGGTCGGCGTTAAGCCTGATTACCCGACTCGCTGGCACTTTGGCAACCAACAGGTCGCCACCGTGCAATAGCTGGTCGCCCGAGTGCGTTTCGCGCCACGGTGCGCTGCGTAACGTGGACACCAGCCGGCCTCCACCCACCAGAAAAACAATCAGCCATTCGAGGGAGCCACCATGAAACGATTCATCCGTCCGCTCGCCTGTTGCCTGCTGCTGCTCGCCAGCGGCCCGCTGTTTGCCGCAGAGCCAGCCGCCTGCAAGAAAGTCCGCATGGGCGTGGTCAACTGGACCGACGTGATCGCCACCAGCGCCATGGCCCAGGTGCTGCTGGAAGAGATGGGCTACGAGGTCAAGCAGACCAGCGCCGCGCAGCAGATCATCTTCGCTGGCATCCGCGACAACCGCCTGGACATCTTCCTCGGCTATTGGAAACCGGCGATGGACGCCAACATCAAGCCGTTCGTCGAGCAGGGGCAGGTGAAGGTATTGGCCGAGCCGAGCCTGGCCGACGCCCAGGCCACGCTGGCGGTGCCGGCGTACGTCGCCGAAGGCGGCCTGAAGACCTTCGCCGACATCGCCAGGTTCAAGGACAAGCTCGGCGGCAAAATCTACGGCATCGAGCCCGGCACCGGCGCCAACACCGCGATCAAGACCATGATCGAGAGCAACCGCTTCGGCCTCGGCGACTTCCAACTGGTCGAGTCCGGCGAGGCCGGCATGCTCGCCGCCGTGCAGCGCGCCATCAAGCGCAACGAGTGGGTGGTGTTCGTCGGCTGGAAGCCGCACCCGATGAACATCAACATGAAGATCGCCTACCTGACCGGCAGCGAGGACGTGTACGGCCCCAACGAAGGCGCCGCCACCGTCTGGTCGGTCACCGCCCCCGACTATGCCGAGCGCTGCCCCAACGTCAGCCGCCTGCTGGCCAACCTGACCTTCACCGCCGACCAGGAAAGCCAACTGATGGTGCCGATCATGCAACGCCAGGAGCCGAAGGACGTTGCCCGCCAGTGGCTGCGCGACCACCCCGAGGACCTGCAACGCTGGCTCGCCGGTGTGGAAACCCTGGACGGCCGCAACGCCGCGCAGACCTTGCAGGCCAGCCTGGCGCCCTGAGTCCGGCAGCCGCCCCGCCCAATCGATCCCTGAAACCGCCTCCCGGCCTGCGCCGGGACGGCGCCGAACACCCGAAGGAAAGCGAACATGAACCATGACGTCATCGTTACCTGTGCCCTGACCGGAGCCGGCGACACCGTGGACAAGCACCCGGCCATCCCGGTGACGCCCCGGCAGATCGCCGCGGCGGCCGTGGAGGCGGCCAAGGCGGGGGCCACCGTGGTGCACTGCCACGTCCGCGATCCCGAGACCGGCAAGCCGAGCCGCGACACCGCCCTCTACCGCGAAGTGATGGAGCGCATCCGCGAGGCAGACGTGGACATCATCGTCAACCTCACCGCCGGCATGGGCGGCGACCTGCAGATCGGCCAGGGCGAACGGCCACTGGATTTCGGCCCGGGCACCGATCTGGTCGGCCCGCTGGAACGCCTCAAACACGTCGAGGAACTGCTGCCGGAAATCTGCACCCTGGATTGCGGCACCCTGAATTTCGGCGACGGCGACTTCATCTACGTCTCCACCCCGGCGCAACTGCGTGCCGGCGCCAGGCGCATCACCGAGCTAGGGGTGAAGGCCGAACTGGAGGTGTTCGACACCGGCCACCTATGGTTCGCCAAGCAATTGCTCAAGGAGGGCCTGCTGGAGGACCCGCTGTTCCAGCTCTGCCTGGGTATCCCCTGGGGCGCACCGGCGGACACCACCACCATGAAGGCGATGGTCGACAACCTGCCGCCCGGCGCCACCTGGGCCGGCTTCGGCATCGGCCGCATGCAGATGCCCATGGCCGCGCAAGCGGTGCTGCTCGGCGGCAATGTGCGGGTCGGCCTGGAAGACAACCTGTGGCTGGACAAGGGCGTGCCGGCGAGCAACGGCCAGTTGGTCGAGCGGGTCATCGAGATCATCACCCGCATGGGTGCCCGCCCGCTCACCCCGGCCGAGGGGCGACGGAAGATGAATCTCAAGCGGCACGCGTGAGGGGTGAGGCGTGAGGAGTGCGCTCACTCAACCCGATGTGGAGTCGCTTTTTCTCCTCACTCCTCACGCTTCCCCACCGAACTGAAAACAACCACCTAAGCCTCCAGGAACCCCCTCATGCCCACCTTCGTTACCGACCTCAAGACCTTCGCTGCCCTCGGCACCGGCGTGATCGGCGCCGGCTGGATCGCCCGCGCCCTGGCCCATGGCCTCGACGTGATCGCCTGGGACCCGGCTCCCAACGCCGAAACCGCGCTGCGGGCACGCATCGCCAATGCCTGGCCGGCGCTGGAAAAGCAGGGCCTGGCCCCTGGCGCGGCACAGCATCGCCTGCACTTCGTCGAGACCATCGAAGAGTGCGTGCGCGAGGCCGATTTCATCCAGGAAAGCGCACCGGAGCGCCTCGACCTCAAGCTCGACCTGCACGCCCGCATCAGCGCCGCCGCACGGCCGGACGTACTGATCGGCTCCAGCACCTCGGGCCTCCTGCCCAGCGAGTTCTACGCCGACGCGGTGCACCCGGAGCGCTGCCTGGTGGGCCACCCGTTCAACCCGGTCTACCTGCTGCCGCTGGTGGAAGTGGTCGGCGGTCAGCACACCGCCCCCGAAGCCGTGCAGGCGGCAATCCAGGTCTATACCGCCCTCGGCATGCGCCCCCTGCACGTGCGCAAGGAAGTCCCCGGCTTCATCGCCGACCGCCTGCTCGAAGCGCTCTGGCGCGAGGCACTGCACCTGGTCAACGACGGCGTAGCCAGCACCGGCGAGATCGACGACGCGATCCGCTTCGGCGCCGGCCTGCGCTGGTCGTTCATGGGAACCTTCCTCACCTACACCCTGGCCGGCGGCAATGCCGGAATGCGCCACTTCATGGCCCAGTTCGGCCCGGCACTGCAACTGCCCTGGACCTACCTGCCGGCGCCGGCGCTCACCGAGCAGCTCATCGACCGCGTGGTGGAAGGGACCGCCGAACAGCAGGGCGAGCGCAGCATCGCCGAACTGGAACGCTACCGCGACGACTGCCTGCTGGCCGTGCTCGGCGCGATCAGGGAGACCAAGGCCCGGCACGGTTTCGCCTTCGCCGAGTGAGCGCGGCACTGCGCTCCACTCATGAGAATCGTCCCTGAACGAAAAGGACCCGTCATGCCCAGCAACGCCCCGCTCATCACCTACCAGACACCGATCCTCGCCGAATGGGTCGACTACAACGCCCACCTGCGCGACGCCTTCTACCTGCTGCTGTTCAGCTATGCCACTGACGCCTTCATGGACCACATCGGCCTGGACAGCAGCGGGCGCGAGGCCAGCGGCCATTCCCTGTTCACCCTGGAATGCCACCTCAACTACTTGCACGAAGTGAAGCAGGGCGAGGCCGTGGAGGTTCGCACCCAACTCCTCGCCCACGACCGCAAGCGCCTGCAGCTCTACCACAGCCTGCACCGTGCCGGGCAGGACGAAACACTCGCTGCCAGCGAACAGATGCTGCTGCATGTCGAACTCGCCGGGCCGCGCTCAGCGCCCTTCGCCGCGCCGGTGCTGGCGCGCATCGAAGCCCTGGCTGGAACCCATCGCGCCCTGCCCCGGCCCGTCTATGTCGGCCGGGTGATTGGCCTGCCGGGCTGACCATGGGCAGCCGCTACCTGCTCTCCCCGGCCATGGCCGCCTTCGTCGAGCGCAGCCAGGGCTTCGTCCCCCGCGACGGCAGTCTCGCCGCTCTGCGTGATGCGTACACCGCGCTGTGCGCCGCCTTCACCCCGTCGCGACCGGACGGGCTGGAGATCGATGAGCGGCGCCTCGCCGATGTTCCGGTGCGGATTTACCGTCCGGCCAACGCCGTCACGAATCGCCCCGGCGTGCTCTATCTGCACGGCGGCGGCTGGACGCTCGGCGGGCTGGACTCCCATGACTTCCTCACCGCCGAGCTGGCGTTGGCGTTACAGGCCGTGGTGATCGCCGTGGACTATCGGTTGGCCCCGGAGCATCCGTTTCCGGCCGCCTTCGACGACTGCCGGGCGGTCTGGCATGCGTTGCATACCGACGCTTCCGCCATCGGCCTGGACCCGGCGCGCATCGCCGTGGCCGGCGACAGCGCTGGCGGCAATCTGGCCGCGGCCCTCTGCCTGGCCCTGCGCGATGGCGGCGGAGCCCTGCCCTGCGCCCAAGCGCTGATCTACCCGGCCCTCGGTGCCGACGATCTGCCCTCGCGCCACCAATGCGCCGACGCCCCTCTGCTCAGCCGTGACGACCTGATCCAGTGCCTTGCGCATTACCTGCCCGATCCGCAGCAGCATCGAAATCCCTACGCCATGCCACTGGCCACCACGGATTTCGCCGGCCTGCCGCCCGCCTTCATCGGCGTGGCGGAATTCGACCCGCTGCACGACGACGGCCTGCTCTACCGCGACCGGCTGCGCGACGCCGGCGTGCCCGTGCGCTTTCACCCCGGCCACGGTCTGGTTCACGGCTGCCTGCGCGCCCGTGGCCAGGCGTTCGAAGTCGATGACCTGTTCGCCGAGCTGCTCGCCGCTCTGCGCCTCTTCCTCCGTTGAACCGACCCAAGGAGCCCCCATGAACCTCGCGCAAGACCCGCTGGAATCCCCGGACATCGCCGACTATCGCCGCTACCCGGTCAGCACCGGGCTCAGCGCGCTGCGCCCGCACACCGACCACCTGGAAGTGGAATGGAGCGACACCCGCGTCAGCCCCTTCCATTACCTCTGGCTGCGTGACAACTGCCCGTGCGCCCAATGCGTTTACGCGGTGACTCGCGAACAGGTGCTGGAAATCGTCGATGTACCGGCCAATCTCCAACCCCGGCAGGCCCGGATCGAAGCGGATGGCGCACTGCGAGTGGATTGGCAGGACGGCCACGTCAGCCGCTTCCACCCTGGCTGGCTGCGCGCCCACGCCTACGACGACCTGTCCCGCGAGGAGCGCTTGCGCGAGCGCCCGCGCAGCCGGATCTGGGCGGCGGGCCTGAATGAGCACCTGCCGGTGTTCGACTACGCCGTCGTGATGGAGGACGACCGCGCACTGCTCGACTGGCTGCGGGCCCTGCGCGACACCGGCCTGACCCTGGTCCAGGGCATGCCCACCGAACCCGGCACCCTGCAGCACATCGCCCGGCGCATCGCATTCATCCGCGAGAGCAACTTCGGCGTACTGTTCAACGTGCAATCCCGGGCCGACGCCGACAGCAACGCCTACACCGCCTTCAACCTGCCGCTGCACACCGACCTGCCGACCCGCGAGCTGCAACCGGGCCTGCAATTCCTGCATTGCCTGGTCAACGACGCGGTGGGCGGGGACAGCCTGTTCGTCGACGGCTTCGCCATCGCCGAAGCCCTGCGCCGCGAAGCGCCGGACGACTTCCGCACGCTCTGCGAAGTGCCGGTGGAATTCCGCAACAAGGATCGCCACAGCGACTACCGCTGCCGGGCTCCGATCATCGCCCTCGACACCTTCGGCGCGGTGACGGAAATCCGCATTGCCAACTTCCTGCGCGGCCCTTTCGACGCACCGGCCCGGCAGATGCCCGCGCTGTACCGCGCCTACCGCCACTTCATCGCCCTCACCCGAGAGCCGCGCTTTCGCGTGGAACGGCGCCTGGAAGCCGGACAGATGTGGTGCTTCGACAACCGCCGCACCCTCCACGCCCGCCACGCCTTCGACCCGAGCAGCGGCACCCGGCACTTCCAGGGCTGCTACATCGACCGGGACGAACTGCTGTCGCGGATCAGGGTGTTGGAGCGTGAGGGGTGAGGAGGGAGGAACACCCTTACCCCACACCTGACTCCTCGGGCTCTACCGCCAGAAGCGCAGACGAAAACCGGGGCAGCTTTTCCTGGCCAGCCTCGCCGCAGCCGGAAAATTATCCAGCGGGACCCACCAGTTGCCCTGCCACTCCAGCAGGCAAACCTGTTGGGCACCCCATTGCATCAAAGTTCGTTTGGGCCCGTCCTGGTTATGGGCGTAATGGTCACGCAAGGCAGGGAGCACTTCGTGGGTGAGCCAACGGCGCAGGCTGCGGTTCTCCGGGTGGGTAAAGCGGCACAGGGCACGGTAGATGCCGGACTCGCTGATCAACTGAACCTCTTCCGCGTCACCACTGGCATGGGAGAACCGCGCAGTCCGACGTTGATCCTCATCCATCAGCCGCCAGATGCGCTCAGGGTGGCGATGACCGATAAGCAAACCGAAATCCCGCACGGCGAACCAAGGCTGACGCTCGATCATCAGCCCGCGCAGAGGACGGTTGTAGCGGTGGAAAGTAAGGGGGAAAAATGCCTCGTGCATGTTTGTGGAACTCCTGGACTGGTTAAGGAGCTGCCACCGATGCTGTCAAACAAGGGTGGCAGACCGCGCAGGGTTGACAGACCGGGTCCAGGATCCGGCAGACCACTAGGGTCTCCCCACGCGATCTGCCATAAAGCGTTGCGGTCAAGAAAACCGCAGATGCACCCACGCCTGCAATCACTCACGGAGCGTTCGCATGCGCTGGGAGGCGCAATCGCGCCTGGAACTTCGAGCTGTCAAACCCGGCCACGGGATTGACCGTGGCCGGCGCAGGATAGGCCGGAGCGTGAAGATCGGCAAGGATGGCGGAGCCGTGCGACCGGCGATAACTGCTACTCACCGCACGGGCTGCCTGGGCCGAATGCAGCGAACTTGACACAAGTCACCCCAGGTTAGTGAACCGGACGTACGCGTTGTCGGCCTGCGAATGGATAGGCTCCCCGCTCCAAATGCCAACGAGGGACGACCATGGCTTTTGTCATCAGGGAAGGCGACCCCACCACCACGGGCGGTATCGTGGTGGCCGGCTCTTCCACCCACACCATCGAGTACCGTAAAGCCGCACGGATCAGCGATCCCGTATGGTGCCCAGCCTGCAAGAGCATGGGTTTCATTGCCGAAGGCAACCCCACCGTCATCGACGAATACCTTGCCCTGGCCACCCACGGCCATGCCGTCAAATGCGGATGTCCATTCGGCAGCAATCGACTGATTGCCACACAGAACACCGTCATGGCCGATGTGAAGGCATCGGTCGCTATTGCGCCGGACTTGGCGGTCAAGGCAGAAGCCGCAACCAAGATATGGGCCGGCGCGATTCGTGACGGCTCTTATGTCAGCCAGTTCACCACCAGCATCCCTGCCAATGATGTGCACGGACTCTCGCCCGCCGATCCGTGCGTTTTTGCTAAGTCCTGCGTCTCGGTGCCAATCGGTTCGACCGATGCCGGAAAGGGTACCGAGTCAGCCCGGAACTTCGGCACCATTGCCCTGCTGGGCACCACTGACGCCGTCACCCCTGGTGGGGCGGCGCTGCTCGGTCGGGTGTCCGGCACCTTGGCCGGCGGTTCGGTTGAAAGCCTGGGGAGCTGGGCCATTCGTGGCTTGGCGGGGGCGGCTGAGGCGCTTGGAGCCGCGGCCGGTACGGCGGCCAGCACCTTACTGCTGGCAATGTGGCCGCGCGATATCGGCGATTCGACGCTGTACACCACCGAACAACTGGCGATGCTGAGCGCAGCAACCACGCGGGTACGTTTCCAGTTCCGCAAGGCGCCGGATGGTTCGATCCAGGTCTATGGCATTCACACCAGCGCGCTGTCGGGCGTGGCCAGCGTGCCCACGGTGGCGGTGACATGGAATGCCGACCAAACCGCGATGGAGGCCCACGTCGGCAGGATTACCATCATCTGGACGCCGAACAATGGTCCGTTGCCATCTGAGCCCCTGATCTTCCCGTTGCCTACCGAACCGGTGGAGACGCTGCTGGTCCACCCGATCCCAGACCAGCTCGACAGCGAGATCGAGGTATACCCGGCCGGCGACGACATCACTTGGCAGGATTGTGTGCTGACGTTCCCCGCGGACTCAGGCGTTCCTCCGGTCTATATCGTGTTCGCCAAGCCGGCGGTACGGCCGCTGGAAGTGGGGCCGTATAACGATCTCAGTGGCCGAAGTCGCAAGGATGGACTCGATATCGACCATATTCCGGCGCAAGCTACTTTGAAGCGATACTTATTAGATAAGCACCCTCGCATGACTCCCTGGGAGGTTGAGGCTCTAATCAAAAATGCGCCCAGCATCGCCATCCCCAATAAGGTGCACCAGAGGTCCAGTGAGACCTTTGGCGGCAGAAACTCGCAGAGCAAGCAAATCAAGGATGCTTCCGATCTGCGAAGCGCGGTAGATAGCAATTTCGACGCAGTTCGCGTGGGGTTGTTGGCGGAAGGTTATACGGAGGCGGACATCGAAGACGCACGCAGCAAGCTTCATAGCCTTCACGAAGAACAAGGGTGGTATTAATGGCAACCGCAGCAGCAATGACCAGCTATATCAAGGCTCTTGGCCGCAGCTATGAAGACCTTTTGTCTTCAGGCGTCGTACCTGCAATCAAGCCCTGGAAAATTTTCGAGCAAGACGATCAATTTCATCTCGATATAGAGCCAGGGTTAGGTCTGAGTTTCCACGAAGGAACCAAGCGGCTAGAGAGCATTTCTATCGCGTTGCTTCAGGTTGTGCCGAATCGACCGGCCTACCGCGGGGAACTACCCCAGCCGTTTGCTTCGCATATGGAAAAGCCAGAGGTACGTAGGCAGTTTGGTGAGCCCCACGAATCCCAAGGGCCGACGTCGCTGCCGAAACCCATTGGGAAAACAGGCGGCTGGGATGCCTATGAATTGAATGAAGCCACTCATCCCAATGCGGTGGTTGAGTTCCAGTACACAGCAGACCTAGCAGTTAAAGCATTGGTCTTCTCGTTGGCAGATAAAGGCCACAACTGACAGCCTTTAAACCAGATTAAAAGCCCCCTGCCGTTCACGCCGCCGATCATGGCGGCGTGTTCGTTTTCGGCACTGCATCGCTTCCGAGGAGCGAGAAGCAACTTCTCCATAGACCTCTGGACAGGGCGATGGCAGATCGCTAGCGTTCCGCGCCAGCACTCATTCCCTGCTCAGAGGACATCGGATGTACCGCAACCAGCAAGCCGCCGCCTTCGGATTTCTCGCCATGCTCGCCCTCGTCGCCATCCTGCTGGTGGTCCTGGCGTTCTGGGCTTGGCCCAAGTACCGGGTCTACAAGCTCGAACTCGACGGCATCGCCGCGCTCAAGGAAGCCGAGTGGAGCAAGCAGATTCTCATCGAAGAAGCCAAGGCCAGGGAGCAGGCTTCACTGATGCAGGCGAAGGCCAAGGTCACCCTGGCCGAAGCCGAAGGGCGCGCCCAGGTCGTGCGCGCCAAAGCCGAAGGCCAAGCCGATATCGAACGCGCCAAGGCTGCCGCCGAGGCCAACCGCATCATCGGTGAATCCCTGAAGAACAACGAACAATACCTGCGCTATATCTGGATCAAGGGGCTGCAGGACGGCAAGGGCGAACGCATCTACATCCCCACCGAAGCCGGCATGCCGATCCTCGAAGCAGGGAAAGCCAAGTAGCGAACAGCGGTGAGGGTCGGCAAGGATGCCCTCCCCCTCACACCGCCCCCACCTCTCAGTGACAATCCCAGGTGTACATCACCCGGCTGAAGTCGCTACGCGCCAGGTCGACCGGAGCGATGAAGAAATTGCCCACGCCGACATCACCCCACATCATTTCGTCGTCGGAATCCAGTTGCAGCAGCAACTCCCAGTCGCCGCCGGTGCGCGGGTCGGTCTGGACGAAGCCGGGGTAGCCGCCGACCTTGTGCCCTCCGCCGGCATGGCGTTCCCACAGTGCGTCGAACAAGCCCTCGGCGGAAAGCCGCTGCGCCTTTCCATAGGCTTCGACAGCGGCATAGGCGTCACCGCCCAGCAACGCGCCGAAACGGTAGTCACTCACGGTCAGCGGCTCTTCGCCCGGTTCGAAGCGCATGCGGCGTGGCTTGGCCGGATTGTGCGGCAGCATGTCGCCGCCCAGGGGCAGGAGGGCGTCTCCCTCCGTCGAAACATCCGGCCAGTAGACGACTCGGAAGTTGCGCTGTACCGATAGCGCCAACGGCGTGAGGTCGCCCTCGTAGTTGGCGCCGTAGAAATTGTTCGCGGCGATGAAGAACTGCACCAGGCCCCGCCGGGGGTAGCCGGGCATCGGCGGCAGCTCGGCGAAATTCACCTGGGCCAGCAGATGCAGCGGCGCGCCGCGCTCGTCGACCGGCGCCGGTTCCCCCTTGGGCCACCAGGCACGCCCACCTACCTTGCTGACCTGCGGATCGTCGCCGGGCAGCGGCTCCAGCACGACCCGCGCCAGCGGCCGGCGTGAGGCCTGCAACCGGTCGGCATAAGGTGCGAGAAACCGATCCACCTCGGCTGCCGTCACTTCCTCGACCCGTGCTGGCTCGGGCGATTTCTGCTGCGCCGGTTTCGCCCCCTTGATGGCCCATGCGGCAATGCCGCCCACGGCCAACCCCACCAATACCCACCCCACGATCATGATGCGCACGATTCCCTCGACATGTTTCAACGAGCGACGGCGGCCTACCTCGGGCCAGGCTCCAGCGTGCCTTGGCCGGCAGCCAGGCAGCAACCCCTGACAGTACATGGAAGCATCGAAGCGCCCGGTAGGAATTCGCCGTTTTGCGGGCAAAAAAAAGGTTCTTCACGGATTACCGGGGAAAGCGGCTTTGATTTTCATGAAGAAGAAGCTGCTGTCCCGGTAGCCGTAGGCCATGCGCTTGATCACCT
>NZ_MUJY01000129.1 GCF_002286785.1 Pseudomonas sp. PIC25 | reverse complement strand
GTGGTATTCCGTGGACAGGCACTCGCCGCCTCGCTGCCGGGCCATCGCTTGCAGCCGCGACAAGCCATCCGCCAACAGGAGCCGGCCATCACGCTTGGAGGCCAAGTTACAGTGCGGACACCACGTACCACGGAGGATGGACGTGCCGGTCGCCTGCCACTCGTGACCAGACCCGCAGCGGAAGTGGTACTTCTCCCGTCCCCCCATATAGGTGTCGGACAGGCAGCAACCACCGCGCTTCTCCGCCACGGCCTGCAACCGCTTCAGACCGTCCGCCAGCCGGTAGCCCTCTCCCCTGCGCTGACCGGCACAAACCCGGCACCACGAGCCCTTGTTGAGGATGCTCACCCCTTCCGCCGACCACTCATGCCCCTCGGCACAACGGAAGCGGTAGTGCTGGGCAACGCCTTGGTAGTTGTCCGACAGACATTCGCCTCCCCGCAACTGCGCAGCCTGCCGCAGACGGGCCAAGCCATCGGACAGTCGCTGGCTCTTGTGGATTTGCTGGTGAAGACAGATGGGACAAGCGGCATTCTTATAAACGAGGCCTGGACGGCGCTGCCGAATGTGCCCTTTCTGGCAGCGAAACCGATAAAGCACCTTGGAGCCACGCCACTGACTGTCCAGGCATTCAACCCCTGCCTCGCGGGCAATGGCACGCAAGCGGTTCAAATGCCCTTGTCCGATGCATTCCGGGCAGACGGCATCGACCGTGGCATTAACGAGCGACTTTGGCGTCCGCTTGAACACATGCCCTTGCGCACAACTGAAACGGTGCAATACCTGCCAACCGAGCCAGGCTGTATCCGGGCACGACAGGTTGAAACGCTCGGCGGAAGCACGAAGCGCGTCTGAATGATCGAGCACAGGATGGGCTCGATCCTTACGCTTATCTGTTTCCCTGTTCATGTCCGAGTCCGAAGCATCCATGGCCAGAGCCTACCAATGCGTTCGGCGCGAGTAGCTGCGGTGTTCGACATCGCAGGGATGACGGTCATCGCAACAGCGGTACGTCTCACTTGATAGGTAGCAGCATTCTGAAATCCACCAAGCCAAGCATGACTAAATCCTAGTAACTTGATCTACTGCACATGGGTTTTGGAACACGCCCCGCACCCTTCCAACCCTCAGACATGCAAGAATTCTTACATGCAACCGGAGCAGCTTTAAACCAATGTTCTTATGACAAGTACCAAGTCAGAAAATCAAAAAATGTGTTCCATTTCAGCCCAACCTTACCAGCCAAAAATTCGGCTCGCTGTGCAAGGCTGAAATCCAAAACCTCGCCATTTTTTTTGTCGTATAGATAACATCCCTCCCCTTGAACAGTTGTGAGGCAAATGAAATTTTCTGGTAGCTCCCATACTTCATGAATGAAATCTGTGCCAACTTCTATTTCATTGCTTGGCTCTGCGATATCACATAGCTCCTCATTCGACGCGGTGCTTTTGAAAAAGGTTATGACGTAATTTAAAAAGAACTCAGCGAATTCGCTTTCCAAACTTATATCTAGAGCCTTCAGCGCCTCAACAACTGACTCTGTATTCGCCCTGTGAATATTACCAGGCTGTTTTTCGATAAGGCTAATCAACTGAGGAGGAATCATTTTTTTCTCTTGCCTCTGCCGCTCGGTCTTTCCAATACTGCGGCACTTCTTTATTGAATTGCTCCCTATTTACTGGGGCGTCAGGGTTCTGATTGTGGCCATACGGATGTATCGCTTCCCTACCTTTGCCTTTTAGAGTTTGAAGATGAGTCTTACGGCTCAGTTCAAATAGTGGCCCCTTCCCATTTTGCCGTGAATGGTGAAGTTGAAGTTGTTGTGGAACACCATCCTTAAGTACGTAGGGTGCGCCACCTTCTGTTGCCCTATCCATATTCGATACACCTTTATACTCTAAGCCCCAGTCAATATCTTGTTGATAGACCTTATAGGTGTTTCCTGTCCCATTGCCACGGGCTTTCCACGTGGTTTCAGTTTTGAAAAACTCAGGATTTTTTCCATGCTCCGGCCCAGGGGCGCTGGGAGTTCCTTCATCGACTTTCGCTTTATCCGCAGGATTTTCCGCTACTCCCGGCTTATTTCCATTCCCCGGCGGACACTGGCTATTCAACCCCAACGGATCAACCCACCCCGTGGGGTTGTTCACGTACTGGTAGTTGTTCAGCCCGCCCGCGAGTTTGATCGGGTCGGGGGTGAGGAAGCAGCCGGTGTTGGGATTGTAGTAGCGGTGGCGGTTGTAGTGCAGGCCGGTTTCGGCGTCGAAGTAT